>JBFLVI010000005.1:0-94167 GCA_040758635.1 Bacillota bacterium | reverse complement strand
TACCTCCCCAGGTGCTACACCTGGATGCTACCCCAAAGGAGGGGTGTGGTGGTACACTTCCTTCCCAGGGCGCAGAATGCCCATGATTACTGGGTTTGTGATTTTTAACTGTCAAACTTGAGTTTGATGCGCCAGACCTGGCTGGCCAAGAAGGATAACAAAGAGGTGGCCCTGCGCATTGTGCCGCGGGGCAACAGGGTAGAGTTTGAAGTCGCGGAAGGCGCGGCTGTTGACTTTAATCCCGAGGAAGGAACCGTTGCCCGGGCGAGGGTGATCTGCCCCTGCTGCGGCAGCGGCTTATCCGACAAAGAGGTGCGGCACCAGTTTCAGGAAGGCCGAGCTGGCCAGCGAATGGTGGCGGTAGTCCTGCACCACCCGGGCCGGCAGGGGAAGACCTACCGGCTGGCCACGGAAAAGGACATGGAGGTTTTCCGGGAAGCCGAGCGATATCTGGAACAGAAGCGGGAGGAGCTTTGGGATAAGTGGGGCTTCGACCCGGTGCCGGATGAAGAGTTACCGCCGAAGGATACATTAGGTTTTCGGGTTCAAAGGTATGGAATTCTGAAGTGGGGCGACCTCTTCAACCCCCGCCAGAAGTTAGCGCTGATCACCTTTGCTGAGAAGGTGCGGCAGGCGCATGAAAAAATGCTGGCGGAGGGGTACGAGGAGGATTACGCCCGGGCGGTGGTGACGTATCTGGCGCTGGGGGTGGATAGGTTAGCGGATTTTGGTTCGGTTTTATGTGTTCTAAACGTTACTGGAGGAAGAGGGGTAGTTCATACATTCGGAAGACAAGCATTACCTATGTGCTGGGATTATATTGAATCAAATCCATTCAACCCCGAAGCTGCTGGTTGGCCAACTGCATGTGAGAAAAATGAAAAGTGGATTGAACATGCAAGTCAAACTTCTCAAATCCCAGCCACTGTCACTCAGGCGTCCGCCACCGCGCTGCCCTACCCCGATAACTACTTTGACGCCGTGGTCACCGACCCGCCCTACTACGACAACGTGCCGTACTCTTACCTCTCCGATTTCTTTTATGTGTGGCTCAAGCGGACTATAGGAGACCTTTACCCCGACCTTTTCGCCACTCCTCTTACCCCTAAGGCGGAAGAAATCGTGGCTTACTCCCACGGCGAGGGTGGGTTTGAAGGCGGCAAGAAGTTCTTTGAGGAGATGATCACCAAAGCCTTTTCCGAAATCCGCCGGGTGCTCAAACCTGATGGTATCGCGGTCATCGTCTTCGCCCACAAGACCACCGCGGCTTGGGAGACTATTATCGGCGCCCTCTTGGACTCCGGTCTCTACCTTATCGCCTCCTGGCCGCTGCATACCGAAATGAAGGCGCGCCTGCGGGCTAAGGAATCCGCGGCCCTGGCGTCATCCATCTATATGGTCTGCCGCAAGCGAAGCAAGAAAGAGACCGCTTACTTCAACGAAATTAAACCAGAATTGGAGGAGCGTATCCGCCAGAAGCTCGACCAGTTCTGGAACGAGGGGATCGGCGGCAGCGACTTCTTCATCGCCGCCATCGGTCCCGCTTTAGAGGTCTTCGGCCGGTACGAAAGGGTGGAAACTTACGCCGGTGAGCAAGTTTCGGCCAAAGACCTGTTGGAACTAATTCGTAAAACAGTCAGCGAATACGCCCTGGCCAAAATCCTAAAGGACGGAAGCCTCGGCGGGATTGAGGCCGCGACCCGGTTTTACCTCCTCTGGCGCTGGACGTACAACCACAGCAGGGTTCTCTTCGACGAGGCGCGCTTGCTGGCTTCCGCTTGCGGCATCGAGCTTGAGCAGCACTGGAACAGCGGGTTCATCAAAAAGGATAAGGAGTACATCAGCGTCCTGGGGCCAAAGGAGCGGGATAAGAGGTTCCTGGAAAAAGAAAGGTTTGCAACTATGGTGGATGTGCTCCACGCCTGCCTGCTCCTCTGGGAGAAAAACCAGCGCCAGAAAATCACTGAACTTTTACAGGCAACGGGGCATCTCCAGAACAACGCCTTCTGGCGGGTGGCGCAGGCCATCTCGGATGTCCTGCCCGAGGGAGACAAGGAAAAACAGATGCTCCAGGGCTTCCTCTACGGCAGGGAGAGCTACCAGAAGGCCGTTAACGGCAGCGGCCAACAGTCGTTCGGCTTTTAAATGATTAGCGAGGTGATAGAAATGACTCTACCGGCTTGGTGGCAGGTGGTTACGCCCCACAAAGACATCCGGGAAAAGTCTTTCAGTGAGGCGGTCTTCGCCGCCGATTTAGGCGACGTGTTGAGCGGGACGGCGCCGGAGGAGTACCGTGACCCGCGCCTCTTTTTCGCCAAAACGTACCTGACCGCGGGACTGAAAAACCTCGCCCGCAACGTGCTGGAACGCCTTATCAGCGGGCGCGGCGACCCGGTGATCCAGCTCCAGACCCCATTCGGCGGCGGCAAGACCCACGCCCTCATAAGCCTTTATCATTTGGTGAAGTCGTTTTCCGCAGTCAACCATTTAGATCAGGTTAAGGAACTGGCAGCGGGTATCGCCGGATTCTCTGGGGTGCGGGTGGCGGCTTTTGTGGGGACGGCGGCCGATCCGGTGAAAGGAAGGACTCCCTGGGGTGAGATCGCGAGCCAGCTTGGCTGCTACGACGTGGTCAAGGAACACGATGAGAAACGGGTATCACCCGGAAAAGACAGGCTCAAAGAGGTTCTGACCAGAAGCGGCCCTGCATTGATCCTGATTGACGAACTTCTTGCATATGTTGTCAAAGCCAACCGGGTAGAGAAGATAGAGAAGATTACCCAGGGACAGACCTTGGAGTTTCTTCATGAGCTTTCGGAAACCGTAGCCGCTTCTCAAAACTCCGTTTTGGTGCTGACCCTACCGGCAAGCGTTCTCGAGCATTACGACGAAGAGGCGGAGAAGGCCTTCGCCCGGTTGCAGAAAGTGTCGGGACGGGTGGAAAGCATTTACGACCCGGTACGGGGGATAGAGATTTACGAGGTCGTCCGCAAACGGCTCTTTGAGAAATTAGGCGATCCAGGAGTCCATCGCCAGGTAGCGGAGGAGTATTTCAAGCTCTATCAGGCTCTGGGGAACGATGTTCCGGGCGAGGTGCGGGAGGCGGCTTACCGGGAAAAGATCGAGCGGGCTTACCCCTTTCATCCGGAATTTATTGATGTCCTTTACGAGCGGTGGGGGTCGTTTCCCACCTTCCAGCGGACGCGGGGCGTTCTGCGGCTTTTGGCCCAGGTAGTAGGTAATCTTTATGAGAAAAAGGCTTTCTCGCCGCTGATCCAGTCTTCGCTTGTTGATCTGGGGAGTACGCCGATCAGGCGGGAGTTTCTCAAACACATCGGCGGCGAGTACGACAGCATCATCAGCGCCGACGTCACTGGTAAAGCGGTGCAGATCGACCGAGAGATGGGCAGCGAATACGAGAAGTATGGTATCGCCCGCGGCCTGGCCACCGCCGTTTTCCTTTACTCCTTCAGCGGGGCGGAGCGCCGGGGCGTGACCCTGCCCTGGCTGAGAGTGGCGCTTTTGCGGGAAGGAATTCCTTCCACCATCGTCGGGGATGCCGTAAATAAACTCGAAGAATCACTCTGGTATTTCCACCGGGAAAAGCATTTGTATTCCTTTAAAAACCAGCCTAACCTGAACCGGGTAATCGTGGACAAAGAGGAAGCGGTTGAGGCCGACCGGATCCTGGAGGCCCTCCAGGAGCACCTGTCCAAAATCGCGAAAGGCGCTCCCTGTGATGTTTATCTCTGGCCGCGGAGTTCCGGCGATGTCCCCGACAGCAAACGGCTCAAGATTGTCTTCCTGGGACCGGAACTGAGGTACGGTAGGCAGGAGACGCAGGACCTCGCCAAGGATTTGCTGGATAACGCCGGCGCCGCTTTTCGCATCTACCGGAATACCCTGTTTATCGTCGCCTTTGACCCGGGCGCATACGCGGGATTGGAGAGGTTTTTGCGGCGGTTCTTAGCGCTTCAGGAGGTAGCGCAGGACAAGAGCCTTTCCCTTACCGCATCCGCCCGGGAAGAGGTCCAGACAAAGCTGAAGCAGGCGGAAAAGGACCTTCCCTTCCAGATGATTGCCGCTTACCGGCACGTAGGTTGGTACGGGAACGGAGCGGTTATCTGGCGGGACATCGGCCTGCCTACCGTGGGAGAAAAGTCGCTTTCCGGCCGGATATTTGAGAGCCTCAAGAACGAAGAACGAATCCTGGCCTCGGTTACACCCAAGTTGATTTTGGAGCGCGCTTTCAGGGGTGAGGAAGAAGAAAAAAGCGTCCAGGAGATTTACGAGCTTTTTTTGAAAACGCCGGGGCTCCCCTGCCTGGAAAGCGAAGACGTGCTTGTGGAAGCGGTCAAACAGGGGGTCAAGAACCGCCTTCTCGGTGTCCGGATAGGTACCACCGTATACTTCGACGAGGCTGTTCCGGACCTGCCGCTGGATGCTCTGGTTCTGCGGCCGGAGAAAGCAGCGGCAAAGAAAAAGGCCGAAGCAGGAGTAACGGCGAGTGGGGAAACGACCGGAATAGTCTCCGGCGGGGTGGTTTACCCGCCGGGGGGAGAACAGCCGGAGCCCGGCACCCGTCCGGATTCAGCCACCGAGGAAGAGCAACTGGGGTTTCCTGTGCCCCACCGGATCACGCAGGTAGCCATTAAAGCCGCCGTTCCCTGGGACAAACTCTCCCATATCGTCACCGGTGTCATCCGCCCGTTAAAAGGGGCCGGTTCCGACCCCGAAATCATCATCGAGATCAAAGCAGAATCTGCAGCCGGCTTCGACCGCACCACCCTGGATAGCAAGGTGAAGGAGACGCTCCAACAACTGGGGGCGGAGATAAGGGAATGGGAAGAAAAGTAAGCCGAATTTAACGGTTGCTGTAAGCGTTTTTACGGATTTCACCCTTATTTTTTTGTTGGGATTGGAGACTAGTTAGCCAATATTTTAATTACCCGCGCGTCCATAAGAGTAATTTCAGAATTTTTCGGGGAGGGAATTTTTACAATGCCCAAAGGACCCGGCTCTGTGCTACGGGGAAAGGAACCCCATACTAGAGCTTGTCCCTACCTTCGTAGAATTTCGGTGACAGCCCCTTTCTCTGTTTTTCACGCTGTAGCGTAGGCAGGTAAAATATCACCATCCTTTCTCCGAAGCATTTCTCTTTGCAGAGCCACTCGTAAAAGGGGGAACTCTCTATATCCGGCCAAGCGGTGGAACCGGCTTTCAGCCACCAGAAGCCCGGCGGCTACCCACCGGAGTACCTGCTTACCACCCGACCACCGCTTCACGTTCCGCGCGGTTTGCCGTACCCCATCTAAGGCTGACTCCACAATGTTGGTAGAGGAAAGGCTCCTTTGAAGAAGTCCAGGTAATCGCAGACGCTGAACCGTGAGGGTTTCCTCCAGACCCTCCCGGAGGCTGGCTGCTGCCCCCGGATAGTCCTTCTCCAGTTCCTCCACCAGGCACAGGAGTTTCTGCTTTGCCTTAGTGGGGTTATTCTCGCGCCACGCGGCGTTAAGCCGCCGTTTGACCCGGGCCTGCTTGTTCTTAGGCAGATGTTCTAAGACATTGCGCTTCTTATGCACCTGGTGTGTTCGCTAACATAAAAGTTGACCAGTTTAACCCCTGGCGCTAACGAAAAAGTTGACCACCCTGAGAACCCCGTCCTGTAAGCTTAAGTTGACACACTTGGCTTACGGGAGGAAAAGGAGTTGCTCAAGATGGTCGATATTGAGTTTATCAGAAAGAAACATTACCTGGAAGGGTGGTCTATCCGCAAGATTGCGCGCAATCTCGGCATTTCCCGCCAGTCGGTGCGCAAGGCCCTGGCCAGCGCCGAGATGCCACGGTACAGACGGACCAGGCCACGGCCCTTTCCGGTGATGGACCCCTACCGTGCCATCATCCTGGCGTGGCTTGAAGCCGATGCCGCGGCACCGCCTAAACAGCGACACACGGCCAAGCGTATCTACGACCGCCTGGTGGAAGAATACGGCTTCACAGGTGCGGAATCAACCGTCCGGCGTTTTGTCCGGCTGCTCAAAGCTAAGATCCCAGAGGCATATGTTCCGCTCACGGCCGACTGGGGCGAACAGGCCCAGGTGGACTGGGGACAGGCAGTGGTAAAGATAAATGGGGTATCCACAGTAGTGCACCTCTTCTGCCTGCGGCTCAGGGCGAGTGGCGTGTGTTTTGCCCAGGCCTTTCCCACCGAGAAACTGGAGGCCTTTCTGGCCGGGCACCGGCTGGCTTTTGAGTGGCTGGGCGGCGTGCCTGCCCAGTGCATCTACGACAACCCGAAGACGGCCGTGGTCAAGATCCTGGCCGGGCCCTACCGCCAGGAACACGAGTACTTTGCTCACTTACGGGCGCACTACCTCTTTGAGAGCCACTTCTGCAACCCGGCGCGGGCGCACGAGAAAGGCGCGGCGGAAAACCTGGTCGGGTACGTGCGGCGCAACGCCCTGGTCCCGGTGCGGGACTTCGCCTCCTGGGAAGAACTCAACACCCACCTTCTGGACTGGTGTAACAGAGACCGAGCACACCGGCCAGGATGGCCCGAAGAGCAAGCCGCCCTGCGCCCCTTGCCGGACCACCCGCTTACCTGCGCCATCACCCGGATGGCTGTGGTCTCCAGGACCGGCCTGGTAACCTTCGACCGCAACCGCTACTCCGTGCCCTGCCGCTGGGTGGGACAGACCGTAATCGTTTCTGCCACCTGGGACCGGGTACAGGTTATGGTGGGGGAAGAAGTGATCGCTGTGCACCAGCGGTGCTACGCCCGCGGGCAAACGATCCTGGAGCTCGAGCACTACCTCCCGGTGCTGGCGCAGAAACCAAGAGCGGCGAAGAACGCGCTGGCGGTGCGGCAGCTCGGCGGCGCCTGGGACAGGGCCAGGGAAGTCCTCTGCCGCGGGAGAGCTGACGGGTACCGGGAGTTGGCCGAGATCCTTTTGCTGCACCGGGAGTACCCGCACGCCGCTCTAACGGCGGCGCTGGAGCAGGCTCTTGCCCTGGGAACACCAACGGCCAGTGTAGTGCGCCAGCTCCTTCTCAACGCCGGCCAGAGCAGACCGCCTCGGGTGCCGGTGAACGAAACGCTGGCGGCCTACGCCGTCGCGCCGCCCGACCTCACACGCTACGACACCTTGGCCCGGGAGGTGAGCCGGTGAGCAACGCCAGCGAGGCCCTGGTGGATCTTTACTGCAAGGAACTAAGGCTCCCGGGGCTAAGGCGCGCCTACCGGGACATCGCGCGGGAGGCTCTGGCCCAGGGACGGACGCCGGTCGATTTCCTGGCCGCCTGTCTGGCCCAGGAGCTGGCCTCAAGACGCGAGAGCCGGATCCGTGCCCGGCTGGCCCAGGCGCGGTTTCCGGCCCCCAAGACCCTGGACGCCTTCGACTTCACGCTGCTGCCCGAGTTGCCGAAGGCCAAAGTGCTGCACCTGGCCAAAGGCGAGTTCATCAAGAAGAAAGAAAACGTCATTCTCCTCGGCAATTCCGGCACGGGAAAGACGCACGTGGCGATTGGCTTAGGGATGGCCGCTATTGCTGCCGGCTACCGGGTGCGCTTCATCCCGGTGGTCGATCTGGCCCAGGAGCTCTTACACGCGGAGCAGGAATATCGCTTGCCCAGGTACTTGAAGGGCTGGCAGAAGGTTGATCTCGTTATCGCGGACGAGTTGGGCTACATCAATCTTGGTCCCGGCGCACCGCTCTTGTTCCAGTTCTGCGCGGCACGCTACGAGAGGGGCAGCATGGTGATCACGACCAATCTCGAATTCAGCCGCTGGACGGAGGTGTTTGGGGATGCCACCTTGACGGGTGCGCTCCTGGACCGGCTCACCCATCACGCGCACATCCTGCTCTTTAAGGGTGAGTCTTACCGGTTCCGGGAAAGTCAGCAACGGCAATCTGTTACCACAGATACCTAACCGAGAGGGTGGTCAATTTTTACGTTGTCATGGTGGTCAACTTTTTGGTTGACGAACACACCTGGCAGCGTTGCACCACCGCTTTGTCGCCGAAGACGTCCCGCACCGCTGCCCGCAGGGCTTTGGAACCATCGATCACCACCAGGATACCCTGCTCGTACCGGAGCCCCCGTGCTACCAAGTCACTCAAAAGGCTGCGGCAGAGAGTGGTATTCTCGGTAGCCCCTTCCCAGAGACCCAGGATGTGCTTGTGACCATCGCCGTCAATGCCCAGGGCCACCACTGCGGTATGTTCCGCCACAACCACGCCATCGATCATCAACGCCAGTAGGTCGAGTCCGCTCAAGGAACGGTTTAGGAGTTCCTCCAGTGCCCTTTCCAACCCCTTTATTAGCCGGCGACTGACCGCGCTTTTCGAAGTGCCTATAGCTTCTACTATGCTACCTACGGGCTCCAGCCCGTGCCGGTACTGACGGCAGGCTAAGCCATAGAGCACCCGTTCCAGAACTGCCTGCTCTAAAGGGTCCTCTTGCTGAAAGGTGGTGTAGGTGACCAGCGGAATTTCCTTGTTTGCGGTAGAGCGCACCCGGGGACGCTTGATCCTTACCTTGCGCCCACCAAGAATTACGTAGCCCTTCTCCTTCCCGTGGCGCACGGCCTCTCTTCCCGGCTGGTGCTTTCCTTTGGGACCCGCGATCTGGTTTACCTCCTCTTCCATCATCGCCTGGAGCACCTGGAAACCAACCCCGACAGCCAAGGCCAAAAGCCCCTCCTTCACCGTTGCGCCGATCTCTGCAAGGCCGATTTCGACCCTTTCCGGCAAAAGAATATCCCTTTCAGTAGCTCCATTTTTGTGGTATGCTGACATTGGCGGTCCCTCCTTATTTTGGTTTTTCTCCTTAACCCCATTTATAACAAATGGGGTCCAGGGACCGCCACCTCAATTTCTACGAAATTCGGGACATCCTCCGGAGGTAAATCAATGTCGCTAAGGAAGTGACTTGCCTTCAATTGTTATTCGCAAAACCGCGCCGCCTCGGCCACCGTGAACCTGGTCTCCTTAACCAGCCGGTCATACCCTTTAAGTCGCACCTTTGCCGGGGCCTCCGGCGGCAGCTTCCCCGCCTGGTTGGTGATTTCGCCCGCTGCTTCAGTGTCTTTAGGCGCAGCGCAGGTACACTCGCTCACCCGGATGTCGGGCGAATACTTGCACGCGCAGACCGTCTGAGGTTTCTTCATTGCGTAGCTCTCTGCCGCAGCAAAGAGAAGATCCCGGACCGTAACCTCCGGCGATTGGTAAGGGGGCTGCACCGTCACCGCCCGCATCCTGCCGAGAACCTCTCCCTTGTTGCCGATGCAGTCGTAACCTTGGTAAACGCACTCCTTGCCTTCGCAGGACCGGCCGTACGTCAGGCTTTTATTCTGGCGGCAGAGAACCATTCCGTATTCGCTTTTCTTCTCCGCCGCTGCTTCGGTCAGGACCTCTATCGCCCGCAGCAGGCTTGAGTCAACCCGCAGCCCGTGGAGATTCTTCAGCCGCTGGCACCGGTAAAGGTTAACAAAAGCTTCTTTCGCCATCCGCTCTCACCCCGTAACAGTGCTTTCTGTACAAGCCGCAGGTCGTGAGCCAGCAGGGACAGGACTTCGGCCTCGGTCAGCAAAAGCAGGCGCCCGCCAACCTCCAGCGTAATCAGGCGCTCCTCCCGGTCCTGCCCCGGAACCTGGTAAACACCGCGCTCTTCCACCAGAACCACACTCCTACCGTATGCAAAGCAATACCAGGTTTGCGATACCCAAAACCACGCAGAGTGAATACAAAACATAAAGGGCAATCTTCGCGCCTCGCGGCATTTTCAACCCTCTCCTTTCAGCCTACGGCAAAGCTCGGCAAGCTTCTGCTGAAGTTTTTCCCTGATGGGGGCAGCCTTTTCTTCAGATGCTGCCTCGTAAACCATAAAACCCCGGCCTCCCTTCAGCCGTCCGCCGAACCGCTGAAGCTTCACCTCTATTTCATAGGGGCTTTTCTCTAAGCGAAAGGCTTCAGGCATCATTCCGCAAAGAGGGCAGCGGACCCGTAGGACCTCGGTCACAGGCCACCAAGGTTCCGGCGGTGGCTCCACTGGCGGTGGCTCCACCGGCGGTGGTATAGGCCGCGGAACATCCTCCGGTGCCTCCTCTGTCAGCCCTGGCAATTTAATTCCGCGTTGCATCAGATACCATTTTCTTGGTTTACGTGGCATTTTACTCTCTCCTGCTCCTTTCTCATTGTACCACCGTTACCGCAGCAGGTAATAACCCGGCCCTGCTCCTTGGTCACGGTCTCCTGGCCGTCCTTCGTGAAGTAGCTTGCGATCTGCAGTTTGCCCGCCTTTGGGAAGTGTCGCAGGATCAGCCGCCTCGTCTTCACTTCGACCGGCCTCTCCTTCTGCCAGTAGGCTTCGCCCTGCCGTACCGCCTCGCCATTGACATCGCCTCCGTATTTGCCTTCTAAGCCGCCTCTAACCGGGCGGCAATACCTTTCTACCTTCCGGGTGCGCCGGCGGCTTTTTGGGGCGTTTTCTCGCGTTTTCGGCCTGGCGGATCGCCCCTCGCCTCCTCGTAGGCCAGGCGGGAGAGCCGGTCCGCCTCCCGGTTCTCCTCCCGGGAAACCCAGGCGAAAGAGATTCCCCGGAAGCGGCCGGCCAACTCCCTTGCCTGCTGGCGTCCTTCTCCGCCCGCCGCCGGTGCTTGCCGCGCTTGACGGCTCGCTCCCAAAGTTCCGGGTGCTGGGCCAGCAAGCGGCTTGCCTCCGCCGGCGTCAAGATGGCTATACAGCCCCGGCCAAGCGGGATGATCACCTCTTCGCGGTAGCGGGCATCGGCAATCCACCTCCTCCGTCACCAGGAGCCATCTACCGGCACCGGGCACCAGCTTTTATGACGAATCACCATCCGCCGCACCCTGCCGGGACGGAATTTCGCTTTCCCTTTGCCGCCACAGTAAGGGCACTTAATCTTTGCCGTGTCCTTTTTCAGCTTCACCGATAAGTTGCACCGCGCCCGGAGCGCCAGGCCAGGATCGGGATCGTCCGGGCCTGGGCCGATGTAAAGCACTCTCATCATTAAAAACCTTCTTTCCCAGGCAACCACAGTTCCACACAGAGCACCGCACCGGGGAAATGCCAGGCGGGGAACGTGTCAACCCTCAGCCGCAAACCATGTTCCTCTGCAAATCCCACGAGGGCGCACAACTGCTCGTGACTCAGACCGTAAGGCTGAAAGACATACACCGCAGGTTTCCCTCCCCGCAGCCATAGGCTGTGATGATCATTGGCCGGCGGGAAAATACAGTTCATCCTATTGCACCGTCCGGCCAGCAAACGCCTGACGCAAACGTGCCCGTTTGTTTGCTTCAGGCCGTGGCGCTTCGCCCAGGCGTCCCGGTATCGTTCCCAAACGGCCTCGGCGTATGCTCGTTCTGCCTTGCCTTCAGTCTCTTCGAGCTGTCGCAAAAGGTCAACCGTCTGCCGGTAAAGCGTGGTTGGTTTCGATACAAACCTGCTCATATAAATTGCCTCCTTCTGTCCATGAAAAGGTGTAATAGGTGTAAGGAATTGCTCAAATGCTTGCGGCTCTAAGGGTTTTCCCTTACCCCCAAGGTGTAAGAAGGGGTAATGGAAAGTGTAAGGCGAGGGCTTTCATTACACCTTTTCTTACACTTACTTACACCTAAGGGGTGAGGCTCAAAACGGCACCGCGTCCGCATCTTCGGCCCCACTTACACTTCTTACACCTTTTTCTAAGAGAGAGTCATATAAACTTCTTTTCAGGGTCAGGACTCGCCGCGATTTGTTTTCGCACCATTCGACCCTCGTTTTCTTGCCGCTTTTTTCGTCCGGCTCTAAAATCTCCTCTTTTAGAAGTGCATCCCGCAGCGTCCGCTCCCGGATCGGGAAGCCACCGGAAGCTCGCAAATACTCTTGCACCGCCCGCCAGCCCGCTTCAGGTATCAGGTATAAACCGTCAGCATCATACCAGCCAAGAAGGTCGCCATCGGTGCCGAATTCGCCCTTTTCGCCTGTCACCCGCTGGCGAAGGTGGCCGTGCCCAGTCGTGAAAATAGCGTCCAGAGTATGCAGAAATTTCACTACGGGCCTTTCTTCTTCCAAAAGCTTTCCGTGCTCCCGCGCCAGAGTAAGCAGGGTAATCCAGGAAAGATTCTCCCACTCTTGCGCTTCCTTTTCGCCTAAAACGCCGACCTCTACCGCGTACCGCAGGCCGAGCTCCATCCCTACCTGCAAGTGGGCTACGGCCTCAGGTAGCCGGGCGTGTCCCTCCACAGTGGCCTTAGACCGCAGTTCCCGGAAGCGTTCGGGTAGGGTTTTTACCAGCGTATCCATCTGTGGCGCGAGCCATTGCAGATAGCCGCGCATTGCCTGGGGCAGCAGGTGTGCTTCCGCCTGGGCCGCCGTCAGCCGGGCCAAGTCGATCTTCTCCCGGTCGAACGGCACCGGCAGAATCCGGGCCGCCACCGAACCGACACCCAACGGCAACTGCTCCCCGGTACTGATAAGCAGGCAATTCGGGATGAAGTCGGGCCGTTGCCGCAGGTCGGCATACAGCCGCCCCCTTGCTTGACGGTTTCCAATTTGCCGGATCAGCCGGTTGACCCGCCGTTCCAGGACGGCGGCCTCCTGCCGGTGAACCTCCGGCGCATAGTCGTCTATAACCAGCAGGGCATCCCGGCATAAGAAAGCCAGCCGTTCTAAAGCGTTGTCGGTGGAGAGCCACGAACCGGGTAAGTTGTCCTTATCAAAGGGGCCGCCGAAGTGGGAGAGAACTAAGGCGCATTTAGTAGATTTAAGCGCACCGCTTGAACCGTAGGGCCACAGGGTTAGGGTCGGGTAAAGCAAACAAGCGGTCGGCGCCCGCCACACCGCCGCCCACAGGGGCAGGATCATCTCCGGGGGCGCGATCTCTAACAGCCGCAGGCTCGCCCGCATGCTTTCTTCGACACTCCCGTCCACCGGTAATACATACCGTTTTAGACTGTCACTGTCTGGTTCTACAAGGACACCTTCGGCACCGACCGCCCCGCCGGCGTGCAGGTAGCACCATTTCCCGCCGATCCTCCGCCAGCCGATGTGAGTGTAAACAACCTTCCGCTCGACACCGGACCGCGCCAGAGATTGGATAGCATGCCGTATTCGGTCTTTTGCGGTGGTTCCGGGTTCGATATTGGCTTCCAGGCCCCATTTTTCAGAGATCCAGGAGAGAGAGGCAAACCGCGAAGCAGGAACGACGGCTGACGGAAGCGGCCGGCCGCCGGCTAAAAGCCCTTCGATCTCGAAGTTAATCTCGGTGGTAGCCCCATCGTCTTTAAAAATCTCTCGAACCGGCCTCGCAATAAAATTAGCTAAATAGCGAAGCTCCCGGCCTTCCTTTGTCTCCCGGACGTGACAGAGATAACCGCCACTGACCGTGTATTCCGTCCCTTTAAAAAGTTCGAACCATTCTGAGTAAACGGAGTCCGGCTCCTGCTCCGGGGCTTGTCCCCACTCCGGGGCCTCAGCCGCGAGTTGTAGCAGTTCCTCTTTTGTTCCGCCAGCCGCCAGCCAGTCCGAAACGTCGCCTTTCTCTGGCAGGCCAGGCAACTCCAGCACCCGCACCCGGGCCGCGACACCGTGCAGCGACTTCGCCACCTGTTCGGCGTGCTTGTGGCCAGGCTCATCGTTATCGGGAAGGACCACCACGTCAGCACCACGCAAAACTTCCGAATATTCCTGCCGCCACTTTCCGGCACCGCCGGGGACCGTTGTCGCCGCCAAGCCTAAGCGGGCCAGGTTGTCGGCATCCTTTTCCCCCTCGACAATGAAGACCGTCCGGTTTTCGTTTACCGCCGCCAGCACCTCCGGCAGGCGGTACAGCACCCGACGGACGCCTTTCAGGTTGTAAACCCAACCACCCGCTCCGTCAGGCCGCCGCTGCACAAATCGTTTGCCTGGGAAACGCAGGACCTCAAAGAGAAGCTTGCCGCTTTCATTGGTATAAGAATAGATGGCTTCAGGTTCCTCCTGGTGCCGTTCGGCCTTTAAGCCAAGTTCTGCGACAATGTTTTTAAACTCGCACCCGGCGAAGCAATAAAGCAAGACCTTGCCGTCCTTTTCGGTGATTCGCAGGCTTCGGCGTCCCCGTTTCGCGCCGTCGTTGTGGCAGGGACAGAACGCCCACCAGCCGCCTTTGCCGTCGGGCTTAGGATCTCTCAAACGGGGAAGGACATCCTGTAACGTCATTGGTCGCACCCCCCACGGCAGCCGCCGGCAGCATGAATGATAAGGTGGGGGTTTTCATAAGGAATTGGCCAGGATGAAACTCGATGGAAAGAAAGATTCGTGGTGGATTTAGCGAGGCTTTTTGTAGTATAATCCTCATGAAGCGAAGCCCCCTTTCTTCGGGTTTTTTTCCCAGTGGCGGCGCACCGGTCCAGTGCGCCGCGCTGCGTTAAATACGGGCACCGCGCTCAAACCACTTACGCAAAGCTTCGCGTACCACCGTCTTTTTTCCCTGTTATCTCCTGTGTTAGAAACTCTCTAATCGCTTCAGCAGGTATTAGTAGGCGACGCCCAACACGGATGGAACGCAGCCGCCCCTGGGCGATCAATTCGTACGTTTTGGTGCGTCCTAAGGCCAAAACGTATGCTGCCTCCGTTGGACTAAAAGCCAATTTTGGGAGATTTTCCAATTTTGCCGCTCGCCGCTGCACATAATTCCCTCCTTTTCACTTGTTCCGTGTGATATCATATAATCCGGGTTAGCGGACGAAATAGAGTTTTATTTCGTCCGCGTTCGTCCGCCGGAGGTGCCCAAGAGTGAATAAAGAAGTTAAGGTTCATACCCTCCCTGGCTGGAATGAGGCGGTTCAGACAACCCGAGGGGAACTAAACCCGAATCTCCACCGTTTTGGGTTGCAAGAAGTAGGCGAATGGCTGAGAAGAACGGGTAAAGAGGTGGTCTTTAGTACCGCCGAAAAGAACTTCAGGGAAGTAGGACTGGCCTCTCGGTTTTTCCCGTATTTTCTCTCGTGCGTTTTGACACACCATCAAGGGGCTGGCAACCTACACGCCCTCCCGACGGACTTTGGCTCGCTGAGGTGTGTAGAAACGAGGGTTTATCCGCCACCGAGCATGCTTGTTGGAAAGTTCTATACCCACCCTGCACAGGGTTATTTTCGAATTTTCTACACCCCAATTCCGCAAGAAGTTGCACCAGGGTGGGAAACTGTAGGAGTGCCTTGTGATTTCGAAGTATGGTGGCCCAACTTCGTCGTTCCCCGCGGGTTGGAGATTGGTCCCCACAAGTACCCTGCTATAATAGGGGAAGAGTTTGTCGAACTCCAGGTGGTTTGGTGTAGATTTGGGGTTACGGGTTATTTCATTGAAGGGGAAACGTACATACTTCCACTTGTCTACGGCCCAGCAGTAGCAGGCAAGACCCCCAGGGAAGTTTTCCCCGAAATTCCTTCAACGGCCGCCTACTTTGTGGGGGAGTGTTGTGTGCCTATTTTGTCCTTTCCGGGGTTAATGGGTGTGGTCGCTCTAGATACCGCCGTTGGCCTCAGTAAATGGAGAGTGCCGCGGGTTAATATTTTAAGCTCTGCTTCGAGGATGGAGCGCAAATACTGCGAAGTCTGGGCCGAATTTTTCAAAGAGTGCGCCTTACCTCTCCAGCTGCGGCCGGAAAGGGGACGGCCTCCAACTCGGGTAGCCGCTCCGGGGGAAACTTTTCTTGAGTATCTAAAAGGGGTATACCGAGACAGATTGGTGAAAATGGGGTTTACCAAACCCCCTCACATCCGAAAAGAAGAATTATTGAAGGTTGCAAAGCGTTCGGCAAAGCGTGAGGCCAGGAAGAAGTTTCCCCGTGACAAAAGGCAAAAGATCCCTAACGGCTTTTGGGAAGAAATCGAAAAAGAAGTTTTTGGAGAAGGGGAGAGGTAAAGGCAATATCATAACAGTAGTCATAAACAAGCAAAAAACGAGGAGCGGCACCCGCCTAAACCGGGACGCCTGCGCAAAAATCCTCGGTCGTAGTGACGCCGCTCCGTAAACTCCCCTCTAACCGGGTAGCCAAACCCCGCCAGGATCTGCACCGGGAGTGAGAATTTCTTGCTAACAATTTGCTAACAAACACGGCGGAAATGTTAGCACAGAATGGATGGGATAAAATGACAAGACCAGTATTCTCAAGGCTTCGCGGACAGGATAAAACTGGATAACACCGAAACTTAGTCCTCGTAATGCGCAGGCCGTCGGTTCGAATCCGACCACCAGCTCCAGGAAGGGCAGCAACGGCAAGGGTTTCGGGACTGGAAATCCTTGCCGCTTAGTTTTCAAGGGTAAATTTCAGGCCCAGGGAGCGGGAGAGGTAGCTGGAGAATCGAACGGTGAGGGCAAGAAGAAGCTCCCGAACGAGGAGGCCCGTGGTGATGTGGAGATGGCCGGGAGGCTTACCCAAGGCGCAGATTTTCCGCGAGCATCATAGAAGAAAGGCTGTGCGTCAGGAAGGTTGGCTGCAGAGCACGAAATTGCCCCGCCGGTCGGTGTGGGGCCGAGGCATACGCGGGTGATGAAAAAGCCTTCAAGAAGCTGCAGAGCACGAAATTGCCCCGCCGGTCGGTGTGGTATGTCGCTTCCACTTGTCCATCCGTAACGGTTATTTTGTAGCCCGGGGTTATGACCTGGGCGTACATTTTGCCGGGCTCCGGGCAACCCAGGCTGGTATCCGGCCAGTCAGCCGCTTCGAACTTTTTAACGGTGATGTCCGCCTCGGGGAGACTTTGGCGCCGCGCGAAGTCTCTCTTCACCAATTCCACGATTTTCGCGCGCCCATCCTCGTCGGGTTGGGTGAGCGTTCCCGGCGGGCCGATCAGGATCGCGCGCTTCGAGCCATCCCATTTTACCTCGTAGCCGAACGCTACCGCAATGTACGTCGGCGGCAGGTAGGCCCGGCCGTCCTTGATCAACGGCGCGACCTCTATTTGCCAAGGTTTGTAGTTCACGTAAATGATGTTTCCACCGATGCCCATGTCCACCGTCACGCCGTCCATCGCCAGGGTTACGGTACGGGCGGAAGGACTCCAAATTATGTTGCGCGCCGGGACGCCGAGCGCCAGGGCGAGGTACCGGACGGGAACGTAGGCGCGGTTGTCTTTTATAAATGGGGCCGCGTCCATCACCGCGGACCTGCCGTCCACCGTATACGTGTACTCACCCACCGTAAAAACGGCCCGGTGGGAAGGAGCCGCGGCGGCAGTTGCCGCCATGACAAAGAGTAGCAGCACCGATAGGAGAAGGGTGATCAGGGTTTTTTTCGGCATGCTTGGCACCTCCATGCGGAACGGTTTTTAAGAACTTAAGAATATATTAACTTATTGCGACGCAGGCCGATACCCTTACAAACGGCGCTTTTGTCCCTTGCATACGCAACCGGGCGGTATCGGAATAATAGTTATAGCTTGAGATGGGGGTGGTTGCCTGATGCTCTTTACCGTATTCAAGCTGCTGAGCGGCAGAAAGCCGCGTTTGCGGGAGTTCGATCCGGCGACGATCCAGCGCATAGATGAGGGTTCCAATCTGATGAAGCTGATCGCCGAGACGCAGGTTGCGGCCCGCAAGTGCCAGTATTACGCGGGCAACGCCGTGGACCAGGAAATCGCCGGCTTCTTTGACGCCGAGGCCAAAAAACTGACGAAAAGCGCACGCACGCTGCAGAACTATTACGAAAGCATGACCCAGGAGTGACGGCCGGTGAAGTTCACGGACATGGATATGCTCCAGGACTATGAGAAGGACTCCCGGATGGCGGCCGTGGCCTACGTGCTAATGACGACGGAAACCCTTGATCCTTCCCTGCGCTCCCTTTTCCAGACCATGGCTAACAATGCCGCCGAATCCCAGGAGAAGGCTGCGAATCTCATTTTGAGAAAGGGAGACCGGCCGTAGCGGCCTGTGACACCGGGATCGGTCCGGAACCCCATGCGGGTGGTTTAATTCTTTCCTGAAGAGAAGACCAGCCAAAATACAGACACCCTTGGGAGGGAGACAACAGTGTCAGACGAACTGAGCGAAATCCTCGCGCGGATCGAAGAGTTGCGGAGGAAACTGCAGCAATTATTTAAAGAAAAGGGGATCGAGGACCAGGAGGTTTTTACCGCCAGCCAGATCTTGGACGCCGTGTTGAACGAGTATTACCGGATATTCAGACACCGGACAGAAGAGTAAGAGGAAAGAAGCCGCCCCCGGGCGGCTTTAGTCTATGTTATCTGTAAAAACCAAAGTTTCAAGGCTGAATCCGGCGCGGGATGCAGATGAGGTCGCCGATCTGGAGGCGTTCTGGGTCGGGCAGGTGCGGGTTGGCCGCGATCAGTTCCGGCACGGAAACGCCAAAACGCCGGCCGATGCCGAACAGGGTGTCCCCGGCCCGCACCCGGTAGATGGTGCCGCCCGGGCAGGGGATGGGACCGGTTACCCCGGGCGGCAGGCAGATTACCTGGCCCACCTGCAGGCGGTCGGGGTCCACGCCGGGGTTGGCGGCTGTCAGTGCGTCCACGGTCGTACCGAACCGGCGTGCCAGGTTGAAGAAAGTATCTCCGGCGCGGACCGTATAAGTAGCACCCGGGCAGGGCGCCGGTGGAGCCGGTGCCGGGACGCAGATTTGCTGGCCCACCTGCAGGCGGTCGGGGTCCACGCCGGGGTTGGCGGCGATCAGAGCCTCCACGGTTGTGCCGAAACGCCGGGCCAGGCTGAAAAAGGTGTCTCCGGCCCGGATGCTGTAAGCGAAACCGCCGGGACAGGGACCGGGAACGGAAGGTACCGGGATGCATATCGTCTGGCCGATCTGCAGGTTGGTAGGGTCTACACCGGGGTTTGCGGCTGTCAGTGCGTCCACGGTCGTATTGAAACGCCGGGCCAGACTGAAAAAGCTGTCCCCCGGACGGATGGTGTAAAGCGTACCCCCGGGGCAGGGAGGCACCTGAGACAGTTCTGGCGGGTCGGCCAATTTCAGCCCCCCTTTCATGGCAATATATTACAGCATACGCCGGAAGGGAATTTCTGTTCCAAAAAGGGGTGGGAGTTGGTCCAAAGGAAATCTTTCCAGCGTTATCTTGAATTCAGAATTAAGTAGCTTTTTGAATGTACTGACCAATATACTAATTCCAGAGAGAAATTTGGGAGATTATATATCTAGAGCCAGAAAATTTAAATTTGAGGGGGTGAAAACGGTGATGGAGTTCGAGGCTGCAATCGGCCAGCTGGAAACGAGCTTTCTGGTCTTCAGTATCACGCCGGACGAGATCGTCGTAAAGCGGGTTCGCTATATTGAAATGCGGCCCCACCACTTCCGGCAGAAAGTCGTCGAGCCCTTGCTGACCAGGAGGATCACCACCTACGAAGAAAAAGGCCGTATCTACGCCTTCCTGCATAAAATGGGAACGTACTTGAAAGACGCCGAGGAACGGTACGCGTGCAAATCTCCGGGAGTCAGCACCACGTCCTGGTGCTTTATCCTCTGGATTATCAAGGAGGTTTACTACAGCAGCGGGGAAGATGCCTACCCGCCCTGGTGGGAAGAAGCCTGTACGGCGATCAAGGAGGTTGCTGGCTTTCTTTTCCCTTGTTAAGAACCGCCTGTTGCCGGGGACAAGAATGAAGATGGCGAGAGGCTAACAAAGACTCCCGCCACCAAACACCTAAACAGCCACCACTTCTTTGACTTCGGGAATCACCTGCTTTAAGGTCCGTTCAATCCCCTGTTTCAAAGTCATCGTAGCCATCGGGCAGCCGCCGCAGGCGCCTTTCAGGCGGACTTTCACCACCCCGTCTTCGACGGCAACGAGTTCCACGTCACCGCCGTCCCGCTGCAGGTACGGCCGGATCTGGGCCAGGGCAGCCTCGATTTTTTCTTTCACTGTTAACCCTCCTTAAAAAAAGTTACCGGTTGGTCCGGAAGGATTGTCTTTAGCCTTTGAGGAAAGGGAAAAGTTATTCCCCCATAATTTCTTCCACATTCTTCTTCTCCGTGTGCCAGCTCCTCGGCCTGTTCCTTGTCAAACTGCGAAGGAGGACCCTGGAACTCGCCGGCGCGGGCTTTTTCCCCCTCCCGGGCTACGTCCAGCAGCACGGCCCGGATGTTTTCGTCGGTGGCCATCGCCGCCGTCTGCTCGCAGAGGCTGATGGCGTCAAGTTCGGCGATGATGGCGGCATAGAGTTGCAGGAAAAACTGGCGGCCGGCTTCACGGTGCGCTCTAAATATCATCACCTCCCGGCGACCTTTTTGCGGTTTGTTTGGGAGACCTCTTTTGCCGCAGGTGCTGGTCCAGCACCTTGTTCGCGGCCTCGTCGGCCAGGCGGTTTTCCTCCCGCGGAACGTGAATCACCTTTAATTTCAAATGCGGATTTCCTGCCAGCGTTTTCCTGACGCGGGCGGCGATCCGTTTGAGTTCGGGATCGCGTGTTCTGAACTGTCCGTTGAACTGTTTAACGATCAGTTCGGAATCGGAACGGATGATCACCTCGGTTTCCTCCCGATTCCCGGTCAGGAAGGCCAGGGCTTTGACCGCGCCTTCCAGTGCCGCCCACTCGGCGACGTTGTTGGTGGTTACCCCAAGGAACTTACTCTTCGTGAGCAAGGTTTTGCCTGATTCGTCCTGCAGGACCATTGCGGCCGCCGCCGGACCCGGGTTGCCCCGGCTGGCGCCGTCGACGTTTACGTAGTAGCGCGCCATCTTTCACCGTCCCGCCACTTTGCGTTCCAGTTTGTAAACCCAGGCGATCACCTCCGCGACCACCTGATAAAGTGCGGGCGGTATCTCCCGGCCGATACCAAGCCCGGTGAGCGTGAAGGCCAGTTCCGGATTTCGGTAAACCGGCACACCGTGCTCCCTGGCCAGGTTCTCGATCATTTCGGCCAGTCTCCCCCGGCCTGCCGCTACCAGCCGCGGGGCGGCGTCCTTTTCCGGGTCGTAAGACAGCGCTGCTGCCGCCTTTGGCTTTTCCTCCACGCTATCCCTCCCCCGAAAATGTAAGGTTCCTGCAGCAGCCCTGGGCAGACCGGCTCGCGCCGGATTCCTGCGCTGACCGCACTATCGCTCGTCACCGGCTCTCCGTCCGGCACCGCGCAAACTCGGCGTCCCTGCCTCGGTTGCGCTTGCCGGCATCCGTGCCGGCATCCGGACTCCGAGCCGTCGCCTCGCCAAGTGCGGTTCGCAGCTCGTCATACGGCGCAGCTCCGGTCTTGCCGCAGGTCCTACATACATTTTCATTCCCGGTGGCGACGATTAATCGTCGTGAACGACTCCTCAGACGACCGCGTCTACCGGGCGGTATCCCGGTGTCCTGCCGGTTTCCAAAAGGTTGAACACCGTTTGCACCGGCTGGGTGGTCACCGTAGCCTGCCGGACCGGGTAACCCAGTTCCACCAGCTTTTGCTGCAGCGCCCCGAGTTCTTCAGCCGCCGGTTCGAGGAACCGTTCCTGGGCCACAACCACCTTCAGGGTCAAACCGCCGGCGTCACTAAGGCACACCCAGGTTTCGCCCAGCAGGGGCGTCGTCGTTTGCACCACTACGCCGGCCGGAAGCTCGTCTTCGCGGGACGGGGTTTCTCTGGAAATGATGTACACCTCGCCGGAGAAGTCTTCGCCCCGGAAGGTCAAAAAGCTGATTGCTTCCTGGTCGGGCAGGAGCGGCTGGGCCCGGTTGAGGGTTTCCTGTCCCTGGGGGCTGGCCATCTGCCGCCGCAGCAGGTAGTCCAGTGCGAGGCGGATCTTTGCCGGGTCGTCTTCCAGGTTCAGGGTTTCCAGCCACACCCGGGCGGCCCAGAAGGCTTCCCGCTCCGCCTCGGGAATTTCCCGCCCTTCGTGAAGAAGCTTGAGAATCTTCTGCCGCTCGAGCGGCAGCCCCCGCTTGAGCATCTCCTGCAACAGCCGTACCGTTTCCTTATCCGGCGGGAGGTTGAGCAAACGAGCCAGGTCCTGGGGGGTGAGTTCACCGGTTGTTTCGGGAGCCGCCCGCCTCAAGTACAGGGTTTCCGGCGTGACTTTTTCCACTACCGCCCAGAAGGCAGCGGGCGCAGAGGGCAGTTCGCCCCGGGCGTTGAAGGTTTGCCCGGCGACGCGGACCACCGCTTCGGGACCCGTTACCGCCAGCGCTTCCACCAGGATCATCTGGCCGGGCCGGAGGTACCAGGGCAACCGCCAAGTCAACCCCGGCTGGAGGATCACCCGGTCCACCCCGTGAATTCCCACCGGTGCCACCCTCTTCAAATATTCAAAAAATTCGGCCGCGTTTTTTCCATTTTACCACAGCTCTTTTCGTGGAGCAAAAGCGGCAAAATAATAGACGAATGCGGCCTTTCCGTAGCGCGGCTGCGCCTGCCGCGGCGCGGCGTTCACATAAATCGCGCGTTTATGCGGTTATGGCCCGGTTTCCTTCAGGAGGGCGGCGACGGCGTTTCCAAAGTGGCGGGCGCTCCGGGGCCCGTTAGCCGTGACGATTCCTCCGTCCACCACCACTTCCTTGCTGGAGTAAACCGCACCTTTGGCCCGGAGAAGCTCTTTGACGGACGGGTAGGCGGTGCACTGCTTCCCTTCCAGCAGACCGGCTTCGGCCAAAATGCCCGGCGCAATGCAGATGGCGCCGACAACGCGGCCGGCGTTGCAGGCTTCGCGGGCCAGGCGGTGGGCCTCGGCGTCCTTGAAGTAAATCTTCGCCCCGTTTCCGCCCACGAAGATGACGGCGGCGAATTCCGCACCTTTCGCCTCAGACAGCGTCAGGTCCGGTTTTACCTCCAGTCCAAAGGTGCCGCGTACGATCTGGCGGTTAGTGGAGGCGACCATCACCCTGTAGCCTTTGTCTTCCAATATTTCCCGGGGCAGGTCGTACTCCTCATCCCGGAAGTCGGACGGGGCGACGACAAAAAGCACTTTCCCGGCTCCGCCGGTGGACGCGGCCGGGGCCTGGACCGGCCGGCCTCCGCTGCACCCTCCGGTGAAGATTTCAAAGGGGGACTTTCCGGAAGACCCGCTGCCGCAGCCTCCGGTAAAGAGAAGAAGAACGAGAAAAACGGCCCAGAGGTTAAGCCGGAGACGCATGACCCTTCACCCCCTATCTCAATATTTTGCGGTTAGACCTCCGGTTTTCTTGAACTTTCAGCCAATTTCAAGTCCTGGGTGGCCACCCACTTGCCGCTCGCTGCTCACCCTATCACGCCTCCCGGGGTCTTGCCCTTACATTCCTTCGTTCAGCTTGTGGGAGCGGGTGGGGAGCCATGTCTCGAAAACAGGGTCTGTGCCCTAATGGGAGTGAGCGGCTTCCCCCCACCCAAGACTCGGGCCAATTCTCGCAAATAGTACTTCTTTCGCAGGGCGCGGCGATAAGCTTCGCAGTTCAGTCGTCAGTTGTCGGTGGTCAGTCGTCAGTCGAGTACTCGTCGAAATCGCCCTTGGCGATTTCTCTTTTCGCATTACTGCTTCCCCCTGACGCCTGACGACGCGGGCGTTATCCCGACGACCGATGACCGACGTCCGACGGACTGATACTTTGTCAGGCTCGCCGGCCATTTAAGAAGTGAGATGTGGGAGGTTAGAGGTGAGATTTCTAAGGCAGAAATTCGCGTAGCGAATTTCTTCAAGAATCCCACTTCCAATCTCACACTTCTCACTTCCCAATTGCTCGCTTCTCACTGCGTTTCGTTTATGTTATACTGCTGCATCTAAAACACGCTTACGGGTCCATATTTTCATCCCCGGTGGCGACCCAGCACTCAATGTAATCCTTGAAGTTTAAAAGCTATCACTTCATTAAGCTCAATAAAGGTCTGTCCTTCGAAGAGCAAGAAGTCCATTGAGTGCTGGTCGTGAACAACTCCTTTAGACTTCTGGGAGACCGGGTTGGCCCGTATTCCCGACGCCGGGCAATAACTTCTTCCGCTCCCGGGTCAAATCGCTTACTTATTGATTTCTACAGCAACTGAATTCGCCGCGAAGGGTGCAATTCCTCTTTTCCCGAATGTCCGGGATTTCCGGCAAACCCTGGAGACCTTGACAAGCAGCGGGTTTTCTGGAGACAATGAAGCTGTAGTTATAGAGGTTGTTATAGGAGACTGTTGCAAAACTCTAATTTGTCGAAGAGTAAGCTCACCTATCCACAATACGGCAAGTTTTGGTAGGAAGCCCGGAGGCCGTGAAAAACAAGCCGGCTCTCGCCCGGGCTTGTAAAAGGTCGAATCGGGAAGGTGTGCAGGCACTCTACAGCCTCGGGTGCCGGTTGGGTGCGGTTTTGCAGCGGTCGTACAAGAACGGGTGGGGTGTGATGGGCCTGCGTATCGGCTGGTTTTCCACCGGGCGGGATGAGGCCGCCCGCGAACTGTTGCGGATCGTTGTGGAGGGGATTGCGTCCGGCGAGCTCCCCCTGGAAATCGCTTTCGTTTTCTGCAACCGGGAGGAAGGAGAAGATCCCGAAAGCGACGCCTTCATCCAGCAGGTGCGGGGCTACCGCCTTTCCCTGGTCTCTTTTTCCTCCGCGCGCTTCAAGCCCGATTTGCGCCGGCGGGGGCTGGCCGGCGACCCGGGGGCGCTGGAACGCTGGCGCACCGATTACCATGCGGCGGCATCGGAAAAGCTGGCTTCTTTCAGCGTCAACTTCTCGTTTCTTGCCGGGTACATGTTGATCGTCAGCGCGGCGATGTGCAACCGTCACGCGATGCTGAACCTGCACCCGGCACTTCCGGGCGGGCCGAAGGGGACGTGGCAGGAGGTAATCTGGCAGTTGATTGCCGCACGGGCGGGAGAAGCCGGGGCGATGATCCACCTGGTGACCCCCGCGCTTGACGCCGGGCCGCCGGTGACCTTCTGCCGCTTTTCGCTCCGGACGCCCGCGATGGAGCCTCTCTGGGCGGAACTCGAGGAAAAGCTGCAGCAGAAGTCCCTGGCCCAGCTGCAGACGGAGGAAGGGGAAGAGAACCGGCTGTTTCAGGAAATCCGCCGCCAGGAGTTCGCCCGCGAACTGCCTTTGATCTGGCTCACCCTGGCGAAGCTGGCCCACGGCGAAATCCGGATCGAGGACCGGCGGGTTTTCCACGGGGGCGAACCCTCCTCCGGCGTTGACGTCAGCCGCGACGTAGACCGGCTTCTCGACCGGTTTCCCATTAATCAAGAGCACGAGGTGTAAGATGGATGTCCTGCCTCATTGCTTTCGACCTGGAAGGCCCCTTGTCTCCGCAGGACAACGCGTACGAGGTCATGGGGTGCGTACCCCGGGGGCACGAACTTTTCGAACGCCTGAGCCGCTACGACGACATTTTGACGCTTCAGGGGCGGGAGGGGTACGAGCCGGGTGACACCCTGATGCTGCTTGTCCCTTTCCTGCTGGCTAATGACCTGACCGAGGCCGACATTAAGAATGTTTCCGCCCGGGCCGGCCTGGTGCCGGGTGCGGCCGAGGCCATCCGGATGCTGCAGAACCGGGGCTTGCCGGTGGTGATCATCTCCACCAGCTACTGCCAGCACGCCCACAACATTGCCGGACAGGTGGGCGTTTCCCCGGAGCGGGTGGCATGCACCCACCTGCCGCTGGAGACAATGCGGTCCGGCGTTTCCGGGGAGGACCGGGCGTGGGTGCTGAAGGTGCAGGAGCAGCTTCTCGCCCTTCCCGCGGCTGCAGAGGAAGAGATCGGCCGTTTGTGCGACGCCTTTTTCTGGTCCGAACTGCCGGGCCGGCCCCTGGGAAAACTCGTCGCGCAGGTGCAGGTGGTCGGCGGGGCCCGAAAGACGGCGGCCCTTTCCCGTTTTGCTTCCCAATTCGGTGTGGAACCGGGCCGGGTGGTTGCGGTGGGCGACAGCATCACCGATTTTAAGATGCTGGCAGCGGTCCAGCAGGCGGGAGGCTTAGGGATCGTCTTCAACGGCAACGAGTATGCCCTGCCGCACGGCGGCTGCGGGGTTGCGGCGGCCGACCTCCGGGCGCTCCTCCCGGTGGTGGAAGCATTCCTGGCGGGCGGCCGCCCGGCGGTCGAGCGCTGGGTTAAAGAGGCGGCTTCCTCTCCGGACGGTGCGGGAGGGCCGGCGTACCACTGGCTCCCGGCAGCCCGGGACTTCGAGCCGGTCGTGGCGGTACATAAGCGGTTCCGGAAGCTCCTGCGCGGGCAGGCCGCAAAACTTGGTTAAGGATGAAGGCGGAAGGATGAAGGATAAAACCGGGGTCAGGAGTCAGGGGTTCGGAGGGCAGGATAAAGGATAAGGGATGAATGGTGCTTTTGGGTTGCGGTGCGCTCAACGTGGATTACCTTTTCGCGGCGGAGAGTCTCGTCACCGACGGCGAAACCTTTTGTAATCCCGTGGGACGGCAGCCGGGCGGTTCCGCGGCCAACACCGTCTTCACCCTGGCAAGACTCGGTATGCCCTGCCGGTTTGCCGGGGTGGTCGGCGACGACCCCGACGGAGAATTGGTCCTGGAGTCGCTGGTTGCTGCAGGTGTGGATACGGATGCGGTAATGGTCCGCCGTGGTCAAGGAACCGGACGCGTCTTCTGCTTTGTGGACAGACAGGGGCACCGGGCGCTTTACGTCTGCCCGGACGCCAACCTGACCGTCACGGCCGCGGAACTGCAGCGCGCCTTTACTTTGCAGGTTTCATGGGTCCACTGCTCTTCTTTTGCCGGCGACGCACCTTTCGCCGCCCAGCGGAGTTTTGTTGCCGGCTTGCCCCCCGGCATTCGTGTCAGCCTAGCCCCCGGCGCGCTGTACGCCGCACGGGGGCTCGCGGAGCTGCGCCCCTTCCTGAGGCGCTGCGCGGTGGTTTTCTTGACGGCTACGGAGTTGAAGACGCTGACCGGCGTCCCGGAACCCCTTGGGGGCGCACGACGGCTCCTTCGGGAAGGGGTGCATGCCGTGGCGGTGACCCTGGGGCGGGAAGGGAGTCTGGTGGTTGCTGCCGAATCACAGCACCGCCAGCCGGCGCTGGCGGTGGACGCGGTGGATACCACCGGGGCGGGCGACGCCTTCGCCGCCGGCTTTCTTTTCGGCTGCCTGAGGGGCTGGACGGTAGATGATGCTCAGCGCTTCGCCACCGTAGTGGCCTCTTTTGCTGTTGAGAACTGGGGGGCGCGGAGCGGGGCGCCCGAACTGGTGCAGGCCAGAGCGCGGTACGAAAAAGCATATGGCGCCCCTTTCCCGGAGACGCGCTGACGGTTGGGCATTACGGCCTGAAAGGGGTATTCTCAGCCCGGAGGTGGTTGCACCTGCTTGAAAAAACGCCGGGCGTGCGTTATCCTACAAGGAAAATCGCTTTATAGGGTATAATTGGATGTAAGAGCGTATTTTGGCGGCAGGAATCGTAAGCGGCTTTTGAATTCAGGGTTCGAGGCCAGAGCTTAAGGCTTTGCAGTTTTTTGGGAAGGGACGTGACCGGATGGCGGGACTGGTATCTGGGAAGAAGGCGCTCATCCTCGGGGTGGCCAACAAGCGTTCCATCGCCTGGGGTATCGCGCAGGCGTTGCACCGGGAAGGGGCCGCCCTATGGTTCAACTACCAGAACGAGCGGTTAAAGGAGTATGTGGTGGATCTCGCGGCCAGCCTCGGGGACGACATCCCCCTGACGGAGTGCGACATTACGAACACCGCCCAGGTGGCAGCGCTCTTTGGCGCGATTGAGGAGCGCTGGGGCAGCCTGGACATTTTGGTGCATTCCCTGGCCTTTGCCCCCCGCGAGGCGCTGGAAGGCGAGTTTTACACGACCACCCTTGAGCAGTGGAACACCGCACTGGAGATCAGCGCCTATTCGCTGGTCCTGTGTGCACGGCTTGCCAAACCGCTAATGGAAAGAGCCGGCGGGGGAAGCATCATCACCCTGACCTACCTGGGCTCCGCGCGGGCGGTCAAGAACTACAACCTGATGGGGGTGGCCAAGGCGGCCCTTGAGGCTTCCGTCCGCTACCTGGCGGCAGACCTGGGGCCTTACAACATCAGGGTCAACGCCGTTTCCGCCGGCCCGGTGAAGACCCTGGCGGCGAAAGGGGTTGCGGGTTTTTCGAGCATCTTCAAGGTGGTGGAGGAAAAAGCGCCCCTCCGGCGGAACGTTACCCAGGCGGAGATCGGCAACGTCGGTCTCTTCCTGGCGTCGGACCTGGCGAGCGCACTGACTGGCGGCGTCATTTTTGCCGACTGCGGCTACAACATTGTCGGGGTTTGATTCTAATTGACAAGCAGCGTTGGATTTTGGTAAAATTATTACGGCTGGCGGCAAAGGCGATTGCAACCCAGGTTGGGCGAAAATTTGGGCCCGCTTGGGTTTTTAAGTTTTCTAAGGAGCCGGATGGAAAATGGTGGGCATTGTCGTGGGGAGCGATTCCGATTTGCCGGTAATCCGGGGCGCGGTCGAGGCGCTTGAACGTTTCGGGATCGCTTATGAAGTTGAAATCGCCTCGGCCCACCGGGCGCCGGATCGGGTGGCGGAGTACGGCCGTACGGCGGAAGCACGGGGGTTGAAGGTGATTATCGCCGGAGCGGGAGCCGCGGCGCACCTGCCGGGGGTGCTTGCCGCGCACACTGCGCTGCCGGTGATCGGGGTGCCGGTGGCGGCCGGCACCCTCGGGGGGCTGGACGCGCTGCTTTCCATTGCCCAGATGCCGAAGGGGGTGCCCGTAGCGACGGTGGCGGTCAACGGGGCCTTCAACGCCGGCCTCCTGGCGGCGCAGATCATCGGCGCGGGCGACCCGGCCGTCCGGGCGAGGATTGCGGCTTACAAAGAAGAGCTCGGCCGGCAGGTGGCTGCCAAAACCGAGCGCTTGCAGGCGCTGGGGCTGGAGGGGTATTTAGAGGCTAAAGGGCAGGTCTAATTGGGGCAAGAATTCAGAAGTCAGCAGCCAGAGTGCTGGCTGTTGGATTTTGGCTTCTGACCAGTTTACGCAGCGGGTGAGCTTTATGATTGCGCGTTATACCCTACCGGAGATGGGGCAGGTTTGGTCGGAGGAGAACCGCTTTCGAAAGTGGCTGGAGGTAGAACTTGCCGCGTGTGAGGCGTGGGCAGAACTCGGGGTCATTCCCCGGGAGGCCCTGGCGGAGATAAAGGCCAGGGCCGGTTTCGACGTGGCTCGTATCCATGAAATCGAACGGGTGACGCGCCACGACGTGATTGCTTTTCTTACCTCGGTCCAGGAGCACGTGGGCGAAGCGGCGCGGTATGTCCACCTCGGGATGACTTCCTCCGACGTGGTGGACACGGCCTTGAGCCTCCTGATGAAAGAGGCGGGAGAGAAGCTCCTGCAACGGCTGGAACAACTGCACGCGGTACTGTTGGAGCTTGCCCGGAAGCACCGGCGGACCCTGATGATCGGCCGCACCCACGGCATCCATGCCGAACCCACCACCTTCGGGCTGAAGGTGCTCCTGTGGGCGGCGGAGACAGAGCGGAATATTGAACGGCTGCGGCGGGCGGTGGACCGGGTGAGCGTGGGGAAGATCTCCGGGGCGGTCGGGACTTACGCCAATCTTGACCCCCGGGTGGAGGAACTGGCCTGCAAACGCTTGGGGCTCAAAGCCGCCAGGATTTCCACCCAGGTGCTGCAGCGCGACCGCCATGCAGAGTATATGAGCGCCCTTGCGGTTATCGGGTGTTCCGTGGAGAAATTCGCCGTGGAGATCCGGGGCCTGCAGCGAACGGATATCCGGGAGGTTGAGGAGCCATTCCGGCCCGGCCAGAAGGGTTCTTCGGCGATGCCCCACAAGCGCAATCCGATCATCGCCGAGCGTTTGAGCGGTCTGGCCCGGGTTCTCCGGGGCAATGCCCTGGCGGCGATGGAGAACGTGGCACTCTGGCACGAGCGCGACATCTCGCACTCTTCGGTGGAGCGCGTGATCATTCCCGACAGCACCATTCTCCTCGATTACATGCTTTTCAAGCTTACCGAACTCTTGGAGGGACTGAACGTTTACCCGGAGAACATGCGGCGCAACCTGGAACGCACCGGGGGGCTGGTCTTTTCCCAGCGGGTGCTTCTGGCGCTGGTGGAAAAGGGTTTGAGCCGGGAGGAGGCGTACCTCCTGGTGCAGCGGAACGCCATGGAGTCCTGGCATACCGGGCGGCCTTTCAAGGAGTTGCTCCAGGCCGACCCGGAGGTTTCAGGGTGGTTGTCTTCCGGGGAATTGGACGGCATCTTCGACTACGGTTACTTCCTGAAACACGTGGACGAGATCTACCGCCGTTTCGGGCTTTAACGCACGATGCGTTTCCCCGCGGTTTTCGCACCCAAAATCAGGCTGGGGGTTGAAACAATGAAGCGCGGCGCCATGCTTCACGAAGGAAAGGCGAAACGGGTCTACCGGACGGACGAGCCCGGCTGCTACATCGTCGAGTTCAAGGACGATGCAACGGCCTTTGACGGCAAGAAGCGCGGGACGATTGCCGACAAGGGGGTGCTGAACAACAAAATCTCCGCGCATTTCTTCGAGCTGCTTGCCCGGGCGGGTATCGAGAGCCATTACCGGGGGTTGCTGGGCGACCGGGAGATGCTGGTGCAGGCGGTGGAGATCATCCCCGTGGAGGTGGTTACCCGGAATATTGCAGCGGGAAGCCTGGCAAAGCGGATCGGGGTGCCGGAAGGAACGCCGCTCAGCCAGCCCGTGGTGGAGTATTACTACAAGCGCGACGACCTCGGCGACCCGATGATCAACTGCTCGCACGTGGTGGCGCTCGGTTTGGCCACGGCAGAGGAACTCCACCAGATGCGGGAGATCGCTTTAAAGGTGAACCAGGTACTGCGGGAGTACCTGGACGCGAAAGGGATTATTCTGGTAGACTTTAAACTGGAGTTCGGTCGGGCGGACGGACGCATCCTGCTCGCCGATGAGATTTCACCGGATACGTGCCGCTTCTGGGACAAGGGAACGGGTGCGAAGATGGACAAGGACCGCTTCCGGCGGGACCTGGGCGGCGTGGCCGAGGCATACGCCGAGGTCTGGAAACGGCTCACGGGGGAGGAAGGCTGATGCCTGCGGATAAGCCCCACGAAGCATGTGGGGTCTTCGCTGTGTGCGCCCCGGGGCAGGACGTGGCCCGCCTGACCTATTACGGGCTGTACGCGCTGCAACACCGCGGTCAGGAAAGTGCCGGGATTGCGGTGGCAGACGGCCGGGAAATCATGCTGCACAGAGGGATGGGACTGGTAGCAGAGGTCTTTTCCGGTGAACGGTTGGCGGCGCTGAAAGGGCACCTGGCGATCGGACACGTCCGCTACTCCACGACCGGCGCCAGCCACCCGGTAAACGCCCAGCCGCTGGTATTTTACTGCGGCCGCGGGATGCTGGGGCTGGCCCACAACGGCAACCTTTCGAACGGTTTCACCCTCCGGCGGGAGCTTTTAGAGGCCGGGGCGGTCCTGCAGACCACGACGGACAGCGAGGTGCTCATCAACCTGATTGCCCGCCTCAACGGCGACCACAACCTGCCGGCGGCCATCCGGCGGTGCATGGACAGGGTCGAAGGGGCCTATTCCCTGGTTTTGCTGACGGAGGACCGGATTTACGTGGTGCGTGACCCTTGCGGCTTTCGGCCGCTCTGTATCGGCGAGCTTGACGGGGGCTGGGTGGTGGCCTCGGAATCCTGCGCGCTCGACGGAGTGGGTGCCAGGTTTGTCCGGGACATCTCTCCCGGCGAAATCCTGGAGATTTCGCCGGACGGGCCCAGGACATGCGCCGTGGAAACCGCGCCGCGGCGAGCCCACTGCATCTTCGAGTACATCTACTTCGCCCGCCCGGACAGCACCATTGACGGGTTCAACGTCGGGAGGGTCCGGCGGGAGATGGGGCGGCAACTGGCCCGCGAGTTCTGCCCGCCGGCGGACATTGTGGTTCCCGTGCCCGATTCGGGGATCGCGGCCGCACGGGGTTACGCTGAAGAATCCGGGCTGAGGTTCGAAGAAGGCTTGATGAAAAACCGGTACGTGGGCCGGACGTTCATCCAGCCCGTGCAGGAGATGCGGGACATGGGGGTGCGGATCAAGTTGAATCCGGTGCGGGAAGCGGTCGCGGGCAAACGGGTGATCCTCGTTGACGACTCCCTGGTCCGGGGAACCACCGGCGGCAAAATCGTGAGGATGCTGCGGGAGGCGGGAGTGGCGAAGGTGTACTATTGTCTCAGTTCGCCTCCGATCATCCGTTCCTGTTACTACGGAATTGACACCTCGAACGAGGCCGAACTCATCGCGGCCCGGAAGACGATTTCCGAGATTCGCGAGCATATCGGTGCGGACGAACTGCACTACTTGAGCTTGGAAGGGCTTTTGCGGGTTTTCGGGGAAAAGGCGCGGGACCTTTGCGGGGCGTGTTTTACCGGCGAATACCCGGTGAAGATCAGGGATTGGGCCGTCGGGAAGTTCGGGTTCTGCGCCTGCGCAACGGGGGTAAGCCGGTGAATGAAGAGGGCTTGACGTACGCCCAGGCCGGTGTTGACGTTGATGCGGCCAACAGGGCGGTGGGTCTGTTAAAGGATATCGCCCGCCGGACCTTCCGGCCGGAGGTGCTGGCGGAGCTCGGCGGCTTCGGGGGACTCTGCACCATCCCCGCAAGGTACCGTGAGCCGGTCCTGGTCGCCGGGACGGACGGGGTCGGCACCAAGCTCCGGGTTGCTTTTATGTGCGGGAAGCACGACACGGTCGGGATTGACCTCGTAGCGATGTGCGTCAACGATATTCTGGTTTCGGGTGCAGAACCGCTTTTTTTTCTCGACTACCTGGCCGTGGGGAAGCTTGACCCCGCACGGGTGGCCGCCATCGTTACCGGCGTGGCGCGCGGGTGCGAACTGGCCGGCTGCGCGCTCATTGGCGGTGAAACGGCGGAGATGCCGGGCTTTTACGGTCCGGACGAATATGACCTGGCCGGTTTCGCCGTGGGCGTGGTCGAGCGGCGCCGGATTGTGGACGGGCGGCGGATCGCTTCCGGAGATGCGGTTATCGGCCTTCCCTCCTCCGGGCTGCACTCCAACGGGTACAGCCTGGCCCGGAAAGTCTTTTTTGAAGTTTCGCGGCACGCGGTGGACAGCTTCGACCCCGCTTTGGGCCGGACGGTGGGGGAAGAACTTCTCGAGCCCACGCGGATATACGTCCGCCTGGTGCTCCCGCTTTTGGAGCGGTTCGACGTCCGCGGGATGGCCCACATTACGGGCGGCGGCCTGACGGAAAACATCCCCCGGGTGTTGCCGTCCGGAATGGGCGCGGTGCTCGAAAGGGGGCGCTGGCCGGTACCGCCGGTGTTCCGGGTGATCGCGGAGCGCGGCGGGGTGGCGGAGGCGGAGATGTTCCGGACGTTCAACATGGGGATCGGGTACGTCTTGATCGTACCGCCGGCGGAGGCGGCGGACCTGTTGGCTGCGCTGGCGGAGGCGGGCGAGAAGGCTTACCTGATCGGGCGGGTGGAGAGCGGCGTGCAGGGCGTGGTGTACACTTGATCTGAAGCGGTTAAACCTTAACCATAAATGTATTGAGGGAGGCGAACGGGTTGAAAAGAAGGGCACTCATCAGCGTTTCGGACAAGACCGGGGTGGTGGAGTTCGCCCGTGGGCTGGTAGACCTGGGCTGGGAGGTTATCTCCACCGGCGGGACTTTCAAAACCATCAGGGGTGCCGGGATTCCGGCGACGTACGTCTCCGAAGTGACCGGTTTCCCGGAGATTCTCGACGGGAGGGTCAAAACCCTTCACCCCAGGATTCACGGGGGGATTCTGGCGCTGCGGACGGAGGAGCACCTGCGCCAGCTCGCAGAGCAGGGCATTGCTCCCATTGACCTGGTGGCGGTGAATCTCTATCCCTTCCGCCAGACGGTAAGCCGTGAAGGGGTCCGGCTCGAGGACGCGGTGGAAAACATTGATATCGGCGGCCCGGCGATGATCCGGGCGGCCGCCAAGAACCACCGGTACGTGCTGGTGGTGGTAAACCCGGAGCGTTACCCGGCGGTGCTGGGAGCCCTGCGGGCCGGCGAAGTAAGCGCGGAAATGCGGCTGGCGCTGGCGCAGGAGGCCTTCGCGCACACGGCGCACTACGACGCGGCGATCGCCGAGTACCTGGGCGGTTTGACCGCCGGTGAGCGGTTCGCGAAGGAGATGACGCTGGCCTTCGATCTGGTGGGGACTTTGCGGTACGGGGAAAACCCGCACCAGCAGGCCGCCTTTTACCGGGATCTCCGCACAAAAGGCCCGTGTGTGGCGAACGCTGAAAAGCTGCACGGCAAAGAGCTTTCGTACAACAACATTCTGGACCTGAACGCCGCTTTCGAGCTGGTGCGGGAGTTTGAGCCGCCGACCGTAGTGATCGTGAAGCATAACAACCCGTGCGGCGTGGCCCAGGCAGCGGCGGTTGACGAGGCGTACCGGCGGGCTTTCGAAACCGACCCGGTTTCGGCCTTCGGCGGGATTGTGGCGGTCAACCGGCCGGTGGACAAGGCGGCGGCGGAAGAGATGGTGAAGATTTTCCTGGAGGCGGTCATCGCGCCGGACTTCACCCCGGACGCCCTGGAGGTTCTGCAGCAGAAAAAGGACCTGCGCCTGCTGAAGACCGGACCGCTGACCGGGCAGACCACCGACTGGATGGACGTCCGGAAGGTCAACGGCGGTTTGCTGATCCAGGAGGTGGACCGGAAAGTGGCCGACCGGGCCGCGCTCAAGGTAGTGACGAAGCGGGCGCCGACGGATGAAGAAATCGAGGAGTTGCTCTTCAGCTTCGCGGTCGTCAAGCACGTGAAGTCGAACGCCATCGTCGTTTCGAAGAACAGGCAGGTTCTCGGGGTTGGTGCGGGCCAGATGAACCGGGTCGGTTCCGCAAGGATCGCGTTCGGGCAGGCGGGAGAGAAAGCGCGCGGCGCGGTGCTGGCTTCCGATGCCTTCTTCCCCTTCCCGGATACGGCAATCGAGGCGGCCAAGGCGGGCATCGCGGCGATTATCCAGCCGGGCGGATCCCTGAAGGACGAGGAGTCCATCAAGGTTTGCGACGAGTACGGGATGGCGATGGTGTTTACGGGGATGCGGCACTTTAGGCACTAAAGGATTGAATATAAGGGTCAGAATTCAGAATCCAGAATCCGGAATTCAGAATGAAAGAAAAGGAAATTTAGCCTGCTTTTTTCCCCCCTCTATTTCTGGTTTCTATCTTCTGAATTCTGACTACTGGCTTCTGGATTCTGGCCCCAAAGCCGACTCTGAAGTCAACAGACACAGGCCGGAATGAGCGTGGCGTTTCCGGCATTCGATACGGTCTGGGAATTGCTTAGCATCTAAAATTCAAGGGGGAGCAAGGCTTGAAGGTTCTGGTGGTCGGCGGCGGGGGCCGGGAGCACGCCCTGGTCTGGAAGATTGCCCAGAGCCCCCGCGTGGAGAAGATTTTTTGCGCGCCGGGCAACGCCGGCATCGCGCAGCAGGCGGCGTGCGTCGGGATCAAGGCGGATGATCTGGACGGGTTGCTCGCCTTCGCCCGGGCCGAGGCGGTGGACCTTACCGTGGTGGGTCCGGAGGCGCCCCTGGCCGCCGGCATCGTGGACGCTTTCGAAGCGGCGGGGCTGAAGGTGTTCGGCCCGCGGCGGGAGGCGGCACGCCTGGAGGCCAGCAAGGTTTTCGCGAAGGAGCTGATGCTGCGGTACGGGATACCGACGGCAAGGGCGGCCGTCTTCGACTCGCCGGAGGCGGCGAAGGAGTACGTGCAGCGCTGCGGCGGACCCTGTGTGGTTAAGGCGGACGGCCTGGCCGCCGGGAAAGGGGTAATCGTGGCCGATAGCACGGGGGAGGCCGAAGCGGCAATTGCGGAGATGATGGAGGCGAAGGTTTTCGGCCCGGCGGGAGCGCGGGTGCTGGTTGAAGAGCGGCTTTCCGGCGAGGAGGCAAGCGTGCTCGCGCTGACCGACGGCGAAACGGTGCTGCCGCTTTTGCCGGCGCAGGACCACAAACCGGTCTTCGACGGGGACAGGGGGCCGAATACCGGCGGGATGGGGGCTTACGCCCCGGCGCCGGCGGTGACGCCCGACCTCCTGCGCCGAATTGAGGCCGAGATTCTCGTACGCGCCGTGCGGGGGCTCAAGGAGGAAGGGATAACTTACAAAGGTGTGCTTTACGCCGGTTTGATGCTGACCGAGGAAGGGCCGCGGGTGTTGGAGTTCAACGTGCGTTTCGGTGACCCGGAGGCCCAGCCGCTGCTCTATCTTTTGGCGAGTGACCTGGTCGAGGCGATGGAAGCGGTGGTGGAGGAACGCCTTTCGGGCGTGCGGCTTGCCTGGCACCCGGGCGCGGCGGTCTGCGTGGTGCTGGCGGCGGCGGGTTACCCGGGCAGTTGCCGCAAGGGGGACGTAATCAGCGGCCTGGAGGAGTTGCCGCCGGAGGTGACGGTTTTCCACGCCGGGACGGCACTTGCCGACGGAAAGTTTGTGACCGCCGGCGGGCGGGTCCTGGGTGTGACCGCCCGGGGCGCGGACGTACGGGCGGCTATCGAGCGGGCGTACGCGGCGGTAGGGCGGATAAGCTTTGCGGGGATGCACTACCGCCGGGATATCGGGCAGAAGGCGTTAAAATAAAGAAGTCAGGAGTCAGGAGTCAGAAGCCAGAAGATGAGGAGAGATTGGCGGAGCGGGTTCCTGCTGAAGTTCTGACCTTTGCTCTCTTGTATCTGACATCCGTTTACGCTATGCTCGTTTCTCCCCGCGCTTTTGGAAGACCCACGTAGCCGTTGCAAGGGAGAAAAATTAATGCTGCGGATTTTGGCGTATGACGACCCGGAGGTAGAGCGGTTTCTCGACCGGAAGTTTTCCTTTCCGGAGGAGGCGGTCCGGGCGGTGGAGGCAATCATCACCCGGGTGCGCGCGGAGGGGGACGCCGCGCTGTGCGCGTTCACTGCGCAATTCGACCGGGTTCAATTAACCCCGGACGAGCTGGCGGTGCGCGAGGAGGAGATCGAAGCGGCTTACGGAGCCGTAACCCCGGACTTCACGGCCGCCATCCGGCTGGCGCGCGACCGCATCGCCGCTTTTCACCGGCGGAACCTCCCCCGAACCTGGCGGGAGGAGAGGCCTGACGGTTCGGTGCTGGGGCAGCTTGTACGCCCCGTATCGCGCGTTGGTGTATACGTGCCCGGAGGGCGGGCGCGGTACCCTTCCTCGGTGCTGATGAATGTGGTGCCGGCACGGGCGGCGGGCGTGGCAGAGATAGTGATGGTCACCCCTCCCGCCCCCGGGGGCGGGATTGACCCGCACGTGCTGGTGGCGGCACGCGAAGCGGGAGTGGACAGGATTTTCCGGGTGGGCGGCGCCCAGGCGGTGGCCGCCCTGGCCTACGGGACGGAACGGGTTCCCCGCGTGGACAAGATCGTGGGGCCCGGCAACGTCTACGTCGCGCTGGCGAAAAGGGCGGTCTTCGGCGCCGTGGGGATCGACATCCTGGCCGGCCCGAGCGAGGTCGTGGTGGTTGCCGACGAATCCGCTGCGCCCCGGTACGTGGCGGCGGACCTGCTGGCCCAGGCGGAGCACGATCCCCAGGCCCGGGTCCTGCTGGTAACCACCAGCCGGGCGCTGGCCTTGCAGGTGAACGAGGCCCTGGAGGAGGGATTCAAGGCTTTGGGGGAGCCGGAGGTGGTCCGGGAGGCGTTGCGGGGAGCGGCGGCGGTGATCGCGCCCGATCTGGAAACGGCGGTGGCGTATGCCGGCCGTTTTGCGCCGGAGCACCTTGAGCTGCTGGTTGCGCAGCCCTTCGCGTGGCTCGCCAAGGTGAAGCACGCCGGGGCGGTTTTTTTAGGGCCTTATTCCCCGGTACCGATGGGCGACTATATCGCGGGGCCGAACCACGTTCTGCCCACCGGCGGGACGGCGCGCTTTTTCTCCCCGCTGGGGGTGGAGGACTTCGTGGTCCGGACCAATTTCGTCTCCCTTTCCCCGGCAGCATTCAGGGAACTTGCGGCGCCGGCGGCCCTGCTGGCTTCCGTAGAAGGTCTGCCGGCGCATAAGATGGCCGTAACGGTGCGGGAGGATTTAAAAGATGACTAAGGAGATACTTGACCTGGTGCGCCCCGACCTGCGCGACCTGGTGCCTTATGCCGTCCCGCACTACCCGGGGTACATCAAGCTGGACGCCAACGAAAACCCTTACGACTTCGTACCGGAGGTCCGGGAGGAAATCTTTCGGCGGGTGGGCGGACAGACCTTCCCCCGCTATCCCGATCCGCTGGCCACGGATTTGCGGCGGGCCCTGGCGGGGTACACCGGTCTTGAGCCCGAAAACATCCTGGCCGGGAACGGCTCCGACGAACTCATCCTTACCCTCCTTCTGACCTTCGGCACGGGAGGGAAGGTGGTCATCACCCCGCCCACTTTTTCGATGTACGGGATCCACGCCCGGATCGCCGGGGCGGCACCGGTGGAGGTGCCGCGGCTGTCCAATTTTGACCTGGACCTTCCGGCGCTGATCCGGGAGGCCCGGGCGCCGGACACGAGGATGACCGTGATCTGTTCGCCGAACAACCCCACCGGAAACAGCGTGAACCGCGCCGACGTCGAAAAGCTGCTGGCGGAGGCGGCGGGACTCGTGGTCCTGGACGAGGCCTACGTTGAGTTTGCGGGGGAGAGTTGCTGTGACCTGGTGCGCCGCCACCCGCGGCTGGTGGTGCTGCGCACCTTTTCCAAGGCCTTCGGGCTGGCCGGATTGCGGGTGGGGTACCTGCTGGCGGACCCGGCGGTGGTTGAGGCCCTGCTCAAGGTGAAGCAGCCCTTCAACCTGAACGCCTTTTCGCAGCTGGCCGCGCTCACCGTGCTCGAAAGCCTGCCGGTTTTTCGGGAGCGGGTGGCGCGGATCGTGGCTGACCGGGAGGAACTCTACCGGCGCCTCCAGAATCTTTCCGGGGTAGAGGTGTTCCCGTCCCGGGCCAACTTTCTGCTCTTCCGTACGCCTCTTCCCGCGGAGGCGGTGTGGGACGGGTTGCTGCGCCACCGGATTCTGGTGCGCAACGTTGAGGGGCCGGGGCTTATGCGGTGCCTGCGCGTGAACGTGGGTACGCCGATCGAAAACGCGGCGTTTGTAGGCGCCCTTGAGGCGGTGCTTGCACAAGCATAGGGGGTTGGGAATCATGCCCGAACGGCGGGCGGGGGTTACCCGGGAAACCAAGGAGACCACGGTGCGGGTGGGGTTAAACCTTGACGGCAGCGGGCGAGTCAGCGCGGAAGTCGGCGTCGGGTTCTTTGAACACATGCTGGAGCTGCTGGCCCGCTTTGCCCTTTTCGACCTTGAGGTAACGGCACGGGGGGATCTGAACGTGGACGCCCACCACACGGTGGAGGATGTCGGGATCACCCTCGGGCAGGCTTTCGCGCAGGCCCTCGGGGCGAAAGAGGGGATCAGGCGCTTCGGGCACGCGGTGGTGCCGATGGATGAAGCCCTGGCGTTGGCCGCGGTTGATATCAGCGGCCGGGGGCACCTGTCTTTTTCGGGCAAGCTGCCCGCCGCCCGGGTGGGGGATTTTGATACGGAACTGGTGCCGGAGTTTTTCCGGGCGTTTGCGGTCAACGCCGGCCTCACGCTCCACCTGCGCGTCTTCAGCGGCCGGAACACCCACCACATCATCGAGGCGCTTTTTAAGGCCTGCGGGCGGGCCGTCGGGGACGCGGCGGCCCGCGACCCCCGGGTTCAAGGCGTGCCGTCTACGAAGGGAAAGCTTTAGAGAGAATCCAGAATTCAGAAGTCAGAATGGTGTTTGTAGGAATTCGCTATGCGAATTCCATCTTTGGGCCTTCTGGCTTCTGACTGCTGGACCTGGGATTCCGTCTTCTTTAAGGAGAGGTTTGCATGATCGCGATCATCGACTACGGGATGGGGAACCTCCGCAGTGTGGAGAAGGGGTTTTTAAAGGCAGGGTATGACGCGGCGGTGGTGCGCGAGCCGGAGGCACTGGCCCGGGCGCGGGGAGTGGTCCTGCCCGGGGTGGGGGCGTTTGCAGACGCAATGCAGAATTTGCGGGCGGCCGGTTTCCTGGCTGCGGTTCAGGAAGTGCTCCGGTCGGGCAAGCCCTTTTTAGGTATCTGCCTCGGGTTACAGCTTCTGTTTGAGGCGAGCGAGGAATGGGGCGAAACAGAGGGGCTTAGCTATTTCAAGGGGCGGGTGCAGCGTCTGCCGAAAGGGGTGAAGGTGCCCCACATGGGGTGGAACGAGGCGGAGTTTGTGCGGCCCACCCCGCTTTTTGATGGCATCCCGAACCGGACCCGCTTTTACTTCGTCCATTCCTATTACGTGGCGCCCGAAGAGAGAGAGATTGTCTTGGCGGAGACGGAGTACGGCGTGCGTTTCGCGGTGGCGGTTGGAAGAGGAAACGTTTTCGGGATCCAGTTTCACCCGGAGAAATCGAGTAGCTGGGGCCTGCGGATCCTGGCCAATTTTGGGAAGCTGGTGGCAGAATGTTCGTAATACCGGCAATTGACTTGCGGGACGGGCGGTGCGTCCGCCTGGTCGAGGGAAAGGCGGACCGGGAAACGGTTTACTCCGGAGACCCGGTGGCGGTGGCGCTGAAGTGGCAGGAGGCGGGAGCGAAATGGCTGCACGTGGTGGACCTCGACGGCGCCTTTCGCGGGAAGCCTGTTCACCTTGCGCTCATCCGGCAGATAATCGAAAAAGTTGCCATTCCGGTGCAGGTGGGAGGCGGAATCAGGGAGAAGGCGGCGGTGGAAGAAGTGCTGGGATGCGGGGCCGCCAGGGCGATTATCGGGACGGTGGCCCTCAACGCCGATTTTGTTGCCAAACTGGTTGGTGATTTCGGTTCCCGGATTGTGGTGAGCGTGGATTGCCGCGACGGCGTCGTGGCGGTGCGCGGCTGGGAGAGCCTCTCTGGAATCGCGGCGGGGGTTTTCGGACGCCGGCTGAGGGAATCCGGGGTGGAGCGGGTGGTTTTTACCGATATCAAGCGCGACGGCACCTTGAAGGGTCCGAATATCCAGGCGGTGGCCGACTTTGCCCGGGAGACGGGTTTGAAGGTGATCGCCTCCGGCGGGGTTTCCCGGGTGAAGGACATCCGGGAGTTGCGCAAACTGGAAGCGCTGGGCGTGGAAGCGGTAATTATTGGAAAGGCACTGTATGACGGGCGGCTGACGCTGCAGGAAGCGCTGGCCGCGGCGGAGGAAGAGGACCGTGCTGGCTAAGCGGATTATTCCCTGCCTGGATGTGGACCGGGGGCGGGTGGTTAAGGGGGTCAACTTCATCAACCTCCGGGACGCTGGCGATCCGGTGGAACTGGCCGCGCTCTATGACCGGGAGGGGGCGGACGAACTGGTTTTCCTGGACATCACCGCTTCCGCCGAAGACCGCGACATTATGCTTGAGGTGGCCCGCCGGACGGCGGAGGAGGTTTTCATCCCGTTTACCGTGGGTGGCGGGTTGCGGAGCCTGGAGGACATCCGCCGGATGCTGGCCGCGGGGGCCGATAAGGTGTCCCTGAACACCGCGGCGGTCAAGGACCCCGGGCTGATCGCGGCGGCGGCTTCCCGTTTCGGGACGCAGTGCATCGTGGTGGCGATTGACGCCCGGCGGGTGGGAAAAGGGCGGTGGGAGGTTTATATCCACGGGGGGCGGACCCCTGCCGGAATCGACGCTCTGGACTGGGCGCGGAAGGTTGAGGAACTGGGAGCGGGCGAAATCATGCTCACCAGCATGGACCGCGACGGCACCAAGGACGGCTACGACGTCGAGCTCACCAGGGCGGTGGTGGAGGCCGTCCGGATTCCGGTGATCGCTTCGGGGGGCGTCGGGACGCTCGAACACATCGCGGAGGGGTTGACCGCCGGGGGAGCCGACGCGGCGCTGGCGGCTTCGATTTTTCACTTTGGGGAGTACGCCATTCGGGAGGTAAAGGAGTACCTCGCGGCGCGGGGGATTCCGGTGCGGCTTTAAAGGCGCGGCCGGAAAAGCCGATAAAAAGAGCAGAACGCGGCCTGTGTGGCGGCCGGCGCCGGTTTGCATAACTTGCTCAAAAGGGGGGTGCAGGTTTGCGCTTTAATCTCGACCGTTTCAAGTTCAACGCCGACGGTTTGATCCCGGTAATTGTGCAGGATAACCGGACCAGCGAGGTGCTGATGCTCGCTTACATGAACCGGGAAGCACTGGCCAAGACTTTCAGCAGCGGGCAAACGTGGTTTTACAGCCGCAGCCGGCAGGAGCTCTGGCATAAGGGGGAAACCTCCGGCAACATCCAGGAACTGGATGAGATCTACTTCGACTGCGACGCCGACACCTTGCTCATCAAGGTGCGGCAGCACGGTGCGGCCTGCCACGAGGGTTACAAGAGTTGCTTCCATTACCGGATCGAGCCGGACGGGCGGGTGGCGCTGGTGGGCGACATGGTCTTCAACCCGGCCGAGGTTTACTGGGAAAAGGGACCTCCTCCCGGGGCCCGGCTCCAACCCAAGGAGAGCCGGCCGGTTTGCATCTGCGGCAGTACGATTCTCGAAGAGGTCTACGACGTGATTTTAGACCGGAAGCAGAACCGCGTCCAGGGAGCGTATACCAGTTATCTGTTCGATAAGGGAATAGATACCATCCTCCAGAAACTGGGTGAGGAGACTACCGAGGTGCTGATTGCGGCCAAGAACCGCCACCGCGACGAGGTGATCAAGGAGGCGGCCGACGTCATTTACCACCTGATGGTGCTGCTGGCGGCGGAAGGGGTGGACGTGCGGGAGGTCTTCGGAGAACTGGCGAGCCGGAAGAGGTAGTTTCCGGCGTACCGTAATAAACCCGGTTGCCAAAAGATAAAAAGGCGGCGCAGCGCCTTTTTTACTTTGTGTGCCGTCACGTTTTTACGGGCCTCTTCCGTAATATGCCCGGAGAGCTTCGGAAGAGGTGAACGGTGGTAGGCGGTCGGGCTGCTAAAACAGAGGATCCGGTTCCGCCGGTAATTGAGCTGGCGGTGATAGACGGTCTGGCAACCTTTGCCTTTTGCTACGGCTTTTAAAGTAATTGACATATGCTCATAATTAGTTTAAATTAATATAAAATCGAAGGGAGGAATAAAGTGAAAGTTGCCGTTTCTGCTGCGGGTCCCGGAGCCGAAGCCCCGCTTGACCCGCACCTGGGGCGTTGTGCCTATTTTGTAGTCTACGATGACGAGTCCGGTACTTTTTCAGCCGTTGCCAATCCCGGCGCCACGGAAGGCGGCGGTGCCGGGATCAAGGCGGTGCAGAGTTTGCTGCGGCAGGGGGTCAACGCGGTCATCAGCGGCAGCGTCGGCCCTAATGCCTGCCAGATCCTTGAACAGGCGGGAATCCGGTGTTACCTGGGCAAAAGCGGACCGGTCCGGGAATCCGTTCAGGCATGGCGCGAGAATGCACTGCCGCCTTTGAAGTCCGCGGGAGGGCCGGGGTGGCGGCGCCGGATGTAGGCTGTTCCGCTGACGATTATATGGAGGTGAATGCAGTTTGAGGATTGCGGTAGCTATGGAAGGAAATCAGGTTGCGTCACACTTCGGACATTGTACCGAATTCCTTCTTGTCGACGTGGCGGACGGGCAGTTGAAAAAGGAGGTCCTGGTCCCCAACCCGGGGCACCAGCCGGGTTTTCTCCCCCGCTACCTCGGCGAATTGGGGGTTACCCACGTAATTGCGGGCGGGATGGGGGCGCGTGCCCAGGAGCTTTTTGCGGCGCGCGGCATTTCTCCCATTATAGGGGCACAGGGAACGGCGCGTGAAGTGCTCGGCGCTTTTCTTACCGGCAGGCTGGTAACCGGACCGTCGCTTTGCTCCCACGGGACGGAAGGGCACGTGCCCCGCTGCGACGGCGGTTGCGGGGGACAGCACGGGTGATTGTGGCCGTAGTCAGCGGAAAGGGAGGAACCGGCAAAACCACGGTGGCGGTAAACCTGGCGCTCAGCCTTGACAGGGAGGTGCAGTTGCTGGACTGTGATGTCGAGGAGCCCAACGCGCACCTCCTGCTGCGGCCGGAAATCAATACCGCCGAGCCGGTTTGCCTCCCGGTGCCGGTTTTTCAGAAGGAAAGATGTACGGGCTGCGGCCGCTGCATCGAAGTCTGCGCGTACAACGCCCTGGTGCTGCTCCGGGACAAGGTCCTTATCCTTCAGGAATTATGCCACGGCTGCGGCGGGTGTCTTTACTTTTGTCCCGAAGAGGCGCTGGTGGAAGGCAAGAAAGTTCTTGGCACCGTCGAGCGGGGAAGGATCGGGAAAATCGGTTTTGCCTGCGGCAGGCTCAACGTGGGTGAAGCACTCGCACCTCCGGTCATCAAGGCTTTGCGGCGGGGGGCCGACCCGGCGCTTGATACCATCGTTGATTGCCCGCCCGGCGCCTCCTGCCCGGTGGTGCAGTCCGTCCGGGGAGTGGACTTCTGCCTGGTGGTTACGGAGCCTACGCCTTTTGGCCGGCACGATCTGGAGGTGGTGGCGGAGATGTTGCGGATGCTGAAGATTCCTTGCGGCGTGATCATCAACAGGGCAGATCTGGGCGACGGCGGCGTGAGGGATTTCTGTAAGGAGCAGGGGATTCCGGTATTGGCGGAAATTCCCTTCAAGAAGGAAATCGCCCGTTCTTTCGCGGCGGGAATTCCGTTTATCGAGCGGTTTCCCGGTTGGCAAAAGAAGTTTCAGGAGCTCTGGAACGCGGTGGAGGAAAGAGTTGCCAGTAGTAATGCGCGAAATTGTTGTGCTTAGTGGAAAAGGGGGTACAGGCAAGACGACGCTGACCGGCGCCTTCGCCACGCTGGGTAAGGATGCGGTGCTCGCGGATGCCGACGTAGATGCGGCCAACCTGCACCTGATCCTGCGCCCGGAAGTCGTGGCGGAGGAGCCTTTTTTTGGCCTGCGCCTGCCGGTGGTGGATAGGGAGCGGTGCACTTCCTGCGGCGTATGCACGCAGCTCTGCCGGTTCGAGGCGATTCAGGACGGGGAGTTGGACGAAACCGCCTGCGAAGGGTGCGCGGTCTGTTTCCACGCCTGCTCTGCAGGAGCCGTCACCCTGCGGGAGGCCCTCACCGGCTGCGTCTACGAAGCCCGTACCGCTTTCGGGCCGTTTGTCTACGCCGCGCTCGGCGTGGGCCGGGAAAATTCCGGCAAACTCGTTGCCAGGGTCAAGCAGCGTGCGCGGGAAATAGCCCGGGAGCAGGCGAAAAATCTTCTGGTGGTTGACGGCCCGCCGGGAATCGGATGTCCCGTTATCGCTTCGGTTGCCGGTGCCAACCTGCTGCTCGTGGTCACTGAGCCCACCGCGGCCGGGTGGCAGGACCTCGAGCGGGTTTTGGAACTGGCGCGCCACTTCGGCGTGCGGGCGGCGGTATGTGTGAACAAGGCGAGCCTGGATGAAGAAATCGCCGGGAAGATCGAACACTACTGCCGGCAAGAAGGGGCAGCATTTCTCGGCCGCATCCCGTTTGCCGCGGACGTAGTAAAGGCGGTGGTGGCACAATCACCCGTCACGGAGCGCCTGGCCGGTCCCGCGGCGCAGGCGATGCGCGCGGTCTGGGAACGGGCGCTGGACCTTGTGTGACCGGCTTATGAGCAACTCGAGTGTGCGCTGACCGGCTCTTTCCGGTGCTTTGCCTTTGGAAAAGAAAGAACCCCGGCCGGACGTTCCGGCGGGGGCTCTCTGGCTGCGGCTTGGACTATTGTTTGCGCATTCCCTGTTGGGCCGCCTGTTCCTTGGCCATGGCTTCCTGGGCCATGTTCTCCATTTTGTACTGCGGCTCCTGTCCTTCCACGTAGTTAACCCGGTTGGCGAGGTCCTTGACCATCTGGTCAAGCTGCTTGGCGAAGTTTGTGTACATCTGCTTCGCCGTTGCGTCCTGCGTATCCATGGCAAAGGATTGGAACTGGCCGCTGGCCGTTTTCAACATGCCCAGTGTCTTGTGCAATTCCGAACCTACCGTCAAAGGAATCTACCTCCTTGGGTTTGATGAAGTATCCGAGTCTGAGATTAGTCTTGTACATACCGGTCGTTACTATGTACCCGTACGGTTGCCTGGTTCTGTTAAGAGTTGGGGTTGGTTTCTCGGGCTTACAGAAAAGCACGTTTCACGTCTCCAAAAAAAAGAGCCCTTGTTTCAGACTTTTCGTCGGAGGGGCTCACCATCTTTCATCGCCTACCCCAGGTTGGAAGGCGACAACCTTTAGGCCGCTTATTCCTTCTGTCCCAATTCGCCGAGGCGCTTTTCGATGGCCTCAAGTTGCTGTTTCAGGAAAGCAGCCTGTTGCCTCAGGTTCTCAACCTCTGCCGGCGCGGCATCCGGCTGGCCGGGTTGCACCCAGGCGCCGGGATGGAGCAGGGCCCGCCACCGGCGCGGCCGTCCAGGATAACGCTTGCAGCCCCAGGCGGGATTGCCCGGTCTTTCGGCGCCCCAGCCACGGCCGAAGCCAAAGCCAAAGCCGCAACCTGAACCACGACCCCACGGCATGATTTCACCTCCTGCAAAGGTTTAGAGCATATGTCCACTAATATTGTAACAACACCTCTTGTTAAAAGCAACTGTTCTCTTTGGTTTTTACAGCCGAAAATTGTTTTTAGTGCGCGATTTTTTCCTTTCCGGTTGAATCCCGCGCCCGGGATGGGGGATAATTCTCTTGGCTGGGTTCTGGTCGGTTTTCTTGGAGGACCGGGGCGGGCCGGCGGACGGTGGAGGGAAGTCTTTCGAAGAGACGCAGGATAATAAACGGTGGTTGGCGAAGTTTTTTTCAGCTTTTACAGTAAGCAGGTGCAGGAAACGGTGACGGATTTTTACGGGGAATTGAATTTGGAACAGCTGGAAGCGGTACGTCACACCACGGGGCCGCTTCTCGTGCTGGCCGGTGCCGGCAGCGGCAAGACCCGGGTCCTGACCTGCCGGATCGCGCACCTGATTCATGATGCGGGTGTAAGGCCGGAGAACATCCTGGCGATCACTTTTACCAACAAGGCCGCCCGGGAGATGCGCTCCCGGGTGGAGCGGTTGTTGCCCCACGACGTGCACGACCTCTGGGTGATGACCTTTCACGCGGCCTGCCTGCGGATCCTGCGCCGGGAGATTCAGCATCTGGGCCGGAACCCCGACTTTGTGATTTACGACGAGGACGACCGGCGGGTGCTGGTGAGGGAGTGCTTGAAAGAGATCGGACTCGATGAAAAGCGTTACCCGCCCGGCGGGATGGCGGCCGCCATCTCCTGGGCGAAGAACTGGCTGGTGGGGCCTGAAGAATACGCGCTGCGGGCCGGTACCCGGTACGAGGAGGCGGTGGCGCAGGTTTACGCGCTCTACCAGGAGAAGCTGAGGCGGTTCGGTGCCCTCGATTTCGACGACCTGCTCGGGGAAGCGGTGCGGCTCTTCCGGGAGTGCCCCGCCGTCCTGGAACGCTACCAGCGGCGTTTCCGGTTCATCCTGGTGGACGAATACCAGGATACCAACCACGTGCAGTACGTCTGGGTGAACCAGCTTGCGGAACGGCACCGGAACCTGATGGTGGTGGGGGATCCCGATCAGTCCATCTTCGGCTGGCGGGGTGCGGACATCGGCAACATCCTGAACTTCGAGCGGGATTACCCGGAGGCGCGGGTGATCAAGCTCGAAAAGAACTACCGTTCCACCTCGTCGATCCTCGCGGTGGCCGACAGCGTGATCAGGTATAACCGGCTGCGCAAGGAAAAGGTACTCCGGGCGGTCAAAGGCGAGGGAGACCCCCCGTTGCTTTTCGTGGCTCCGAACGAGGTGGCGGAGGCCAACTTCGTCGCCGGGGAGATCGCCAGGATGCGGCGCGAAGAAGGGCGGTCCTACCGGGACTGCGCGGTACTCTACCGCACCCACGCCCAGTCGCGGGTGCTGGAGGAAGTCTTCCTGGTCACGGGCATCCCTTACATCATTCTCGGCGGCCTGCGCTTCTACGAGCGCAAGGAGATCAAGGACCTCCTGGCCTACCTGCGCCTGGTCGTCAACCCTGTGGACGCTTTAAGCCTGAAGCGAATCATCAACTTTCCGCCGCGCGGCATCGGCGCGGCTTACCTGGGGCGGCTGCTCCAGCACGCGGCGGCGCACCGGGTGACCCCCGTGGCGGCGCTTCTCGATGCCGACGCCATTTCCGGGTTGCCGCTCAGGGTCCGGGAAGAGATGCGGCGCTTGGGGGAGCTCTTCGTCTCGTTGCGCGGCGAGGCGGCCGGGCCGGTGACGCGTGTGGCCGAAACGCTGCTTGCGGAAACCGGTTACGAGCGGCACCTTCTGGCGGAGGGAACGCCGGAAGCACAGGCGCGGTTGGAGAACATCAGGGAGTTCCTGACGGTGACCCGGGAATTCGACCGGGAAGAACGCGGGGGGCTGACGGAGTTTCTGGCGGAAATCGCGCTCTTCACCGATATTGACCGCTACGACCCGGAAGCCGATGTGGTGGCGCTGCTGACGCTGCACAGCGCCAAGGGTCTCGAGTTCCCGGTCGTTTTCATCACCGGGATGGAGGAGGGTCTTTTCCCGCATCTCCGGAGTCTTGACGACCCTGCGGAAATGGAGGAGGAGCGGCGGCTGTGCTACGTCGGCATTACCCGCGCCAAGGAGCGGCTTTTCCTGACGCGGTGCCAGATGCGGCACCTCTACGGCGGAGTTTACACCAATCCGCCCTCCCGTTTCCTTGACGAAATGCCGGCGGAAAGCCTGACGGTGGCGGGGGGTTCCGAAGAAGCCGCGCCCGTAGCTCAGGAGGCCGCGGAATTGAAGCCCGGCGACCGGGTCCTGCACAAGAAGTGGGGTGCCGGCACGGTGGTCGGTGTCGCCGGGAGCGGCGAAGACGTGCAGGTTACGGTGGCTTTCGCGAAGGCGGGCCTCAAAACCCTTCTGCTGGAGTACGCACCGCTGGAGAGGCTGGTTGAATGAGCCGAGTCTGACGACTGAGGTGTGGTCTGCTTATGGCGAACCTGGAGGTTTCCAACACCCTGATCATCGTTATCGGCCTCACGGTGCTGATCCATCTCGTTCACACCCTTATTTACAGTGTGCGTCTGGCGGGAGTCAGGACCGGGCGGCTGGCGACGGCCTATTCGCTCTTCAACCTGATTTTTTTGATTGCCAGCACGGCAAACACCGTTCAGGCGCCGCTGCTGTCGTCGCTCGTGGAGAAGGCGATCAACCGGGGACTTGCCGCCGTGCCGCCCCGGGCGCCGGCCGAGGTCCTGCTGGCCTCGCCGGTTTACCGCGAAGAGCTGGCGGTTCTGGACCACAACATCCGGCTGGTCATCCTCGCGGCGACGCTCGGGACGATTTTAGGGGGGCTTTTAATCCCGGCCTTTGTGCGGATTTTCTCCCGCGGCATCCTTCTTTTCGAGGAGGTCGGCTCGGTGCCGCGGCTGATTCTTTTTTCCCTTTCACCGCGCCGGCTGTACCGGACAATAAAAACCGTCCGGCCGGCGGCGCCCGAAACCCTGCGCCGGGCAATCCGGCAGCGGACCGGCATTCCGAAGGGTTTCCTGCTGCTCAATGTTTTAATCACCGGGATTTACACCACGGGAGTGCTTTCGGCCCTGTACGCCGGTGCCCTTTTTCCCTACTACCGGGCCACGGCTACCCTGCTCTCGCCGATCGTCAACGGCATCGCCACGCTGCTTGCGGCCACGGTGGTGGACCCCACGGCGGCGATGCTGACCGATCAGGCCCTTCGGGGGAAAAGGGACGAGCGGGACATCCGGCAGATGGTGACCCATCTGGCCGTAACGCGCTTTTTGGGAACACTACTGGCGCAGGTTCTCTTTTTGCCGGCGGCGCAGATCGTCCGGTATGTAGCCGCCGTTATAGTTTAGCCGTGAAGGGGGTTGCCGGTATTGCTTGAGCGGGAAGAAGCCAGACGCAGGATTGAGGAGCTCCGGCGGGAGATCGAGTACCACAACTACCGGTACTACGTGCTGGACGCTCCGGTGATCTCGGACGCCGAATTCGACCGGTTGATGGCAGAGTTGGTGGAGCTGGAAAAAGCCTACCCGGAGTTCGTCACCCCGAACTCACCGACACGGCGGGTAGGCGGCGCACCGCGGGAAGGCTTTGCTACCGTCCGGCACCTGGTACCGATGCTCAGTCTGGCCAATGCCTTCAGCGCAGAGGAGTTCTACGATTTCGACCGGCGGGTGCGCGCCGCCCTCCCCGGCGAAAGCGTAGCCTACGTGGTGGAACCGAAGATAGACGGGCTGGCGGTTTCACTGACCTACCGGGACGGTGAGTTTGTGCAGGGGGCAACCCGCGGGGACGGGGAAACCGGGGAGGACATTACGCCCAACCTCCGGACGATCCGGAGCTTACCGCTACGCTTGTTGAAAGCAGCGCCACCGGTGGTGGAGGTTCGGGGTGAGGCGTACATGTCCAAGGAGGCCTTCGCGAAGCTTAACGAGCACCGGGAGGAAGCGGGAGAGCCGCCTTTCGCCAACCCGCGAAACGCGGCGGCCGGAAGCCTGCGCCAGCTCGACCCGAAAATAACCGCCCGCCGCAAGCTCGACCTTTTTGTGTACGGGATCGGGTACAGCGAAGGGGTGCGGTTTACAACGCACCACGAGGTGCTGGCCTGGCTGAGGGAACAAGGGTTCAAGGTAAACCCGCACCACCGGGTTTTTGACGCCGTGGCGGAGGTGGTCGAGTACTGCCTGTCCTGGCAGGAGAAGCGTTTCGACCTGCCCTACGTAATTGACGGGATGGTGGTTAAGGTAGACTCCCTCGCGCAGCAGGAAAGGCTCGGCGCCACGCTGAAAAGCCCCCGCTGGGCGGTGGCCTACAAGTTCCCGCCCGAGGAGGCGCTGACCAGGCTGGAGAAGATCGTGGTCAGCGTGGGCCGGACGGGGGTGCTTACACCGACGGCGGTCTTCGAGCCGGTGCACCTTGCCGGAACGACGGTCAGCCGGGCCACGCTGCACAACGAGGACCTGATCCGGGAAAAGGACATCCGGGTCGGCGATTACATCGTGGTCCACAAGGCGGGCGACGTGATCCCCGAGGTGGTGCGTTCCCTGCCGGAGCGGCGCGCGGGCCGGGAACAAATTTTCCGGATGCCCGAGAAGTGCCCGGTATGCGGCGCGGGGACCGTCCGGGAAGAGGGAGAGGTGGCGGTCCGCTGCCCGAACATTTCCTGCCGGGCGCGCCTGAAGGAAAGCGTGCTTCATTTTGCTTCCCGGAACGCAATGGACATCCGGGGGCTGGGGCCGGCCCTCGTGGAGCAGTTGGTGGAAAAGGGCCTGGTCGAGAGCGTGGCGGACATCTATGGCCTGAAGTACGAAGACCTGGTGAAACTGGAGCGGATGGGGCCGAAATCGGCGACAAACCTCTTAAACGAAATCGCGGCGAGCAAGAAGCAGGACCTCGGCCGGCTCGTCTTCGCCCTCGGCATTCGGCACGTGGGGGAGCGGGCCGGGAAGCTGCTGGCGGCGCACTTTGGAAACCTGGAGCGGTTGATGACGGCAACGGAGGAGGAGTTTACTGCGATCCCGGAAATCGGACCGAAGATGGCGGCGAGCATCCGGGCGTTTTTCGCCGAGCCGCGGAACCGGACGGTGATCAAGCAACTGGTGGAGGCCGGGGTGAACACGGTGAGCCGTGAAACCGCTGCGGCCGCCGGCCCCCTGACGGGCAAAGTTTTCGTTCTCACGGGAACGCTCAAGGATTACACCCGGGAAGAGGCTACCGCTCTCATCGAACGTCTTGGCGGCCGGGTGTCGTCAAGCGTCAGCCGGCGAACCGACTACGTGGTGGTGGGCGAGACCCCCGGGTCCAAATACGACCGGGCCCGGGAACTGGGGGTTGCGGTTTTGGACGAGGAGGAGTTCAAGCATTTGCTTCAAACCGGGCAGTGAGAGGGTCCGGAGGAATTGGCCTGCACCGGTTTTGCAGAATTTAATGGAAAATTTCCCGGACTTCAATTAAAATTGAGTAAAAGAAACGAAAGCAAGGCGCGACCGGTATATTAGATCAATCAGTGGGGGGAGATAGGGTTGAGCGACCGGCAGAAGACGTTGGAGGCCGCGCTCCTGCAAATCGAGCGGCAGTTCGGCAAAGGTGCGATTATGCGGTTGGGGGAGGCGACCAGCCGCTTTCAGGTGGAGGTAATTCCGACCGGATCAATTGCGCTGGACCTGGCGCTCGGCATCGGCGGTTTACCCCGCGGGCGCGTGGTGGAGATTTTCGGCCCGGAGTCGTCCGGCAAGACCACGGTGGCGCTGCACGCCGTCGCCGAGGCGCAGCGCGAGGGGGGTGTGGCCGCTTTTATCGACGCGGAACATGCATTGGATCCCGAATATGCCAGGCGTCTCGGGGTGGACGTGGATAACCTGCTCGTATCCCAGCCGGACACCGGCGAGCAGGCTCTGGAAATCGCTGAGGCCCTGGTGCGGAGCGGGGCCGTAGATATCGTCGTCCTGGACAGCGTGGCGGCCCTGGTACCCCGGGCAGAGCTGGAGGGGGAGATGGGAGACATCCACGTGGGCCTGCAGGCGCGGTTGATGTCCCAGGCGCTCCGGAAGCTGACCGGGGTGATCAGCAAGTCGCGGACCACCGCCATCTTCATCAACCAGATCCGGGAAAAGGTCGGGGTAATGTTCGGCAATCCCGAGACCACACCCGGGGGACGGGCGCTGAAGTTTTATGCTTCCGTAAGGCTTGAGGTGCGGAAGATCGAGGACATCAAGCAGGGCGCCGAGCGGATCGGCAGCCGCGTCCGGGCCAAGGTGGTTAAAAATAAGCTGGCGCCGCCTTTCAGGCAGGCGGAGTTCGACATCCTTTACGGTGAAGGAATTTCCAAGGAGGGAAGCCTCCTTGACGCTGCGCTGGAGTTGAAAATCATCACGAAGACGGGTACCTGGTATTCTTACGGCGAGGACCGGCTGGGGCAGGGCCGGGAGAACGTCCGGGAGTACCTGAAAGAACACCCGGAAGTGGTGCGGGAGATCGAGGCGAAGATCCGGCAAGCGTTGAACATCGGGCGGTCCCCGGCGGCGGTTGCCCCGGCGGAAAAAGAGAGTTAGCCTCTACGAAGAGGGTGTTTAGGACCGCGGATCCGAAGCGGCGGCGGTTTTTTTACCTTTTGGTTCCCTCACCATCCACCGGCTGCCAGCCGATGATGTCGTTGTCGAGAAAGCGCAGGCTCAGGATGCTGCCTTCGCTTACGGTACCGTTGCAAAAGAGGGTGTAAAGCTCCCGGTGGTGGTAGCGCACCACCTCCCCGTTGGCGCGGCGCACGCCGATTATCCCCGGGGCGTCCACCCCCACCAGAACCACCCTTTCTTCGGTAACCGGGGTACACCCCAATTTCAAACCCAGGGTCACCCCCGGAAGAATGATCAGGGCTGCCAGAAAGGCGATCACACAATAGATACGCGGCCACTGAGGGTTCAGCACCGCCAGAAAGGCGATGACAAGGGCCACAACTATCGGGACGACCAGGGTGGTAAAGTAGCTCATCCTTCTGAAAAACCGGCGCATTTTTACCTCCCGCAGCTTCCTGTCGCTTTTCAAGGGTCCGGAAGCGGTTCCGGTCAGGACTTCTTCCTTAGATTCTTCGCTGTAGAAAGCCGTTTTCCTTTATTGTACGATTGGGTTGCGTATGTTCCGTCTGCGGGAGTCTTTCTTGCCGGCACGGCCATATTTCGTGTTGAAAAAGGATGGATTTTAAAGGAAAAAGGATTTCGGTGGTGGTAGGGGAATCTTAACTTAGAGGCAGCAGCAGGCGGGCAAAGGATACCGCTTCAACGCCCGGCGCGCCCCGGTCCGGATTGCGTCGCAGGTTTCTTAAAGCGCTGGCGGGGGCGGCCGGAAACGGCGGCCCGTGCTTCGAATCCGTCACAGGGTTGTAGGTGGGAATGGAGGCAGGTGTTTTTTTTCAGTAGAACTTGGGGGGCAAGGATAATGGAACGTTTTCTTCAGGGAATTGATCTTGGAATTGACCCGTGGCTCCTGGCGGGACTGGTGGCCTGGAGTCTTTTCTGGAAGGGGCTCGCGCTGTGGCGGGCAGCCAGGAACGGTCACCGAGGCTGGTTTGTGGTTATCCTGCTGATCAATACCTTGGGAATTTTGGAGATGCTCTACCTGGGGATTTGGGGGCGCCAGCGCCTGGCGCTGCGCGGGTGGTTCCGTTAGGTTGCCCGTCCACTTGGAGCCGGACGGGAGCCCAGGCCGGAACTGCCCGCCTTGATTCTTTCCTCTGCGTCAGCAGTAAGCTTCTACTGCCTGCAGTACCGTCAGAAACTCACCGAGGCCAGCCCTCCGGAATTACCGTAAATTCTCCTTTTTCCCTGGATTGCGACTCCCGGGTTGCTCCCGCTGCTTCACGCGGGATGAGATTTTTCAACAATAATTGCTTGTAGGAATTCGCCGTAGCGATTTCCTACATCAATACCGACGACCGACGACCAAACGGTTTGCTCCCATCTTCTACTTGACATGGGTGTAGTGATTTTTGTATACTTGGGAGAAACTGTGGCGGTTAAAGGCGATGAAAGGGACGGAGACCGGATCCTGGTGCCTCAGCGAGCCGGGTGGGGTGGGAGCCGGTGGCAGGGGGTTCGGTCGTGATCACCCCGGAGCCGGAAGGCGAAAGGGTTCAACCGAGTAGTCTTTGCCGGGTTGGTTTCCCGTTATCAAAACCGGTGTGCCTGGTGGACACACGGAAAGGGGCCGTTTTTACCGCAAGGTAACGGCAACCAGGGTGGTACCGCGGAGGTGGAGCCTCTCGTCCCTGGTCTGGTGCTCAAAGGTATTGGGCGCCGGAAGGGCGAGGGGCTTTGATTTAATTTTTTAAAAGATTAGGGGGAAGGGGCGTTGGGGCTTACGATCTATTTAGATGGCGAGTACGTTCCCGAAGAAAAAGCGGTAGTGTCGGTTTTTGACCACGGGCTCTTGTACGGCGACGGTGTTTTCGAGGGGATCCGGGCGTACCACGGCCGGGTTTTTAAACTTAAGGAGCACCTGCAGCGGCTCTACGAGTCGGCAAAGTCGATCATGCTCAGCATCCCGCTCTCCCAGGAGGAGATGCAGCAGGTGGTGCTGGAGACCTGCCGCCGGAACAACATCCGCGACGGGTACATCCGGCTGGTGGTGACGCGCGGCAAGGGTGATCTCGGGCTGGACCCCCAGAAATGTCCCCGGCCGACGGTTTTTTGTATCGCGGATTCGATTCAGCTTTACCCGCCGGAGTTTTACGAGAAGGGTCTGGAAGTAATTACTGTACCTACCCGGCGGAACGTGCCGGAGGCCCTGAGCCCACGGATCAAGTCCCTGAACTACCTGAATAATATCCTGGCCAAAATCGAAGCAGGGCTGATCGGGGTTCAGGAAGCGATCATGCTTACCCACGACGGGTTCGTGGCGGAAGCCACCGGGGACAACATCTTTATCGTCAAGGAAGGTACGCTGATTACACCACCGCCCTACCTGGGGATTTTGAAGGGCATCACCCGGGACGCGGTGATGGAGCTGGCACGGGCAAAAGGGATCACAGTCCTGGAGCGGGTTTTTACGCGGCATGACGTGTTTACGGCCGACGAGTGTTTCTTTACGGGGACGGCGGCGGAGATAATTCCGGTGGTGAAGGTGGACGGCCGCATCATCGGGGAGGGGCGCCCGGGCCCGGTTACGTGGGATCTGATCCGGGCTTTCCGGGAGTTGACCCGGGTGGACGGACCGGAGATTTAGAAGTCAGAGGCAAGAGGCAGAAGGTCGGAAGTCAGAGAAGAGGAAGGAATTCGTCCCGGTGAATTTCTACAACAGATTCCTGCGTCTGACTTCTGACATCCGACAATCTGTTATGGGAGGCGTGAATTTTGCGCAGCGACACGGTAAAAAAGGGACTGGAAAAGGCGCCCCACCGCTCGCTTTTCAAGGCGCTGGGGTTTACGGATAAGGAGCTTGACCGCCCGCTCATTGGTGTGGTAAACTCCTTCAACGAGATTGTTCCCGGTCATATCCATCTCCGGGAAATTGCGGAAGCGGTTAAGGCGGGGGTGCGCCTGGCCGGCGGGGTGCCGGTCGAGTTTCCCACCATCGGGGTTTGCGACGGCATCGCAATGAACCACCAGGGGATGAAGTACTCCCTGGCCTCCCGCGAGTTGATTGCGGACAGCGTGGAGGTGATGGTGGAGGCGCACGCCTTCGACGGCTTGGTTTTGGTTACGGCGTGCGACAAGATCGTTCCCGGGATGCTGATGGCTGCGGCCCGGCTGAACATACCGGCCATCGTGGTCAGCGGCGGGCCGATGCTTGCAGGGCGCTTCCGCGGCCGGGACGTTTCCTTGAACAACGTCTTCGAGGCCGTGGGCCGGGTCAAAGCGGGCCTGATGACGGAGGCCGACCTGGCGGAACTGGAAGAAACCGCCTGTCCCGGCTGCGGTTCCTGCGCGGGAATGTTCACCGCGAACTCGATGAACTGCCTCACTGAAGCGCTGGGGATGGCTCTTCCCGGCAACGGAACGATTCCGGCGGTGAGCGCGGCGCGGCGCCGCCTGGCCAAACTTTCGGGAATGCGGGCGGTGGAGTTGGTGCAGGAAGGCCTGGTTCCGTCGCAGATTCTGACGCCGGCGGCCTTTAGGAACGCCTTCACGGTGGATATGGCGCTCGGGTGTTCGACGAACACCATCCTGCACCTGACGGCGCTGGCCCATGAGGCGGGGGTGAAGTTTGACCTCCGGGAGGTCAACGAGTTGAGTGCCAAAACGCCCAACCTGTGCCGGCTGGATCCTGCGGGGCCCTTCCACCTGCAGGACCTGGACGAGGCGGGCGGCATCCCGGCCGTGATGAACCTTCTCAGCGAGGCCGGGTTGCTCGAAAGCGGGGCGCTCACGGTCACCGGAAAAACGGTCCGGGAAAATGTTACGGGGCGGGAGGTAAAGCGCCCGGAGGTTATCAGGTCGGTTGATGAAGCTTATAGTCCCACCGGGGGCCTGGCCGTGCTTTTCGGAAACCTGGCGCCGGAGGGAGCGGTGGTGAAGCAAGCGGCGGTGGCGCCGGAGATGCTCCGGCACCGGGGGCCCGCCCGCGTCTTCGAGAGTGAGGAGGAAGCGGTGGCGGCGATCATGGACGGCGCCTTTCAGAGCGGTGAGGTGATCGTCATCAGATACGAAGGCCCGCGGGGCGGTCCGGGAATGCGGGAGATGCTGACCGCGACGGCGACACTGGCGGGGCTTGGCCGGGACAAGGACGTGGCGCTCCTGACCGACGGGCGTTTCTCCGGTGCCACGCGTGGCGCTTCAATCGGGCATGTTTCCCCCGAAGCGGCGGCCGGCGGACCGATTGCCGCCGTGCGCGACGGCGATATGATTGAGATTGATATTCCCGGGCGGCGGCTCGAGGTGCTCCTGGAGGAAAAGGAGATCGCGGCGCGGCTTGCAGCCCTGCCGCCGTGGAAGCCTAAGATCTCCCACGGTTATCTTGGGCGCTATGCGGCGCAGGTTTCTTCGGCCAGTCAAGGAGCGGTTTTGCCCCGGTTCTGAATACATAGGCGGAGATATCCCCAGACGTTTTGGAAGCGGAGGTGGAGGCTTTGAAACTTTCCGGAGGAGAGATCCTGCTCCGGTGCTTAAAAGACGAAGGAGTAGAGACGGTATTCGGTTATCCCGGGGGTGCGGTGCTACCCATATACGATGCCCTTTACGACGCGGACATCTGGCACATCCTGACCCGCCACGAGCAGGCGGCGGCCCACGCCGCCGACGGTTACGCGCGGGCCACCGGCCGGCCCGGGGTCTGCCTGGCCACTTCCGGTCCGGGAGCCACGAACTTAGTGACCGGAATCGCCACGGCCTTCATGGATTCGAGTCCGCTGGTGGCCTTCACCGGACAGGTCCCGACGGCGCAGATCGGCCGCGATTCGTTCCAGGAAGCGGACATTACCGGGATCACCCTGCCGATCACCAAACACAACTTTTTGGTAAAGGACGTCCGCGACCTCGCCCGGACGGTGAAGGAGGCGTTCTACATCGCCACTACGGGGCGTCCCGGTCCGGTGCTGGTGGATATTCCCCGTGACGTTTCGGGAGGGCAGGCGGAATACGTGGATCCCGGTCCTGTAGACCTCCCGGGTTACAAGCCGGTGCTTGATCCGGACCCGGATCAGGTCCTTGCGGCGGCAAAGCTGATCGCCACGGCCCAGCGCCCGGTGATTTACGCCGGCGGCGGGGTGATCGCTTCGAACGCAAGCGAGGAATTGCGCCGGCTTGCCGAGTTGATTATGGCGCCGGTGACCACAACCCTTATGGGCATCGGCGGTTTCCCCGGCAACCACCCGCTTTCTCTCGGGATGCTGGGAATGCACGGGACACGGTACGCCAACTACGCGGTTTGCGAGTGCGACCTTTTGGTCGCCGTGGGGGCGCGGTTCGACGACCGGGTTACCGGGAAGGTGGAGACCTTTGCCCCGGAAGCGAAGATCATCCACATTGACGTGGACCCGGCGGAAATGGGGAAAAACGTCCGGGTGGACGTTCCGCTGGCGGGCGACGTGCGGCGGGTGTTGAAAGCGCTGCTCGAGGTGTTAGAGGGCGCATCACATCCGGCTTGGCTGGAGAAGATCAACGCCTGGAAAAAAGAGTACCCGCTGAAATTCGAGGAAAACGGCTTGAAGCCCCAGTTCGTGATCCGCGAATTATATAACGTTACCCAAGGTAAGGCGCGCATTACCACAGAGGTTGGCCAGAACCAGATGTGGACGGCGCAGTTTTATACCTTCACCCGGCCCCGTTCTTTTATTTCTTCGGGGGGGCTGGGCACGATGGGCTTCGGGTTTCCGGCCGCCATCGGGGTGCAGGTGGCCTGTCCGGATGAGGTCGTTTTCGATATTGCCGGCGACGGTTCGATCCAGATGAATATCCAGGAACTGGCCACGGCGGTCAGTTACGAACTGCCGGTCAACGTGGCGATCATGAACAACGGCTTTCTCGGCATGGTGCGCCAGTGGCAGGAGCTGTTTTTCAACCGGCGCTATTCTTACACCGAGCTTTACGGTCCCGACTTCGTGAAGGTAGCCGAGGCCTACGGCGCGGAAGGCATCCGGGTGACCAAACCCCAGGAGGTGCGGCAGGCGCTGGAGCAGGCCATCGCTTCATCCAAGCCGGTCTTTCTGGATTTTGTCATCGAACGGGAAGAAAACGTGATGCCGATGGTGCCGCCGGGGGGCTCACTGGGAAAGATGCTCGGTTAGGGGGGAGAGTTCTGTGCGCCATACTTTGGCGGTTTTGGTTGAAAACAATCCCGGGGTTCTGGCCCGTGTGGCCGGTCTCTTCCGCCGCCGGGGGTTCAACATCGAAAGCCTCACGGTGGGGGAGACCGAGGATCCGGCGGTTTCCCGGATGACGATCGTCGTAGAGGGAGACGAGCGGGTGCTGGAGCAGGTGACCAAGCAACTCCGCAAGCTGATCGAGGTTTTGAAGGTGCAGGACATCACCAAGGAAGAACACGTTGACCGGGAACTGGTGCTGCTCAAGGTGAACGCAGAACCGGCGCGGCGGGCGGAAATCATCCAGATCGTGGAGATCTTCCGGGCCCACATCGTGGACATCGGACGGAAAACCCTGATCGTGGAGGTCACAGGAGACGAGGGAAAGGTGAGGGCGCTGGTAAACGCACTGGAACCCTTCGGAATCCGGGAGTTGGTCCGGACCGGGAAAGTGGCCATGCTTCGGGGGACCAAGGATATCGTGACCAACAGTAAGGAGGCGGAATAATGATCCGAATTTACTACGACCAGGATGCCGACCTCGGGGTGCTGGAAGGAAAAACGGTGGCCGTCGTGGGTTACGGGAGCCAGGGGCGGGCCCAGGCGCAGAACCTCAGGGACAGCGGAATCCAGGTGGTGGTCGGCCTCCGGCCGGCCAGTCCCTCGGCGGCGATGGCTCAGGCGGAGGGCCTGGAGGTTGTCCCGGTGGCGGAGGCGACCCGCCGGGCGGCGGTTATCCAGATGCTCATCCCGGACGAGCAACAGGCCAGGGTTTATCGGGAGGAAATCGCCCCGCACCTTACCGCGGGGAAGGCCCTGATGTTCTCGCACGGGTTCAACATCCACTTCGGGCAGATTGTGCCGCCGCCCGACGTGGACGTTTTCATGGTGGCGCCGAAGAGCCCGGGGCCGATGCTCCGCCGGCTTTACACCGAGGGGGCGGGCGTGCCGGGATTGATCGCCGTACACCAGGACTACAGCGGCCAGGCGAAGGCGCTCGCGCTTGCCTACGCCAAGGCGATCGGCCTCACCCGGGCGGGGGTTTTCGAAACCACTTTCCGGGAAGAGACGGAAACGGACCTTTTCGGCGAGCAGTGCGTGCTCTGCGGCGGCGTGTCCGAGTTGATCAAGGCGGGTTTTGAGACCCTGGTCGAAGCGGGCTACGCGCCGGAAATCGCCTATTTCGAATGCCTGCACGAATTGAAGCTGATCGTGGACCTCATTTACGAGGGCGGCCTCACCGAGATGCGCCGCCGGGTCAGCAATACCGCCGAATACGGGGACTACAGGACCGGGCGGCGGATAATCGACGAAATGGTCCGGGAGGAAATGAGGCAGGTGCTCGCCGAGATTCAAAGCGGCGAGTTTGCCCGCGAGTGGGTGCTGGAAAACCAAGCCAACCAGCCGGTGCTCAAGGCACAGCGCCGCCGGGAGCAGAACCACCAGATCGAGGAGATCGGGAAAGAGCTCCGGCAGATGATGTCCTGGCTGCGGAAGTAGTCGTCGGTCGTCAGAATGTTTGTAACCCGGTACTTAACTTAAGGAAACGGTAGCAGTTATTAAGTGGAAGTTATCAATAAACCTTCCCCGTTAGAATTTGAGACAGCCGTTTCTCTGGGTTGAGTGCCGGGTGGCTTCGAAATTGGAGTATCTCGGGGAGTGTTGTTTGGTGATTACGGTTGGCGAAGCGCTGATCCGGTGTCTGGAAAAAGAAGGGGTGGAGCTAGTCTTCGGCTACCCCGGCGGGGCCATCCTGCCGGTTTACGACGCCCTTTACAACGCCAAAAAAATAAAACACGTGCTGGTCCGGCACGAGCAGGGCGCGGTACATGCCGCCAACGGTTACGCACGGGCGACCGGGCGGGTCGGCGTCTGCTTTGCCACCTCCGGGCCGGGGGCGACCAACCTGGTTTCCGGAATTGCTACGGCTTACATGGACTCGATTCCGGTGGTGCTTTTTACCGGTCAGGTGCCCACCAGCCAGGTCGGAACCGACGCCTTTCAGGAAGTGGACATCACGGGGATTACGATGCCCATCACCAAGCATAATTTTCTGGTAAAGGAGCCGGCGACGGTCCCGGCAGTGGTGAAGAAGGCCTTTTACCTGGCCCGCTCCGGCCGGCCGGGGCCGGTGCTGATTGACCTTCCCCGGGACGTTTCGAGCGCCATGATCAGGTTCAGCTACCCGGAGAAGGTTGAACTGAAGGGGTATAAGCCCACTTACCGGGGGCACCCCACCCAGATCGCGCAGGCGGCGAAGCTGATCGCCAAGGCGAACCAGCCCGTAATCCTGGCCGGAGGCGGGGTGATCAGCAGCGGCGCCACACCGGAACTGGTCAAATTAGCGGAGACGATTGCGGCGCCGGTGGCCTGCACCTTGATGGGGCTGGGCGGGTTTCCGGGAGACCACCCGTTGTTCCTTGGAATGGCAGGCCTGCACGGCACGCGTTATGCCAATCTGGCCATTACGAACGCCGACCTGTTAATCGGGCTGGGGGTGCGGTTTGCCGACCGGGTTACCGGCTCACCGGCCAGGTTTGCCCCGCACGCCCAGATCATCCACGTGGATATCGACCCGGCGGAAATCGGGAAGAACGTTAAACCTTACCTGCCGATTGTCGGGGATGTCAAGCAGGTGCTGGAGGCGCTTCTGCCCCAGGTAGTTAAGCGGGAGGGCGGGGAATGGCTGGAAACCGTCGCCGGGTACAAGCGCGACTTCCCTTTAACCTATAACCGGGAAGAAGGGTTCAAACCGCAGTACGTGATCGAGCGGTTAAGCTCCCTTACCGGAGGGGAAAGCATCGTGGTCACCGACGTCGGCCAGCACCAGATGTGGGTGGCCCAGTATTACTGCTTCAAGTACCCGCGCACGCTCGTGACCTCGGGGGGCCTGGGGTGCATGGGTTACGGCCTGCCGGCCGCCATCGGGGTGAAGCTCGGCCGGCCGGAGAAACAGGTGCTTTTAGTGAGCGGCGACGGGAGCTTCCAGATGATGATGCCGGAATTGGGAACGCTGGTGGAACAGGGTCTGGACGTGAAGATTTTCATCCTTAACAACAGGCGCCTGGGGATGGTGCGGCAGCTTCAGGAGTTTTACTGCGACAAACGCTATTCCGCGGTGGACTTCGGCTTCTGCCCCGATTTCGCGGCTTTGGCCGGGGTTTACGGCATCGCCGGCTACACCGTGGAGACCGCGGCGCAGTTTGACGGCGTGGTAGAAGATGCGCTGGCGAAGGAAGGGCCGGCGCTGGTGAACTGCCTGGTCGACCCGGGCGAAAACGTGCTCCCGATGGTGCTGGCGGGGCGTGGTCTCGATGAGTCGGTAAGCTGAAAACGGTAGAAAAAGGAGAGCGCATGGAGCGGGTTTATATTTTTGATACCACGTTGCGGGACGGCGAACAATCGCCGGGGGTCAGCCTGAACGTGAAAGAGAAAGTGCAGATCGCCAAGCAGTTGGTGCGTCTTGGCGTGGACGTGATCGAGGCGGGTTTTCCGGTGGCTTCGCCGGGGGACTTTGCGGCGGTGGCCGAAATCGCCCGGAGCGTCAAAGGGGTGCAGGTCTGCGCTTTGGCCCGGGCAAACTTCGGGGATATTGATAAAGCGTGGGAAGCCTTGAAAGAAGCGGAGGAGCCGCGCATCCACACCTTTATCGCTACTTCGGACATCCACCTCCAGTATAAACTTCGGATGAGCCGGGAACAGGTATTGGAAGCGGCACGGGAGGCGGTGCAGCGGGCAAAAGGTTATACTCCTATAGTAGAGTTTTCCGCAGAGGACGCTTCGCGCTCCGAGCTTGATTTTCTTTGCCAGGTGCTGGCGGCGGCAATCGAGGCGGGGGCCACGGTGGTGAACATCCCGGATACCGTGGGTTACGCCGTTCCCGAGGAATTCGGGGAATTCATCCGGGCGATCAGGGAAAAAACGCCGGGGATTGAAAAGGTAACCATCAGCGTGCACTGCCACAACGACCTGGGTCTGGCGGTGGCGAACACCCTGGCGGCGATCAGGAGCGGGGCGCGGCAGGCGGAGGTAACGATCAACGGTATCGGGGAACGGGCCGGGAACGCTGCGCTGGAGGAACTGGTGATGGCGCTTTATGCCCGGCGGCCGCTATATCAGATAACCACCGGGATCCGCACCGACGAGATCTTCCGCACCTCCAAGCTGGTGAGTAGCCTGACGGGCATGCCGGTGCAGCCGAACAAGGCCATCGTAGGAAAGAACGCCTTCGCCCACGAGTCGGGCATCCACCAGGACGGGGTTTTGAAAGAGCGAACGACCTACGAGATTATTGACCCGAAGGTAATCGGCATTCCCCAGTCGAGCCTGGTTCTCGGGAAGCACTCCGGCCGGCACGCTTTCAAGACCAGGCTGGCGGAGTTGGGTTACGCGTTGTCCGAAGAGGAGTTGAACGACGCCTTCGCCCGTTTCAAAGAACTCTGCGACCGGAAGAAGGTCATTACCGACGAGGACCTCCTGGCGCTGGTGGAAGAGGAAATCCGCAAGGTACCGCCCACTTACGAACTGAAGTACTTCCACATCTTGAGCGGCACGACGGTAGTCCCGACGGCCACCGTGGGGCTGCAGGTGGCGGAGGAAGTGCGGGAGGAAGCAGCCTGCGGCAACGGGCCGGTGGACGCGATTTACAAGTCTATCGACAAGATCACCGGGATGAAACCCACCCTGGAGACGTACGCCATTGACGCCGTCACCGGCGGCAAGGATGCGGTGGGCAGCGTGACCGTGCGGGTGAAAAGCGAGAAGGGGAAGACCTACCTGGGCCGGGGGCTCAGCACCGACGTGCTGGAAGCGAGCGCCCGGGCTTACATTGACGCGTTGAACAAGATGGTGGCGGACCTGAACGGCCCGGGACCCAGGCCTGAATCAGGGGCCGGAAGTCGGGAGTAAGCCGGAGAGTAAAAGATATAGGAGTCGTTCACGACGATTCATCGTCGCCACCGGGGATGAAAATGTGTGTAGGGGAAGGAGGCGGCGTCGCCTGTTTCGGCTCCAAGCGAACACTTGAGACGCGCGGCGACCAAACTAAGCGACGACGAGCAGTGGAGGCGGGTCTGCGGCCACGGACGGCCTGGCACTCAGCCTTTGAGTGCCGGGTGAACGTGTGAGGGGGAGCGAAACAGGCCGAGACAGCCGCCGGTGTTAGCAATAATTGGTCATTTTCGAAGGATGAAGAGAAGACAGGAGACCGGGGAAAGTTAACAGGCCGGATTCCAAACAAACGCGAAGGTTTACGCGAGGTGGAAAGCAATTGGGTCGAGTGCCGCAAACGATTACGGAAAAAATCTTGGCCGCACACGCCGGCAGGGAGTTTGTCGAGCCGGGAGAACTGATCAACGCCAGGGTTGATGTGCTTCTGGCCAACGATATCACGGCGCCGCTGTCCATCAGGGAGTTTGAACAACTCGGCGTCCCGGTCTTCGACCCGGCGGCGGTCGTCTTGGTTCCGGATCACTTTACGCCGAACAAGGACATCAAGTCGGCGGAGCAGGCCAAAATCGTCCGGGAGTTCGCCCGCCGGCACGACCTGCCCAACTACTTTGAGGTGGGGCGGATGGGGATCGAGCACTGCCTGTTGCCCGAGCGGGGCCTGGTAGGTCCCGGCGACGTGATCATCGGCGCCGATTCACACACTTGCACGTACGGCGCTATAGGCGCCTTTGCCACGGGGGTTGGTTCCACCGACCTGGCAGCGGCGATGGCGCTGGGAGAAACCTGGTTCAAGGTCCCGGAAACGCTGAAGTTCGTTTACACCGGTAAGCTTGGCCCCTGGATGGGGGGGAAGGACCTGATTCTCCGTACCATCGGGGAGATCGGGGTGGAAGGGGCGCTTTACTGCGCGATGGAGTTCACCGGCCCGGTCGTCGAAAGCCTCCCGCTCGACGGGCGGTTCACGATGTGCAACATGGCGGTGGAGGCCGGCGCCAAGAACGGGATCATCGCTCCCGACGAAAAGACGGAGGACTACGTCCGGGGCCGCGTGCGGCGTCCCTACCGGCTGTTTGCCAGCGACCCCGACGCGAGGTATAAAAAGGTTTACGAGTTCGATGTCACCGGCTGGGAGCCCTGCGTGGCTTTCCCCCATTCGCCGGACAACGTACGGCCGGTGAGCGCGGCAGGAAACATTGCCGTAGACCAGGTTGTGATCGGTTCGTGTACCAACGGGCGCCTGGACGATTTGCGCCTGGCCGCCCGGGTGCTGCGGGGGAAAAAGGTGCACCCGGACGTGCGGCTGATCGTCATCCCCGGGACGCAGGAGATCTACCGCCAGGCCCTGAAAGAGGGGCTGGTGGAAATCTTCATTGAAGCCGGGGGAGCGGTTTCGACGCCGACGTGTGGGCCTTGCCTGGGCGGGCACATGGGGGTCCTGGCGGCCGGTGAGCGGGCGGTGGCCACGACCAACCGGAACTTCGTGGGCCGGATGGGCCACCCGGAAAGCGAAGTCTACCTGGCCAATCCCGCCGTGGCTGCAGCAAGTGCGGTCATGGGTCGGATTACAGACCCGGAAGAGGTGGTTTAGATGCTTGAGGGAACAGTCTTCCGCTTTGGCGACAACATTGATACCGACCTGATCATCCCGGCTCGGTACCTCAACACCTCCGACCCGGCGGAACTGGCCCGGCACTGCATGGAGGACGCCGACCCGACCTTCGCGGCGCGGGTACAGCCCGGGGACATCATCGTGGCCGGGGCCAACTTCGGTTGCGGCTCGTCGCGCGAGCACGCCCCGGTGGCGATCAAAGCGGCCGGCGTCGCCTGCGTAATCGCGCGGAGTTTCGCCCGGATCTTTTACCGGAACGCCTTCAACATCGGGCTCCCCATTCTGGAGTGTCCGGAAGCGGAGGCGATCGCACCGAAGAGCCGGGTGCGGGTTGACCTGGAGACCGGCAGGATCACCGTGGTGGACACCGGCGCGGAATACCGCGCGCGGCCGGTGCCGCCCTTTATGCGGGAGATTATCGCGGCGGGCGGGCTCATACTTTACGTGAAAGCTCGACTTGCAGGGGGCCGTTGAAAAACTTCGTCTGGCATTATTCAGACGTCAGATATCGGACGTCGGATGTCGGAAAAGAAGAGGAATTCGTGAAAAGAATTCAGACGATTCCGACGACTGATGGCCGATACCCGACTACCACTTTTGGGTGGCCTCCGAGACTGCGGAAGATTGACGGGTAATTCTTTTAGCATCGGGGGTAGCTTCAGTGGAAAGACGTAGGGTGCAAGTATACGATACCACGCTACGCGACGGCGCACAGACGGAAGGGATCTCTTTCTCGGCCGATGACAAGCTGAAGATTGCGGCCAAGCTCGACCGGATGGGTTTCCACTATGTCGAGGGGGGCTGGCCCGGTTCCAACCCCACGGACATGGAGTTCTTCATCCGGGTGCCGGAGCTTAGCCTGGAGAACGCCACCATCACCGCGTTCGGCGCCACCCGCCGGAAAAACATCCGCCCGGCGGACGACGAGAACCTGGCCGCAGTTCTGCGGTCGGGGGTGAAGGCGGCGACCCTTTTCGGCAAGAGCTGGGATTTCCACGTTGTAAGGGCGCTCGACACCACGCTGGATGAAAACCTGGCGATGATCAGGGAGTCCGTCGCCTACCTGCGGGAGCAGGGCCTAGACGTAATTTACGACGCCGAGCATTTCTTCGACGGCTACAGAGCCAACCCGGATTACGCGCTGTCCACGCTCGAAGCAGCCGTTGCCGGCGGGGCGGCGGTCCTGGTGCTCTGCGACACCAACGGCGGGATGCTTCCCTGGGAGGTCGAACCGGTGGTGGAGCTGGTATGCCGGCGCTTCAACGTTCCGGTCGGCATCCACGCCCACAACGACGCCGGGATGGCGGTGGCGAATACCTTGGTCGCGGTCCGGGCGGGAGCGACCCACGTTCAGGGGACGGTCAACGGCTACGGAGAACGCTGCGGGAACGCCGACCTGTGTGTTGTGCTGCCCAACCTTGCGTTGAAGTGCGGCGTCACGACGATCCCGGAGGAGAAACTCCGGCACCTGGTGGAGCTTTCACGATACGTGAGCGAAATCGCCAACATGCACCCGATTCCCCAGCAGCCCTACGTGGGGATGAGCGCCTTCGCACACAAGGGCGGGGTGCACGTAAGCGCCCTTTTGAAAGACCCACTGACTTACGAGCATATAGATCCGGAGGCGGTCGGCAACCGCCGCCGCGTCCTGGTTTCGGAGTTATCCGGCCTTTCCAACCTGCTTTACAAGCTCCGCGAGCTGAACCTGGACCTGCCGACGCATAAGGACGCGGCGCGCCAGGTTCTGGCGCAGTTGAAGGAACTCGAGCACAAGGGGTTCCAGTTCGAAAGCGCCGAAGGCTCCTTCGAGCTCCTGGTGCGCAAGGCCTCCAACGGCTACGAGCGGCCCTTCCTTCTCGAAAGCCTGCGCATCCTCACGGAGTTGCGGGAAAGCGGTACCGTCCATTCCGAAGCCACGATCAAACTCCGGGTGGGCGACCAGGTGGTCCACACCGCCGCCGAGGGGAACGGTCCGGTCAACGCCCTGGACAACGCGCTGCGGAAGGCGCTCGAGCAGTTCTATCCCGGAATCAAGGGGATGCGCCTGATCGACTACAAGGTGCGGGTGCTGAACGAGGCTGCAGGTACGGGCGCGGTGGTCCGCGTGCTGATCGAGACGGGCGACGGAAAGCGCAACTGGGTTACCGTCGGGGTCTCGCCCAACATCATCGAGGCGAGCTGGCAGGCGCTGGCGGACAGTTTCGCGTACGGCCTCCTGAAGGAACAGAACTCAGGCGCATAACGGCTTTGCTTCAGGTTAACCAAATATTTGGCGATTACATAAAATGAAGTACCATTGACAGCAGCTTTAGGCCGTAATAAAGTTTTGACCGGGGGTAACTATTCAGGCGCCCCGCGGGGCGCGGCTAAAGCTTGCGCATAGCTTTGTCAGCCACTCGGGCCGAATCCTCACGTACCTCGAAGTACGCTCCGGTTCGTCCCTCGTGGCTTCCGCGCTCTGCTTGCTTTAGCTCGGCGTTCCGTAAGTGTGGTGTGACAGGCTAAATAGTTATGACCGAAGGAGGCTTTTCCTCGGTGGGAATTCTTTTCGGCACGGACGGGGTCCGGGGAGTGGCCAACAGCGAGCTCGGCCCGGAACTGGCTTTCAAACTGGGACGAGCAGCGGCGCACGTCCTTTCCCGAAGAACAGGGGCGAAGGAAATCGTTGTGGGGCGCGACACGCGGGCGTCCGGCGAGATGCTGGAAGCGGCCCTGGTGGCCGGGATGCTTTCAACGGGCGTGAACGCGCTTCTGCTTGGGATCTTGCCGACACCGGCGGTTGCCTACCTTAGCCGGGCGCTCGGGGCAGCGGGCGGCGTGGTCATTTCGGCCTCGCATAACCCGGCGCCGGACAACGGCATCAAGTTTTTCGGGGGCGACGGCTATAAACTGCCGGATGCAGTCGAAGAAGAAATTGAGGGGCTTGTTCTGGGCGGGATGACCGGGATCCCTTCCCCGGTGGGATCAGGGATCGGCCGGGTTTTACCGGTGGCTGACGCCGGGGACCGGTACCTGGCACACGTCGCCCGGGTCGGGCCGGAAGAACTCCGGGGGCTCCGGATTGCGGTGGACTGTGCGCACGGGGCCGCATACGAACTCGCGCCGCGGATTTTGAGCATGCTGGGTGCGGTGGTGATTCCGGTCGGGACCGAACCGGATGGGTTCAACATCAACAGCGGCTGCGGTTCCACGAAACCCCACGCGCTGCAAGAACTGGTTTTTGCCACCGGGGCGGATCTGGGCCTGGCTTTCGACGGTGACGCTGACCGGCTGATCGCCGTGGACGAACAGGGGAAGATCGTAAACGGTGACGCCATTATCCTCGCCTGTGCCCGTTACCTCAAGGCGCGGGACGAACTTCCCGGGGATACGGTGGTCGTGACCGTGATGTCCAACCTGGGGCTGCACCGGGCGCTTGCCGCTTCCGGGATCAAGACCGTGGTGACCAGGGTCGGCGACCGGTACGTGCTGGAGGAAATGCTGCGGACCGGGGCGCGTCTCGGGGGCGAGCAGTCGGGGCACGTGATTTTCCTCGACCACAACACGACGGGGGACGGAATCATCACGGCGCTCAAACTGCTGCGGGTGATGCGGGAAACCGGGAAATCGCTCGGGGAACTGGCGGCCGAACTCGAGTACTACCCGCAGTTGCTGGAAAACGTACGGGTGCGCAGCAAGGAACGGGTGCTGAAAAGCCCGCTCCTGGCGCGGGTGGTGCAGGAGCAGGAGGCCCGGCTGGGCAGCGAAGGCCGGGTGCTCGTAAGGGCTTCGGGCACGGAGCCGCTAATCCGGGTGATGGTCGAGGCGCGCGACCCGGAGGTGACCCTCGAAGTGGTCAAAGAGCTGGTGGCCGTAATCCAGGCAATTGAAGGGGGTGAGTCCGAGGCAGGGGCAGCGGAAGAACTTGGCTTGGCGACAAATTAATAATCAAGCGCCAGAACCATTTGAGAGGTGAGAGGTTAGAAGTGAGAGGTGAGAATTAGGGGAGGGAATTCACTTTGTGAATTCCTACAAGAAAATCTAACTTCCAACTTCTCACATCCCACCTCTGAATGGTTGACGAGGGGGAGGTTAATCGAGAGCTATTACTTCGGCGGGTGCCTCCCGGCTGGCCACGGCCGTTAACGGTGTCACAAAACTGGCGGGCGACCGCCAGGACAAAAGCACCAGGTGGCGGAAGGCAAAGTATGGCTTTTTTGCGCCCGATAAGGTGTTGTCGCTTATTTACAGGAAAAGCGCCGTGCTTTAAGCCCGGCGTTTCTGTTTGGTTGACTACCTCAAAGGAGGTTAAGTTATGTGTGGCATAGTCGGCTACACCGGACAGCAGCAGGCACTGCCCCGTTTGCTCACGGGGCTCAAAAAGCTTGAGTATAGAGGGTACGATTCGGCGGGCGTGGCGGTCCTGGAACAGGGGCGGCTGGTGGTCCATAAGAAGGAAGGGAAGATCGCGGTGCTGGAAGCCAGCCTGAACGGGAGTTTCCCCGCGGGGAATACGGGCATCGGGCATACCCGCTGGGCCACCCACGGGGCGCCGACCGATTACAACGCCCACCCGCACCTCGACTGCACCGGGCAGCTTGCCGTGGTGCACAACGGCATCATCGAAAACTACCTGGAACTGCGCCGGGAACTTGCGGCGCGGGGCCACCGGCTGGTCTCCGATACGGATACCGAGGTGATCCCGCACCTGTTAGAGGAGTTCTACGACGAGGATTTGCTTGGGGCACTCAAGCGGATGCTGCCTTTGTTGCGCGGGTCGTATGCCCTGGCGGCGGTGGCAGCCGGGGAGCCCGGGAGGATCGTAGCCGCCCGGCGCGACAGCCCTTTAATCGTGGGTTTGGGTACAACGGAGAACTTTTTGGCTTCTGACATACCGGCCGTGCTGGCGGACACCCGCCGCACCTACATCCTTGACGACGGCGACCTTGCCGACGTCCGGCCGGACGGCGTCTTGATCTGCGACACCAACGGCCGGCGGCGACACAAAGAGGTTTTTGAAGTGAAGTGGGATGCGGCCCAGGCTGAAAAGGCACCGTTTCCGCACTTTATGCTCAAGGAGATCCACGAGGAGCCGAAGGTGCTCCGGGACACACTGCGCGGGCGGATAGACGCCGGGAAGGTCGTTTTTCCGGAGTTGAAAATCGACCGGGCGCTGTTCCGGTCCTGCCGGCAGCTTTTCGTCACCGCCTGCGGCACGGCTTACCACGCCGGGCTGATCGGGAAGATGCTGATCGAGCGGCTGGCGCGCCTGCCGGTGGAGGCGGAGATCGCCTCCGAGTTCCGGTACCGCGAACTCCTGATCGGCCCGGGCGACCTGCTGGTCGTGATCAGCCAGTCGGGCGAAACGGCGGATACCCTGGCCGCCATGCGCGAGGCGAGGGCGAAGGGGGCCTCGGTTCTGGCGGTCACCAACGTCGTCGGGAGTTCAGTGGCCCGGGAGGCGGACGAGGTGCTTTACACCTGGGCCGGCCCCGAGATCGCCGTCGCTTCCACCAAGGCTTACGTGGCGCAGGTGCTGCTGCTTTCCCTTTTCGCCGTATATCTGGCGGAGGAGCGGTGCACCACGCCGCCGGGGCTGCTTCAGGAGCTGGTAGCGGAACTGCCGCGCCTTTCGGACTACGCGGAAGGTGTCCTGGCCCGGGAGGAAGAGATTGCGGCGCTGGCCGCCACGCATAAGGACGTAGAGCACACCTTCTTCATCGGGCGGGGCCTGGACTGGGCGGTGGCGTGCGAGGGCGCCCTGAAACTGAAGGAAATCTCCTACATCCACGCCGAGGCCTACCCGGCCGGGGAGCTGAAGCACGGGACCCTGGCCCTGATCACTGAGGGGGTGCCGGTGATCGCGCTTGCCACCCAGCCGGCGCTCTACGAAAAGATGGTGAGCAACATCAAGGAGGTTAAAGCCCGCGGTGCCCGGGTGCTGGCCCTGACGACCGAAAACGACGGGAAAGTAGCGCAGGTGGCCGACGCAGCCATTACTCTACCGCCGGTGCACCCGCTGCTCGCCCCGGCGATCACGGTTATACCGCTCCAGCTCTTTGCCTACTACGCCGCCGTGGCCCGCGGCTGCGACGTGGATAAACCGCGCAACCTGGCCAAGAGCGTTACCGTGGAGTAGGAAAGCCGGCGGTTTGTTGCAGCAAGATTGCGAACGTAGACCAGCCACCTTGTGGACGGGGTGGCTTTTTTGTATCATGGCCACAATGAGCTCCACCGCAGTCGATCTCCTTCACTCCTGCATCCCTGGCGAGCCGGTAGGTCCGGGTTTTTTCTGTGATTGCCGAAACGATTGGGTGATGGCAAGTCTTGAAATTTTGTTTCAGTGTCAATCCTCTAAAAGAGGGTAGGACCCATCTTCATCGTGGGTTTCTTTACCCGTGCATGGCGGATTAAATATGCAAACCATACGCATGTCGGTTTTCGCACGCAGATAATGCTTTTCGTGACCGTTTAATGCATATAAGGTACCGGATTTGATCGGGTAGATGCTTCCGTCCGCAACAACCTCGATCTCACCTTCACCCCCGATGCAGTACACTGCTTCAAGATGATTCTTATACCATATCATGGTTTCTGTTCCTGCCCGGATTATGGTGTCGTGGAGCGAGAAACCCATCCCGTCTTTCTTCAGGAGGAGCCGGCGGCTCCTCCAGTTTTTCGCGACCACATCGTTTTCCGTGCCGGCGACGTCTTCCAAATTCTTAACAATCACGCGGCTTCCTCCTCCTCCGAAAATGTAAGGTTTCTGCAGCGGCGACTTTAGGCAGACCGGCTCGCGCCAGATTCCTGCGCTGACCGCACTATCGCTCGTCACCCAGCACTCAACCAAAAAAACCTCTCTTTTCTTCAGGGTCAAAGGCAGCCTTGTTTGAAGAAAGCCTACCAATTACCGGTTTGAGTGCTGGGCTACCGCGCAAACTCGGCGTCCCTGCCTCGGTTGCGCTTGCCGGCATCCATGCCGGCATCCGGACTCCGAGCCGTTGCCTCGCTAAGTGCGGTTTGCAGCTCGTCATACGCGCGGCTCCGGTCTTGCCGCAGGTCCTACATACATTTTCATTCCCGGTGGCGCCCAGCACTCAACTCAGCGTGAAAGAATACGAGATGCTCTAACGACTGTTTGCTTGAAGCACAGGTTGTATCATAAAGTTGAGTACTGGGTCGTGAGCGACTCCTCTCATCGAAATCAGACCCAGGCTGATGCGCCGGGAGCCTTGCAGCTCCTGCAAAGCCTTGTCACATCGGTCCTCTTCAGCGCCAGTATGCTGGCTTCAATGATATCCAGCCCCTTGTTCAGCCCTTCTTCGTCAATTGTAAGGGGGGGCATCAGCTTTACTACCTCACTGTCCGGTCCGGAGGTTTCCATGATCAGGCCTTGTTTAAAGGCACCAGCGCAAATTTTATCTGCCAGGCCGGGAACACCGCAGGCGATCCCCTGCATCAATCCCCTGCCGCGAACCTCTCCCTGTATCTCGGGGTGGTTCTGCACGATTTTTCGAAGGAAATTCCTCATTTTGACACCTTTACTTTTTATTTCCCTACTGAAGGCGTCGTTTTCCCAGTAGCTCAATGCCACGGTGGCGGTGATAAAAGCCAGATTGTTGCCGCGGAAGGTGCCGTTGTGTTCACCCGGTTCCCAGATATCGAACTCCGGTTTTATGAGATTCACCGACATGGGGAGTCCGAAGCCGCTCAGTGATTTCGAGAGGCAGATAATGTCCGGCATGATGCCGGCGGGCTCGAAACTGAAAAAGGTGCCCGTGCGCCCGCAACCGGCCTGAATATCGTCAACAATAAGCAAGATCCCTCTATCACGGCAGATCTGTTCAATTTTCCTGAGCCAGTCAAAGCCTGCGGTATTGAGACCGCCCTCGCCCTGAACGGTTTCCAGAATTACGGCGGCAGGGAGGGAGAGTCCGCTCCCGTTGTTTTCTAAAAAACTTTCTATGTAATTCGTGGTATCAACGTTTGGGCCGAAGTAATTGTCGAACGGCATGAACACACTGTCATGCAGGGGCAGGCCCGCGCCTTTCCGCTTGAAAGAATTGCCGGTGACTGCCAGGGAACCGAGCGTCATGCCGTGAAAGGCGTTGGTGAAGCTGATAACCAGTTCCCTGCCGGTGACTTTGCGTGCCAGTTTCAGCGCGCTTTCCACCGCATTGGTGCCTGTCGGGCCGGGAAACATCATTTTATAATTCATTTTGCGCGGTTTGAGAATGACATCGTAAAAGCGCTTTATGAATTCCTCCTTTGCTTTGGTGGCCATATCCAGGCCATGCGTGATCCCGTCGTTGGCGATGTACTCAAGAACCTTTTCCTTCATCCGGGGATGATTGTGCCCGTAGTTCAGCGCTCCGGCTCCGGAAAAAAAGTCGATGAACTCCCGCCCCTCGATATCCCAAATCTTGTGGCCCATGGCTCTGGTGAAAACCGTGGGGAAGCTCCGACAGTAGCTCCGGACTTGGGATTCCAGGTCTTCAAATACTTTCATGCGCGGCTCTGTAAACGTTCGCATTTAGAAATCGCCTCACTTTCGCGTTTGAATTCATTTTTGATGGGGCCTATGCGGTACATTAATTCGGCTTCGTGGTTGCCTGCCGGGAACAGGTCGCTGGGAAAGCACTCTTCCACTTCACAACGTGCGCCGAGGTCCCGCGCAAGTTTGCGGAACAGCGATTGGGACGGTATATTGGACGGAGTGACGGTGGTTTCGAGGTAGCGAACCCCCGCGCATTCCTTCCGTTTCAGCAGTTCTTTTAATAGAGCACTTCCCAGGCCTTTGCCGCGTTGGGACTCGGCAACCGCCACCTGCCAAACGAATATTGCGTCGGGACGGCCCGGCGGCTGGAAAGCGGACAAAAAACCGACAATTTTGTTTTCACATTCGGCTACTACGCAAGTGCCTGAAAAATACTTGCACAACATGATGTAGCTGTAAGCGGAGTTCAAATCCAGCACACCGGTGCTTTTTACTAACTCCCAGATGTTTGATCCGTCATCCTCCCGGGGTTTGCGAAACTGGATCTTCTTATGAAAAACAAAGAGGTTATCACTTGGCTTCTTGTGGTAGCTATCGCTCTGCCTGTGTAGTTTCGGACTTTTTATGGCCTTTTTGTTTTTCACTCCGATCAACTTACAATTCACTCCCATCTTGAACTTTAAAGGGACGCATCACCGAATCACGGATTTCCCGAATCGGCCGTCTGCAATTATTTGGGCAGGACCGGCCGGGCCGGAAGTAACGCTGCGTCCCGGATTTCCCGGTTGAGTTTCTGCGTTGATGTTTCTGCGTTAAGGTCGAAGTCGAACACGTTCATGCTATACACCCCCATCAAAATACTAATGCCCCGGAGCCCTCTCCGGAGCACGCAAAATGACCCCCCTCTGCCCTACAACAAGGACAAGGCCGTCTTTCCACGCTTACGAGGTTAGCTGACGGGTTCGGGTCGAAAGCTAACCCTACCCGACACTCAACTCCGATTCTCATTCCTCTGTTATTCGGTATACCTTCCGTTCCAGGATAAACCGTCAGCCAAACGAACAATGAGACAAGGAGTTGGGTGTCGGGATTCACCCCCAAAAATTGGTTCCCCCGCTTCTCTCCAAAGAGAACTCAGCGATCTGTATTCAATTACCGAAACTATAATAGCAAATCAAAATCCTGTCAAAGTTACTCTTTTGGTCTAATTGCTTGCATTTGCTCGGTTATCATCCATATGCTAGCTATTCCTAAAAAAGCCTCCTGGTTTATTGTAGAAATGGTAGACCAACGGCAAAGATCAGTGCCAGAGGGCGTTCAGCGCAAGACCGCCCCCGACGGCCACCAGCGTGCTGATCAACGTGCCGACCAGGTAGTATTCCGCAAAGGTCCGGTCGTCGAGCTGTTTGAACCTCGCGATGGATTTGGCCGCCAGAACGAACCCGGCCGCCGTCATTTCGCCGCGCATAACGAGCATGAGTATGAGCGCTCTCTCTAAAAGGCCGATACATTTTCCGATGTTCGGGGCCGAAGCCGCGTCTTTTTTGACGTTGAAGCAGTCGAGCTGCATCCTGATGAAGACGGCCCCGCCGAACAGGACGTACACTACTACAACGGCGCTCAGTATGAGATTTTCAATAAACCAACCCCGGACCGCAAACCAGCTCGCCGGGTCGAGGGTAGGAAGGAGAATCGAGTACAACACCAGGACTGAGGGAGAGGGTTCTACGGTCAATACCCCGGAAAACAGCGTCCATAAAAGGTACAGGATGTAAAGGTGCGCGGCCTGGTCCAGGACGAAGCCGGCGGTGTGCAGGCCGGGATTTTTAACCGCTTTAACAAACAAGTTCTTTAAATAGTCAATTGCCGTATGGACCAGCGCGGCCGCCGCCGAGAAAGCGAATGCGACACCCAGACCATAAATGTGCGTTGCTGCCAGAGTACAGAGCAGGAGCGCCAGCCCGTGTTTCAGGTACGCCTTTGGTTTCATTTCCGCCTTCATTCTTGCCAGGTCGTCCGTCTGAAGAATGAAGTCGGTGGTGATGTGGGCCAGAACGGCCAGCCAGAGGAATGTCACGGTCGCACATCCTTTGCTTTTCACCCTTTACACGGTGAAATAGTCTGTTTCACCTTCCGCGAGGTTAAAACGGGGGGCGTACAGTTCCGTCCGCGCCAGCGTTTTTTCCGCCGCCTTCAGCTCTTGCCAGTCCGCCGCGCGGCAGCGCTTTTGAACGTTTTGCAGACTGATCTTCAGGTTTTTGGAGGCTTCTTCGTAGGTCGCGTATTTTTCGTACGCCTGTATTGCCTCCCATTGTTTATCCGTCCATTTTGCCTGCCTCATGTCTATCAAAAGCCAGATGCAATTAATCAAATCATCCAATTCCGGGCTACCGGTTCTCACGTTTGTCGACGGCCCCTTTTTCTTTTTTGCATCATCCAGAGCCGAGCGGGCGCGGTGAAACGCCGGTCCGTTCATCTCCCAGGGATTCGCCTCCAGGGGCTCCGCCTGCACTCCGATTCCGATGCCGACCCTCAACTCCAAAGGGCGGCAGGCAAACCGGAGGTGCCTGACGATTTCCGGAGCCCGCAGCCAGCCTTCCAGCACTCCCTGGACCTCATCCCCCCTCGATAAGGTGAAAGGGCTTAGCAGCGCGGGATGTTGCAACTCGTTCAATTTTCGCATTAAGGACTTCTTGTAGTCCCCGGCGCTCCTGGATTCGATGATGTCGGCCGTCACTACAGTGACCCTTCGCACCGGTTCACCCCCCTCAAGGTGAGTCTGCGTTTTTCACCGTCTATAAGGTGAAATTTCGCTACTTAGTTTCTTTCTCCTGCTCAAACTTACCCTTTTCGATAACTGTTCGGCCTGTCACGTCACACCACACGCCAGGCTGTCGCTGGGCGGAGCGCGGAAGCCATGTCATAATTGGGTTTTGCTGAAGAACTCAGCCATAAAGATCCTTCAAAACACAGATAAATAAAGGGGTTCCGGTCTCAAAACTTCGGCAGCGGCTGGATGCCGACAGGAGCGACCACATGGCCTTGGCTTTATTGCCCACTTGGTCCGCAAAGCGCGGGAACAGGGACTGCTGAAGAGCCGGAAGGTCCGGATAGACTTCGTACCTCTTGACTTGGAAGACAACCCAGTTTATTCTTAACGCAGCGGGCAATGTTAACAAGTTGCGTACCGCTCTTGCCCGCTGGGTAGTGGGCTCCTACGTGTTACTGTGTTTTGCCAGGTTTGATTCTGGAACTCGAACCGTGCCAAAAGTAAATTTCGTTTGATAGAGATACAGAAACCGGAGGGTGGGTTACCATGATTGAGAACGAATCGTTGCTCAATAGTCAAACTTTTGCCATTTCGGCGGGCCCAAGGCTGAGACTAAAACCTGTTACGGTGGCTTTTCTGTGGGCCAAGTTCTTGGACGTCGTGACTACATGGATTGCAATTGGATTTTTCGGTGGCTGGGAGATTGGGTTGGCAACGGGTTTGCTGGGGTTCAAAATGGCCATCGCCATCAATGTGGCGGCTGTCATATTTGCGGTGATGGTGCTTGAAACGGTTAATTTTCGGACGCGGCTTGCATGGATCGGTCCTATCTTCGCCGCGCTTTTCCCGTTTTGGAATACGTTCGTGATCGGGTTTGAACTGCTGAGTTAGTTAAACCCATCGAACGCCCCCACCGCAGCTGCAGAAACCTTGCATTTTCGGAGGGAGTAGTTCATGCGGGCCTTCGCCCCGCACCAACGGAAGGATAAAAAGGTGGCGTTGCCTGTTTCAGCTCCAAGCGAACACTTGAGACGCGCGGCAACCAAACTTGGGCGACGACGAGCGGCGGAGGCGAGTCTGCGGCCACGGACGGCCCGGCACTCAGTATTTCTATACCTTAAATGTCAGGCAGAGTTAGCAGACGTTGAAAACGTATTAACTACATTGACAAAATACCTGCTGAGTGCCGGGTGAACGTGTGAGCGGGAGCGAAACAGGCTGAAACAGCCGCCGGTGTTGGAAATAACTGGTCATTTTTGAGGGAGAAGCTTAGTTGAATTAGATAAAGAGTCCATAAAGTCTTTACACAGACGGGACAGGTTGTGCGGAAGACTCTTTGAGTTGGGCGCGGACGACGATGCCGAGGGTTTCGCTGACGACGACGGTTTCGACGTGCAACTCGAACCGCCTCCCGTCCACTTCGACCACCCGCTCGTTGATCATCTCCGGGATGAGCCAGTAGTTCAAGGTGGCAAGCTCGCGCCCCATCAGGGGGTGCAGCCGTTTTTCGGCTTCTTTCTCCAGTTCGATGCGGATGCCCCGCGCTTCAATCTCGGTAAGGTCTCCAGAAAGGATAATCTTCACGTCAATGCCGCTGACGCAGCGCTTCCGCTTGACTTCCAGGCTGGCCTTCAGCTTTTCGAGTTCATGGTTCGCCTCGGTGAGTTCGTCCTGCAGGGTCCGGGTTTGGTAGGTGAGGCGCTCGATCTCGTCACCCAGGTGGACGGTCATTGCTGCTGCCCCGGCAAGGATTCCCAGCGTCAGGCAGGCAAGATAGCGCAGGAGCGCGCGCTTCATTCGTACCCGCCGCCTAGGGTGGTGATCAGGAAGTAGCCCGCCTGGGCGCCGGCCAGGCTGGCCAGAACGTAGAGGAGTTGCCGGACGACGGCGGTGATTTCACCGCGGAACAGGCCGGACTCGAAGATCTCGAAGGTGGAAAACGAGCCCCCGATGGCCGCGACGATGGCCCAAATCTTGACCTCGCGGGCAAGCCGCAGCATCGTGCTGATGGACGGCTGTCCGGTAAGCGCTGCGCCGAGTGCTCCGGCCAGGGCCGCGCCGATGAGCACGCCGCCGGCCGTAAAGAAAATCACCACCAGCCGCTGACCGAGTCCGTCCAAGAGGGGAACGCTCCTTCCCAACCTGCAGTCCCAATCTGATACGTATACCGGGCCGGTGAAAGTTATGACTCCGGCGGGGAAGACACCCGAAAGCCGCGCGGTAGTTTTGGAAGGCGCCCGGCAGGGCGAAAAAAGGCCCGGCCGCCGCCGGGTCGCGTGGTGTCCCAGGTTTGTTTGCCGGGAGATTTACTGGATCATTTCCACCTTTTGCGTTTTGTCGCCGATGGCGATCTGGTCCACGATGTCCATGCCCCTGACCACCCTGCCGAAGACGGCGTACTGGCCGTCGAGCCAGGGTGCATCGGTTTTCAGGATGTAGAACTGGGAGCCGGCCGAGTTGGGGTCCCGCGTCCGCGCCATCGCCAGGGCGCCCCTGATATTTTTGAGCCGGGGGTGGGTCTCCAGCTTGATGGTCCAGCCGGGTCCGCCGGTGCCGTTGCCGTTGGGGTCGCCGCCCTGGATCACCCAGTCCTCGACCCGGTGGAACGTGAGGCCGTCGTAAAAGTTCTGCGTGACGAGTTTCTCGAAGTTGTCCACCGTCACCGGCATCAGTTCCGGGTACAGCTCCACTTCGATTTCGCCCTTGTCCGTGGTGAAAAGCGCGCGTTTGGTGGCGGTGGTCTTGCTCAGGTCGTCCATAGTTGCGTCCTCCTTTGTTTCGGTGACGGGCGGTGTGCCGGTATGGTCCTGTCGGTGGCCGGCGCGGCGGGGCAATCACCGGTTTGCGTTTTTCTGCCGCGCCAAAAGCGCCGCGTTTCCCCCAGCCGTTGCTCGATCTCGAACCCCCGGGTCTGGTCGCGGTAGGACGCGAGGATGCCAGGGCGTTTCGCGGGCACGCGGCCGGTTCTTCCTGCCGTTAGAGCTTCACGATGTTCCGCCTGATCAACTGGTCGAGGAGCACGCCGGCCAGAAAACCGGCGCCCATGTTCCAGAGGGCGAAGCCGGCTGTGACCAGGAAGACATAAAAGTTGTTCTTTTCGCGGGGAACATCCCGGGCGGAAACGGCCAGTTCCAGACCGGCGAAGAAGAGGATCACGCCCAGAATGTTCTCCGGAAACATCTGAAGTATAACCAGGATGGAATCGCTTAAAAAGAGTGCGGCGGCCAGCAAAATACAGCCCAAAATAACGGTGGCGCCGCCGGTGTGGGCGCCGAAGCGGACGTGGCCGGCCATGCCCCCGGCGCCGTGGCACATCGGGATGCCGCCACCGAGCGGCGAAATCAGGTTCATGATCCCCTGGGAGACGGCGATTTTCTTCTCGGTCACCGGCCGGTGCGGGAAGAGACGGTTGTTTTCCGCGGTGATGGCGATGACGGCGTTGCCCAGGGTGAGCGGAATTTGGGGGATGGCGAGGATGACCGTGCCCTTCAGGAAATCCTGCCACGTAATCGCGCCCAGGGCGAAGTGCGGCAGCCGGAGCCCCACGTCCACGGCCGCCAGGCGCGCCCAAAGCCCGGGGTCCTTCACCAAGGCCACGATCACCCCGATTACCAGTAGAGCGAACATCGCCGGAATTTTTTTGTTGCCTAACATCAAAAAGGTTATCATCAGGGCCAGGAGAGCCGCCGCCCAGTCGGTGCTCATCATCCTGATGCCGTCGCGGATGAACAAAAAGCCCAGGCCCAGCACGATTCCCCGGACGATCGGCTTGGTGGCCACTTTGGCGACCAGGTTGATCGTGTTCGTCAGGCCCATGACCAGCCAGAAGAGGCCGGTGAAAAGGCCCGCCCCGTAGACCATGGCCGGCGTCACCGCCTGCGAGGTGATCGCTGCCGCACCGATCGCCTTCATCGGCTGCACGGGGATCGGGGTCTTGTAGTAGGTGCCGCAGGCGATCAGGAGCAGTCCGAACATAAAGAGGATTCCCAGGGGGTCGAGCTTCATCACGGTGATGTAGCCGATCACGAACGGGATGAGTGTTCCTAAATCGCCGAAGGCGCCCGCCCACTCCGACCGGTCGAAGCGGTTTTTCGCCGGGGGCGATCCCGGCGGCGCGGCGGTTGAAGGTTGCGGCACCCTTTTCACAACCTTCGTTGTACCATAATTCTGAAAATAGCTTAAGCCATGGGCAACCCCCTGTCAATTGGTTGGTTTCGGACCCGACATTTTCTTCCGGGCGGAGCCTTTCTCGGCCGGAAATACTCCTTCCGCCGGCCGCCGGACGACTTCGACCATCGCGTCCATGCCAGTAGAAAATTTCCAAACACCGCCGCCGTGACTTTGGATTTCCACGGTCTCAACGAGGCGGGTGCCGCAGGAGATACAGCGATCAGACTACCCGGTGCGGGAGAAAAACGGTTTGCGGCGGAAGCGGTAATTATAAGAGTTTGTCCGGTGCGGTTGTCTGGCGCGCCAGGGGTTGGCTCCTTCCGGCCAGAGTATTCGATTTCCAGAGTTGACGGCCTACGGGGCCACTTCGGGCATCTTTTCGTAGAAGAATTCGGGGAGGATCCCGGGTTCTACCTCTTTGTAGCGGGAGCGCAGGACGACGAAGTCCACCCGGCGGTTCTTCTGGCGGTTGGCTTCGGAGTCGTTCGGGGCGACAGGCCGGTACTCGCCGTATCCGGAGGCCGAAAGGCGCTGGGGAGGGAATTTGATCCGCAGGAGTTCCTGCACCACACTCGTGGCCCGGGCCACCGAAAGCTCCCAGTTCGAAGGGAAGCGGGCGGTATGAATCGGGAGGTCACAGGTATGACCCTCAATCCGAATATAGTTATCGGTAGCAAGAAGTATTTCGCCCACCTTGCGGACAATCAGGCGTGCCTGGGGGGTAAGGTCTGCAGAGCCTAAAGGAAATAAAGCAGTATCCTGGATGCTGACCACCACACCGCGCTCCTCGATGCGGGCGGTTACTCTGGCGGCCAGCCCCTGTTCGCGGGCGTATTTTTCGATCTGCTCCTTGATTTTCTGCATCTGGAGGGTCTCTTTAGCCTCTTCGCTCAGGCTGAATCTGGTCTCGACGCGCTCCTGCGATACGGGGGCGCCGGCGACCACCGAAGGCCCCGGCCCTTCCAGAACCATCCCCCCGCCGCCGCCCAGGGCCTTGGACAGCGATTCGGCGATCCCGGCGAACTTCTTTGCGTCAATGTTGCTGAAGGTAAAAAGCACAACAAAGAAGATCAACAGCAGGGTGATGAGATCCGCGTAGGTGATCAACCAGCGTTCCCGGTTTGCCTCCTCGACTTCTGCCTTATGGCGTTTCATAGGCCTCGCCTGCCTTTTCTGCCTCTTCGATCTCCCGGCGGTGCTTCGGTTTCAGGTAGGCCGTCAGGCGTTCCCGGATCAGAATCGGGTTGTTTCCGGCCTGGAGGGCCAATAAGCCTTCGATCATCATCTGGTAGGCGACCTCTTCTTTGGTGCTGAGGTTCTTCAACCGCGCGGCGATGGGGAAGTAGAAGACGTTCGCGCTGCAAACGCCGTAAAGGGTGGCGGTAAAAGCCAGCGCGATCGCCGGTCCAAGGGCTTCTGGGTTTGAAAGACTACTTAACACGTGGATCAGTCCCATAACAGTGCCGATGATGCCCATCGTCGGCGCGTAACCGCCGGCCTGGGTAAAGATTTCCTGCCCGAGCTTGTGGCGCTCCTGCATGGCGTACATCTCTGTTTCCATAATGTTCTTAATGATTTCGGGGTCGGTGCCGTCTACCACCAGTTGAATCCCTTTGCGGAGAAAGGGCGATTCGATATCCTTAAGCTGGTTTTCGAGGTAAAGCAGGCCTTCCCGCCGGGCCTTTTCGGCAAGTTCCACGATCTGGTCAATGAGCGCGCGTTCGTCGGTCGGCTTGCTGAAAAGAATAACCTTTAAAAGCTTCGGGATAAGCGCGATTTCGTGGAGCGCGAAGCCGGCCATTGTTGCACCCAGAGTACCTCCGAAGACGATCAGCATCGCCGAAGGGGCAAGGAGCATGCCTAAATGCCCGCCTTCGGTAACGAAACCGATAAGCAGGGAGGCTACGCCGATGGTTATCCCAAGGAGGGTGGCGAGGTCCATCAGGCACCGTTCCCCTTTCGACACGTTTTGCGCTTTCTCATTATTATTCGGCATAAGGTACGGGAATCCTTTACCGTTAGGAAAATTTTTCTGGCAGAGGGCTTGTTTCCGGCCGCATAGGGATGTCGGCAGACGGTTCAGGCTGAGCTAAAGTTTTCTTTCGGTCGAGGCGATAAAGTAAACGATAGTGAAAGATTTGATCCAGGAGCCGGTTTCAGGGCTTCTGCCGGCGGCCTGGACGGGGCGCCGAAAGCGAGGCCGAGCTTGAGGAGGGTTGAAAATGGCGCAGAAAGCGGAAGGTATCTGCCGGGAGGAACAGGTTGTGGTTTTTGAACTGGCGGGACAGACCTACGGCGTGGAGATCGGGTCGGTTTCGGAGATTATCCGTATGGAAAACATCACCCGCGTCCCCCGCGCTCCGGAGTTCGTGGAGGGGGTGATCAACCTCCGCGGGCGGATCATTCCGGTGCTCGACTTGCGAAAACGCTTCGGCTTGCCGGAAGGCGAGCACACGCGGCGGAGCCGCATCATAATCGCGGAAATCGGCAGCATGACCGTCGGGATGATCGTTGACGCGGTGCTTGAGGTTTTGCGCATCCCGGTAGACGGGATCGAGCCGCCGCCGCCGGTGGTTGACGGCGTGGACGTGGTTTACCTCCGGGGCATTACCCTCCACGGGGAGCGCTTGGTCATCCTGCTTAACCTTGAGAAAGTTTTGTACGAAGAGGAGAAGGAGGCACTGGCCGAGGCGGGAGAGGAGATCGGTCTTCCGGCTTAAAGGGGGGGTTGAATGTTCTCCGATGTAGAGATCAGTGTATTTTTGGACGAACTCGAAGAAAAAATCCAGGTTTTAAGTGACGGGTTTCTCCAGTTGGAGAAAGAGGGCAGCGACCCGCAGGTCCTGCAGGAAATCTTCCGGGCGGCGCATACCGTAAAAGGTTCCTCGGGCGTGATGGGTTACGACCGGATGAGCCGGCTGACGCACGAGATGGAGAACCTCTTCGACTTAATGCGCCAGGGACGGCTCAAAATCAACGAGGAGATGGTTGACGTCCTTTTCGAAGCCCTGGATACCCTCAAGGCCCTGCGGGACGAAGTCACCGGGCAGGGTGGCCCGGTGGACATCGAGGGGGTAATCGAGAAAATCCGGCGGTTTGTCGCCGGCGGCGAGCGGCGAAAAGCCGGCCGTGCCTCCTCACCCGACTCCGGTCCGGAAAATGTGCCGCCGCAGGGTATTCTGGACCTTACGGAGGTGGAAGAGGAAGTCATTTGCGAGGCCTATATCCGGGGGCAACACGCTTATCGAATTCAGGTCACGGTGGATTCCCAGTGCCAGATGAAGTCTGTACGGGCCTTCCTCGTTTTCCAGACCCTGTATGAGTGCGGGGAGATCATCAAAGCACTGCCGCCGGCCGAGAAGCTGCAGGAAGGTGAGTACGACAATACTTTCGAGGTTATCCTGCTGACGGCTGAGGATATCGGCCGCATCCGGCACCTGTTGATGACCATCTCTGAGATTGTCTCTGTGGAGATCGAACCGGTTGTGCTTTCGGATGACCGGGTTCAGGACCTGGTGGCAGGTGACTCCGCGGAGGAGCAGTCCGATAAAAAGCAACCGATGGAAGAGCCCACCGGAAAAACCGGTGCACCTCTCCAGACCCGGGAAGCGGAGGGGCCCCCGAAGCAGGTCAAGACCGTGAGGATTGACGTTGAAAAGCTCGACAACCTGATGAACCTGGTGGGGGAGTTGGTGATTGACCGCACAAGGCTCGACCGGCTCGCCGAGATTTTCAAGAGCCGTTACGGTTCCGACGACCTGGTGGAAGTACTGGACGAGATTTCCAACCATCTCGGGCAGTTGACCAACGGCCTGCAGGAACAGATCATGAAGGCGCGCATGCTGCCCGTAGCTCAGGTTTTCAACCGGTTTCCCCGCATGGTCCGTGACCTGGCACACAAGCTGGGTAAGGAGATCGACTTCGTCATCGAAGGAAAGGAAACCGAACTCGATCGGAACGTGATCGAGGTCATCGGCGACCCCCTGATCCACCTTCTCCGTAACGCCGTGGACCACGGGATCGAACCGCCGGAGGAGCGGGTGGCAGCGGGAAAACCGCGTACCGGCACCATCAGGTTGAAGGCGTTCCACGAAGAGAACCACATCGTGATCTTCATCGAGGATGACGGGCGTGGGATTGACGTAAATAAGATCCGGAACCGGGCCGTGGAACGGGGGCTGGTGGACGCCGAAATGGCGGAGCGCCTGACGGACCGCGAGGTGCTTGATTTCATCTTCGCCCCGGGATTTTCCCTGGCCGAGCAGGTGACCGACCTGTCCGGCCGCGGCGTGGGAATGGACGTGGTCCGCAGACAAATCGGACAGATTAACGGTTTTGTTGAGCTGGCTACGGCCCTGGGGAAGGGAACAAAGTTAACGATCAAGCTGCCGCTCACCCTCGCCATCATCCGGGCGCTGATGGTTCAGGTTGACAAGCAGGTTTACGCTTTACCGCTTGTGAACGTGATGGAAACCATCCGGATCTTTCCTGCCGCGGTGCAGAAAATCCGCCAATCTGAGGTGATTATCGTCCGTGGCCAGGCGCTGCCGCTCGTTTGGCTGGCCGAAGCCTTCGGCAGCCAGCGAAAGGAAGCAGCGCGAGTGTACGTGGTAATCGTCGGAGTCGGTAACCAGCGTCTCGGTGTGGCCGTGGAACGGCTCTTGGGCGAGCAGGAGGTCGTGATCAAGTCACTCGGTAATTACCTGGGCCGGATTCCCGGGCTTTCCGGGGCCACCATCCTGGGTGACGGTGAGGTGGCGTTGATTGTGGATATCAGGGGACTGGTTTCCGAGTTTGTACGGGGGGACGCGGTGGAGGAGGCGGCCTATGCCGCCGGTTAGGGTGATGCTGGTTGACGACATGGCCCTGGTCCGCAGTATCGTCGGCCGGATGTTGAGCGAAGACCCCGACATAGAACTGGTGGGGACGGCGGCGAACGGACGAGAGGCTCTGGATAAATTGGCTGAATTGAAGCCGGACGTGGTGGTCATGGATGTGGCGATGCCGGTGCTCGACGGGTTGACCACCCTTAGGCGACTGATGCGGACACAGCCCGTGCCGGTAGTGATGTTGAGCGCCCGTACCCGGGAAGGCAGTTGGGAGGCGATGGAAGCGTTGGCCCTGGGTGCGGTGGACTTTGTCCCGAAACCTTCGAATATCGCCGAACTCCCATCGGTGATGGGTGAACTGGCGGTAAAAATCAAGACGGCCGCCGGGGTCTCTTTAAAAAAAGTACCGGCGGGCGAGTCGGAGCAAGGGCGGGGAGCGCCGGAGCGGGCCCGCGGTTTGTCCAAACCGGCACCGGGGAAGGCGCGGCGGGAACTGGTAGTGATCGGGTGTTCCACGGGAGGTCCGGCAGCCCTGCAGACGATCATCCCGGCGTTTCCGGCCGACCTTCCCGCGGCGGTGGTGGTAGTGCAGCACATGCCGGCCGGCTTTACGGGTGCCCTCTCCGAGCACCTGGCCAAGCGTTCGATGATTACCGTCAAGCACGCTGTAGACGGAGATTTGGTCCTTCCGGGGCAGGTGTTGGTTGCGCCTGCAGGAAGTGACTTTTATTTTGACGGCGGTCCAGGTAAACTGAAGGTGAGTGTGATAAACAAGAAGCAGACCCTGGCTCCCGGAAGCTTTTGTCCCTCGGTGGACGGGGTGATGATCTCGGCCGCGGAGCACTTTGGAGAGAAAGTGTTGGGTGTATTGCTGACGGGGATGGGCCGGGATGGAGCCCTTGGAATGCGGGAGATAAAGAAGCGCCGGGGCCGGACCATCGTTGAGGCGGAAGAGAGTTGCGTGGTTTTCGGCATGCCCCGGGCGGCGCTGGAGCTCGGGGTGGCGGACAAGGTGGTGCCGCTGCAGGAGATAGCGCAGGAGATTATCAAGGAACTATGAGGGTGTTGCAAAACAACTTAACCGCCCGAAACTGAGTTCGCCTGCTTTGGTGTGGTTAAATTTGGGAATAGCCTGGAGACCGCGAAAAACGACCCAGCACTCAACTCAACGTGAAAGTATACGAGATATTCTGACGCCTATTTGCTTGAGCACAGGTTATTACCACAGAGTTGAGTGCTGGGCAGACGAAGTTTTGCAGCGGTCTCCTATAAAGTTTTCTTGTGTTTGCGCCGATTTTCATGGTAGAGCGATCAAACGGAGGGGTTGGCAAAGATGAAGGTTGGTCCTCCCGACAGACCCGATGCCGCCAAAGTTTACGGCGTGCAACAGAAACAGCCCCGGAAGACTGAAAAACCCGGCAAGGAGAACCGGGTTAGTGATAGTTATGAACCCTCTGCCGAGATTCAGGGGTTGCAGCAACTGAAAGAAAAGCTGCGGGAAATTCCGGACGTGCGTGAAGACCTTGTTGTACGGCTCCGGCGCGAGATCACGGCGGGAACCTTCAAGCCGAATCCGAAGCGAATCGCGCAGGGAATCCTGGAAGAGTTGAGGCTAAACCGGCGATCCTAAACCGCCGGTTTAATCTTCCGGTGCGGGAAGGCATTTGAGAAACAGGTAAAAGGGGAATGACGTTGGAAACGGTTGAAAAGCTGGCGGGGGTTCTGGATGCGCAAAGTGCGGTACTTAAGAAATTGATCGCGGTGGCCGAGGAAGAAATGGAAGCGCTCATCTCCGGCGACGCCGGCGGCGTTTTGCGTGCGGCTGCCGAACAGGAAAAGTTAACGGCGGCAATAGCCGGGTTGGAAAACGAACGCTGTGCGGTCCAGCAGTTGTTGGAAGAAGAGTTGGCCCTGCCGCGGAACGGTAAGTTGGCCGAACTTTTACATTCGCTCCCGGTGGAATACAAGAAGGTGCTGGCAGCGTTGACCGAACGTCTTGCAGGGGACGTTTTGGAATTGTTGCGGCTCCAATCCCGGATCTGCTTTTTAATCCAGCGCGGGTTGATGCTGGAGGAGGCAGTAGCCCGTACTTTATGCCGAGAGGACTACGCGGGGGCAGGTTCGCGATCCGGTCTCGTGGACCGGTCCGTATAAACGGGGGTTAATGCCGGGGCGGTAAAAGGCGGTGGCTGCCAGATGAAGATTGGCGCAGGCGGGTTGCAGTCGCAGGTGATGTTCGAGCTCGACCAGGTGCGGCGGGAGGGAATGCTGCGCACCGAGCACCAGGTGCGTACCGAGACGGTGCCGGAACTCGGTCGCAACATTCCTGAGGGAGAGCGGCTGGTGCGTTTGGTGGAGCAGCTCAACGCCGCCGCGGCACTTGTCAACCACCCGTTTCGTTTCCGGGCGGAGCGGGCTCGCGACCGGTGGCGGATTTACCGTTATCTTCCTGAAGAGGCGGAAGAGCGCGAGGAAGAAATCTCGCCGGCGGAACTTGCCGAGATCCGGCGCCAACTCGACCTCGAGCAGGAAGGTCTTTTGGATAAAAGCGTTTGAGGGTGAGGGTGGATGATCAGTACCTTTTTGGGAATTGAAACGGCTTTAAGGGCGCTCATGGCGCAGCGGAAGGCGATGGAAACCGCCGGACACAACATCGCCAACGCCAACACCCCTGGTTTCAGCCGGCAAAAGGTGGAGCTGGCGTCGAGCCGGGATCCCTATACCGTTCCGTCCCTCTGCCGTCCCGAGCTGCCGGGGCAACTCGGCACGGGAGTGGATATTGTTGGTATTGAACGGGTACGGGACCAGTTCCTCGACCTTCAGGTGCGAAACAATTCCAGCAAGCTCGGTTACTGGGAAGTCAGAAGGGACAGCCTTCAGAAAGTAGAGGTTATTTTCAATGAGCCGGGCGATAACGGGCTTGACAGCGTGATGACGGCTTTCTGGAACGCCTGGCAGGAGTTAAGTAAAAACCCGGAAAGCCTTGCCATCCGCTCCGAGGTACGCCAGCGCGGCATCACCCTGGCCGAAACCGTTAACCATCTTTACAGCCAGTTGCAACAGCTACAGGAAGATTTGAATTATAACGTGGAAGTTATGGTGGAAGAAGTCAACACCATCGCCCAGCAGTTGGCCGATTTAAACCAGCAAATCATCCATTCGGTGGCGGTGGGGGATAACCCCAACGACCTGCGCGACCGGCGCGACCTGCTTCTCGATAAGCTGGCCAAGATAGTGGATATCACCGTAACCGAGCAGACCGACGGAATGGTAGACGTAGCCGTCGGCGGCAGATACCTTGTCCAGGGCGCTACGGTTGACAGTTTTCAGGCGGTACCAGACCCGCTGAATAATAATTTCTACGCCATTGAATGGGCAAGTGACGGGACGCCCGTTGCGTTCACCAGCGGCACCCTGGCGGGTGCAATCTGGGCGCGGGACAGCGGCGTGGCTGATGTTTTGAGCCAGATAGACGAACTTGCTGCCACCCTCATTAGCCAGGTGAACTCTGTTCACCAGTCGGGCTACGGTCTCGACGGGAGTACCGGGAATGATTTCTTTGCGGGAACGGGTGCCGCCGACATTGGGGTGTCGGCGATCGTTTTAACTGACCTCAACGCCATTGCAGCCGCCAACGACGCCGCGAAACTCCCCGGTGACGGCTCGAACGCACTGGAGCTTGCCCAACTGGAAGACGCCCTTACCATGCCGCCGGCCTCACCGAGTGGTACTTTTGGCGACTATTACCGGAGTCTGGTCGCCACCACGGGGATTAACACCGAGCAGGCAGAACGTTTGTCGGAGAACGTTGGTTTGCTGGTAAGCCAACTCGAAAACAGGCGCCAAGCGGTGATGGGAGTTTCGCTCGACGAGGAAATGGCCAACATTGTTAAGTTTACCCACGCTTATCAGGCGGCGGCGCGGGTTTTGACCACGCTCGACGAGCAACTGGATATAATCATTAACCGGATGGGGCTGGTGGGACGGTAAAGGTGGAAGAGTGGGGTATAAATGTCAAGCATAAAAATTCGTAGTCCAGCGAAGGATGAAGGCGGAAGTAACGGCGGGCCGGAATAACCGCTGCATTTCCGACGTTTAAAGGCGGCTGTGGGGAGCTTCTAAATTCTGCGGAAAGGGGTCAGACGATGCGGGTTACTACGGCGATGCTGATAAACACGGTTGTACGCGACCTGGAAGACCGGTTGACCCAGATGGCCAAGCGGCAGGAGGAGCTTTCTTCGGGGAGGCGGATCAACCGACCTTCGGACGATCCGGGCGGGGTGGTGAGCGCGCTGCGCCTGAGGGCGCAGCTTGCCGAAAACGTTCAGTACAAGCAGAATATAGAGGACGCCATCGCCTGGCTCAACACGACGGACGCTGCCTTGCGAGAAGCGATCGGTACCTTGCAACGGATTCGGGAGATTGCCATTGCGGGTTCCAACCAAGCGGTACCCGCAGAGTCGTTGGAAGCTCTTGCCAAGGAAGTGGCGCAGCTAAAAAACCACCTGGGTGACGTGGCGAACACCAGTTATGCGGGCAGGTATATCTTTGCCGGGACCAAAACGTTGACTCCGCCTTATGATCCGGGTACGGGAACCTGGAACGGGACCAGTGACATTTTCGAATTCGAAATCGCCCCCGGGGTTACCATTCCGGTGAATATTGACGGGCAGGCGGTGTTCGACAGCGCTACATTGCCGAAGGTTTTTCAGGTTCTGGAGGATTTAGTCACCGACCTGCAAAACGATGACGCTGCGAGCATTTCCAATACCCGCATCGGAGAAATTGATCAGAATATCGATAACATCCTTGCGATCCTTGCCGAAGTCGGTGCCCGGGTGAACCGTCTCGAAATGGCCAAAAGCCGGATGGAAACCACGGATGTTGATCTGAAAAACCTGCTTGCCCAGGTCGAGGATACGGATATGGCTCGGGCGCTGATGGACCTCAAGAGCCAGGAAAACGTTTACCGCGCCGCTTTAGCGGTGGGAGCCCGGATAATCCAGCCTTCACTGGTTGATTTTCTGCGTTAGGTGAATTCTCGTGCGGTTGGTAGTTGAACAGCAGGGAGCAGTGATCGGCATAGCCCAGAACCGGCCGGCAATCACACAGGAAAGCACGCAGCCGGTTTTGCAGCTTGACCGGCGGGCACCGCGCCTTGAGATTTCCGGCGGCGGGGTTTCCGTCCGGGTAGACCAGACCGCTTGCTTTATCGAGAGAGGTTATAAGCCTCCTTCAGTCCTTGCGAATGAGTGTGCCGGAGCCGGCTGGGGGGCAGCCCTCGAGGGAATTGCCCGCCGGGCGACGGAGGGAGATTTTTTAGCCTCGATCGAGAAAGGAGCGGCGATCGCCGACCTGGCCCTACCAGAGGAAAAGTGTGAAGTGGCGCTTGCGCTGTTGCCGCGTACCCGGCCGGTGGTGGAGCTTGTTGAAGAACCGCTCCGGTTTGCCGTGGTTCCTGGCAGAATAACGGTAAATTTCACTCCGGGTACGGTTAAAGTGGTGGAAGTACCTTCCTGGCCTTACCTTCAGGTCTACCTGCAGCAGGAGCCCTTTATCAGAATACAGGCGGTGCCGGAAAAGATTGATGTTGCTGTTTAAAGGAGAGGGATGGCGTTGCTGGTTGAAACCAAACGGTTCGGTGTGCTACAGGTTCGGGAAGACCAGATCATCACCTTTCCGGAGGGTCTACCGGGTTTTCCCGGGCAGCGCCGCTTTGTCCTGGTGGACCTCCAAGAGGGTAGTCCCCTGAAGTTTCTGCAGTCGGTGGACGACCCGGACCTGGCTTTCCTGGTGGCGGAACCGCTGACCTTTTTCCCCGAGTACCGGGTTTTAGTGCAGCCGGAAGACCTGGCGCCCATTGCGCTTGAGATGCCGGAGCGAGGCATAGTGGTGACGATTGTTTCGGTTCCGGAAGACTTCAAGCAGGCCACCGTTAATCTTAAAGCGCCGGTGGTCATCAATCCCGAAACGGCTTTAGGTCGGCAGGTGATTTTGGAGGGAGAAGATTACGGAGTCCGCACACCTTTATTTGTGACAGGTTAGTTTCGCGTTTTGGGGTGGGAGGTATGCTTGTTCTTACGCGCCGCCGGGGGGAAGTTGTTACCATCGGACGCGATATCGAGGTGATGGTGCTCGAAATCCGGGAGGACCAGGTGCGGCTCGGTATTAAGGCGCCGAAGGCTGTTCCGGTCCACCGGAAAGAGGTTTACGAGGCCATTGAAGCCGAAAACTTACGGGCGGCGGCTTCGCTGCCGGATGCCGGAATGATAAGAAATTTGACCGCCCAAAACCTGGTGAAAAAAGGGCGTTAACCGCTAAAGTTTTTGGTAGTCTTGGCGATTAAACTAAGTGGAAGCCCGCCTTTCCCTTCTCCGGCAGGGCGGCCGACTGACCGGCGGAAGCGGTTTGGGGGCACCCCGAGCAGGGAAGCTCAGGGGAAAATAAATCAAGGAGGATGATCTTATGGGTTTAAGGATCAACCAGAACATCGAGGCGCTTAATGCCTGGCGGAACCTGCTGATCACCTCAAGCAATCTGGCCAAATCAATGGAAAAGCTCTCCTCGGGTCTTAGGATCAACCGCGCCGGTGACGACGCGGCGGGGCTGGCGATTTCCGAGAAGCTGCGCGGCCAGATCAGGGGCCTGAACCAGGCGGTCCGCAACGCCCAGGACGGCATCTCGCTCATCCAGACGGCGGAGGGTGCGCTCAACGAAACGCACAGCATCCTGCAGCGCCTCCGGGAGCTGGCGGTGCAGGGGGCGAACGACACGCTGACCTCTGCCGACCGAAACGCCATCCAGCAGGAAATTGACAGCCTTCTGGCCGAGATTGACCGTATCGCCACGTCCACGGAGTTCAACACCCGGAAACTGCTCGACGGTTCGGTGGCGACCACGGCGATCAACTTCCACATCGGTGCCAACACCGGCCAGACGATCGCGGTCACCATCGCCACGGCCACTACTGCGGCGCTTACGATCAACGGCATCAGCGTAGGGAGCTCGTCGCTTGCGAACCAGGCTATTGCGAGCATTGACAGCGCCATCACGGCCATATCCGAAAACCGCGCCAAGCTCGGTGGTATCCAGAACCGGCTCGAGCACACGATCGCCAACCTGAACGTGGCGGTGGAGAACCTGGCGGCGTCCGAATCCCGGATCCGCGACGTGGATATGGCGCAGGAGATGATGTACTTCACCAAGACCCAGATCCTGCAACAGGCGGGCGTGGCGATGCTGGCTCAGGCCAATATGTCGCCGCAATCGGTACTGCAGCTCCTGCGGTAGTGAGAAATCCTCTATGGATGCACGGGCGGCTTGAAAAAGCCGCCCTTTAACTTAATTTCCTTTGAGTTTGCTCAAGTTTCGCTCCTTTTTCACCGAATAGAAAGGTGAGGGGGTCAAGTTTAATGAAACTTTCGCTCTGCATGATCGTGAAAAACGAGGAGGAACACCTGCCCCGCTGCCTGAAGAGCGTGCAGGGGGTGGTAGACGAAATCATCGTCGTTGATACGGGCTCCTCCGACCGCACGGTGGAGATCGCCGAAAGTTTCGGGGCGAAAGTTTACCACTTTCCCTGGACGGGTGACTTCAGCGCGGCACGGAACGTTTCCCTGGAGAAGGCGACCGGGGACTGGATCATCTTCCTCGATGCGGACGAGGAGCTGGTGCCGGGAGACGGCGCGAAGCTGAGGGAGATAGTTGCTTCCGGTGAGGCGGACGGCTACTACCTGACGGAAATCAACTTCGTCGGGGATAAGCCTGGTATCGACGCGGTGGTTAATACAGCCTTCCGGGTCTTCCGGAACCGCCCGGAGCACCGGTTCAGCGGCGCCATCCACGAGCAGATCGTAGCTTGCGTGCAGGCTCACGGCGGAAAGATAGCTTTTTCCGACGTCCGGATTAACCATTACGGCTATTTAAACCAGACTTCTCTCGGTAAGAACAAGATTCAGCGAAATCTTGCCATCCTCAAGAAAGAGGTGAAAAAGCAGCCCAAGGACAATTACCACCGGTTTAATCTGGGGGTTGAATACCTCCGCCTGGGAAACTATCAAGAGGCGCTCAAAGAGTTTCAAAAGGCGTTCCACAAGCTTCCTTCCCTTGAGGTCGCTTACGCTTCGGTATTGCTCCGGAATATCGTCTTGTGTTTGAAGGAGCTCAAACGTTACAACGAAGCACTTAAGGTGCTCGAGGACGCCATTGAGGCTTACCCGGATTATACCGATCTTGTTTTTTTAAAAGCCGGTGTTTGTGCCGATATGAAAGATTTCGGCGCGG
>JBFLVI010000004.1:0-96404 GCA_040758635.1 Bacillota bacterium | reverse complement strand
CGGGGTCCGGTGACTCCACTGACCAAGGCTCTCAAAGCGCTAAGCCGAAATGTTTCGCCGGTTTGGTAGCTCGTTCCGCTCCAAGGTCGGTGAGGTTTCGAGATTCCTACAGTGGGTTGACACGATCTGCGTTCTCATTTAGTTTGACTTATTAGGACCCAAATAGGTATAATGGCCTTAAAGGCCATGACCAGGAGGGGCACCATGCAGATAAGTATTGCCGAGGCGAAGAAGGCTTTCTCCGCGCTGGTTAACCGCGTTGTCTATGGGAAGGAGAGGGTTATCCTTCTTTCGCGGGGTAAACCCAAAGCAGCGCTCGTCAGCATCGAAGACCTGAAAATCCTTGAATCCCTCGCCCAAAGAAATGACCGCCGCCAGGCTCTCGAGGAGGCTCGCCGGCTGCGAAAGGAACTTGCTTCGCTCACGCCTGTGGCAGCAGAATTGGAGGCCATTCGCAGAGGTAGGACCGATGAGCTCAGCCGTTTGCGTTGACGCTAATTTCGCTCTGAAGCTTGTTCTTAACGAAGAGGACAGCGAAGCGGTGGCCGCCAAGTGGGAAGAGTGGGCCCAAGAAAACAGAGTTGTGCTTGCCCCTCACCTCTTCTTCTGCGAGGTCGCTGCGGTGCTGCGAAACAAGGTATGGCGAAAAGAGCTGACCCCCGTCCAGGGGAAGCAAGCGCTCAAGATTATTCTATCTCAAGGTGTTTTCCCTTGGTACGTACCGGAACTAAACTTCAAGGCCTGGGAAATCGCCGAAAAACTTGGTTTGCCCACTGCCTATGACGCTTTTTACGCGGCTTTGGCGATATTAACAGGGGGCGAATTCTGGACGGGAGATCGGCGGCTGCAGGATAAGCTTCACCCTTTGGATGTGCGGTTAGGCAATCCATGTAATAATGTAAGGAAATAAAAAACGACAGCGAAATGCTTCTGGAATACTGCCGGGAAAACGCCCAAGAAGCCGACCTGGATAAAGCCCGCCGCATAATGTCCCGGGTACCCGTCGCGATGCCGGAGAGGGTACGCCAGTTGCGCGAGGAAAGGTAAGCGGGTAATGGGTGTTTATTTTTTCGACACCAGCGCCCTCTTTAAGCGCTACCGCCGGGAGAAAGGTTCTCGCGCGGTTGAAGAGTTATTCAGGAGGCAAACCGTACGTTATATTTCTGAAATCACCCTTCTGGAAGTGGTAAGCAACATGCGTCGCCTCGTTGACGTGGATAAGATTGTTGCTCCGGAGGAGTTCGATACGCTGCGAGCCACTTTTTTTGAAGATATTGCCGAGGAAAGACTGGAAGTTGCAAGACTCACCACCAGTATTCTTGTCAAAAGCCTGATTATAGCCTCACAAAAGTACATAACGCCGCTTGACGCCATCCAACTGGCTACTGCCGTATCAATGGCCGAACCGCCGGTATTGTCTGCGCCGACCAAAAGCTGCTGCGCCTGGCGGCGGAGGAAGGGCTGGAAGTATTAGATGTCAGCCAGGACGTCCCCGCAGAGAAGTAACGCCGCAGGAAATCCTAACTAACTACGCAGATCTCCGCGGCGCTCAAAACCGGCGATAAGTTGTCGCCTACTCCGCTTCGTGGTATAATGTCTCCAGAAAATACCGTCCTGTTAAAGGGAGGGTCGGTCTCGATGAGCGTAACCAAAGAGGAAATTGCAGCCGGCGGGCTGACCTACGAAGAGTACCTGCTTTTCCCCGACGACGGGCGCCGGCACGAACTGATCGGGGGGGAACATTTCGTGACGCCGGCGCCGACCACGGTTCACCAGCGGTTTCTCCGTAAGCTTGCGCGTATTTTGGATGATTTTGTGACCAACCATAACCTGGGCGAGGTCTTCTTCGCCCCGGTGGACGTGATCCTCAGCCGGCAGGACGTGGTCCAGCCCGACTTGATTTTCTTAAGCACCGGACGGTTAGATCGCTTAACCAGAGAAAACGTCCGGGGCGCCCCCGACCTGGTGGTGGAGGTCGTTTCGGAGTCCTCCCGCAAGCTCGACCGGAAGTTAAAGCGGACGCTTTACGGCAGGCACGACGTGGCGGAGTACTGGATCGCCGACCCGGAACTGAAGATCTGTGAGGTCTACCGCCGCGACGAGCAAAACCGCCTCGCCAAGGTCGCCGAATACGAAGACGAGGGCCTACTTACCTCTCCGCTTCTTCCCGGCCTGACGATTGACCTCGCCTTCCTCTGGTAGGAAACTCAAGGGGTCAACCCGCTCGACCTCCTCAAAGAGGTCAAAGTGGGTGTCCGCAGTAATGACCCGTTTTACCCCGTTGGTCACCATAACCGCAACGTGCACCAAATCCCGGGGGTAGACTCCCTTGCCTCCGTATTTCTCCGTAAGGTCCAGCAGCGTCCCGATCTCCGCTTTACCAACCGCAAGCACCTTCAGGCCGATGGTTAAAAGGTCGCGGCTGACGGAAACGGCCGTTTCCCACCTGTTCTCCAGGCCGTAGCGGTATACAATCTCTTGAAATACCTCTGTATCCGTGACGGGGATGCCGAAATCGCGGTGAAAAGAACCGTCGGCAATCCGGAATAGTATCCGGGAACAGGCCGCCTTATAGGGATGCTCTTTGCCCCGGGCGTACATAATTAGATTCGTATCAATAAACCAGGCGTGGCTCAAGCCCGGTGCCCCCGTTCAAGGAGACGCTCGAGTTCGTCCCATTCCAGAACCTCTTCCTGGGCTTCCGTCAAGCGCCGCGCCGCCTTCAACCGCTCTTCTTTATCCGGCACCCGGCCCTGAGCAAGCAGGTTATCCACCGCCTGTCTGATGAGGTTGCCCACAGAAACGCCTTGCAGCCGTGCCCTTCTTTTGATCCGCTCGTACTGCTCGGGCTCGAAAAGGACAATGACTTTCTTCGTCAGACCCACCTTCTACCACCGCCGAACTTAGCCGAACTTCTTTTAAATTTCAAACCAGGTTTGTCTATAATATCCATATAATATATATAGATACATATAAACATATACAAAACGGGGCTTTTCGTCAAGCCCCTTTTCGTCGTCTTTGAACAGATGCACTTCTACTGCAAATACCCGACCACCAGGTCGCCCACCTCGCTGGTGGAATGGCCCATCTGCCCCGCCGCCAGGCTTTTCAGGTGCTTCGCACAGACTTCTTGCACGGCGTTTTCGACCCGCGCCGCTGCCTTTTCCTCGCCGAGCTGCTCCAGCATCATCGCCCCGGCGCAGATGGCCGCGAGCGGGTTGATCACGTTTTTCCCGGTGTACTTCGGCGCCGAGCCGCCGATCGGCTCGAACATCGAGACTCCCTCCGGGTTGATGTTGCCGCCGGCGGCGATGCCCATCCCGCCCTGGATCATCGCCCCCAGGTCGGTGATGATGTCCCCGAACATGTTGTCGGTGACGATGACGTCGAACCACTCCGGGTTCTTCACCATCCACATGCAGATGGCGTCCACGTGGGCGTAGTCCCGCTGGATGTCGGGGTAGCCCTCGCCAACCTGGTGGAAAACGCGCTCCCAGAGGTCGAAGGCGTAGGTGAGGACGTTGGTCTTGCCGCAGAGGGTGACTTTCTTCTTCCGGTTGCGCTTCCGGCAGTATTCAAAGGCGAAACGGACGCAGCGCTCCACCCCCTTGTAGGTGTTGATCGAGGTCTGGACCGCTACCTCGTCTTTCGTCCCGCGCTTTAAAAACCCGCCGGCGCCGCAGTACAGCCCCTCGGTGTTCTCGCGCACCACGATGAAATCAATATCTTCCGGTCCCTTATCCTTGAGCGGCGTCGCCACGCCGGGATAGAGCTTGACCGGGCGCAGGTTGACGTACTGGTCGAGCTCGAAGCGCAGGCGCAAAAGGATTCCCTTTTCCAGGATTCCCGGCTTGACGTCGGGATGGCCGATGGCGCCAAGGTAGATGGCGTCAAACCGCCTGAGTTCCTCCAGGGCGCTGTCGGGCAGAACCTCTCCCGTGCGGAGGTACCGCTCGCCGCCGAAGTCGTAGGTGACCGTCTCCAGCCGGAAGCCTTCCTTTTCGGCCGCCGCGGTCAGGACCTTCAGCCCCTCCCGCACCTGCTCGGGACCCGTGCCGTCACCCGGAATTACCGCGATTTTGTATGTTTTGCCCATAAATGTCTCCTTACCTCCCGCATCTGTACCTGGCACTGGCTGAAATTGTATCTTTCGCGGTGCCGGTTGTCAAGAAGAACCGCCGTCCCTCCCGGGCGCAACACCTTCCAGGGCCCGCCGCAACTCGGCAATCCGCTTCCGGACCGTGTTCGGCGCCGGGCCGCCTATGAGCCGCCGCGCCGCCAGCGCCGTTTCCAGCCTGACCGCTTCGAAAACGTCGGTATCAACCACCGCCGCAAACCGCCGGTATTCTTCCAGGGAAAGGGTCTCCAGGTTTTTCTCCTGCTCCAGGCAGTAGAGCACGATCCGGCCGACGATTTCATGGGCCTCCCGGAAAGGCAGCCCTTTGCGCACCAGGTATTCCGCCAGGTCGGTGGCCGTCAAAAAGCCTTCCCGGGCGGCCAGCGCCATCTGCTCGCGGTTCACCCGGAGGGTTTGCAGCATCGGAATGAAGACCTTCAGTGCCCCCCTCAGGGTGTCTACGGTATCGAAAATTAGGGGTTTGTCTTCCTGCAGGTCCTTGTTGTAGGTTAGCGGCAACCCCTTGAGCAGGGTGAGCATGCCGGTGAGGTTCCCGATCACCCGTCCGGTTTTGCCCCGGGAGAGCTCCGCTACGTCCGGGTTCTTCTTCTGGGGCATCATGCTCGAACCGGTGGCGAAGGCGTCGTCCAGGGTAACGAAGCCGAACCGGGGCGTGCTCCAGAGGATGATCTCCTCGCCCAGGCGGCTCAGGTGGACCATGGTCAGCGCCGCCGCCGCGCAGAACTCCACTACGAAGTCCCGGTCGCTCACGGCGTCCATGCTGTTCTGGGCCACCGCCTCGAACCCGAGGGCTTCGGCCACAAACTCCCGGTCGAGCGGAAGGGTCGTCCCGGCCAGCGCCCCGGCACCGAGCGGCGAGACGTTGGTCCGCTGCTGGCACTCTTCAAAGCGCGCCTCGTCCCGGGTGAACATCTCGTAGTAGGCGAGGAGGTGGTGGGCAAGCGTAACCGGCTGGGCCGGCTGGAGGTGGGTGTAGCCCGGCATCAGCGTTTCCACGTGCTCCGCAGCGAGCTCCACCAGCACCCGCCGCAGTTCCCGCAGCAGGCCGCGCACCGCATGGAGCTCGTCCCGCAGATAGAGCCGCAAAGCGGCGGCCACCTGGTCGTTCCGGCTCCGCCCGGTGTGCAGCTTTTTCCCGACCTCTCCCACCCACTTGACCAGCAGCGCTTCGATCAGGGAGTGGATGTCCTCTTCCCCCACCGGCGCCACCTTTCCGGCGGCAAAGCTCTGGTAAATTTTGTCCAGCCCGCGCCCGAGCGCCTCTTCCTCCTCCGGGGTCAACACCCCGATTTTCAGCAGCATCCGGGCGTGGGCCCGGCTCGCCTGGATGTCGTAGGGCCACAGGCGGAAGTCAAAGCTGAGCGAGTCCTGAAAATCCCTTACCCGCGCGTCCGTTTCCTTTCCAAAGCGCCCCCCCCACAGCGTAGGCACGCTTTCCCCTCCTCAAACCAATCCTTCATTTCCGCCTTCATCCTTCATCCTTCCGCCTTTCTTTTTCACCAGCGCCCGCACCTTCAGGGGCAGGCCGAAAAGGTTGATAAAACCTGCAGCATCCTTCTGGTCGTATATCTCGTCGCGCTCGAAGGTGGCCAGGTCCTTCAAATAGAGCGAGTAGGGCGACCAGACGCCCGCCGGGGTGACGTTCCCTTTGTAAAGCCTCAGGCGCACCTTTCCGGTCACCGTCCGGGAAACAGCGGTCACAAAGGCGTCCAGGGCCTCCCGCAGCGGCGAGAACCAGAGTCCGTCGTAAACCAGTTCCGCGTACGTAAGCGCCACCATCTCCTTGAAGTGCAGCGTGCGCCGGTCGAGCGTCAGCCGTTCCAACTCCCGCAGGGCGTAAAAGAGAACTGTCCCGCCGGGCGTCTCGTAAACCCCGCGGGATTTCATTCCCACCAGCCGGTTTTCCACCATGTCCGTGATCCCGACGCCGTGCTTGCCGGCTAAGGCATTCAGCCGCTCCACCAGGGCCACCGGGCCCAGACGCTCACCGTCGAGCCCCACCGGAGTCCCCGCGGCGAACTCCAGGGTGACGCAGGCCGGCTCGTCAGGCGCCTTCCCGGGCGGAGTGGTCAAAAGGCAAAGGTCCGGCGGCGCCTCGTTGCCGGGGTCCTCCAGGTCGCCTCCTTCATGGCTCAGATGCCAGAGGTTCCGGTCCATGCTGTAAGGCCGTTCCTTCGTCACCGGTACCGGGATGCCCCGCGCCCGCGCGTAGGCGATTGCCTCTTCGCGGGAGCGGATTTCCCACAGCCGCCAGGGCGCAACCACCGCCAGATCCGGGTCCAGTGCCTTTACGCCCACCTCGAAGCGCACCTGGTCGTTTCCCTTGCCGGTGGCCCCGTGCGCCACCGCCTTTGCCCCCTCCCGGTGCGCCACCTCTACCAGCTTCTTCGCGATCAGCGGCCGGGCCATCGCCGTCCCGAGCAGGTATTTTCCCTCGTAAACCGCGCCGGCCCGCAGGGTGGGAAAGACGTAGTCCGTAAGAAACTCCTCACGGACGTCCTCGACATAGACTTTGCTGGCGCCGCTTCGGAGCGCCTTTTCCTTCACCGGCCCGAGTTCCTCGCCCTGGCCCAGGTCGCAAACCATGGCGATGACCTCGTAGCCGAAGTTCTCCTTCAGCCAGGGGATGATGATTGAGGTATCAAGCCCCCCGGAATAGGCCAGAACAACTTTATTGCTCATACTGAGCCTCCTCTTCGGTCAAGAATCCAGAATCCAGGAGTCAGAATTCAGAATATTTTTTATTGGAATTTGCTGCGCGAATTCCCTCCCTTCTCCTTCTTGCTTCTGACTACTGGCTTCTGGCTTCTGACTCCTGACCCTTAGCTACAGCAACAGGGCTAATAGCGCCTTCTGGACATGCAGCCGGTTCTCGGCCTCGTCCCAGACCCGGCTGGCCGGCCCGTCAATGATCTCGTCGGTGACCTCCTCCCCCCGGTGGGCGGGAAGGCAGTGCAGGAAGATGAAATCGGGCCGCGCGTGACTCACCAGGGCGCTGTTTACCTGGTAGGGCTGGAAAACCCGCACCCGGTCCCCGTGCTCCGCCTCTTTCCCCATGCTCGCCCAGACGTCGGTCACCACTACGTCGGCCTCGCGCACCGCCGCCACCGGGTCCTGCACCACCTCCACCCGGCTCTTTTCGCCCGCGCGCCCGGCCGCCGCAACGATCTCCGGGTGCGGAGCGTAACCCGGCGGCGTGGCCACCGCGATATCCATCCCCACCCGGGGACACGCCAGGAGGAGCGAGTGGCAGACATTGTTCCCGTCTCCGACGTAGGCGAGTTTCAGGCCTTCGAACCGCTTCTTCGCCTCCCAGACCGTCATCAGATCCGCCAGGATCTGGCAGGGGTGCTCCCAGTCGGTCAGGCCGTTGATCACCGGGACCGTCGCCGCCGCAGCCAGTTCCTCCACATCCCGCTGGCTGAAAGTCCGGATCATGATGGCATCAACATAGCGGGAAAGCACCCGCGCCGTATCGCCGATCGTTTCCCCCCGGCCGAGCTGCAGGTCCTGAGCGCTCAGGAAAAGGGCGTAACCGCCGAGGTGGTACATCGCCACCTCGAAGGAGACCCTGGTCCGGGTCGAGGGTTTCTGGAAGATCATCGCCAGGGTTTTCCCGTCGCAGAAGGTGTGGCTTTCCCCCCTCCTGACCCCTTCCTTCAGCTCTACCGCGAACTGGATGATCGCCTTTATTTCCTCTCCCGTGACGTCGTGGATGGAAAGGAAATCTCGCCCGTGAAAACGCTTCCGCAACGAGGCGAACATATTAAACCTCCTCAAAGTAAGTTAGTCCAACCACCTTCATTTTTCCCCCTGTCCGGGGCCGCACCCCGCCCGGGTCCGGGTCAGGAAACCGCACGCAGGGCCTCCTCTAAAATCCCGACCGCGGCGTCTGCATCCTGCCGGGTGATGCCAAGCGGCGGCACAAACCGCAAGGTGTCGTCCTTAACGGCATTGACCAGCAGCCCCCGCTCCTGGCAGGCGGCCACGGCGGCTTTCGCCTCAACCGTCACCACCGCCCCGAGCATCAACCCCAGGCCCCGCACTTCCCGGATCAGGCCGGTTCGCGCACCAAGCTCCTCCAGTTGCTCCTTGAAGTAGGTTCCCACCGCCGCCGCGTTTTCAACCAGCCCCTCTTCAACCAGCGCCGCGACTGCCGCCAGGGCCGCGGCAGCCGCCAGCGGGTTCCCGCCGAAAGTCGCAGCATGGTCTCCGGGGCCGAAACCGGACGCCGCCTCCTCAGTCGCGAGCAGCGCCCCGATTGGAAAGCCGCCGCCCAGGGCCTTGGCTAAACAGGTCAGGTCGGCCGTTACCCCGTAGTGCTCCTGCGCCAAGAAACGGCCGGTTCTCCCCAGCCCGCACTGGATCTCGTCGAAAACCAAAAGTGCGCCCCGCTCCCGGGTGATCCGCCGCGCCGCTTGCAGGAACTCCGGCGCGGCCGGATAAATACCGCCCTCGCCTTGCACCGGTTCGAGCAGGACCGCCGCAGTCTTTTCGCTTACCGCTTCGTCGAGCGCCGCCACGTCGTTGAACGGAATGTACCGGAAACCCGGCACCAGCGGCTCGAATCCCTGGTGGTACTTAGGTTGGCCGGTAGCTGTAATCGCCCCGTAGGTCCGGCCGTGGAACGAGTTCACCGCCGCCACGATTTCGAAGCGCTCCGGCCCCCACTTCTTTTTCGCGTATTTCCGGGCCAGCTTGAGCGCCGCTTCCACCGCCTCCGCCCCGCTGTTGCAGAAAAAGACCCGGTCAAAAGGCGTCCGCCGTACCAGCCGCTCGGCCAGGGCCGTCTGCGGCACGCTGTAGTAAAGGTTGGAACAGTGCATCAGCACGCCGGCCTGTTCCCGGATGGCCGCCACCACCCGCGGGTGGCAGTGGCCAAGGGAGTTCACCGCCAGGCCCGCCACGAAATCCAGGTACTCTTTCCCCGCCGCGTCCCACACCCGTACTCCCTGACCCCTTACCAGGACCAGCGGCAGGCGCGCATAGGTCTTGATGATATACTTCTCGGCCAGCGCGATAATCTCCGTTGCAGCCAAACCCGTAAGATTTTCCGCCTTCATTCTTCATCCTTCATCCTTTCAAGGGATTACCATCGTCCCGGCACCCTCGTCGGTGAACACCTCTAACAGGATCACGTGCGGTATCCGGCCGTCCAGGATATGGGCGGTCTTCACCCCGCCGTCCAGGGCGGCGACGCAACACTCTAACTTCGGAATCATGCCCCCGGAAATCTTGCCGGAGGCGATCAGCGCCGGGACCTCTTCCCGCCTCAGGACCGAAATCACCGAGTTTTTGTCCTCCGGGTCGGTCATGATGCCCTCCACGTCGGTAAGGATAATGAGCTTATCCGCCCCCAGGGCTTCCGCGACTTTGCCGGCCACGGTGTCAGCGTTGATGTTGTAGCCTTCACCTTCTGCGCCCAGTCCGATCGGGGCCACCACCGGGATGTAACCCTGCTTGATCACGCTTAAAAGGAGCTCCGGGTTGATGCTGACCACCTGGCCCACGTAACCGATATCCTGTTCCACCGCGGTACCATCGGCAAGGCGGACGATGCCCGGTTTCTTCACGGCGGTAATCAGGTTGGCGTCCTTCCCGCAAAGGCCCACCGCCTTCCCTCCGAGTCTGTTGATCAGCGCGGCGATTTCTTTATTCAAACGGCCGAGCACCATCTCGACGACCTCCATCGTCTCGGCATCGGTGACCCGGAGGCCGTTGACGAAAGACGTTTCCCGGCCCAGCCGTTTGAGCATCTCCGATATGCCCGGCCCGCCGCCGTGGACCACCACCGGGTGCATCCCGACGTATTTCATCAGCACCAGGTCCGTCATCACCGCCTGCTTCAGCTCGCAGTTAAGCATGGCGTGCCCGCCGTATTTCACCACGATGATCTTGCCCCAAAACTTCTTGATGTAAGGCAGGGCCTCCACCAGGATGCCCGCTTTTTCAAGCGCCGTCAGCACCATTACTTTTCCCCCGTAATAACTTAGAATCCAGAATTCAGAATTCAGAATAGTGTTTGTAAGAATTCGCTGCGCGAATTCCTCCTCGGAACTTCTGGATTCTGGCTCCTGACTACTGACTTCTGACCCCTGACTCCCGGCTCCTAAGTCCGGTAGCTCGCATTAATCCGCACGTAATCATAAGTTAGGTCGCATCCCCAGGCCACGGCCGCGCCTTCGCCCTCATTGAAATTGACGGTGATAACCACCGGGTCCCGTTCCAGTTCCGCCGAGGCCCGTTCCTCGGAGAAGGCAAGCCCCGCGCCGTCCGCCGCAACCTGTTCCGCGCCCAGGAAAATGTCCACCTTCCCCGGGTCAAAGACTGCGCCTGAGTACCCGGCGGCGCACAGGATGCGCCCCCAGTTCGCGTCACGGCCGAAAACCGCCGCCTTCACCAGGTTGGAAGCGGCAATCGCCCGCGCCGCCAGCCGGGCGTCGGCGTCGGACCGCGCCCCTTTTACCCGCACCTCGATTAAGCACGTAGCCCCTTCGCCGTCCCGCGCCACTTTCTTCGCCAATTCTGCAGCCACGGCGGTGAGTGCCGCCACAAACGCCGCGTAATCCGGCCCGTCGGCGTTGATTTCCGGGTTTTGCGCCCGGCCGTTGGCCAGCACCACCACCATGTCGTTGGTGCTGGTATCGCCGTCCACGGTAATCATGTTGAAGGAAGCGTCTACCGCCTCTTTCAGCGCCCGGCGCAAGAGCTCCGGCTTGATTGCGACGTCAGTGGTTAGAAAAGCCAGCATCGTCGCCATGTTCGGGTGAATCATCCCCGAACCCTTGGCCATCCCCCCGATGGTGCACGTGCTTCCGCCGAGGGAGAACCGGACTGCCGCTTCTTTCACCACCGTATCCGTGGTCAGGATCGCCTCTGCCGCCGCCAGGTGTCCCCCGGCGTCAAGCGCCGCAGCCGCAGCGGGCAGGGCGGCCTCGATCTTCTCCAGGGGCAGGCGCTGGCCGATGACCCCCGTAGAGCTTACCAGAACCAGCTCCTCGGGCAGGTTTAGGGCCTGCGCCGCCGCCCGTCCCATCGCCAGGGCGTCGGCATACCCCTCCGGGCCGTTGCAGGCGTTAGCGTTGCCGCTGTTAACCACCACCGCCTGCGCGACGCCCTTTTCCAGCCGCGCGGCGGTCACCAGGAGCGGCGCCGCCTTGACCCGGTTTGTCGTGAAAACCCCGGCCGCCGCCGCCGGCACCGTACTAAAAAGCAGCGCCAGGTCCTTCTTCGTTTTCTTGATCCCGGCCGCCGTCCCGCTCGCCAGGAAACCCCCGGGAGCGGTTACACCCCCTTCGACCCACTGCATGAAACGCCTTCCCTCCAAAACGGTTCGAAGTTAAACAGTTCGAGGTTCGAAGTTAACAAAGCAGAATCGAGGATTCAGAAGAATAATTGAATATTCCCTTCCTCTGGATTCTGGATTCTGGATTCTGACTCCTGACCCGTACCCGGAAGCTACGGATAAACCCCCGCAAAATCGAGCCCGGTCGTTTCCGGGAGGCCGAACATTAAATTCATATTCTGCACCGCCTGTCCCGAAGCCCCCTTGACCAGGTTATCAATCGCCGCAAGCAGCACCGCCCGCCCCGTGCGCGGGTCGGCCACCGCACCCAGGTGCGCACAGTTCGACCCGGTCACGCTCTTCGTCTGGGGCAGCACACCCTCCGGGAGCACCCGGACGAAAGGCTCGCCCCGGTAAAAGTCGCGGTAGACCGCCAGCAGGTCCCCTGTGGCAAGCGGTTCTTTCACATTCGCGTAAACCGTAGCCAGGATGCCCCGGGTCTGCGGGACCAGGTGGGGGGTGAAGGAAACGCGGATCTCTTTTCCCGCCGCGACGCTGAGCTCCTGCTCGATCTCCGGGGTGTGCCGGTGGACTCCTACGTTGTATGCCTGAACGTTCTCGTTTACCTCCGCGTAGTGCGTCCGCAGGTCAAGCTTCCGGCCCGCGCCTGAAACCCCCGACTTCGCATCGACAATCAAACCCTCCGGGGCGATCACCCCCACCCGCAGCAGGGGCACCAGCGCCAGGAGCGTCGCCGTCGGATAGCACCCCGGGTTGGCCACCAGGGAGGCCCCCCGCAGGCGCTCCCGGTAAAACTCCGGCAGCCCGTAAACGGCCTCCTGCAGCAGCCCGGGGGCCTCGTGGGCCACCCTGTACCAGGCTTCGTAAACCGCCGCGTCCCGGAAGCGAAAGTCGGCGCCCAGGTCGATCAGCTTCTTCCCCCGCCCCAGCACGACCTTCGCCACGGGTACCGCGTGCCCGTGGGGCAGCGCCGTGAAGACCACGTCGCACCCGGCCGCCATCTCCTCCGCGTCGAAGGCCGTCAGCACCCGGTCGGTAAAACCCGCCAGGTGGGGGAAAACCGCCGCCAACTGCTGGCCCGCGTAGCTGCGTGAAGTCAAAACCGCGACCTCCGCCGCCGGGTGCCGCACCAGGATCCGTACCAGCTCCGCGCCGGTGTAGCCGGACGCACCCACGATCCCGACCTTGATCAACCCGTATCACCTGCCTGCGTTTGCAATGTTCATAATTATACATAAGGTTGTATAAAAATACAATAGGGCGGGTAAATTTTTCTCTTTAACACCGCCCCCGGTTGAACCTCTGTTCCGGGCCGCCTATTTCCGTTCCCAAACCGTTCCGACCACCTGGATCGCCGCCCCGCACGCGGTGCACCGGCCGTCCTTGAAGGCCACACCCCGGACCCGGTATCCTTCCCGCCGGATTACAGCCGTCCCGCAGTCCGGGCAGTAAGTGCTGTCGGCTTCCTCGTCCCAGACGTTACCCAGGTAGACGTACCTGAGCTTCCGCCGCGCAATCTCCCGGGCCTGGTAAAGCTTTTCCACCGGCGTCGGCGGCTCCTCCATTTCGAAGTTAGGGAAGTAGCGGGAAAAATGGAGCGGAATGTCGGGATCCAGCCCGGCCAGCCAGTCCACGAGCTCGGCAATCTCCGCTTCGGAATCGTTCAGGCCGGTGACGATCAGGTTCGTTACTTCCACGTGACACCGCTCCTTTGCCAGGGAGACGGTTCGCAAGACCGGTGCCAGCCGCCCCTTGCACACCTTCTTGTAGTAATCGTCCCGGAAGGACTTCACGTCAATGTTGAGCGCGTCGATGTAGGGCAGCAGCTCCTGAAGCGGCTCCTCGGTGATAAAGCCGTTGGTCACCAGCACGTTTTTGAAACCGGCCTCCTTCACCAGCCGGGCGGTATCGAAAACAAACTCGTACCAGACGAGCGGTTCCGAGTAAGTGTACGCCACCCCGACACAGCGCGACCCCTGGGCCTGCGTCATCGCCACCACCTGCGCCGGCTCCAGCGTTATAGTCCGCGGCTCCCCGTGCGCGATCTCCCAGTTCTGGCAAAAACCGCAGCGCAGGTTGCAGCCGAAAGTCCCGAGCGACAGAATTGTGTGTGCCGGGTAGAAATGGTACAGCGGTTTCTTTTCCACCGGGTCGAGCGCGCAGGCTGAGCAATGCCCGTAGTTCAGCGTATAAAGGGTTCCGCGGCGGTTTTCCCGCACCCGGCAGAACCCGGTATGTCCCTCCTTGATGGTGCATCCCTTCGGGCAAAGCGAGCAGTAAACCGCCTCTTCGTCCCGCTTTTCGTAAAACCGTGCTTCGTGCATACCGAACCCCTCACCTCAAAAAGGGGACAGGCTACTTTTTTGAGCCGTTTCTCCCCCCACAATCAGTGGTACCGGACAACCTCGAAACGCTCGAGCACCACCGGCTCGTCCGGCCCGATCCCCGCTTTCTGGCGGGCGATGGCCACCTGCTGTTCCGGCGTCTCCACGCCCTCGAGGTCGGGGAGCAGCAATCCCCGCCGGGAACCACGGGAAACGATGACCCCGTAACGCTTTGGATCCAGGTCTTCGAGCCCTCCCACCGGTTCCGGCCTGCCCAGTACGTCAACGGCAATGGTTAAATCGTCTACCTCCTCCGGACCAACCGGATCGAAACGGGGGTCGCGCGTTGCCGCGCTGATCGCGTTTTCGATAACCTCCTCAACGATGTTCGGCCGCGTGGGTTCGACGGTGCCGATGCAACCCCGCAGGTGCGCGTTCTTCTTCAGGCAGACGAAAACCCCCGCCGGCCGGGCAAACTCCGGCGGGACCTCGCCGGACCGGATGCGCTCCCCGCGCTCCAGGTAACCCTTGATCGCCGCGCGGGCCACCCGCACCAGAAAGCTTTCTTCCCGCCGCCGGGCGGCAGCATCCTCCGCGATTACATCACGGAAGCGGCGCCCCGGATCGGGACCCTGCAGCTCTAGGCCGGCCACCATGTACCCCACACCGAAAGGCCCTTCGTAGGAGAGGACCTCAGCCCGCACCGCCAGGCCGTCAAAGGCGCCGAAAAGCATTACCATCGGCCTGAGCCCGCACTCCCCAGCACGTTCGATCAGCACCGGGTCGAGCCCGATGAGTGCCACCGGGTCGGCCGCCGCGATGATCTCCTGCACCCGCCGGTCGAAGACCGGCCCGTTGGGGTCGTAGCCGTACGGTGCCTGCGGGGAAAGGCGGTGCGAAAGATCACCGCTGGCGACCACCGCCGCCCTCCGGCCGGTTGCCGCGACCGCTTGTTGCACGGCCACCCCGAAGTTGTAAAGGCGCCACAGCGGCAATAGCGCCGTCCCGCACACCACCGCCGGCAGGTCCACCCCGCCTTTTTCCAGCCAGTAGAGCGGCGCAGTCACACCATGGTCGAGCTCGTAACCCGTATCGATTTCCACTTCCGGCACGCCCAACGCCGCCAGTTGCTCCCGCAAGGCATCCGCAAGCCGCAAATCGGTATCCAGGGTAAAACTCACGTCCGGCGCCCCAAACCGGCCCAGGTTCCCGCGGAGCCGCGCCACCGTAACCACAGGCACCGCGTCCCAGAAAACCGGACCGTGCGGGGAGATGAAAACCATCACTTCCGCACCGCCGTCTCTGATCCGGCGGCCCAGTTCGAGAAGCGCCTCCTGGGTCCGGCGCACCCGCCGCGCTTCGTTACCCCCCACCTCGGGCACCATAATCGGCGGGTGCGGGACGATTCCCCCTATTACCACCGCACCAGAAATTTCCGGCATACCCTCCACCTCCCGAAGGATATTCAGGAAGCCGCAAAACTCCGCCTTACCAACCAGAAGCCAGAAGTCAGAAGTCAGAAGTCAGAATGTTTTTTTGTAGGAATTCGCGTAGCGAATTCCCTCAGGTACCCTCACCTCCAACCTCCAACCCCTAACCCCCAAAATGCAGTCTCCAGGCTTTTCTTTAAAGCTTACCCTTCAGTTGTCAACATGCTTGCCCCCGGCAAATTCGAGTTTTATAACACTCGCCCGGCGATCCCTTTACAGCACCGCGACCCCCCTGAGGATAAAATACCCCGCCAGCCCGATCAAAAACAGGCCTGCCACCGCCAGGATGCCCCGGTAAAGCGCGGGGGTTAGAAAACGCCTGCCTCCGGCCACGGCGAACGCCACCGCCGCGTACCAGGCCAGGTCTGCCAGGATGTGCCCCGCAAAGAAAATGGTGACTCCCAAAAAACCGAGGGTTAGCGCGTCGCTTACATACTTAACGCCGATCGTAGCCCACCAGAGGCTCCAGTAGGGGTTGGAAACGCTCACCGCCGATCCAAGGCCGATCAACCGCACCGTTCCGGCACCCGGATTAGGCGGCGTTTCCTCACCCTCCGCTTTCAGATCCAGCGCGACTCGCCCGGCGACGGCGTCCCTAACTATGGTAACCCCCATCCAGAGCAAAAACCCGCCGCCCAAAAGCGCGATCCCCGCGACCACCCCCGGACGGGAGATGAACGGCCCCAACCCTACAGCCAGGGCCGCCACCAGCGCAGCCTCCAGGATTCCATGACCGGCCACCAGCAGCGGCCCCGCGCGGGGACCCTGCCGGACGGTCTCGGCCACCGTCACCGTCAAGAGCGGCCCCGGCATCATCGCGCCGGTGAGGGCCACGATGAACGCCGTGAGGAAAAGTCCTGCCGCGTCCATCATGCTTCAAAGCGAATCTCCGCAGCACGGCCCGCGTACTTATCCAGCAAAGTCCGCGAACCTGCAAGAAACTCCCGGATAACCTCAACCCGCTTGGAGCGCACCCCGGTGTTCAAAACCGTCATGGCAAGGTGAACCGGCAGGGGGAGAAACGTCCGCTCCTGAAAAACCACTTCCGGCGCCACCACACCGGCATCGAGCACCAGCAGGCGCATCCTGTATTCCTTGGCTTCCGCCCCGCTCACCTCCGGAATGCTCCCTTTTTCGCCGCGCTCGCAATAGGGGCGCGGTGAGAGAACGGCAGCGGGCAACTCAATCCCGTAATCGGTGCGGAAAACCGCCGCTACCCCCTCAAGGTGCTTGATCCGCTCCTGTTCAAGCTCTTCGTAGTCGGCACGGTTCAGCATCCCGAACAGCCGGCAGCCGAGCGGCCGGACCGGGGAGACCAGGCACCCGTTTTCAGCCTCCCGAAAGGGACATTTCAGGCCGGGATCCGCCAGTTCCAGGAAGAAGAACTCGGCCGCCCGCTTGAAGAGCTCCGCCCGTTTCTCCGCCAGGTTGTCCTGCAGGTACCGCCAGACATTCAGATATTCGACAAAAGCGGCCGCCGGGGGATTGGCGCAACAGTCCGCGCAACCGGCACATTCCTTTTCCGGAAGCCCCTCGTACAGCTTGGCGAGGTCCGTCAGCAGGTCGTTGTTTTCTGCAAAGACCAGCGCCGAATAGACATCTGCAACCGGTAACATCATCCACTACTCCTTTTTCGACAGGCTTGCTCCCTCTGGAAGATACCTGGTAAAATACTGCTGTAGATCGTATGAATCAGTATTCGCGTCCGGCGTACTGTATTCCTTTCGACGCGGACAAAATAAAGTATACCGGCCGGCCGTAAAACGCGCAACCCTCTGGGGGAAACCAAAAATGGAGGCATCCTTCTCTTTTTTCGAGGTCCTGTGGCTGATTTTCCTCATCTTCGCCTTCCTCCCGATGCTGAAGCAGCAGCGCCTGGAGATCCAGCGGGTGCGCCTCATCCGCACCATCGAGCAGCGCCGCCGCTCCCGCGTCATCACGATGATCCACCGCCAGGAACTCCTCAGCCTGCTTGGTTTACCCTTGAGCCGCTACATCAACATCGAAGACTCCGAACACGTCCTGCGGGCCATCCGCTATACCCCGCCGGAGATGCCGATCGACCTCCTGCTGCACACGCCCGGCGGGCTTGTCCTGGCCGCGGAGCAGATCGCCCGTGCCCTGGAGAAACACCCGGCTAAAGTGACGGTTTTCGTGCCTCACTACGCGATGTCCGGCGGAACAATGGTCGCCCTGGCCGCCGACGAGATCGTCATGGACGAAAACGCCGTCCTGGGACCGGTGGACCCGCAGCTCGGGAACTACCCGGCCGCCTCGATTTTGGAGACCGTGCGCCAGAAGGGAATTGACAAGGTTGACGATACTACGATGGTGCTCGCCGACATTTCCCGCAAGGCGATCCGGCAGGTGACAGAGATCGTGCGATTTCTCCTGGAGCGGAAAATGGGGGCGGAAAAAGCGGCGGCCGTCGCCCACTTTTTAACCAGCGGCCGCTTCACCCACGACTACCCCATTACCTACGAGCAACTCAGAGAACTGGGCCTCCCGGTCAGCACCGACCTGCCGAAAGAGATCTACGCCCTGATGGAGCTTTACCCGCAACCCGGGCAGCGCCGCCCCTCGGTGCAGTACATCCCTCTTCCCTACGACCGCGAGCGCGACGGAAGACGCTGAAAAGACCCTTTGTTCTCACCTCCCACCCCTGTAGTGCAAGGGCATAGGAAAACCAGGCAGTGCTACTCCAGTACAAAAACCGTTAAACTTGCCTTGTCTTACCTCGTTTGATATCCTGAAAGCGAAAGACAGTCAGAGGGAGAATGTCGTGGTGACCGAAGCCGAAAAAGAAGGGGACTGGAAACCGAGTCCGGAGTTTCTGGCAGAGTTTCGCCGGCTGGCTCGGAAACGCAAGGAGGCACGGCAGCAACTAAGGAAAGAGGCGCTTGCTAAGGCGCAAATGGTAGCCAGGTCCCTGAAGGAGAAGTGGGAGGCAATTGAGGTTTATCTATACGGATCTCTCGCATGGGGGACCTTCCATGAACGATCAGACATAGACCTTTTTGTGGTCGGGTTTAAGGGCGACTACTGGCGGATGCTGGTCGAAGCTGAGGAGATAGCGCATCCCTTTCCCGTCTCCGTAGTTTGCGAAGAAGACGCTTTCCCCCCTTTAAAGGAAAAAGTTTTGCGGGAAGGAGTGGTGTTGTGAGTCCGGATGAACGAAGATTTCGGGTATTGAAAGCGAGGATCGGCGCCGAAATAAGAAACTTGGTCAAAACCGAAGGGAGACTGAAAAAGTATTCAAATCTACTCGGTGAAATCAGAAGGACAGGCAGCAAGGACCCTCTGGTGGAAGAAGCAGACGTTTGTATATTGATGGGGGCTGTCCTGGATGACTGGTATCTTGCAGTCGAAAACATCTTCAAAATAATTGCGATAGAAATAGACGGGGGTATCCCTTCAGGAAAGTCGTGGCATAAAGACCTTCTGATTCAGGTTTCACAGGAAATCGCCTCCGTCGGGGCCTTGATCGCCGCCGGTGCCGTCTGGGTGCCGGACCAGGCGATATCGAAGCCGAATTTAAGGTTTTTGACGTTAAAACCCTGGGTACCCAGCACCCCGGCTGCCAAACCCGCCGTATGCCCCGTATAGCAGTAGACGACCACCTCGTTTTTCCCACCCCGCGCCGCGTGGGCGTCAAGCAACTCCCGCAGCCGCGCCACGTTCTCTTTTTTCCCCATCTCCTGCGCCGGGGCAACCCAGACCGCGCCCGGGATATGCGCAGCGGCGAAGTCGCTCCCGGCACGCACATCCACCACCAACGGGTCGTTGGCGATAAGGTCGCCGCCGCTGTGGCCTTCCCGGTAGTCGGCCAAATCCCCGTCCCGGTCGTCATCGAGCACGTCCCGCAACGCGGCGGCACTGACGAAATTCCTCGCGATGTCGGGCTGCCCCGCCGGCTCCCGCAACCCCTGGAGGTAGCGTTCTCCCTTCTTCGCCGGTGTTTCAACCAGCACGGTTCTTGTCGCCGCGTCCCGGCTCACATCCGCCCCCAAAGCCTCCGCCACCGCCCGCAGGGGAACGAAGACTCTGTTCTCCGAGATAAAGGGCGGCGGGAAAACGGCAAGCTCCTGTTCGTCAACGACGAGGCGTACGGCTCTCCCCGCGGCCAGCGCCCAGGCTGCGGTGAGAAACAAAAGGCAAACGCATGGAATAAGCAGCCAGACCCTCTTCAATGTGACCCCTCCGTCCCGTTGCGGGGTGAACTTATTAAGGCCGGCGGAGGACGATCTCCCTTATTGCATAACCGGATAAAGAGCGTTTTTGTGGCAGCTTCCGGCGCTACATCGAGTTCCTGCCGCAAAAGGCACACCAACCGCCGGTACTGCCGGGCGACGGCGCGGCGGTCGCCCATGGCGGCATAAGCCTGCATGGCCAGGCGGTGCCCCTCCTCCCAGAACGGGTTGGCTCCCAGGAGCACCTGAAGGTGTTCCATCACCCGGGAGTAATCGCCCTGCTCAAGATGTATCCGGGCCAACTGCTCCCTAGCCTGGAACCAGAGACGCCGCAACCTCTCCCGCATCTCCACCGCCCAGGGGTAATCTATGTTACTCAAATAGTGGAACCGGCCACGAGATGAGAAACGAAGACCATCAGGTCGTTATCGTATTCATCCACCTGGTACCAGACCACGGGCGCCCCGGCGTTCTGCGCCAACTGCTGCGCCAGCACCGTCTTGCCGTATCCTGCTGGAGCCACGATCGCCGTGAGCTTGCGCTGCTTCCAGTCGGCCAGGAGTTGCTGCAGGAGTTCGCGACGAAGAACTGTCTGGACTTGCCAAAAGGGAGGGGTTAACTTCGAACGGAGCACCTCCGGGATTAGATTCACTGTTACCGCCCCCGGTCCCACGAGTTAATGACCGACAAAGCTTCGAGGATATCCGGTAGCATTTAAAAGATAAAAGAAACCATTAACTTTACGTCGAATTTTGGGGAGGTAAGAAACAGAGTGGAAGGGCTGCCTCAACTCGGGATATCCGTTGCAGCAAACTTACCCTCATCATAAAAGATTATCACAAATTTCGGCAGTTGGTTTGAAAAAGATAAGACAAGTACCCCTGGGTTTTTTCCGGTGAAGCAGAGACCTACCCCGCGGTTAAGCAAGAGTAGGAAACAGGGCTACTCACCTCCGCCCGGTAAGGGTGCTGCCCCCGGACTGCGCCGCGAAGTAGCGCACCAGCCCGGCGTAAATGGCGAAAGCCACCTTGCTCTGGTAAGCGGTATCCTGGAGCAGCTTGAATTCCCGGGGGTTGGTGAGAAAGCCGATTTCCACCACGACCGCAGGCATCGTGGTTGTCCGGCCGGTGAAGTAATCGCCCGCCTTGGGCTGCCGGTCGGTATTTCCCAGAAGGGTTCTGCATTCCGTCTGAATGGCCTGCGCCAGTTCCCGGCCGCCCGGCGACCCCTGCTGGTAAAAGGTTTGGGCACCGTGTTCCCTGGGGCTCTGAAAACTGTTTACGTGAATGCTCACGAAAACGTCGGCACCATTTTCGTTTGCCAGCGCCACCCGCCGTTCCAAGTCCCGGCGCTTGCGGGAGCCTTCACCGGGACCCGCCAGGTCGCGGTCTTCCGCCCGGGTCAGCAGCACCCTCGCCCCGCCCTGCTCCAGGAACCGCGCCAGCCGCAGCGCCACCGCCAGGGTGATATCCTTTTCCAGCGCCCCGTCCCGCACTACTCCCGGGTCGGGGCCGCCGTGACCGGGGTCAACCACCACCAGCCGGTCCACCAGCACGGGGGCAAGGGCGGCTATTCCCCGCTCCGTGCTCTTAACCTGCGCAAAATCCGTGATGCGCAGGGCCGCCGCCAGAAATAAATAAGCCCCGACACCCAAAACCAAAAGCTTCAGTGCAGGGCCAGCCCCTCTGATCCCTTTCAAAAAAACAACCCCTTTCCCCGGTCGCTCTGAATAAATCATTACTTCCCCGGAAAAGGAGTTATTACCCTATTATGATAAGCATAGAACGCTGAATCTTGTTCCTTGTAACCCCAAACCTTGAACCTCGAACTGTCTAACTTTGAACCTCGAACTTCGAACAGACCCCAAAGGCCCGTCACCTTAAGCTTTAACGTTTCGAGAACTGCGGCGCCCGCCGGGCTTTCTTGAGACCGTACTTCCGCCTTTCCTTCATCCGCGGGTCGCGGGTCAAGAAACCAGCCTTTTTCAGTATCGGCCGGAGGTTCGGATCGGCCTGAATCAGCGCCCGGGCAATCCCGAGGCGGACCGCGCCGGCCTGACCGCTGACCCCGCCGCCGATTACCTTGGCCCGAACGTCAAAGCGGCCCGACATTCCGGTAAGCTCAAACGGCTGCCTTACCAGAACCTCGAGCGTCTTGCGCCCGAAGTAGGCGTCGAGCGGGCGGTCGTTGACTAAAAGTTTGCCCTCTCCTGGCGTGAGAAAAACACGGGCGATGGCGTTTTTCCGGCGTCCCGTGCCGTAGAAGTGGACCCTGGCCGCCACTATATCCCTCCTAAAACTCTAATAACTCAGGCTGCTGTGCCTGGTGCGGGTGCTCCGGACCCCGGTAAACCTTCAGCTTTTTGGCCATCCGCGCTCCCAGACGGTTGTGGGGCAACATCCCCTCCACCGCCTTCCGGACCGCAAGTTCCGGCCGCGTCCGCATGAGGGTGGCGTAATTCATTACCTTCAGCCCCCCCGGATAACCCGAGTGCCGGATGAAAAGCTTGTTCCGGAGCTTGTTGCCTGTGAGCAGGACCTTTTCCGCGTTGATGATGATCACGTGGTCACCCGTGTCCACGTGCGGGGTAAAAACCGGCTTGTGCTTGCCGCGCAGGATCCGCGCCGCCGCACTCGCCAGCCGGCCAAGCGGTTTTCCCGCCGCGTCGAGCACGTACCAGCACCGCTTGATTTCCCCGGCTTTTGCCATGAATGTACGCATCTTTTTCTGCCCCCTTAAAGTGAGGTCCGGTCGCCCACCAAGTGGAAAAAGGGACTCACCTGAAGTTTTCGCAAGTAACCGAATAAAAACACCGGTACAGAAAACCGTACCAGGACGAAAAGTCATACAAGGAAAAGTTTAATACAGATGGTTTCCCTCTGTCAAGAGTTCGAATTTTGAGCTCGCTTAACTTCACCGCCTCACCTCCCGAAGTCCGCTCCCCAGCGGCCCGTGCCTCCAGGTCAGTACTCAACCGAGCCGTCCTTTGATATAGAGCTTCGTAAGTCGGAACCGCGCCGTCGAAGGGTGCACACCGAGCGTCCGCGCCACTATCCTGTAATCCATCGGTCCGCCTTCAACTCTGTAGAGTGCGCGCACCGCCGCGATGTAATCCTCGTCTGGCAGCACCACCCGCGCCCTCGCCTTTTTCGTTGCCTCTTTCACCAACACCACCCCCCTTTTACAGGATTTTCTATTTTCTCTCAAATTTTCTTAAGCGATCGGTGAAGAATCGAAAGCACCTGCCCCAAGAGAAGGCAGGCGCCTCCGTCATGCTGTCCGGCAGCGGGCCGGCGCAGAGCTATTTTTTCTTTTTAAAGACGATCAAGGGGCAGTTCTTGCAAACATCAGCACCGGGGAAAAGATCGCCTGGTCTGGTAACGGACGCGCTACCGTAATTCTTTATCCGGTCCAGTAGCCGCTGTACGGTCGCTTCGATCTGTTCTCCCGGAATTATCACGTTTATCTCGCCCCGCTCCGTTTTACCGGCATTGTAACTGCCGCTGCAGGCCGGAAGCAGGTTGGCGGATTTTTCATTATAAGCGTACACATTTCCCGCGCAGGCCGCCGAATTCATCGTGAGATTCGAACGCAACGGGTGGACATCCATCGCCGCCATGTAATCCACCACCAGGTGGTAGGCCTGCATATTGTCACAATAAAAGTGGACCACATCGGGTGGAAAATAGGCATCACTAAGGGGGGAAACGATAAAGGCCTTGAGCGCCCCTTCCGGCAGGCGGGACTTTGTCTGTACAAACTTCGCCGCCTGATCCCAGCTTTTTACATACTTAAGGTGGCTCTTCACTTCTCCGTCGTCGTAAGCCTTCCAGCCGAAAACAAAAGCGGCGTTGCTGCAACCGAGGGTCTCCTTCGTCCCGATCACGGTCTGGCCCTTCATCCGGGCCGCGATCTCAAACTGGCAAAAGGTAAGCGGCTTCACCGGCTCGTAATAAGAAGCGTTAGAGGTAAAATCCTCCAGTTCCTCCCCCCGAAAAACAAATTTCACCGCCACCGGATAATGCATCAGCCGCAGTTCATCCATCAGCACCTTTTGCATATCTTTATAGCCAAGATTCGGAGAATCCATCCGCCGCGATTCACCCACCAATACCTGCTCCACTATTAACCCCTCCTTCAAGACCTAAAATCTTGCATAAACCCGGCAAAAAGCAACTAAGCCCGCGATCCTGTAGCCCTCCTTTCTGGGAAAGTACTCCCAGAACAAGAGTAGCATCTCAGAAGACTTGATAACGTCTCAAAAACGACAGCGGCTTTGCCAGCCGTCCGACAGATAAATGTCAGGGGGCTGACAAGGGTTACCTTGAATGAGTTACGACCAATTGATGCGGGGGTGCCGGATACGGTACCCCGCGATTGAATACCCTTCCCGGAGGTCAAGATCACTGATTCTGACTTGCCGGGTATTGCCCTTTTCCGGAGACAGGTTCGGCTACGCTCGCCATCCGCGGGTTCTCTTTCTCGTAATCTTTGAGTGTCGCACAGACATCCCTGAAGTAAGGCAACCGGTGCTTAACGCGCCCGAAGACCATCCGGGCCAGAATATAGCAAACAAGGAAGGTGACCACATAATTTACCGACCAGCCAGTAAGAGGGATGGGAAATTTAATACCCATAAAGCGGAGCTGCATCCAGGCCAGCGCAAAGAAAATCGGCCACAGCGAAGCCGCAGAAAGGGCCACCATATTGAAAAAGACATGACCGAAGGCGTCGTTGGCTTCTTTGTTACAGGCGGCGTAACTTTTTCGGTCTCCTGACTGGTAGGCGTGGATTGATAGGTCATATGTCTCTACCAGGCGGTTGTTGAGCCGGTCGAGGTGTTTTCGGTTAATTCTGAAGAGCAGAGAAATGGTAAACTCGCCCAGGATGACCGTGAAAAGGGCCAGCAAGAAGGTCCCGATAAAATAATCCAACACGGGGTGTCCGGTTACCAGGTAAAGGGTAATCAGGACCGAATCAACGGCACCCAGCAAATCCGCCACCTCGCTCTGGAATACTGATACGCTACAAAAAGCACTTACCGCGCCCTTTAACATTGACCTCTACCGGCCCTCCTCACGGTTTTCATCCCTACTTACGGTCAAACCTAGAATGGGGGTAGCCAAGCTTGCCCGAAGAAGCCTTTACTAAAGTATCTCAAGCCGACATAAAGAGCCAGCACCACAAAGAGCCGCTTCAGCCAGACGTCGGGAATATACTTCTGCGTGCGCGGCCCGATCATGGAGCCGACAAAAATTCCGACCAACTGTGTGCCGATCAAAGCCCAGTCCACCGCCGCGCCTGCCAGTTTAATGTAAGAAATGATGCTCATAAACATACTGAGAAAGACGGCCATGGCCGAGGTGCCGGCCACCACATACATCGGCAGTCCCACGACGCTGGTAAGGAAAGGCACGTAAAGGAAGCCGCCCCCGATACCTAAAAAGGCCGAAAGAGCAGCGATGAAGAAACCGCCCACGAAAGGCCAGACGGGATTAAAACCGAACTGAACGCCAAAGAAGCTGAACTCGATACGCGAGAAGCTCCACTTGGTAACCTTGATTCCCTCAACGTCGCCTTTTTCTTTCACGCTCTTTTCAAACGCCTGCGCCGCGGCTTTGGCCTCTTTCTTGCGTGCCTGACCCCGCGGCGTCGTCTCGTAGAGAAGGAAGCCGCCGATGACAAAGACGACCAGACCGAACCAGCCCATGTACTGGCTTAAGGTGATTTTACCACCCGTAAGCCACGGAATGAGCCCAGCTCCCGTAATCGAACCCACACCAAGGGCGATACCGAGCGGCCAGGCCAGACGTCCCATCCGCAAATAGGTAATGGTTCCGATAAAGGATGAAAGCCCCACAAGCCACTGGTTGGCCATCCGGATGCAGTCGGTCAGGACTTTGTTAAACGCCGGAGCGGTTTTCTTGAAAGCCTTGGTATAGTCGCCGAGGCCATACACGGTCATATGCCCGACGCCCGCCATAATGCCGCCGAATGCTCCCACCGTGGTAAAGATCCAGCCTACCCAGATAGCCCAGAGAAAAGCAAGAACAGGATTAACCTTAGGTGCACCGGGGATACCTAAGAAACCCCTGGGCGCGTTCGGGTCTATCTTTCCCTTTCCTTCGCCGAGAGGAACCGCTTTAATCGCCTCGCCGAGTTTTCCGGGCAGATCCAGATTACTGCCGACCACCTGCTTACCGGCTTCCGAAGGCTGCGCTCCTGCGCCGGCTGCTCCTACGGCCAGAGTGACTAAAAAAATCAAGAGCATTACGGCCGCAGCAACCTCAAGCCAGGATCTTCCTTTCATTTTTCACCCTCCTTGCTACCCGAAATTGATGCATCATACCCAGGTCCCATATTTTTTCTACAATCCCCCCTTTACTTTACAATTCCGGGTAATTGCTTAGCCTGTCATACCCACTTATCACACTTACGAACCGTCCGCCACCTTACCATGACAGTAACATCCCGACGCCATCTAAGATGTCTCAGGGATGACAAAAGCTCGACAAGCATTTGACAAAATAATGTCGGATGGCCGACACTGATGATATTTTGTCTTAGAACGCCTTGTTGAGCCTTCAAAGCCCCGAACGCGCGGCAGTACGAACTGAAAAAGCCGTAAAAAAAATAACGCTGGCACTCAAAGTTCAAAAAATGCGCGTGCCGGGTAAAAGAAATAATGCAACTCTTTATGAAAGGGAACTCGCAGAGGTGGGCTTAAACGATCCAGCTTGCAAGCTTCTTAGCGTCGAGGATCTTGATCTCGCGACCTTGAAATTCAATTGATTTCTCGCGCTTGAAGGTATTTAAGAGCGAGGTTACCGTCTGGCGGGTAGTGCCGATCATCCCGGCGATGTCTTCGTGGGTAAGCCGCAGTTTAATCGTTACCCCGTCGCTCTCCGGAATCCCGCACCGTTCGCTGATTTTGAGCAGGAGCAGGGCCAAACGACCGGGAACCTGCCAGCAAACCAACTCGTGAACCATCGCTTCGGCCTCCCGCATCCGGGCTGCCAGAAGCTTGGCTACTTTAAGTGAAAGCTCGTGTTCCTCCGTGAGGAGATCCAGGAAGTCTCTTTTCGTCACCACGACCAGGGTGACGTCGCTTATCGCTCCCGCAAAACAGGTCCGCCTCCCGTGGTAAAGCGTCTCCGCCAACCCCATCATCTCGCCGGGATTACGGATGCTGCCGACGGTGACTTCGCGGCCTTCGCTGGAAAGCCGGTAGATCCTGACCCAGCCCTTTTCGATCAGGTAAACCCTGTCCGCTATCTCCTCCGCGGCAAAAATTATCTGCCCCTTGGGGTAGTTTACGGTCACGCCGGTTTCGCGCACGAGTTCCTTTTCCTGGTCGTCTAAAACCAGCGGGTTACCCTCGAGGAGGTCTTTTTTTGCCTTTGCCAACACTCTACACCCCCCCTAAACTAAAAATAATACTCCCGGCAGGCCCGCGATGTCCGGTAAACGACAAGTTCTTTGTCAGCTATCCGACAGAAAATCTCCGGATAGCCTGCGTTGGCGCATCTCCCGGTCGTCAAAATATTCAACCAATTTTTATTTTTTATTTTCGACATAAATCTTTAACTTCCTTCGAAATACGGTGTTCCTCCGATAAAATCAGCCTTCGGTACAGAGTTCAAATTCAACCAGCCGGTCCTCTACCGACGCCCGGACTACCCGGACCCGGACCGGGTCCCCGAGGCGGTACGATCTGCCGGTATTCCGCCCCGTCAGGGTGTAATTGCGCTCGTCGTAGACGTAAAAATCGTCCGTGAGCGTCCGTACGTGCACAAGACCTTCGACTGTATTCTCCAGTTCCACGTAAAAGCCCCAGGCGGTAACGCCGCTTACAAACCCGGGGTAGACGTTCCCGATCTTGTCCCGCATGAAGGCGACCTTCTTGAGCTCCGTAGCCTCGCGTTCCACCTCCATCGCCACCCGCTCCCGCTCCGAGGACACCGCCGCCGCGTACACCGCCCGTACGCTCAGTTCCGCCGCCCTTTTTTCGGAGAGCTTGCCCAGGAGCGCCTCCCGCAGCACCCGGTGGATGAAAAGGTCGGGATAGCGCCGGATCGGCGAGGTAAAATGGGTGTAGTACTCGGAGGCCAGCCCGAAATGTGCGGTGCGTTCCGGCGCGTACCGGGCCTGCTTCATCGAGCGGAGCATCACCATGTTTATCAGCCGTTCTTCGGGCTTTCCGGCGACCACGTCCAGGACCGCCTGAAAACTTGCGGGCTCAAGCCGGGTGAGCCCCCGGGCGCCGTAGCCGAAGCCGGCAAGCAGGTCCTCCAGAGCGGCCACTTTCTCTGCATCCGGCTTCGGGTGAATCCGGTAAATGAACGGCAGTTCAAGGGCTGCCGCGTGCCTGGCCACCGTTTCGTTCGTCAGGAGCATGAACTCCTCGATGATCTGTTCGGCGACCGTCCGGGGCGCCCGGTAAACCGCCACCGGCCGGCCGGACTCGTCCACCTCCACCTTCGTCTCCGGCAGGTTGAGGTCGATCGCGCCGCTGGCCAGCCGCCTCCGCCGGAGGATCAGGCACAGGTCCCGCATCCGCGTGAGCATTTCCACCAGTTCCCGGTACTGCCCGGCAACCTCCGGGTCGCCCTCCAGCAGCCGGTAAACGTCGGTATACGTCATGCGCGCCCGCGAACGGATGACCGAAAGAAAGATCTCGTAGTCCCGCACCGCCCCTTCCAGGTCAACGGTCATCACCACCGAAAAGCTTAACCGGTCCTCCTGCGGGTTCAGGCTGCAGATGCCGTTGGAGAGCCTGGGCGGGAGCATCGGAATCACCCGGCCGGGCATGTAAACGCTCGTGCCCCGTTTGAAGGCCTCCCTGTCCAGGGCGCTGCCCTCCCGGACATAGTAGCCCACGTCCGCGATGTGCACGCCCAGGAGATAGGTCCCGTCAGCGTTGACCGTGAGGCTTACCGCGTCGTCCAGGTCCTTGGCGTCCTCCCCGTCAATGGTGATAATCGGCCAGCCTCGGAGGTCGCGCCGCCCCTTCAACTCTGCTGCAGGAATCTCCGCCGGAATCGCTTCCGCTTCTCCGAGCACCTTCGCGGGGAATTCATCCGGCAGCTCGTACCGCCGGCAAAGGAGCAACAGGTCCATTCCCGGCGCGTCGGGAGGGCCGAGCACCTCCACCACCCGCCCCTCGGGCGGGGTTTTCGGCGCCGGGTAAGCGGTGAACTCCACCACCACCTTGTCCCCGTCTTTCGCCCCCGTCAGGCGCCCGCGTGGCACGACAATGTCCGCTCCCAGGCGGGAGTCGTCCGGGATCACCACCGCAAAGCGCCGCTTCTTCCGCAGCGTGCCCACCGCGCGGCGGTTACCGCGCTTTAATATGCGCACGACTTCCCCTTCCCGGGTTCTTCCTTTCCCCGGCGGCAGTAGCCGGACGGCCACCCGGTCATTGTGCATCGCCCCGTACAGGCTCCCCGGGCCAACGAAAACATCCGGCGCCCCCTCTTTATCGGGAATCAGGAAGGCGTATCCTTTGGGGTGCCCCTCGAGCCTGCCGACGACCAGGTTGAACTGCTCCGGCAGCCCGTAGCGCGCCGCCCGCGTCTGGTAGATGAGGCCCTCCTCCTCCATTTCCCGAAGGAGCTTCTTGAAGGCGTTCAGCCCCTTGCCCTCGGAAAGAAAAACGCGCGCCAGTTCCGCGACCGTCAGGGGACGGTAGGCCTTCCGCCGCATAAATTCTAAAATCTCTTCTTTAGCCACAATCTTTTTCTTAGCCACCGGCGTCAAGCGAAAAATTGCCTCCTCATAATCCGAGTTCCGCAGCAATTCCCTGCATCGCCTCCAGGCCGACCGCCAGGAACTCTTCCAGTGTCAGCCCCAGTTCGGCGCAGGAAAGAATCTGCTCCCGGTTCGCACCGCGCGCAAAAGACTTCTCCTTGAACCGGTTCAGCAAGAACGGCACGTCGACCGCCGCCAGGCTCTTATCCGGCCTGATCAGAGCGGCGGCGGTAATCAGCCCGGTCACCGGGTCAACCGCGTAGAGGGCTTTGTCCAGCAAGGTCTCCCGGGGCAGTCCGTGACGGTCGTTATGCATGCGCACTGCCTGAACGACGGTTTCCGGCAGGCCCAGGCGCTCCAGAAGTATTGCTCCTTCGATGCCGTGCCGCGCAGGGTCGTCTTTCGTCCACTCGTAATCAATATCGTGCAAAAGTCCGGCCAGCCCCCAAAGCGTCTCATCCTCACCGAACCGCCTGGCCAGGGCCCGCATCACCGCCTCGACCGCGAAGCAGTGTTTACGCAGGTTGTTATTCTTCAGGTGCGTGGCCAGGAGCCTCAAGGCCTTTTCTCGATCCACCGCTTTCACCCCCGTCTGTATTTTCCCCGTCCGAAAGCGCCGCCGGACCGGAATTCCCCATCAGGAACTTCCCGGAAGCAGTCGCGGCCACCACTCCCCCGGGAAGCAGTACGGCCGCCGTCAGAAGGACCAGCCTCCCGCGGCGGGCGGCAAGCTCGGCGACCACCTCCACCGGCGTCCCGACAGGAACGTTCTTCTTGAAGCGCACCGTCAATTCACCGGTGTAAGCTTCGATTTCCCGCAGCCAGAGCCACTGCGCCATCGCCTCGTCGCACAGGGTGGCGACCAAGCCCCCGTGCAGGCACCCCGGCCACCCCTGGTGCTCCGGCCGGACTACAAAGCCCGCCCGCACCACGTCGCCTTCCCGGCGGAAACGCAGCTTGAGTCCGATCGGATTTTTCGGACTGCACGCGAAGCACATATTATCTTCCAGGTCAAGTATCAAGACAAACCCTCCCAGGAAGTCAGAAGTCAGAATGGGTTTGTAGGAATTCGCTGTGCGAATTCCTACTCCGAACCTTCTGGATTTCCGACTCCTGGCTTTTGGATTCTTGACCTTAGATTTTAAACCCATAAGCGATTTTTGGCAAATGAAAAAGGCCGCTTCCGCTGCGGCCGCTCTTTCCGGACCAGCTTTTCAAAACCCTGAACCCGTTTACCTCCGAAGGAATTCCTGCCCCGCCACCGCCGGCCGGCGAACCGCATGTCGGGCGCGGCGTCAAGACCTTTAGACCGAAGCCATTTTGACGGCCCTTTTCACCCGCCGGACCGGGATGCTCGCCACGAGAGCCACCATTTCTTCTGAGGAATCAAGGGTGACTTCCAGCCCCCGCTCATCAATCTCGATGTACCTCGAGATCACCTGGACCAGATCATTTTTCAAGAGTTCCAGCAACTCGGGCGAGACGTTGGCCCGGTCGTGCACCAAAACCAACCGCAAGCGCTCTTTCGCTACTTCTTTGCTTCCCAAAGAATGCCGCTGAAAAAACCGGGCTAAAAATTCTAACAAAGCATCTTCCCCCTCTCTACCTGGTTACCCCAAGCCGATTATCTTACGCAGCCGGGTAAAGAGATTCCCGTCGCGCTCCAGATCCATAAGCGGCACCGGCTCTCCTAAGATTCGCCGGGCAATATTTCGAAAGGCCTCTCCCGACCGGGAACGCTGGTCCTGAACCACCGTATCACCCCGGTTCGTGGTGACGATGATCTGCTCGTCCTCCGGAATCACCCCGAGAAGGTCAACCGCTAAAATCTCGATGATGTCTTCAATGTTCATCATATCCCCCTGCCGGACCATCTTGGGGCGCAACCGGTTGATAACAAGCTTCGGCTCCCTTAATTCCGCCGCTTCCAAAAGTCCGATCACCCGGTCGGCGTCACGCACGGCTGAGACTTCCGGGGTGGTGACCACGATCGCCTTTTCCGCTCCGGCAATGGCGTTTTTGAATCCCTGTTCAATCCCGGCCGGACAGTCAATAATCACGTAATCGAACTCTTCCTTTAGCTGGAGGCAGACCTCCTTCATCTGTTCCGGCTTGACCGCCGTTTTATCCTTGGTTTGGGCCGCCGGCAAAAGGTGCAAACCTTCGAAGCGTTTATCCTTGATCAGCGCCTGTTTCAGCCGGCAGTGTCCATGTGCCACGTCCACCAGGTCGTAAACAATGCGGTTCTCCAAACCCAGAACCACGTCGAGATTCCGAAGACCGATGTCGGCATCAACCAGAGCCACTTTGTAGCCGCGGAGTGCCAGCCCCGCGCCGATGTTGGCCGTGGCCGTGGTCTTACCCACGCCTCCTTTACCGGAAGTAATTACGATGACCTCTCCCATTCTTGGTCCTCCCTACCATTAAATTCTCCTGAAAAGCGTCCGCAAAGCTACCTGGCCTTGTCTGAAACCGCCCCCCGGTTTCGCCGTTTGGCCCCCGTGCGCCGAGCCTTGCTCTCCATACCCGGTGCGTTCGGCAATGTCTGCAAAACACTTGGAGGACCCTTGCGATCCCCCGTCAGGGAGAACGCCTCTATCACCACCGCACCGTCCACGATTCGCGCCAGTCCCGGTTTTCCGGGCGGCAGTGTTTCCTCCGCTGGTCGGGCAACATGACCCGCGATCCGGAGCTGCGTCGGTTCGAACCGGAATGCAACCACCATCGCCCCCTCGTTTCCGCCGGCACCGGCATGGACCGTACCCTTCATCTTCCCGATGACGATTACATCACCCGTAGCCACGATCTCGGCCCCGGGATTTACGTCCCCCAGTACGATAATGTTACCCGCGTAAAAAATGCTCTGACCCGACCGCAGCGTTCGCTGAACGAGGATCGTCTGGTGATCTTCAACCTTGGCCAGCCGGAATTCAGACGCCATCTGCTCGGGCCCCAACGTCATCACTCTCCCCCCTCTTTGTGTATTCGCGCCCTCTAAACCAAATCCTGCTAAACGCACCTGAAAAATCCGAAGGATTTTCAAGCTTTTTTTCTCTTTTTTTGACAAAAAAACAGCTTTGGAGCCCCTCAAGCTGCATAATCCTTGAAAACTAGTCCCCGGCCTCCACGCTTTGCGGTGCGGCAGGCGAATCAAGTTGTACCCCGAAGTATTTCGCCAAAACATCCCGCGCTACCGGCGCCGCCACCGTACCGCCGTGCCCGGCGTTTTCGACCAGCACCGCAACGGCCACCTCGGGGTTGTCCGCCGGAGCGTAGCCAACGAAAACCGCGTGTGTACCCTGGCCCGGGTTTTCGGCCGAACCGGTTTTTCCGGCGACCGGCACCGGAAAATCGTAAAAGGAGCCGTACGCCGTACCACCCGGCTTGGTAACCAGGGCCATTCCTTTCTGAACCGTACTCAAATGCTCCGGCTTCACCTTCACGCGGCGGACAACCTGCGGCTGAAACTCGGCCACCGTCTCTCCCTTGGGGTCCACTACTTTTTTCACCAGAAAAGGCCGGTAAAGCGTTCCCCCGTTGGCGAGCGCCGCAGTGTAATTCGCGAGCTGCAGGGGCGTATAGAGGTTGTAACCCTGGCCAGTGGCGGTGTTCAGGGTGTCGTAAGACCGCCATTGAAGGTCCCAGGCGTAACGGTCGTACTCCGCCTGGATTTGCGCCTTTTTCCGCTCCATTTCTTTTTCTAACTTTTTTCTTTCCGCCGGATCCTCCGCTCGGGCCAGCAGAGGCCGGTATTCCTTCTCCAGCGCTTCAAACTGCGGCCCGAAAACCGAATCCAGGTAAGCCTTCACCGTCTTGTACTTGTAATCGGGCGTGGGGACGACCCCGGCCATCTCCCCCGGCAAACCGATTCCCGTCTTTTGTCCCAGGCCAAACTCGTGCGCGACCCGGGCGATCTCATTTATGCCCGTCAGATTGCCGATGGTCCAGAAATAGACGTTGCAGGAAACCTGGATGGCCCGCAGGAGATCCACCCGGCCGTGCCCCCCGGCGAGCCAGTCATGAAAAACCCTCCCCAACACGTAGGTGCCGGAGCAATTGACCGTGAACTTCGGGGTAATCTTCCCCGCCTCCAGGGCGGCCAGCGCGGTGACCATCTTGAAGGTCGAACCCGGCGGGTAGGCCCGGAGCGCCCGGTTCAAAAAGGGCCTGTCCGGCGCGTTAAAAACAAGGTCCACTTCTTCCGGTTTAAGGTCTCTGGTAAAGACCGCCGGGTCGTAAGCCGGGAAACTGGCCATCGCCAGGATTTCGCCCGTACGCGGGTCTTCCACCACCACTGCCCCGGCGGGCGCCGGGAACTTCTCCTTCCGGGCCCGCGCCGCCTTGATTTCCCGTATCAGCGCCTCTTCCGCCACCCGCTGCAGGTCCATGTCGATGGTGAGAACGAGGTCCGCTCCCGCCGTGGGCTTCTTTACGCCCAGGTCCCTTACCGGACGCCCCACAGCGTCCACCTCCAGGTAGCGGGCGCCGTCATTTCCCCGGAGATAGCTTTCGAACAGGTACTCCAGGCCGTCCTGCCCGAAAGGATCACCAAGCCTGTACCCCTGGTCTTTGTGCTTTTCCAGTTGTTCGGGTTTGATCTCCTGAACATAGCCCAGCACGTGCGCCAGGGTCTTGCCGAAGGGGTAGGCACGCACCGGTGTAATGTCCACCAGCACGCCCGGAAAGTCCTCCTGGTGCTCCTCGATGAACGTCACGACGGCGAGCGGCACGTCGGTGGCCACCCGGACCGGTTCGTAGGGCCGCGACTGCTCCTGGAGCTTCTGGCGGATTTCCGCCTCCTCTTTGCCGAGGAGCCCGGCCAGCCGTTTGATTACCGCCGGCGGAATCGGCTGCTCGAAATCCGCCAGCGAGATGGTGTAAACCGGCCGGTTGCCGACCACTTTCCGCCCGTCCCGGTCGTATATCTCTCCCCGCGGCGCCCTGATGGTCATCAGCCGCAGCCGGTTTTCACGCGCGAGCACTTCAAACCGCTCGGTCCGGAAAAGCTGGAGCTCCGCCAGGCGAAAAAGGAGGACCAGGAAAATGAGCGTGACCACGGTCAGAAAGACCTGCGCCTTTTTTTCGACCGTCTTCTTTTCCAAAATCAGTACCGTTCCTCCCGTAAGATGCCGTAAAAGGTTGCGCGGTGAAAGGGGCGGTAGAACAGCAGGCTTAGAAGGCTGTTATACACTGCAAGCGGGAACACCACCCGCAAAAAGGCGTCTAAAGGCGTGACGGCAATCCCTAAACTCAAAAGCAACAGAAAAGTTGTGCTTCCGGAAACCACGCTGGCACCCCAAACCACCGCCGCCGCCACCAGCAGGCTTTCTTTATAAACACGAACCTCAACCAGACCTGCCGCGTAACCCCCCAGGAGCTTGCTGAGAGCGTTAAGCCCGATGTAGTACCCGCCGGCCAGGTCCTGCACCAGACCGGCAACGAAGCCCCAGTAGGCTCCCTCGCGGGAACCCTTCAGCATGCCGTTAAAAATAACCAGCAGGAGCACCAGGTCGGGCTTCACCCCCGCCACCCGGAGGAAGTTGAGCACCGTCTGCTCCAAAAGAAGTGCAACCGCAATCAGTAAGAGGAAAGTAAATGTCCGCACGTCTTATCACCAGTTAACGGGTCAAGAATCCAATAGCTTTTGTATGATTGGCTACGCGAATTCCCTCTTTAAACTTCTGGATTCTGGCTCCTGGCTTCTAGATTTTGACCCTTAATCACTGCTTCAAAAGGATCAGTACTTCTTCTAACCGATTAAGGTCCACCGCCGGCCGGAGGTAGACCGTCTTAAACAGGCCGCTTTCCTCCTCCGCAACCCTGGTAACGGTGCCCACCGGTATCCCGGGCGGGAAGACCCCGCTGAGGCTGGAGGTTCGCACCAGAAAGCCCTTGCGTACCGGCTCGTCTTTAACCACGTATTGCATTTTCAGCCTTTCGATCCCGCCGAGCGTACCCCGCACAATCCCCGGCACCTGGGTTTCATAAACGGCACTCCCCACCGCGCTGCGCGGATCGGTTATCAGGAGCACTTCTGCCGTGTGGTTGCTGACGGTCAGGACCCTTCCCACCAGACCGGCGGGGGTTACCGCAACCGCGCCGCGGGTTACGCCGTCCGCCCGGCCGCGATTGATCGTGATGGTACCGAACCAGTTATCCGGATTCCGGCCGACTACCACCGCCACCAAGCTCGCACCGCCGTGCGTTTCCTTATAATCTAAAAACGCCTTGAGCCTCCTGTTTTCCTGCTCCACGACCTGCAACCGCTTGACCTCGCCCTGCAGCTCCGCCACTTTTTTCTCCAGGGAGCGCGTATAACCGGTGTCCCGGCCGAAAGAAAAAACAAAGGCCGCTCCGGCGCTCACCACCCGGGCGGCTTGCCACATGCTGTGTTGGACCGGCGCCACCACGTCCCTGGCCCAGAGCATGAGCAGACTGGGCTTGCCGACGCGGTCGGGCGCGGTCAGGTGCATCGCGCTCAGAGCCAACCCGAGCAGGACAAGAACCAGCAAAACTCGCTTCACGTACTGCCACGAAGGCATTATACCACCTTCCGGGGCTGCAGTACTACCCGGCGCAGCACCTCGATATTGTCCAGGATATAACCGGTGCCATACGCCACTACCTGAAGGGGTTCTTCCGCAATTGTTACGGGCATTCCCGTCTGTTCGGCAACCAGGCGGTCAAGCCCGCGCAGCAGCGCTCCCCCGCCGGCCATCACAATCCCGCGGTCCATGATGTCGGCGGCCAGCTCCGGCGGTGTTCCCTCAAGCGTCGCCTTAATCGCCTCCAGGATTGCCCCCACCGGCTCGGAAAGCGCCTCGTGGATCTCCTCCGCCGTGACCCTGACGGTCTTGGGCAGACCGGTTACCAGGTCCCGGCCGCGTACATCCATCTTCTCCAAGTTCTCGGGCTTGTATGCCGACCCGATTTTGATCTTAATTTCTTCCGCCGTCCGCTCTCCGATCATCAGGTTGTAACTCTTTTTGATGTGCTGGATAATCGCCTCGTCCATCTCGTCACCGGCAATCCGGATCGAGCGGCTGGTCACAATCCCGCCTAAAGAGATGACCGCGACCTCTGTCGTGCCCCCGCCGATATCCACGATCATGTTTCCGGTGGGCTCGTGCACCGGCAGGCCGGCGCCGATCGCCGCCGCCATGGGCTCTTCCACCAGGTAAACCTCGCGGGCGCCGGCCTGGACGGCCGCTTCCCGTACCGCCCTTTCCTCCACAGTGGTCACCCCCGAAGGTACCCCGATCACCACCCGCGGCCGGATAAAGAAACGCCGGCCCCGCAACGCTTTGTTGATAAAATATTTAATCATCGCCTGGGTGGTATCAAAATCGGCAATCACCCCGTCCTTGAGGGGCCTGATGGCCACAATGTTCCCCGGGGTGCGCCCGATCATCTGCTTTGCCTCTTCCCCGACCGCCAGGATCTGTTTTGTATCCTTGTGAATGGCCACCACGGACGGCTCCCGCAGGACCACTCCCCGACCCCGCACGTAAACCAGGCTGTTTGCCGTTCCTAAATCAATCCCCATATCCCTGGAAAAAATACCGAAACTTAGCACGGCTCAAAGACTTCCTTTCTGTGTTATTTCAGCAACCGCTCTGCCTTGAGACTCACGTACTTATTATCTCCGATGATCAGGTGGTCCAAAATTTCGATCCCCAGCAACTCCCCGGCCTGAAGCAGCCGCCGGGTGAGCGCCACGTCCTCACGGCTTGGTGTCGGATCGCCGCTCGGGTGATTGTGAACGAGGATTACCGCCGCCGCACTCTGCCGGACCGCATTCTTGAAGACCTCCCGGGGCTCGACCCCGGAACTGTTCAAACCGCCCACCGCCACGGTCTCCACCTTGAGCACCTGGTTCTTGGTGTCCAGAAGGATCACCCGGAACTCTTCCCGGTCGAGGTGACGCATCTGGGCCAGCACCAGGCGCGCGGCATCCTCCGGCGTCGTGACCTTCGGCCGAAACCCGGCAGAAGCGCTGAGCCGCCGCCCCAACTCCACCGCGGCCATCATCTGGGCGGCTTTGGCCGGCCCCACCCCTTTGACCGCGCTCAACTCCTCGAAGGCCGCTCTGGCGATCCCGGGCAGGCCCCCGAAAACCCCCAGCAGGTAAGCCGCCAGATCAAGCGCCGACCCCTCCCGCGAGCCCGTCCGCAAAATAACCGCCAGCAACTCGGTCTCCGTGAGCGCCTCCGGCCCCTCCCGCCAGAGCCGCTCGCGGGGCCTTATTTCTTCCGGCAACTCCCGGATCGTCACCCGGTACGCCGTGCCGGCCCTTTTATTCTCCCCTTTCATCCTTCATCCTTCATCCTTCATCCTTCATCCTTTACCAAAGGCATCTCCCCACAAAAGAATTGAGCAGCGGCCCTGGCGTCTAAAAGCAACAACCTGATTGTGCCGGACAGCACAGAGCATGATAAGTCCTCTATAAGCGCCGGTAAACGAGATATCCCGCGATAAAACCCAGGACGGTGAGCGGCCCGATGACCAAACTCAAACCGAAGGTGAGGTGGAAGAACCCGAGATTCAGCGTTACCGGACCAAGACTAACCCGGGAAGCGTTGCCAAGAAAAGGAGAAAAAACCGCAACCGAATCCCCCAGGGCACTGCCTGCCAGGCCTCCGACAAGAAGTAAAACCACCAACAACCAGGGGGTCCGCGAAGCTTTGAGCCCCTTTGACAAATGCAGTCCCCCTCTAACCGGGAGGTACTTGTTTTAGTTTATCTTAAACCGTAAGCCCTGACAAGCCTACCTTTACGACCATCTCCAGCTCTACCGCCGCACCGAGCGGCAGGGCGGCAACCCCCACCGCCGTCCGGGCGTGCCGTCCGGCCGTACCGAAAACCGCCTCCAAAAACTCCGAAGCGCCGTTCAAGACCTGGGGCTGCCCGTGGAAGTCCGGCGCGCTGGCCACAAACCCAGTAAGCTTAACTAACTTTACGACGTTATCCAGGCTCCCCGCCGCCGCCCGGACCACGGCCAGGCAGTTCAAAGCACAGAGCCGCGCCGCCTCCCTGCCTTCTTCCACGGTGAGCTCCGCCCCCACCCGCCCGGTGTAGCGCACCTTGCCGTCCGCCACGGGAAGCTGGCCCGCGGTAAAAACCAGGCCGTCCACCACCACATAAGGAAGATAAGCCGCCACCGGCCGGGGCGCTTCCGGCAAGATGATTCCCAGTTCCTTCAGCCGTGCCTCAAAGCCCATCAGCATCCCCCGCAAGTCGGGATTCAGGGTCAAGAATTCAGGAGCCAGGAGTCAGCATCCAGAAGGCCCAAAGATGGAATTCGCGATGCGAATTCCTATAAACGCCATTCTGACTTCTGAATTCTATCTTGGTTGTTATTCGACGCTCGCCGACCGAATCCTGTTTCAGCCGCGCAGTTCCGGCGGCAGAAGCAGCCTTTCCAGCGCCTTGTAAACCGGCCGGATTACCGCCTCGACTCCCTTGGTGATGTTCGGCAACGGAAGGTCCAGAATCTGCCCGGCAGCCAGAATAAACCCTAAGAGAGAAATGATAATGAAGGTGTAAAGCTCCCGGCGCATGTTGTTCTTGAGCATCCGGGGCACCTCGAAGTAGGCCACCACAGCGTAAAAAAGAAGCAGCAAGAATACGTAGACCAAATTCCCTACTCCTTAAGACCCCGTGCTTAACCCAGCGTTCGAAGGGATAGGGGTTTTTAAGTGTTTATTAGCCTGAGTGCCGGTGCCATCTTTTCAAAGGCCGAGTTGAGTGCTGGGCACCCGGCTTCCGACTTCTGGCTCCTGACTTCTGGACCTTCGCGTCAATCCCCACACGGTCTAAGATCTGAATTTCCGCTCCAGCAACAGCGGCTTCGTCCGCATCTGGGTGCGCCTGATCTTGGCCTCGGCAGCCACCTTCACCTCCACCATGGGGAAAAACTCCTCCGCCCAGGCGTCTCTCATTGCCTGCCATTCCCGGGGGTAACGCCGGTGGAAGGCCGCACCGAAACCGAAAACATCGCTGCCATACTCCTGGGCGCGGTGTACCGCGCTCACCACCTCGCGCTCGATGGCTTTTGCCTGGATCCCTTCAAGCTGCTTGATTACTTCCGCTTTACTGGTGTCAATGGGAGAAGTAGTTTCCGCCAGGTTCGCCTCCTCCCGGATCTTCACCGTGACCTTGAGCCGCCCGTCGTTCGTGATCTCCGGTATCATCCGGGCTTCCGAGCGCAGAATTTCAAGCGAAATCTTTCCCTTACCCGACGGGCAGGGTACCACAAGCGCCCCTCCCTGGACCTCCCCTTTGGCCCACAGGAGCCCCCGCGCCTCCCGTTCGTTGAAAAAACCACGAAGCTTATCCTTGCAGAAAAGCGCCGTTCCCGCGATTATCATCTGAAAGGCCGGCTCCGGTGCCAGGGGTGTGGGCTCGTGAGGCCGCAGCACCTGCGTCGGGCTCTTCTCCAGTCTGATTACCGGGCAGTAGGCCTCCTGCCCCTCGGTCTCCATCAACCTCAGGAAATTCCCGAGGTTCACCAGCGGGTAACGGTTCGCTAAGTGCTGCTGGCGGATGATCCCTTCAATCCGCAGCGCCGGGGCCGGGGTAAGCGCCCCGGGAAGTTCCAGCACCTCTTCCATTTCCCCTTTTATCAGCAGCACGTGGGCCAGCTTTCTTATCTCCACGCCCCGGTCGAATAAGTCTATAATCTCGCCGAGTCCTTGCCGCGCCACTTTCTCCGTGAAGAGAATCTCCCGGTTCTGGGCCAAAAAAAGCCTTTTCGGAACACCCAGCGAAAGCTCCCTGAAGGCATAGAAGATGGTCCGCCCGACCGCTTCGTAGTTCCGGTACGGCTTCGCCGGAATACTGGCACCCGGCGTTAGCCCCCCGCGGGGGCCGGCCACTAAGGCCCGCGGGTTGATCACCTGAACCAGGAGCTTGAACTCCCCCCGGGGGGTGGTATCAACCGCTATGGCCAGCACGAAAGCCAGGTCCTCAACCTCTCTTAAGTCCCAACAGCCGCCCGCGAAAACCGTTAGCACAAGTAAAACCATTGCCAGAACCCGCCGCAAGCGACCATCCCCTTTCCCCCTCAGATCCGGAAGTCAACTTAATAACCCTCTATCCCTTCCCTTTAGCTTTCCTCCGGCGGCGGCCCGGGCTTCAACCCTGCCGCCTGGCGGTACCAGTCCCGCTTCGCGGTCTCCGGGCGCGTGCGCATCGCCCAGAGCGGTACCCTTACCAGCACATCCTTAAGTTCACTGAACTTTGTCGGGGCAAGCGGGGAAAGGTACGGCACCCCGAAAGACCTCAGCCCCGCCAGGTGGATGAGCACCGCCAGAAGGCCGGCGGTCAGGCCGAAAAGCCCCAGGGTTCCGGCCAAAATCATCATCGGGAAGCGCAAAAGGCGCATCGGGATGGCGAGTTCATATGAAGGCGTGGCAAAGGAGGCGATGCCGGCCCCTGCCACCACAATCACCATCAGGGGCGAGACCGCGCCCGCCATGACCGCCGCCTCACCGATCACCAGCGCCCCGACGATGCTTACCGCCTGGCCGACGGGCCGCGGGAGCCTGACCCCCGCTTCCCGCAAAAGCTCGAAGACCGCTTCCATCAGCAGCGCCTCCATGACCGCCGGCAGCGGCACCCCTTCCCGGGCCGCCGCCACGGAGAGAAGGAGCTTGAAGGGAATCATCTCCTGGTGGAAGGTGGTGATGGCGACATAGAGGGGCGAAGCCATCACCGAGGCAAAAAAAGCCAGGTACCGCAGCCAGCGGATGGCTGTGCTGATCCCGTGCGGGTGGTAGTAATCCTCGGGCGATTGCAGTAAAGAGCCCAGCGTGGCCGGTAGAATCAGCGCAAAGGGCGTGGTGTCAGTGATCAGCACCACCCTCCCTTCCGCTAAAGCGCCAGCCACCCGGTCCGGCCGCTCGGTGGTAATCACCTGTGGGAAAAGAGAGTAAGGGTTATCAACGATCATTTCATTTATGGTGTTGGACTCTAACACCGCGTCCGTGTCGATCCGCTTTACCCGCTCCCGTACCTCCTCTATCAGCTCCGGCGCCGCTAGGCCCTTGATATAACCCAAAACCATCGCCGACTGGGTTAGTCGCCCGAGGACAAACCTTTCCATCACTAGGTTCGCGGTCTTAATCCGCCGCCGGACGAGCATCACATTCCGCTCGATATTCTCCACAAAGGCGTCCCGGGGGCCGCGCACCACACCCTCGGTCTCCGCCTCGCTGATCGCCCGCCCCTCGTACCCGCGGACATCGAGCCCCAGCGCCCGGCTCTCCCCCCCCAGAAAGAGCACCGCATGTCCAATAAGCAGAGCGCTCACCGCCTGCCAGAAGTCGGCAAGCTCCTCTGCCTCCGCCACCGTCACAACCTGCTCTTTTACCGATGCCAGCGAGACTGGAAGACCCGCAGGATATTCGAGCATCAGGCTCTTCAGGATGTGATCGTTCAACTGCACCCGCTCCACCAGCGCCGAGGTGTAAGCAAGCGCCGCCGGCGCCTGCTGCGGCCCCACTGTGAACTCGCGGAGCACAAAGTCGGTATTCCGCCCCATTATCTCTTTTAAAAGCCGTATATTTACCGCGATCTCCGGCGAAACCGGTATCCTTTTGAGTTCCGCCGGCTCCCAGACCTTATCCAGAACTTCCCGGCACTCAGCAATCTGAGCGCTGGGCTCCGGCGGCACATGGGGTTGCTTCCCGGGCCATTCTGGCTTTTTCGACTGTACCAAGAGGTCCTTAAGCTTTTTTATGACCCGCCGTCGCACCCGTTTCACCTCTCTTCACGTTCAATGTTCAAGGTTCAACGTTAAAAACGTTTCAAGCAAATGAAAGCTACCACTCGGACGCCGGAAACGCTCCGCTTATTCCGGCCTACCATAACCGGATGCCGGCCGTCAGACGCCGTCGTCAGAAATCTGGGAATGGAATTCGCCGGGCGAATTTCTATAAACCTCATTCTGGATTCCGACTTCTGACTACTGAATTCTTGACCCTTATCCTCTTCCACAGCAGATCTCATTCCTCATCCTTCATCCTTCCGCCTTTATCCTTTACTCCTCGTACCACTGCTACCAAAAGAAGCAGAGCCGTTAAAATAAAATTGGGAAAGACCAAAAACGGCTGGATGGCCTCACCGCAGGAAGCAAATAGGTCAATCACGCTCTCCCAGCCCTGTACCGCCAGGGCCACCACTAAGGCCCCCGCCGGGAAAATGAGCGGGCGGTAGCTCCTGAGCCCCAGCCACTGCCCCAGGCCCATTAATCCTGCTTGCATAAAGATGCCGACCTTCCAGAGCAGCCCGCCGATCCAGATACCCATAATGATAGGGTCCTGCCGCTCTAAAACCGGCATGGTCGGGATCTCCATCCGCCGGTAAAGGGTGAGGTAAGGGAATGTCTCCCGGGAAACGCTTTCCGCCCCCATGGTACCCACCACAGGAACAATTATCATCTCGAAAAAAGCAAAGAGAATAAAGATTGCCGCCAGGCTGTTGCGCACCGCCCGGTGCTTATCGCTCATGAATGGTAAGACCATCAAGATGATTGCCGCCCCCACGCAGCACCCTCCCGGCGCGATCGCGCCCGCCGCCACCGGACCGATACCGTGCTCTAAAAACGGCAGAAAACGACTGATCTCTATATCTTTTATAAAGAGCGCCACTATGATGAAAAAAGACACGCCGAAGACCCCCCACAGCGTAATCAGTCGGCACAAAACCTCAAGGCCGAGATAGACCACGTAGCAGGCAAGCAAGGTGAGAATGCCGAGGAAAACAATGATGGGGGTTTCAGGGAAGAAGGCTAAAGTCATCAACTCCCCGAACTGGCGCAGGGTAACATATGCGACGAAGAAAAAAGAGAAAATGTAAAGAAAACCGACCGCTTTGCCTAAAAATCCGCCCAAAAGCCGGGGGGTGTACTGAATCACTGTTTGATCCGGAAAGCGCAGCGCTAACTTCGCCGCCGCAAAGACCGCCGCGAAGCCGAATAGGCATGCCAGGAAACCGGAAAGCCAGACGTCCTGACGCGCCCTCATCGTGGCAATGGCAGGCACGAGAAGGATAATCGTCGGCAGCCCGACGGTCACCTGGTAGAGCATCACCTGAAAGGCCGTGATCCTGCCTTCTTCCCTCAATCGCCCCGGGCGAACCACTGCACAATCTCTGCCTCAGCCGCCCCTGTCACCTCGTTCTATATTTTTTCAAAGAAAAATTTAATAATACAGGTATACGGCAACCAGCCGCCGGTTCAGCAGCCGGGAGCCAGAATGTAGACATAGAAAACGGATTTTTCTTGACTGACCTGACTTCCGACTCGTGATACATCTTATTTCCCAGAAAAGCAATAATAAGTCACAAATGAACTCAACTAAGGAAGCAGTATATGCGGGATACGGTTTACTCCGGTACCATCGCGGGAACGCTGGGAGCACCGGTGAAGCTGGCCGTTAACCTGCTCTTTTACGTGGCGAGTGTCGCGAAAACAACCACTCTGCACCTTTCTGCTGCGGCCCTGCTTCCCAAGGGTGTCGCGCTGAATACACCCGCCGCGTCGCTCACGATAGGCGTGGCGGTATGTTGGCTGGTGTCGGCGCTGTCAGGTATCATAGGCGTCTATATTCTCCGCCTCACCGGGCGGGACTTCCTCTGGCTAAAGGGCATTATCTACGGGGGGCTGATCTGGGTGGTCGGGTACGGCTACCTGGCAACGCTGGTGGTACCCGAGCGGCTCCTGCGGCCCGACCTGGCCACCAGCGTCGCTATGCTCACGGCTCACCTTGCCTTTGGCCTCACCGTGCTTTTCGCGGCAGGCAGCCACAAGATCGAGGTGCTATAGGATGCGGGCGAAGATAATCTGGCTGACGACCAACAGTTGCGCGGGGGACATAATCTCTATGCTGAACTCGCTCCACCCCAACTACCGGCAGATAACAGAAGAACACTTTACTTTGTGCTACGAAAGCTTCACAATGGCCGGCGAGGGGAAGATAGCCACAGGCGTGCTTGAGGAAGCGCTAAACGGCCCTGCGGGGGAGTACATCTTTGTGGTGGAAGGCACCGTCCCGGTGGCGGCGGAAGGTTTTTATTGCATCATCGGCCACCGCAACGGTAAACCGTGGACCGCACTTCAGGCCGTAAAGGAACTGGCCGCGAAAGCCAAATACGTAGTTGCCGCCGGGACCTGCGCTGCTTTCGGCGGTCCGTATGCGGCCCATCCAAACCCGATCGGCAGCAAACCCGTAAGTGCGGTCGTCCCACAAAAGGTGATCAACGTCCCGGGATGCCCGGTCCACCCGGACTGGATCTTAGGGACGCTCTTCCACCTCGCGGAGTACGGTGAACCGCGGCTTGACGAGCAAAACCGGCCGGTTCTCTACTACGGTGAGACGATTCACGACCGCTGCGAGCGGCGCCACTACTTTGAGAGCGGCGTCTTTGCCGCAAAACCGGGGGAACCTTGGTGCATGTACAAAATCGGGTGCAAGGGCCCGGTGACGCACGCGGATTGCCCCGTCCGCCACTGGTGCGGCGAACACGTGAACTGGCCGGTGGGAGCCAACACCCCCTGCATCGGGTGCACCAGCCCGGAATTCCCCGACGGGACGGCACCCTTTTTCGAGCACCTCCCGGACTTGCAAACACCCCTCGGCAAGGTCACGGCCGACCGCGCGGGGCTGCTCACCGGTGCCGCTACGGTGCTGGGTATAGGGGCACACCTGGCCGCAAACATCGCCACGGGAAGGCTCGCCCGGACGCTGCGCAAGGGCCGGCATAAACAAAGCAAAACGGCACAGGCACTGAGGAAACTCTTTTCGCGCCGAGAAGGAAAGGCTGAAGGATGAAAATTAGCAGGCAAGAGGGAATCTCCTTTGAAGGAAGGTTTACAGGTCAGAATCCAGAAGTCAGAATGGAATTTGTAGGAATTCGCTATGCGAATTCCCTCTTTGAAACTCCTGGCTTCCGGCTCCTGAATTCTGACCCGAGGAAGTGATCCCGTGAGCAGACAGATTGTTATCAACCCCGTTACCCGGGCCAACAACCGCGGCCACGTCGAAATCACCATCGAGGGCGGTAAAGTGGCTGACGCCCGGTGCAGCGCTCTTTTCTTCCGCGGCTTTGAAATTATGCTCCGGGGCCGGGATCCGCGTGACGCGCCTTATTTTACGCAACGCATTTGCGGCATCTGTGCAACGGCGCACGCTACGGCTGCCGCCTTTGCTCTGGAAGAGCTGGCGGGTGTGGTGCCGCCGAAAAACGGCAACTTGCTCCGGAATTTGATTTTTGGGGCCGACTTCCTGCAGAACCACCTCCGGCACTTTTATCTGTTAGAGTTACCCGATTACGCCCGCGGGCCGGACAAACCTCCCTTTTTACCTCGTTACCGGCGCGGCTACCGCCTCTCACTGGAAATCGAAACCAGGCTCAGGGAACACTATTTCGAGGCTGCGGATGTCAGCCGCGTCGCCCACGAGATGATGACCGCACTCGGAGGCAAGGCACCGTTTCCACACGGGATCCTGGCGGGCGGTTCCACCGTGCCGCCGGACGGCGCCGTTATCCTTGACTTGCAGGCGAAGCTCCGCGTAATAACCGGGTTTGTCCGGGAAAAAATGATCTCCGACGCGCAGACCATCGCCGCGGCTTATCCGGAATGTTACGAGTTGGGGAAGCGTCCTTTGCGTCTTCTAAGCTACGGCTGCTTTCCCGTGGACCCGGAGCGGAATAAATTTCACCTTCCCGGCGGGGTAGTTGAGGAAACCGGTATCCGGGAGGTGGATACGGACCTCGTCGCCGAGCACCTGCGCCACGCTTACTTCGAAGCGCAGAGCGGGCCCCGGGCCCCGGAGACCGCCGTAACCAGACCGGCCCCCGGAAAACCCGGTGCCTACTCCTGGATTAAGGCACCGCGCTACGAGCAAAAGGCTTTCGAGGGCGGGCCGCTGGCGCGAATGTGGGTGGCGGGCCGTTACCGGCGCGGCGTCTCGGCCATGGACCGGATCCTGGCGCGGGTTATGGAAACCGAGATGCTCTGCGGTTTAATGGAGCGGTGGCTGGAAGAACTTGAACCCGGCGAACCAGTATTCTCTGCCTTCGACGTACCCAAAACCGGAGAGGGGCTGGGGCCCACCGACTCGATGCGGGGACCGCTCCTGCACTACCTCCGCGTGGAAGGGGGCCGCATCAGCCGGTACGAGATCATTACCCCCTCGGCGTGGAACTTTTCACCGCAGGACGACGCGGGACAGCCGGGGCCGGTTGAGGAAGCGCTTCTCGGTACGCCTGTAGCCAACCCCCGGGAACCGGTCGAGGTGGGACGGATCATCCGCTCCTTCGACCCGTGCTACGCTTGCGCCACGCATATCATTCAGAAAGGATAAAGGCTGAGGGATGAGGGATGAGGGATGAGGGATGAAGGGAAGGATGAAAAGAAGAATTTCCGCCTTCATCCTTCCGCCTTCATCCTTTTAAGAGGACTGGAGAGCGAAGCGAAAAACGCACCGGAAAATCTCGAATTGCTCAGGAGGAGGAAGACGGTGCAATTGCGTCACCCATTACCTGTCAGGCTGTTTCACTGGACGCTGGCGCCGCTGGCCGTCGCGCTGGTCACCAGCGGCCTTTACATCAGCGAACCACCGCGAGCCGGCGGTAGTATGCGCACGGCAAGGCAGATACACTCGCTTGCCGGGTTTCTTTTTACCGCCGGATTTATCGCCCGGGTGTATTACGGCATCCTCCGACGTGACTGGCGCCTGATTCTTCCGGAGCGGCACGACCTAAAAAAACTACCCCGTTTTCTGCGGTACCAGTTTTACCTGACGCCGGAAAAACCAAAGTTTCGCCGGTACAACGTCGGCCAGAAGTTCCTTTACACCTTCTGGCCGCTCGAAGCGCTGGTCATTCTGCCCCTCGGGTTCTTCCTGTACGCCCCGAAGCTGTTTGCCCGGCCGGTCAAATGGCTGGGAGGATTCAACCGGGTCCGGAGCCTGGTTTACTACAGTACTCTTCTTACCGCCGGAACGATCGCCGCCCACATCTACCTGGCCCTGACCGACAGCGTGGGAAAATTGAAATCTATTTTTACGGGGTATTACAACCGGGGAACGTAATAAAGCTTCTTACGGTTTATGCTCTTCTCTCTCCTTAATTTTTTCGCTGCCGATCCAGATAATCTCTACACCCGCGACCTCCTTAAGTTCGGGGTCACCGGTCAATAATGCGCTTCGGGTAGCTTTCGCGGTAGCCACCGCAAAAGCGTCGGCGTACGCCACTGGATACCTCATCTTGACTCCGGCGGCGTCGAACACCAGCTTTTCTGAAGCCTCGATAATAGTGATTGGGGCCAGTCTGATCTGCTGGATGACACTCCGGGCTTCCTTTCTCCCCTTGCGCCTGCCGATAATGTAGAAGACCTCTCCCAGATTAATCACGTTTAAGAAAAGCTGCGGCTTACTTAGACCGGAAAAGCGGTGCCTAACGGCCTCGCCTCTTTTCCTGTCGCCCTCGCACCAGGCGATAAGATTTCCTACCAGAATGCCCGCAGGCTCGCCCTGCAGCCAGGCCAGGATGGCCCAGGAATCAAGCGTCACTCGCCCCAAGACAGGGTCAGTCATCCTTGCGCCTCTCTATGCCCAGTTCCCTTTTGTGCTCAGCCAGCAAGTCGCCAAGAAGGTTCTCGTCCCGAAACCGACCGCATAAGTTGGAACCGATGGTTCCCTTGACCGGAACGAGGACAATCCGATTTTCTTCAACCTCCACCCGGAACCTGGTACCGGATTTTACGCCGAGCATTTCCCTAACCTGCTTCGGGATAACTATCTGGCCCTTGCTTGATAGGCTAGTGATCTTCATTGCCCTCCCTCCTCTTACTATAGAGTAAGACGTTTCTTTGCCGGCGTCAAGCCTCTTTACCGGGCTATCGGCAAATTGAGTTTGGGCCTGAGATAGATTGACCGGGAAAATAAAGCAACAAGCAAGTTACAGAAATGATGCGTCGCCGAATAACGGGGCAGGTAAAAAAGAATCCGGAGACAAAATTCAATCCACGAGAGTCGTTCACGACCCGGCACTCAACTCAACGTGAAAGAATACGAGATACTTTAATGACCGTTTGCTTGAGCACAGGTTACACACAGAGTTGAGTGTTGGGTACACAAAGTTGAGTGCCGGGCGCCACCGGGAATGAAAACGTATGTAGGACCTGCAGCAAGACCGGAGTAATTAGAGGTTGGAGGTTGGAGGTCAGAGGTTAGAGGTTGGAGGTGGGATTTTTTGAAGAAATCAGCTATGCTGATTTCTCACAAAGTTACTGACTTCCGACCTCCAGCCCCCGACTTCTGTTTACGGTTTCTTCCGGCCTTCCGTTGTTTCGTCAGGACCGCTTTCCTCGCTCAGCCGGGAAGGCTTTTTGCGCTCGAGGGTATCCCGCTCGACCAGCCTGGTAAGCATCGAGGCCAGCGCCCGGCGCTCGATCTCGTTTCCCTGGTCCCACAGCTCTTTTATCAGGCGCTGCTCCCGGTTGGCCGAATCAACATAACGGTTCAGCAGTTCGCCAAACCGATAGCCTATCTCCTCGGCGTTTTCATCAGACACACCCGCCAGCCGCAGCGCCTTAAGTCCCTTGCCCAGCCACTCCTTGAATTCGTTCCAGCCCAGGTCTACCTCCATCTTACCACCCCCAGTCAACCTCCCGCCTTTATTATGCGTTGTTTGCCCCTGCCCAATTCCGCAGGGCGCCCCCCTGCCTTAACGCAACTTCCCGGTCCTGAAAGACCGGTCTCTCCGGGCCAAAAACGCCCGCACCTCGGCAATAAGGTAGAGCGAACCGGTTACGACCACCGCGTCCTCCGGCCGGGCAAGCACCAGCGCGCGCTCCACCGCCGCAGCAACATCCTCGATCTCGTCTACCGCCGGTACATACCGCCGCGCCAAAGCCGCCAGTACCCGCCAGTCCCCCGCGCGCGACCCCGGCGGCCGGGTGACCACCACCGCCCTGGCTAACGGGCACAAGACAGCAGCCGCCTCCGCCCGCTCCTTATCTGCGAGCATCCCGATCACGAGCACCAGTGGCCGCCCCGGGAAGTAATCTTGAAGTGCCTCCCGCAGTGCCACCGCTCCGGCGGTGTTATGCGCCCCGTCCAAAATCACCGGCGGGTTCTCCTGCAGCACTTCCAGCCGGCCCGGCCACGTTACCGCCGCCAGGCCCTCGCGCACCGCCGCCTCGCCCAGCCGCCAGCCCCGCTCGGCAAGCAGCCTGGCTGCGGCCACCGCGCATGCCGCGTTATAGAGCTGGTGTTGTCCTAAGAGCCTGATCCGCAGGTCGCGGTACTTACCCCACCAGCCGCGGACGTCCAGCTCCTGCCCCGCCAGGTCGCTTTTCCGCACCTCCGGGCGGAAATCCCGCCCCAAAACAAAAAGCGGGGCGCCCCTTGCGGCGCACTCCCTTTCGATCACGGCCAGCGCCGCGCCCTCAGCCCCCGTAACCACCGGAACCCCCGGTTTTATTATCCCCGCCTTCTCGCCGGCGATCTGCTCGAGCGACTCTCCCAGATAGTCGGTGTGGTCCACCGTTACGTTGGTGATCACGACAACCTCCGGCGAAACGACGTTCGTAGCGTCGTAACGCCCGCCCAGGCCCACCTCGACCACCGCCACGTCCACGGCTTCCCGGGCAAAAAAAAGAAAGGCCAAAGCCGTATGAATCTCAAACTCGGTCGGGACGACGCCCCCGGCCCGCAGCGTCTCCAGCGCCGGCCGGACCGCCGCGATCAACCCGGCGAGCCGGACGGGTTCTATGGCCGCGCCGTTGATCCGGAAACGCTCGGTATAGGAGTGCAGGTGCGGCGAGGTAAAGGTACCCGTCTTGTAACCGGCAGCCGCCAGCACCGCCGTGAGAAACGCGCAGACCGACCCCTTGCCGTTGGTGCCGCCCACGTGCGCCGCCGGGAACCGGCGTTCGGGATTGCCCAGCCGCCCGAGCAGCGCGGTGATCCGCTCCAGTCCCGGCTTTATCCCTGCCGCCGCGGCGCCCTGCATGTAACGGATTGCTTCTTCGTAGTCCATAACTGCTTCCAGGAAGAGTTTTTCAGGTTAGTACTCAGGTAGTCAGAGCCCGGAAGGTTCAAAGAAGGAATTCGCGCGCGAATTCCCACAAAGCCTGCTCTGGATCCTGGATCCTGAATTCTGACTTCTGGCTGCTACTATGCTTATCCCGCCTCGCTCAGCATCCTCAGCCGGCTCTCCAGCGCTTCCCGTTTCTGGGACAGTTCCGCCTGTTTCGCCCGTTCTTTCGCCACCACTTCGGCCGGGGCCTTGGCCAGGAAGCCGGTATTCTTAAGTTTGGCCTCTACCCGGGCCAGTTCCTTCGCCACCGTATCCAGTTCTTTCGCCAGTCGGGCCTGCTCCTTGTTGATGTCGATCAGGCCGCCGAGCGGGACGAAAATCTGAACCCCGGCCGCCACCGCGTGCGCGGCCTGCGCCGGCTTGGCCGCCAGCTCTTCCAGGACGGAGACCGTTGCGGCGGTGAGTTCTTCGATGTATTCCTTCCCGCGCGCTACAACCTCACGCACTCTCGCGTCCGGCGCCACCAGGACCACCGCCGCCCTCCGTCCGGGCGGCACGTTCATCTCCGCCCGGATGTGCCGCACCGTCCGGATGATCGCGATCAGCCGGCCCATTTCCTCCTCCGCCGCCGGATCCGCCAGCGCCGGCTCGTCTTCCGGCCAAGACTGGACAATCAGCGGCGCCTCACCGGGCACAAGGTGGTGCCAGATCTCTTCGGTCGCGAACGGAATGAAGGGGTGGAGGAGCTTCAGCGTCCCGCCCAGGACCCGGCACAGCACCGCACGCGCGACCGCCTGCTCGCCGGGCGTCCCCCGGTAAAGCCTGGGTTTGGACAGCTCGATGTACCAGTCACAGAATTCGTCCCAAACAAAATCGTAGAGCACCCGCGCGGCCTCGCCCACCTCGTAAGCCTCGAGGTACTCAGTGGCCCTGGCCACTGCTTCCCGGTAACGGCTCAAAATCCAGCGGTCTGCGAGCTCATAAGCCCCGTCCGCCGGCTGAACCTCCGGTTCCGCCAGGTTCATCAGGACGAACCGCGAAGCGTTCCAGAGCTTGTTGACAAAATTCCGCGCCCCGTCTAATTTCTCGAAGTGAAAGCGCAGGTCGTTTCCGGGGGTGCTCCCGGTAACCAGCATGAACCGGAGGCTGTCCGCGCCGTGGCTTTCGATGACCTCGATCGGGTCCACGCCGTTTCCCAGCGACTTGGACATCTTGCGCCCGAGGGCGTCCAGCACCAGGCCATGGATGAAAACCTCCCGGAACGGCACCTCCTTCATAAAGGCCAGGCCCATGAAGATCATCCGCGCCACCCAGAAGAAGATGATGTCCCGCCCGGTTACCAGCACCGACGTCGGGTAGTAATAGGCCAGATCAGCCGTTTCGTCCGGCCAGCCGAGCGTGGAGAAAGGCCAGAGCGCCGAAGAAAACCAGGTGTCCAGCACGTCGGGGTCCTGTTCCACCCGCGCCGAACTACAGTGCGGGCATTGCTCCACCTCCCCCCGCGAAGCCGTGCTTTCCCCACAGTCGGGACAGTGCCAGACCGGAATCCGGTGGCCCCACCAGAGCTGCCGCGAGATGCACCAGTCCCGGATCTGTTCAAGCCAGTTGAGGTAGATCTTCGTGAAGCGTTCGGGGATGAAGCGCACCCGGCCTTCCTGCACCGCCCGGATCGCCGGCTCCGCCAGGGGTTTCATCCGGACAAACCACTGTTTCGAGACCGTCGGCTCGATCACGGTATCGCACCGGTAACAGTGGCCCACCGCGTGGCTCAGGTCCTCCACCTTAACCAGAAGCTTTTGCGTCCGGAGGTCCTCCACCACGCGCTTCCGGCACTCCCAGCGGTCGAGTCCCGCGTAGCGCGCGCCGGCGTCCGCCGTCATCCGCCCGTCCGGGCCGATGACCTGCACGGCGGGAAGATTGTGCCGCCGCCCGATCTCGAAGTCGTTCGGGTCGTGCGCCGGCGTCACCTTGAGCGCCCCCGTCCCGAACTCCAGCGCCACATACTCGTCGGCGATGACGGGGATCTCCCGCCCGACCAGCGGCAGCACCACGGTTTTCCCGATCAGCTCCCGGTACCGTTCGTCGGCCGGGTTGACCGCTACCGCCGTGTCGCCGAGCATCGTTTCCGGCCGGGTCGTGGCAATCTCGATGAACCCGGTCCCGCCTTTCAGCGGGTACCGGATGTAGTAAAGGTGCGCCGCGGTATCCTTGTGCTCCACCTCGATATCGGAAATCACCGTGTGGCAGTGGGGGCACCAGTTGACGATGTAGTTGTCGCGGTAAATGAGCCCCTGCTCGTAGAGCCGCAGGAAAACCTCCCGCACCGCTTCCGAGCAACCCTCGTCCATCGTAAACCGCTCCCGGTCCCAATCACAGGAGGCACCGAGGCGCCTGAGCTGCCCGGTGATCACGTGTCCGTATTTTTCCTTCCAGGCCCACACCCGCTCGAGGAACTTCTCCCGTCCAAGGTCGAAGCGGGAGAGCCCCTCCTTCGCCAGCATCGCTTCCACACGCGCCTGGGTGGCGATCCCGGCGTGGTCCGTCCCGGGCAGCCAGAGCACGGCGTACCCCTGCATCCGCCGCCAGCGGATCAGCACGTCCTGCAAGGTATTGTCCAGCGCGTGCCCCATGTGGAGCTCGCCCGTCACGTTCGGCGGCGGCATTACAATGCAGAAGGGTTCCCTGTTCCGTTCGATGATGCCCCGGAAGTATTTCCCTTCTTCCCAAAACCGGTACCACTTTTCTTCCACCAGTTTCGGGTTGTAGACCGTAGGCAACGTCTTTCCGCCCAAAGTATTCCATCCCTCCGGTAAACCTGCGCGGCAAAATAGAAGTGCCTAAATTCCTTCAAACAGCCGTGCTTCCGGCATTTCGTTATCCATAATCTTACCCGCTCGAGCCCGGCCGTGTCAACTTGAACCGGCATATCTCCCCACCTCCCGCCATAAACATGCGGAACTAAGGGGATTGCAAAACTCCGCAACGCGGTTTGAAACCAGGGTCCACTCAGGAGTACCGTTCACGGGGGGTTCCTTTTGCGTCTGACCGGCCGGGTTCTTGCAGGCGCCTTCTTTCTGTCCGCCGCAACGGCGGCACTCCTGTTTTACTCGTTCCGGGAGCGCCCCCCGGAACCCCGGGCGCTTCTCATTTACGCCCCCGCCCCGCAGGTGGAACTGCTGCCGGTGTACCTGGGCGTTGCCCTGGGAAGCTTTGAGACGGCGGGGCTCGACCTCCACGTCGTATACGCCGCCGAAGAAAAATCTACCCGGAAGCAGCCCGCGCTCAATGCGTGCCAGATGGAAGACGTAATTTACGCCCGTACCCTCCGCAACGAAAGCAGCGTGGTCGCATGGATTCTCACCCAGCAGGAATACGCCGTGCTGCTCGGCCGCGAGCCGGAGCCGTTCGCCTGGGAGAAAACACGCCGGAAGAGCATCATCACCGCCGAACCCACAAGCGCCGCCACGGCGATTCTGGAAGAACTGCTGCGGCAGAATAACGTTTACCCGCACCGGGAAGCCATGCTCATGCAGAACATTCCCCCGGAGCTCCGGATCCCTGTCTTTCTCGCCGGAACCGGCAGCTACCTCGTCGCTCCCGAACCCGCGGCCACGCTTCTGGTGCAGAAGAAGCAGGCCTTTCCCGCCGCGCCCCTCACCCTCGATCCCCCCGTTCCCCGCACCGTCCTCGCCGCACCGGAGGGAGAAGCGCGCTCCAACCGCGCCGTGATTGAGGCCTTCAACCGGGTCCTCACGGGTGCCTGCAACCACCTCTACGCCCGCCCGGCCGGAGAGATCGCTTGGGTTGTCGGCCCTTGCTTCCCGCACCTGAGCCTCCCCACGCTGGAAAAAGTCATCGCCCGCGGGCAGCAGGAGAGGATCTGGAGCACCAACGGCAAAGCCGACCCCGCCCGCTTCAACCGGCTCCAGGAAATACTGAAACGGGCAGGAGAACTACCCCGCAAAACAGCCTACGAAGAAATTTTTTGGGGTCAGAAGTGAGAAGTAAGAAGTGAGAAGTAAGAAATTAGAGGTGAGATTAATAAAGAAAGGAATTCGCAAAGCGAATTCCTACAAAAGTTCTAACCTCCAACCTCTAACTTCCAACCTCTATTTTACGCTTGGCCCCAGACCACCGCCGTAATCTCCGTGTCGGCTTCGCCAGCCTCCGGGAAACTCCGCGGCGCCTCGTCCACCAGCGCCGCCTTCAGGACCTCATCCATGTGGCCGACGAAGATGAACCGGAGCTTGTTCTTCACCTGGGACGGGATCTCCTCCAGTTCCTTTTTGTTGTCCACCGGCAGGATCACGGTCTTGATTCCCGCCCGGTGCGCTGCCAGGATCTTTTCCTTGATCCCGCCCACCGGCAGCACCCGCCCCCGGAGGGTGATCTCGCCGGTCATCGCCACATCGTGCCGCACCCGGCGCCCGGTGAGGGCCGAAGCAAGGGCCGTGGCAATCGTGATCCCGGCCGAAGGGCCGTCTTTCGGCGTAGCCCCTTCGGGGATGTGGATATGGATATCAAACTTCTCGTAGAAGTTTTCGTCAATCTCCAGTTCCTGCACCCGCGAGCGGACGAAACTGTAACCGGCCTGGGCGGATTCCCGCATCACCTCACCCAGCTTGCCGGTCAGGGTCAGGTTTCCTTTCCCTTTGCAAAGAGTGACCTCGATGGCCAGCGTGTCACCGCCGGTCTCCGTCCAGGCAAGCCCGGTAGCGACACCCACCTCGTCCGCCTTTTCCGCCAGCCCGTACCGGTAGCGCGGAATGCCCAGGAACTTCTCGACGTTCTGCGCCGTAACCCGGACCCGCTGGGTCTTGCCGGCAACGATCTCCTTCGCGGTCTTCCGGCAAATCGCGGCGATCTGGCGCTCTAAATTCCGGACGCCGGACTCGCGCGTGTACTCCCGGATCGCCCGGCGCAGGGCGTTTTCGGAGAAGACCAGTTGCTCCTGGGTCAGCCCGTGCTCCCGCAACTGCTTCGGGATCAGATGCCGCACCGCAATCTGAACCTTCTCCTCCTCGGTGTAACCGGAAATCTGGATGATCTCCATCCGGTCCCAAAGCGGCCGCGGGATGTTGTACTGGTAGTTGGCCGTAGTGATGAAGAGCACCTGGGAGAGATCAAACGGGATTTCGATGTAGTGATCCGAAAAACCGCTGTTCTGCTCCGGATCCAGAACTTCCAAGAGCGCCGCCGACGGGTCGCCCCGGAAATCGGTGCTCATCTTATCCACTTCGTCCAGCAGGAACACCGGATTCTTTGAACCAGCCTGGCGCATCCCCTGGATAATCCGCCCCGGCAGCGCCCCGACGTAGGTGCGCCGGTGCCCGCGGATTTCCGCCTCGTCGCGGACGCCCCCGAGCGAGATGCGCACGAATTTCCGTTCGAGCGCCCGCGCAATCGAACGCCCCAGCGAGGTCTTGCCGACACCGGGCGGCCCCACAAAGCAGAGGATCGGCCCCTTCATGTTCTTGACCAGTTTCCGGACCGCCAGGTACTCGAGGATCCGTTCCTTGGGTTCCTTGAGCCCGTAGTGGTCCTCCTCCAAAATCTGGGTCGCCGTCGCGATGTCCAGCCGGTCACGCGTCGTCTTCGTCCACGGGAGGGCCAGAATCCAGTCCAGGTAATTCCGTACCACCGTGGCCTCCGCGGCCATGGGCGGCATCTTCTCGAGACGCTCGACTTCCTTGAGCGCCTTCTCTTCCACGTCTTTGGGGAGCTTGGCCTGGGCGATCTTTTCCCGGTACTCCTCGCCCTCCGCCTGGCGCTCGTCCTTATCCCCGAGCTCCCGCTGGATCGCCTTCATCTGCTCCCGCAGGTAGTATTCTTTCTGGGTCTTCTCCATCTGCTTGCGGACGCGGATGTTGATCCGCCGCTCGAGTTCGACGATCTCCAGTTCCCGCGCCACGATGGCGCAGAGTTTCTCCAGGCGCGTCGCCACGTCCACCGCTTCCAAAAGCTCCTGTTTGTCCTCGACCTTGAGCGTCAAATGGGAAGCGATGATATCCGCCAGCCGGCCCGGTTCCCCGATATTCACGATGGCCACGACGGTTTCCGGCGGGATGCGCTTGGAGAGCTTGACGTACTGCTCAAACTGCTGCACCAGGTTGCGCATCAGCGCCTCCACGTGGCTGTTCTTGGTCGGTTCCTCGGGAAACTGCTCCATCTCCACCTTGAAAAAGGGATACTCCGCCACATAGTGCACGATCCTCGCCCTGGCCATTCCTTCCACCAGCACCCGGATCGTCCCGCCAGGCAGCTTCAAGAGCTGCTTGACCTCCGCCACCGTCCCAACGGTGTAGATGTCTTCCGGCTTGGGGTCGTCGGTCTGCGCCTCTTTCTGCGTCACCAGAAAAATAAGCCGGTCGTGGAGCATCGCTTCTTCAATCGCCCGAACGGATTTTTCCCGACCGACATCCAGGTGGATGACCATATAAGGAAAAACCAGGATACCCCGTAGCGGGAGAAGCGGCAGAACCTGTGTCTGCGTCTGTGTCTTCGTCTCCACCTCCAACACCTCCCCCTACTCTGAATCCAACCCTCTAACTGATTAATCAGTTCTTATTCTAACATACTAAAGAGCGGTTGTGCTACAGGAATAAAAACCTCTAAAAGCAGGAACAGCCGAAAATAGCAGTTTTTACATCTTCAAGGTCATCCTACCACCAAACGGCAGCGCCGCCGGCACCTTTGCCTCTTCACCGGCCTTTTCCTCACCGCGGAGCGCCTCCCGCACCGCCTCTTCCAGACGGTCCAGGGGAACGATCTCGATTCCGGCAAGGGAACTGAAGAACTTCTGGTGGTTCTCCCGGGGGATTAAAACCCGTTCCGCCCCGGCCCGCAACGCCGCGGCCACCTTCGGCACGATCCCGCCGACGGGTTTGATCATCCCCCTGATGGAGACCTCCCCGGTCAAGGCCACCCGGTTGTCCACCGGGATACCGGTAATCGCTGAATAAACCGCCGCCGCCACCGCGACCCCCGCCGAAGGGCCGTCAACCGGAATTCCGCCCGGAAAGTTAACGTGGATGTCGTAGTCGGCGGGTTCAACCTGCAGCGTGTAGCGCAGCGCCGTGAGGACGTTTTCCACCGCGCTCTTGACCGAGCTTTTCCGGCGGACGCGGCGGCCTGCACCTTGCAGTTCCTCCTCCTCCACCACCCCGGTGACCATCAGCCGGCCGGTCCCTTTCTTCACCGGCAGTGCCGAGGCCTCGATTTCCATCACCGCGCCGACGTTCGGCCCGTAAACCGCCAGCCCGGCCACCAGGCCGACCGCCGGCTGCGCCGGCAGCCGCTCCTCCGGCCGCGGATTGTACTGTCCGCACGTCACCACCCATTCCATATCGGTCACGCGGATCTCCGTGCGCCCCTCGGTGATGGCTACTCCGGCCGCAAGCTGCACCATGTTTACCGCCTCCCGGCCGTTGGTGGCGTACTTTCGAACCACTTCCAGCACGCCGTCCTCGGCGTCCAGGCCCAGCCGCCGGACGGCGCTTGCCGCGATCACCTCGACCTCTGCCGGCGCCAGCGGCCGGAAGAAGATCTCCACGCACCGGGAACGAATGGCCGGGGAGATCTCTTCCGGCTGCCGCGTCGTCGCCCCGACCAGGCGGAAGTCTGCTGGCAGCCCGTTTTGAAAGATGTCGTGGATATGCGCCGGCGTGTTGGCGTCATCCGGGTTGTAGTAAGCGCTTTCAAGAAAAACCCGCCGATCCTCCAGCACCTTCAGGAGCTTGTTCATCTGAACCGGGTGCAGTTCCCCGATTTCGTCAAGAAAGAGCAGGCCGCCGTGGGCCCGGGTCACCGCTCCCGGCTTGGGCTGCGGGACCCCGGCCACCCCCAAGGGGCCGGCCCCCTGGTAAATGGGATCGTGCACCGACCCGATCAGCGGGTCGGCGATCCCACGCTCGTCAAATCGGGCGGTGGTCGCGTCGACCTCCACAAATTTCGCCTCCTGCTTGAAGGGCGACTGAGGATTCTTCTTGGCCTCCTCGAGAATCAGCCGCGCCGCCGCCGTTTTCCCCACCCCGGGCGGGCCGTACAAGAGCACGTGCTGCGGGTGAGGGCCGCAAAGCGCCGCCCGCAGCGCCTTGATCGCCTCCTCCTGCCCGACGATCTCCTTGAAACTCTGGGGCCGCGTCTTTTCCGCCAGCGGCTCGGTGAGCGATATCTCCCGCAAGCGCCGCAGCCTTTCCACCTCGCGGTGTGATTCGCGCCGGACGGCTACCTTGCCCCCCTGCTGCGCCCGGAGCAGGTTCCAGAAGTAAAGCCCGATGACGACGCCGAAAAAGACCTGGATCACCGTTAAAACGCTGGAAAAGCCTTCAGGAAACTCAGCCAAAAACCTTCACTCCTTGTCAATAAGTCGTCGTCTGGGTTGTATTATTGCTAAGTTTTCCCGTTTCTATGAATCTATACAGAATTCAGAAGCCAGGAGTCAGAATCCAGAAGATAAAAAAAAGCCGCCCCTTCCTAAGAGGCAGCCTTATAGCCCGGAGATTGGAGCTTTTAAAACAAAAAGGAACTCGCATAGCGAATTCCTTCAAGCCTTCCTACTTCCGACGTCCGACGAGCTAAATCGCACCTTCCTTCTTTTTCTTCCGCTCCATGGTGACAATCAGCGGCTGCTCGCGCTTGATCACCGCCTCCCGGGAGACAACGCACTTGGCAACGTCGCCCCGGGAAGGGATGTCGTACATCACGTTCAGCATTATCTCCTCGAGGATCGCCCGCAATCCCCGGGCACCGGTATTGCGTCGGATTGCCTCCTGGGCAATCGCCCGCAGGGCTTCCTGCTGAAACTCGAGCTGGACGCCGTCGAGCTCGAAGAGCTTTTCGTACTGCCGCACCAGGGCGTTGCGCGGCTCCGTAAGGATCCGAATCAGGTCGTCCTCCGTCAGCGGGTCGATGGTGACGATGATCGGGAGCCGCCCCACGAACTCGGGAATCAGCCCGTACTTCAACAAATCCTGGGGCAGGATCTGGCGCAAAACGTCGCCGATATTCTGCTCCCTCTTGATCAGCAGCTCCGCCCCGAAACCCATCGTCTTCTTGCTGACCCGGTTCTGGATGATCTTGTCAACCCCCTCAAAGGCGCCGCCGCAGATGAACAGGATGTTGGTCGTATCAAGCTGGATGAACTCCTGGTGCGGGTGCTTCCGCCCCCCCTGCGGCGGGACGCTGGCCACCGTGCCTTCCAGGATCTTCAACAGCGCCTGCTGGACGCCCTCGCCCGAAACATCCCGGGTGATCGAGGGGTTTTCCGACTTCCGGGCGATTTTGTCGATCTCGTCAATGTAGACGATCCCTTTCTCCGCCTTCTCGATGTCGTAGTCGGCAGCCTGGATCAGCTTCAAAAGGATGTTTTCCACGTCTTCGCCGACGTAACCGGCCTCGGTAAGCGAAGTGGCATCAGCAATGGCGAACGGAACGTTCAGCATCCGCGCGAGGGTTTGGGCCAACAGTGTTTTGCCGCACCCGGTCGGGCCCAGCATCACGATGTTGCTTTTCTGCAACTCCACGTCCTCGATCTTGCTGCCGAGGTTGATCCGCTTGTAATGGTTGTAAACCGCTACCGAGAGGATCTTCTTGGCGTGCTCCTGCCCGATCACGTACTGGTCCAGAAACTCCTTGATCTCCTTCGGCGTAGGTATATCGCGCAACTCCGCCCCGAGATCCTCGCTCAACTCCTCTTCGATGATCTCGTTGCAGAGCTCGATGCACTCGTCGCAGATGTAAACACCGGGGCCGGCCACCAGTTTCTTGACCTGATCCTGGTGCTTGCCGCAAAACGAGCACTTCAAGTGACCCTTTTCGTTGTTAAACATAAGAATCCCCCTCGCTCACTTCGCTGGTTTCTTTCGAAAAGCGATAACTTCATCCACAATACCGTATTCCTTGGCCTGCTGCGCCGACATAAAGAAATCCCTTTCCGTGTCCTGCACGATCTTTTCGATCGGCTGCCCGGTGTGTTTGGCCAGAAGCTCGTTTAGGACCTGCCTCATCCGCAAGATTTCCCGCGCATGGATCTCCACCTCCGTCGCCTGTCCCTGTACCCCACCGAGAGGCTGGTGAATGAGAATCCGCGCGTAGGGAAGCGCGTACCGCTTCCCTTTGGCCCCGGCCGCGAGAAGGAATGCGCCCATACTCGCCGCCTGTCCCAGGCAGATGGTGGAAACATCCGGACGGATGTACTGCATGGTATCGTAAATCGCCATGCCCGCCGTAATCAAGCCACCCGGAGAGTTAATATAAAGGTGGATGTCCTTCTCAGGATCCTCCGCCTCCAAGAAAAGAAACTGGGCAATAACCAGATTCGCAACCGTATCGTCAACCGGCCCACCGACAAAGATAATCCGGTCTTTAAGCAACCGGGAGTAAATATCGTAAGCCCGCTCGCCACGGTTTGTCTGTTCAACGACTATCGGTACCAACGTCGACACACTTAATCACCTCTATAATATATAATATCATAAACCCCAAGTCCTCCTCTTAAAATGCGTTCTTCTTCCGTGGGGCGCGGCGACGAGCTTCGCAGCTCAGTCGTCGGTCGAGTACTCGTCGAAATCGCCCTTGGCGATTTCTCTTTTAGCTTCGCATTACTGCTTCCCTCTGACGCCTGACGACGCATCCCGACGACCGATGACCGACGTCCGACGACTGATACTTTGTCAGGCTCGCCGGCCGGGTCCTCACGTATTTTAAAAAGAGGCCTTTCAGGGTTTCTCCTCCGCCGCCGCTCCGGCTTCCGCTTCCAGGTCCGCCGCCGCTTCCCCGGCTTCCTGCCGGGCGGTTTCGGCAGCTTCCGCTTCGATCACCCGCGCATTGTCAACCAAAAACTGGATTGTCTTGTCCCGCAGCAACTTCTGCCGGATGAAGGCAAGCCTGCCGCTTTCCTCAAAGGCCGTGCGCACCTCCTCGGGTTTCTGGCGGTACAGTGCGGCCAGTTTCACGATCTCTTCGTCCATTTCCGCGTCGCTGACCGTAAGCCCTTCCGCTTCGGCAATCGCGTCCAGTACGAGCCGCGTTTTGATGTTGCGCTCGGCGTCGGGCCGGATCCGCTCCCGCAGCCCCTCGGGCGTGGTCTTGAGGAGTACGAAAAGGCGGTCCGGGGATACCCCGCGTCCGTCGGCGGTGGCGATGATGTCCTCCATCAACTCCTCCACCTGGCCGGCTACCATCGAGGGCGGGAGATCCACCTCCGCGTTCGCCACCGCCTTGCGCACGACCTCCTGGCGGACCGCCAGGTCAACCTCCTCGACCACGGCTTCCCTCAATTTATTCTCCAGGTCCGCTTTCAATTCCGCGAGCGTATCAAACTCGCTTACTTCTTTGGCAAACTCATCGTCAAGCGGCATCAATTCTTTACGGCGGATCGCCCGGACGGTCACCTTGAAGACCGCCTCCTTACCCGCCAGCGTTTCCTCCCGGTGGTCGGAGGGGAAAACGACCTTAACCTCCTTCGTTTCACCGGGACGCATGCCGATGAGGGCCTCCTCCAGCTCCGGCACGAGGTAGCCGAGCCCCACCTCCACTTCCTTTCCCTTGGCCGCACCGCCGGGAATGGCTTCGCCGTCTATCGTACCCTCGTAATCAATCTTTACGATGTCGTCTTTGGCCACCGCTCCGTCTTCGACTGTCACCAGGCGGGCGTAGCGGTCCCGCAGCCGCTCGAGTTCCGCCGCCACGTCTTCCGGGGTCACCGTCTTGGCGCGCCTGGTGACTTCCAGCCCTTTATACTCGCCGAGCTTGACCTCCGGCTTGACCTCCACCTTCGCTTTGAACACCAGCGGTTTCCCTTCCTCGGCCTCCACAACCTCCAGTTCCGGCTGGGAAACCGGCTCGATTCCGGCGTCCTTCACGGCCGCGGGATAAGCCTCTCCCACCACCAGGGTCGCCGCTTCGTGGTAAAGGCGGTCTTTGCCCAGGTACCGCTCGAGAATGACCCGCGGCACCTTACCCTTGCGGAAGCCGGGGATGGCAACGTCCCGCGCCAATTTCCGGCAGGCGCGCTCGACCGCCTGGCTGAAACGCTCCGCTTCCACCTCAACTTCCAGAAGTACAGTGCTGTTTTCCAACCGTTCTGCCGTAGCCCTCATTGCATCCTCCCGATCTTCAAATTTTCCGGCTTTTAAAAGAATAAATGACTTATTCGGCGTTCCCCGGGAAACTCCTTTTAATTTTAACCCGCGGAAGCGCAAAAAAACCCGGCAAAAAGAAAACCAGGGTAAATTTCCCTGGCACCTTGCCCTGCTCCTCTATTATACCAGAACCAACCGGGAAAACAAGAGGACGTTCACAAAAATCAATAAAATAAAAAGAAGATAAAACCCAATCCTACCCCATCCGGAACCCGGGAGAATTTCGAATGGACGCAGTGCTAACCTACTTTGCCGCCTGCTCCCTTTTCCGGGTGCGTAACTTGGCCCACTCCCAGGCGTACTCATACAGGTGCAGGCCCTTGGAGCAGGCCGTGATCATCCCGTCCTCGACGCCCAACTCGGAGGCCATGTACTCTTTCACCAACTGGAGCCCGGCAAGGTTGGTAGGTAACCCGCCCCAGAGGTCCCAGCTCCGGAAGTAGACGTAAAAGTGCAGCCTGCCGTTTCTGATCCGCGTGTCCACCAGCCGGAGGCAGGGCGGATCCTCAAGGTCGATGTCCTCGGGCCGGGCCACCTCGATGCAGGCCTGGTTGGTGCCGTAACCGTCCCGGCGGTACATCTCCAGCACCTTCTCCACGCCGGGCACGATGCGCTCGCCGTAGGTGTACTGTTCGCCCTCACGCCGCTCCGTGCTCATCAGGTACCGCACGAAATACTCCTCCGCGTACCCGATATCGCTCGGGGCCGGCACGGAGATATCCGGCGGGATGTCGGGCACCAGGGGCCGCTTCCCCGGGTTGTTTACCCGCACGACCACGAAGTCGAATTCCAGCCGCCGGCTGCCGGCGAAACTTCCCCGTTCAACCGTGTAGACCCGTCCGTTGTCGAAGATCTTGTACAACAGTTGGAACCACGCGTCCGGCAGATCAAACGCGTTTACAAAAACGGGACCCGGTTCCGCGGTTTGGCTTTTGCCGTTATTGCTCAAAAAAGACCCTCCCCGTCATTTTAATTAAGAAAAGTTATCACAAGAACAGTCCCCATGACATATGAGGTGAGATTTCGCTACTTAGTTTCTTTCCCCTGCTCAAACTTACACATGACGGGATTAAAATTATCCGGGGGTCCTTTCCCGGGGATCCTTTTACCGTCAACAAAAATATTTGACCGTACCTGTTTTAGCTGCAAAAACAAAAAGAGGCTCTAATCCATTTTATTCGCGCGGTGCCGTAGGCACTCATGCAAATCATCTTCGGTAAATAAAAGGGTATTTCCCCCGCGGCAAATGATGTTTCGATTCCCAATCAAAAAGCCGGGTTTCTGTTCCCAGCTTTCGATGCTTTTTCCCCTTGATTAAAACCTACCTCTGAAAACACCTGCTGAGGGTACCTTCCAAAACGATCGCGCCGGAGACACCGGTTACGGAGTTGCCGGGGCGGACAGTGACCCGGGTGCCGGGGGTAAGGAAGGCGGCGGCCGGCAGGCTGATCAGCCCGCCCCAGGCGGGTGGCTCTTCGGACACTTTGAACAACTGGAAGCCGAAACCGCCAATGACAGGGATGAACACTTCGGCGCCGTAGATATCGAAACTGCCCAAAGTGGACGGGAGCGGCAGCGAAGCTATAATGCCGACGGCCTGGGTGCCGGAGAGGTCACGGTGGGCGAAGGCCGCGCCGGCTATACCCGCGGGCGCTCCCGCGGTGGGGCTTAGAACCACGCAGCAGGGCAGTTGGAGCACGCCGGGCACACAAAGGACATCGCCCGGGAAAATGACGTTGGGGTTCGGAATATGCGGGTTGGCGGCTATAAGAGCCGGGAGCGTAGTGCGGAAACGCTGCGCGATGGTGAACATGGTATCTCCTCTGACAACGGTGTACCGCCCCATAAACCCCGGCGGGCACGAGGCCGGAACCCGCGGTTGTTGTCTTTCCATTGAAATTCCTCCCTTTTTCAAAGCTCAACAGGGGCTTTACCAGTTTTAAGGTATGAACAAACGGGAGGAACGGTTACGCTCTTGCAGTCAGTTCCGGCCGCAACCGTAACAAAAACAAAGCCACGCAGGGTGCGGCGGGTTCAGAGGGCCCGAAGGCGTAAATGTTCTCTCGCATGCAACGTATACGGCTCCGTTAACTTAGGTCTAATTATGCCTGATGATACCGGCCATCGGAGGTTTATCCACGTGTTCCCAAAATGACAGCCTGAAACAAGCGGAGACCTGGTAATGAGCAGTTGCCTGAGCTATACTTAATCACCCCCGCGCGGCCAACTGCGCACGTCTAACGGAAAAGGGATGACAGACCATCGTACCCGTCGCGGAACGGCATAAAAAAGCCAAACCGCACAAGCGCGGTTTGGCGAGTGAGTCAATCTGTCAGCTCTGCTTTCAGGGAAAGATCGTTTACAAAGCGTTATTCTTGGGCGGCGCCGCCTCCCTGCTTCACAACAGCAGCTTCCCTCATCCCGAGATCAAGACCTGCCGTTGGCTCCTCCGCCTCTTCCTTATCGAACTTGCAGCCGCCGAAGATGCTCCCCAGCGTGCCGTTGCGTTCCTCGATCTCCGCCAGGATGCCCATGTAGAGATGGACGATGAAGAAGGCCCCAAAGACCCACATGGCAAGGTGATGCACCAGGCGCAGGTCCTGGTTTTTAAACAGGACCAGGAGCCACCCGAACAATGCCCGCCAGAACCCGTCCTGAAAGGCTTCGGCATAGAGGGCGAAGCCGGTGAGGCCCTGGATCACGATCAGCAGCCCGATAATGAGATAGCTCAGTCCGGCCACCGGGTTGTGCCCCAAGTATAGAGGCCGTTCCCTGCTCAGAAAGAGGTAGTACTTGAGCTGCCGCCACAAGAAGGCCCGCCGCTCACGGCTGACGGGGACCCACTCCCGCCAATTTGCATACCGGTTGCCGGCAAAGAACCAGTATAACCTTATCAAGAGAGCGATTCCCAGGACGAAGGCAGCAATGAAATGGACGGCGCGCACCCAGCCCATGAGGTACGCCTGGGCGGGATCACCGGGCACTGAAACGAAGGGGGAACCGATGTAGTAACCGGTTATTCCGAGAACAAAGATGCTGAGTGCCGTGGCCCAGTGGAAGAGCCGTACCGGCAGTTCCCATACGAGAACCCGTCTAAGCATAGCCACCCCCCCTTAGCAAACACGGAAAATTTTAGTTTTGTTACCCCGCGGTTCGACAAGATGCACTGCGCAGGCAATGCACGGGTCAAAGGAGTGAATTGTGCGTAGGATTTCCAGCGGCTTCTCCGGATCCGCAACTTCGGTGCCTACAAGCGAGGCCTCGTAAGCACCGGGCTGACCGTTCGCATCCCGCGGGGAACCGTTCCAGGTGGTGGGTACAATGCACTGGTAGTTTTCGATCTGACCGTTTTTGATTCTGATCCAGTGGCCCAGGGCTCCCCGGGGCGCTTCGGTCCAGCCCCACCCTTCCGCTTCAGCGGGCCAGGTGGACGGGTCCCAGTGCTTCTGCTCGTGGATACGCAGGTCGCCCTTACCTATATTCGCCGCCAGTTCCTCGGTCCACGGGATCAACTGTTCCGCGATTACAACCGTTTCAATGCAGCGCGCAGCAGTCCGGCCCAGGGTGGAAAAGAGAGCTTCGGGCCCGGCACCCAACTTTGCGAGCGCGGTGTCAACCCAGTACTTCACCCGTTCATGCCCGGCGGCGTATGCCACCAGCATCCTGGCAAGCGGCCCCACTTCTACGGCCTGGTCGTTGTAGCGCGGCGCCTTCAGCCACGAGTACTTTTTGTCTGTGTCCAAATACTCGTAAGGCGGTTTAGGACCGGTATAGTTGGGCCAAGTCCCCCCCTGCCACGGGTGTTTTGCCTCTCTGTCGTCTTCGTAGGAGTACCACGAGTGAGTGACGTACTCGGTGACCGCCTTCTGGTCTACCGGGTGAACGGTGCTCAAGTCCCGGTTCAGGATCACCCCGCGGGGCAGGAAAAGGTTTCCGGGATCATCGCTGCTCCTGGTATCAGTCAAAGGAAAGTCGCCGTAAGAGAGGAAGTTCCCCAACCCCTCACCGATTCCGGCCCAGTCAAGGTAGAACGGGGCTACCGCCAGCACGTCCGGCAGGTATACCTGCTCCACAAATTCCTTCGCCTTCTTGAACAGGTCTTTGAGGAAGGCGATACCGTTAGCGTTGAGACCCGCCTGGCTGTTGGGGTCTACCGGACAGGACATGCCGCCTACCAGGTAGGTCTGCAGGTGCGGGTTCTTGCCCCCCAAAATTGCGTGCGCCTTAATGACCTCCCGCTGCCACTCCAGCGCCTCCAGGTAGTGCGCCACGGCCATCAGGTTCGCTTCGGGCGGCAGCTTGTACGCCGGGTGTCCCCAGTAAGCGTTGCCGAAGGGACCCAATTGGCCTGTTTTCACAAAGGCGGCCACCCGTTCTTTGATTCCTTTGAAGTAGTCGGCACTGGACTTTGGCCAATCGGAGATCGACTGGGCCAGTTGTGACGTTTTGGCGGGATCCGCATCCAGTGCACTGACAATGTCAACCCAGTCCAGGGCGTGGAGGTGGTAGAAGTGGATGACGTGGTCCTGAACATACTGAATTGCTTCGAGAATGTTCCGGATCATCCGTGCATTCGGCGGGACCTGGATGCCGAGGGCGTCTTCCACCGCGCGCACGGAACAGATGGCGTGCACCGTCGTGCAGACGCCGCATATCCGCTGGGTAAACACCCAGGCATCCCGGGGGTCGCGGCCTTTCAGGATGGTCTCGATGCCCCGGAACATGGTGCCGCTGCTCCACGCACCGGTTATCTTTCCGCCTGAGATCTCTGCTTCGATCCGCAGATGGCCTTCGATCCTTGTCAGGGGGTCAATTACAATCTTTGCCATAGATTACCCCTCCCTACTCCTTTGACTCTTCGGTCTTTTCCGCTTTACGCCTGATAATGCTTCCGGCCGCATGGGCGGCAACCCCCGCGGCGGCCACCGCCGCAAGGCCGAGGCCGACGTCATCCGCAGTGGACTCGACCGAGAAGCCCGGTACGTTGGGCAACCGCCGGTAGAAGGGGGTCATCGAGTCCCAGAAGCCGGGCTGTGTGCAGCCGACGCAGCCGTGGCCGGCGCCGACCGGCCAGTTGGTGCCTTCGTTCCAACGGACGGTAGGACAGTTGCTGTAAGTCTCCGGCCCCTTGCAGCCCATCAGGTAGAGGCACCAGCCCTTCCGATGACCCTCGTCGCCCCAGTTCTCAACAAACTGACCGGCGTCGAAGTGGGCACGGCGCTCGCAGTTGTCGTGAATGCGCTTGCCGTATGCGAAGAGGGGCCGGCCCCAGGCGTCCAGTTCCGGCAGGGATTTATACGTAAGGTAGTGGACAACCGTCGCCGTGATGTTGACCGCGTTCACGGGGCAGCCGGGGAGGTTTATCACCGGAACCTTGTTCACCAGGTCGCGCACACCTACCGCACCCGTAGGATTAGGCTCGGCCGAAGCCAGACCACCGAAGGCGGCGCAACTGCCTACGGCAATGACGGCGGCCGCTCCGCGGGTGGCTTCTTTGAGAATCTCCACCGCCGTGCGCCCGCCTATGCAGCAGTAGATTCCGTCTTCCCTGGTGGGAATGGAACCCTCCACGATAACAAGGTGGCCCCCCGTTTTAACGGTTGCTTCCTTCGCTTCCTCCGCCTGCTTGCCTGCCGCCGCCATAATCGTCTCGTGGTAGTCCACGGAGAGCAAGTCCAGCACAATCTCGGCGACGGCCGGGCGCGAGGCCCGCAGGAAGGATTCGGTGCACCCTGCACAGTCCTGGAATTCCAGCCAGATAACAGGCGGACGGCGGACCGATGCCAGCGCCTCGGCGATCCTGCCGACCTGGTCTACCGGCACGGCCAGCGCGGCACCGATGATAGCGCAGAACTTCAGGAATTCGCGGCGTGAGATCCCCTTCCGCTGTAAGGCTTCAAGTACTCCGTCTTCAACACCCCCGAGTCCTGAAGTGAAGTTCCCTCGTTTTGCCATACACAATGTTCCTCCCTTCCTGAATAGAAGTGTAAAATATTTAACTAAATTATTCGGACGAAATCTGGTACACTTTAGAGAAATGCGGTTCGGCGGCGTTCACCTCCTACCAACAACGGAACAGGTGGGCTGAATGCTGATCGAAAGCAGATCCTTAGAAAGACGGCTCTTTTTGCTCCCGTGGCTGCCTTGGTCTTATGAGATAAAACTCCGGCCAGCGCCTGCGGAAGGTCTCCGGTGTTTCAACAGAATTTGTCTTAATGATACATTATTCGGCAGCTTTCAACAAGCGGAAATTGGTGGCAGTTTGGGATCAACCTATGTTTCAGAAGCTTTCCATGATGAGCATGTACTGCAATCAAGCCCTTATTATGTTCTTACGGGTTCAAAAGTCTTGCGTAGCTAAAATCTTTATCCGGCAGGGTTAATGTATGGTCGCATGAAAAAAGACGGCCAAATGACGGCCGTCCTCTCATGCACATTGCAAAGCCAGGAGTCCTGCACGCCCTGACTGCCTCTGCCGGCGATATCCTCCAGGAGACCTCTGCAAAACCCAGCACTCAACTCTGTGGTACAATGAAGCAAACAGGCGTTAGAGTATCCCGCATTCTTTTACATTGAGTTGAGTGCTGGGTCGTTTTCTAATCGCAGCGGGCGACGTTTCCACCCAACACCGGCCCTGGATAAACGAAGAGCGTTGCGTTGAAGAACTCCGCCGGCAGTCTTTCCACCGCATAACCTACCCACACCCCGGGGCTGAACTCCGACAGCGGCAGGTCGTAACTATTTCCGTCCCAGGTAAACCTCGCTGTATAGCGAGTCTCGCCAAAATTGGCAGGCGGCGGCAGCTCGATACCCGCAACCAGGATGTGCGTCCGGCCATTGAGGGTCCTCAGCCACAGCACCCCTCCGAAGGCCTCCGGCACCTGGGGATTCAAGGCGAGGGAACAAGCGCCCAGCGCCCCCGGCGGACCGGGGACGGCAACGGGCACACAGATCTGCTGGCCCGGGTAAATCAGATTGGGGTCCCTAATCTGCGGGTTTGCCCTGATTAAAGCGTCAAGCGGAACGTTGAAACGCCGGGCAATCCGGTAAAGCGTATCGCCGGTCCTGACCGTGTAGAGCCGGCCCTGGGGACACGGCGGCGGTGGCGGCAGTTGTCTTGTGCCAAAGCTTTCATCCATTAAGCTCACCTCCCCTTTTTACCATTCTATGCGGGGAGGCTTGAGATTACCAATCGTTGCCATTTAATTCTCAGGGTTCTTTCGTTAGCGGCTGTTGTTGGAGTTCTTACCTCTTGTTCCAAAATCCCGCACCGACATTGTTTTCGTTCTTGTCCACCATGTCACCCTTTTCTTCTTTTTTTCGTTGGCGAACCCAATCATCTTTCTGCGCCTGCGGTAGAAGTCCTGCCATCCGTCGGAACAACCACCGTTCCCTTTTTTCTGGCCGACACGTCTTCACCTTGGCAGCAGCCAGCTTGTTTAACATTTCTTGATACGGGTGCCAGGGGACTACACTTTGGCTCCCCGGAAGAAGCGCGGTCCTCAGAAAATCGCCCAAGCTCGCAACTGAAACCCTTTTGTGATAAATGGATCCGCAACAAATTGAGGCCTCTACGACCCGATTACTGGCGCCCTCCTCAAACCCCACCATCTCAGCGCCTTCCGGATGTGAAGCCCCTTCGGCCCCAAGGGCGCGGAGGCTTAATATAACACCCGTACCGGCGCGAGAGAGCCGCCAGCTCCCCCGAGAGCGTCCTTAAATACCCGTGTGGGTCAGAGAGATACCGGTCTAACCACTTCAGGGCCCCGGGAAAGTTCGCCCGGTAGGCAACCATCAGACGCCCAACCGAAGCCGGGTAAGGGTTCAGGGCATCGAGGTAAACCTCCCGGACGCCGGCTTCTCTCAGGGTACCTACCAGCCGCTCCAGCACTCCGGGAGCATCGGTTATTCCGGGAAGGACGGGCGCTACAAACGCCCAGACCTCTACACCTTCCGCGGCAAGTTTTCCGGCCGCTCGCAGCCGCGCCGACGGGGGCGCCGCCCCGGGTTCCAGCACGGCAGCCGCGCGATCGCCGGGAACAGTCACCGTAAAGCCCACGGAGCACCTCCGGAGCCTCCCAAGCAGATCCGCGTCCCGCACCACAAGGTCGGACTTGGTGAGCAATTCAATCTCTGCATACGGATACTGCGCCGCAAGGATCTCCAGAGATTTCCTGGCAAGACCGAATTCCGCCTCCGCGGGCTGGTAGGCGTCTGTGACCGTGCCCAGGATAATCCGGCCCGAAAGCGCCTGCTTCCGCTGTAATTCACGGGCGAGAACTTGAGGAAAGTTCACCTTCGGGGCGACAAAGCCGCCCCATTTCCCGGCGCGGCTTGCGAAACGGAGGATCGTGTCGGCATAGCAGTAAAGGCATCCGTGCGCGCAGCCGAAATAGGGGTTCAGGCAGTAGCGGTAGCCTCCGATGCCGGTCCGATTGAGGGCCGTTTTACAGTGGGTCGGTTTTACAACCACCTCGGACACCTGAACGCAGCTCCATTCGCTTGAGCTTTAACGCCCGCTTTCAAAAACAACCACACCCGGCATGCCTTCCGGTAGATACGGTCTGCCTCATAGGTAGAGCCTCTTGATCATCTCCCGCAGCATCCGGGCGTTCTGGACCGCCTGGCCGCGCGGGTGGTTGTTGAAGGCGATGAAGGTCCTCCCGGCTCCTTCGGCCACGGATTTGATACACGGCAGCCATTCCTTCAGCTCCTCTGCTGAATAGAGGTAGTCGTACCGCTCCCACGCTTCCCGGTGCCGCCACCACTTCGCGGTGTTCCGCCCGTGGAAACGCACGTAGGCGAAGTCAGTGGTGCGCACCGCCGCCGGTCCCACCAGGCCCTGCAGCGGCGGCTCGTCCACGCAGACGTAGCCGAAGTCAAGTGACCGCAGGAAGTCAAATGTGGACTGTTCCACCCAGGTGGCGTGGCGAAACTCCACCGCAACCGGCACGCCAGGGAAAAGTCCGCGCAGGTGCGCCAGGTACTCCTCGCTATCCCGCGCCTTCCGGAAGGAAAACGGAAACTGGAAGAGCACCGCGCCGAGCTTCCCCGCCTCCCGCAAGGGTTCTAGTGCCACCCGGAACTTCTCCGCGTGGCCGGTAAACTCTGCATCTCTCTCGTGGGTGAGGGACTGATGAGCTTTCACGGTGAAAATAAAATTCTCCGGCGTCCTTTTGCTCAGGGCCTCCATCACCCGCACGGCCGGGATATGGTAGAAGGTGGAGTTGACCTCGGTGAAGGAGAACTCCCGGGCGTAATACTCCAGCATCTTCCCCTTCGCCAGCCGGAGGGGGTAGAACGCCCCGCGCCAGTCCTCGTAGCTATAGCCGGAAGTGCCGATGAAGAACTCCGGAGGCATTGCTGAGTCCACCCTTCCTCGGAGGAAGAGTTCGACAAATACCGAAAGTTTCCTTTGCATACCCCATGCGACCGTCAATATCAAAAACTAACTGAGCCACTCCGCTCATTAAAAGTGAGCCACCCGCGCTCGTTTAAATTTCAATTTCAGTAAACGAAAATTTTTTCTGTTTTTGGCCCCCGCGGCTCCTTCGCCGCAAGCCCCTACTACAGCAAAGAGTATTTGATGGCTGGGGCACGAGGATGGGACCGGGGTATTTGCACCTTAAGAGGCTCCCTTCTTCACGCGTGCGCACGCTTCTCGATAAAGAGCAAGCAACCTCTCGGAGAACTCCGCTCGGAGGCTCCTTTTCCCCAGAAGGACCTCTTCGGGAAGAGACGCAAGTTCCCTTTTTACGCGCTCTCTTAGGACCGCAAGGGACTCGGGCGAAAAAAGGGCCCTCCCTCCCCGCATAACCGGAGAAAGCAGGGTCTCGCCCGGCAGGTCTTCTTCCCTCAAAGCGAGGGTATCCTTTGCCACTTTGTCCCCTTCTTTTTCACGCAAGACCTGTTTTTTCCCGGGAAAGCTCACCTTTCCTTCGGAAAGTTTAAGAGCCGGTCTTCCGGCGTATTCGGTAAGTTTGTACGCCAGGTCCAGATACGGGGCATCGGCCGAGACCCCCATCTTCGTGCCCACGCCGAAGGCGTCAACTGGGGTCCGAGAAGCGACAATCCCGCGGACCTTTTCCTCGTCAAGACCTCCGCTCACGAAGATTTTTACCTCCGGAAGGCCCCCTTCGTCAAGGACGCGCCTCACTTCCCGGGCAAGCTCTTCGACGCGGCCGCTGTCAAGCCGCACCCCTTTGAGCCTGAAGCTTTTTTCTTTGAGGGCCTGAGCCACCCGCACCGCGGTCCGCGCCCCTTTTAGCGTGTCGTAGGTGTCAATTAAAAAGATGGAGTTATCCGGAAATTCCTGAGCAAAGGCGAAAAAGGCCTCTTCCTCCGTGGCAAAACTTTCTACGAAGGAATGGGCCATGGTGCCGGCAACGGGGATGCCAAACAGCCTTCCGGCAAGCACGTTGCTCGTGGCGGAAAACCCGGCAAGATAAGAGGCTCTCGCGGCGTGGAGCCCTGCCTCCAGTCCCTGGGTGCGCCGCGCCCCGAAGTCTACGCAGGGCCTTCCCTGAGCCGCAAGCACGCACAGGGCAGCCTTGGTCGCCACCGCGGTCTCGATGTTCACGAGGTTTATCGCCAGGGTTTCGATCAACTGGGCTTCGGGCAGCGGCGCCGTCACCTCTACCACGGGTTCCTGGGCAAAGAAAACCGTTCCTTCCTTTAAAGCCCACAATTCCCCGGTAAAACGAAAGCTTTTGAGGTAATCAAGAAAGGAGGGTTTGAAGAGTCTCAAGCCTTCTATATAAGCCAGGTCGTCCTCGGTAAAGCGCAGGTGTTCCAAGGCCGAAAGCAGGGGTTCGAGTCCGGCGGCGACGAGAAAGGTCCGTGTCTCCGGAAGCTCCCGTACAAAGAGACTGAAGGTGGCCTCTTCAAACATCTCCCGTTCCACATAGACCTGGGCCATGGTGAGTTCGTAAAGGTCCGTAAAGAGGGGGGAAAGGAGGAACCAAGGCTTCATTTTCCGGCTCTCCCTTATAGAATCTGGGCCCGATAAACGCGCTCCATACGCTTCAGGGCAAAGGCGTGGGCCTCAGGATCAAAGTCTCCCACGGCCTCTTTAAAAACCGTAACCTTAAAGCCCCGGAAAAAGGCCCCGGCCGCGGTATCCATTACGCAAATGCTCGTGCACACCCCGGTAAGACAGACTTCCGTGACCGAAAGCTTCTGCAAGAGGCCCTCAAGTTCCGTCCCAAAAAAGGCGTCAAAACGGGTCTTATATACCACGAAGTCCCCTTCCCTTGGGGTGAGTTCCGGGATGACCTGCGCACCCCAACTGCCCCGGACGCAATGCTGAGGAAAGGCCTTGAATTCCCCGTCCTCGGGATCGTGGGCGTCGCAGGCGTAAATCACGGGTTGGTTCAGGCGGCGGAACCCCTCAATCTTTTCTCCTACGGAGGGAATAATCCTCCTTACGGCCTCCCCACAAAAAAGAACTCCCTTGGGGTCCATAAAGTCGTTTAACATGTCTATGACCACGAGCGCCCGAATCTTCTCCCCTCCATTCTTTTTAAACGGCCTTTATTCCGCGCCCAGCCACGAGGTGCGTCACGGAATCAAACTTTCTCCCACCCGTATCTTTTTCCGCCCAGACCAGATAATCCTCCCGCTTTTGTATTCGCCGATGAGGATCGATCTTGGTCCTTCTGGCATTCAGTTTCTCACGCCCCCATACAGCTCCCCGGGGCGTAATCGGAGCCGGGAATGTGAATCACGACCTCACCGAAGTCAAAATCGAACAGGTGGTGGTCCTGCCAGCCAAAGGCGGCCTGAATTATTTTGTGCAGCTTGTGGAAGGTAATGCCCGAAGGCACCAGAACCCGCCTCCAGATGGGCGGCTTGATCTCCTCCAATGTTACCTTAAGCTGATATACGGTGTCCGACCCCGTTGATCCACCACTCCTCTCCTTGCCCGCAACGAGGAAACAGTCTTCGTAGCTGTAGCCGGAGGTCCCGACGAGCATCTCGGGGGCATCGCCGATCCCACCTTTTCCCCGGAGGAAGAATTCGACAACTACCGGGGGTTTCCTCTATCCGTTTTCCATCCGGTCAGGACGCATCCCGGATAACCCACAGGACTCCTTAAGTAGGACTATCTTGGTTTGCCCTGTTTCGGCAGGGATCCCGGCCGCTTCACAATCCGGCACAACCACCTCGATGGTCCCGTCTTCGGGGCCGAGCGGGGTGTCGGGGTAGCCCCGCCACGGGTTATTCGCCCGCAGGAGGTAGCGCCCGCCCTCCCTGACCAGGTGCTTGACGACGACCTCCGAGGGCCAAAAACAAAAGCCAAACCGCGGTTACGGCGCAGTTCGGCGGGGGTGAGCAAACCTGTAAGCCGAGTTCTCAGAAAAAAGGTGCCTCAGGGGTGCCTTCGCGCTGTCTTCAAGGAATACCAGGGTTTTCCGGGTTTGCGCCGGCAACCGGGACGGGAGCGAAAATACGTAATTAAAGTTACGGAGGGGTGTTATGTCGCACTTACAGGAAGTTATCCGGGAGTTCCTGCGTTACCTGCGCGCGGAAAAGGGCGCCTCCCCCGAAACCCTGGCCGCCTACCGCTCGGACCTCAGGCCGCTCGAGGATTTCCTCGTCCGGGAGCGGATCGCGCCGGAACTCGCCAACCTCACGACGCCGGTGCCGCGGCGGTACTTCATCTGGCTGCAGGAGGAGCGGAAGCTCAAGGTCAACTCCCTGCGGCGAAAAGTCCACTGCTTCCGCTCCTTCTTCCGCTACCTGACGGAGCAGGAGTACATACCCGGGGACCCGATGCGGAAAATAAGACCGCCTAAGGAACCCGACCGCGTCCCCGTTTACCTGAAGGAAGAGGAACTGAAGCGGCTGCTCACCGCCCCGGAGTTCTCCGGCGGGCCGAACCGCCTCCGGGACAAGGTCATCCTCTACCTTTTGGCTTACTGCGGCCTGCGCCGGAGCGAGCTCCTGCGCCTGGACTGGGACGACGTGGACCTCGGCGCCGGCACGCTGCGCGTGCGGGGCAAGGGCGGGCGGGAACGGCTGATCCCCATCATCCAGGAACTGCAGCAGATGCTCTGGGAGTACCTGCAGAAGCGCCTCCCTCTGGAGAACCGCGCCCTCCTCCTCGGCCGGGAGGGCGGCCGGATGAACAAGGACGCCCTGACGCGGCTCTTCAAAAGGTACGTCCGGACGGCGGGCCTCGACCCGGCAGTGATCACCCCGCACAAGCTCCGGCACTCCTTCGCGACGCTGCTGCTGGAAAAGGGGACGGACGTCTTTACCATCCAGGAACTTATGGGCCACGCCGACCTGGCCTCCACCCGCATCTACGCCCACTGCAGCAGCAAGCGGCTGCGGGAGGCGGTGGAACGCATCCGACCCGGTCACCCAGACGGGGACCGGCGCTTCCGGTGAAAACCCTTCGGACACCGGGAACCCCCGGTCACAGACCGGCGGGCACCACCGGGGGTTTCCGCCCGTGAAAAAAGCTTGCGGCCGCCAGGGGAGAAGCGGGCTGTCCTGCTCTCTATCCGGATCCAATCATAAAGGTCCGACCCGAAGCCGGATAAGTTTAAAAATGCATCTCTGAAGACCCGGCTACAGGCAGCGATTCGGTTTCCAGCCGGGACAGGTTTACCACCCGGCTGGCCCGGTCAATATCAATGCCGACCAGGTGCCCTTCTGCATCAAAGTCCAGCACCACTCCCGGTGCAACCTCGCGGGAATCCACGCTGGTCCTCTCCGAAAGGTCTATATAAAGAGAATCGGTTTCCGGATAATAATGGAGTTTCATTATCCTTTCTCTCCCCGAAAAATCAAGACAGGAAACTGTTATTGGAGGAGGGGCCGGCCGGAGAAGCCGGCCCCGTTGCTGATAAACCACCCCTTGCTCACTGAGGCGCTGGCCTTGGCGGATAAGAGTAGCCTATCCTGCGGCGGGAAGGAGTTCGGCCTGGACTCTGTTCGAGCACGACCGGGGTGGCGGACGAAACAGACCCAGCCTGAGCCGGATTGCCTACTCATCCCAAATATGGCGTCTTCTGCTGGCCGGGCGGGCGATGCCGCTACGGCTGCCGGTTTGCGCAGGGGTGGCGAAGACGCTCAGGTGCAGGAGGTTGCCCTCATCCACCAGCGCCGCGCCGACGATGCCCCGGCCGCGCAGGCGGATATCCGTTCCCTGCCCGACGGAAGGGTACTCCCGGATCTCCGCTTCCCGGATTGCCTGCAGGACCGGCTCGAGCTCCGGCTTGCGCTTTGCAGTGCCGCGCCCCTTGAGTTCCAGCGCCTCCAGGGCGTAGCTCCTTAGGAGCTTGTCCCATAGCTTTTGAAGCGTCGCCGGCTGGTTGAAAAGGTCGAGGCAGGAGAACCGGCCGTTGATAAAAACCGCCACGCCTGCCTGTTCCGGCTGCGGCTGCAACCCGGCAACGTATTCCTGCAGCTTATCATGGTAACTTTCGTAGATATCGTGAACCGCATCGGTTGGGCAAGCCACGCCCATCGCCACCTGCTTCCGGTCAACCTCCTGCCAGAGGGCTCCCTGATCGGCCATAAAAAACCCGCCGGTCGCAAGGTTTTCCGCTACCTGTGCCGCTTTGTCCGCCCGCAGCGTGGTGTAACCGAAGATGCCGGGGCTAAAACGGGGGCTGCGGTAGCGCCACCGGCCGCGCTCGACGCAGCTTACCGGCACCTCTACCTTCTTTTTGGGCGGGATGAGAACGGTGACGTTCAGTATCCGGTTCTGCTTCGCCCCTACCAACTCCTCGCCGTCGAGGATCAACACCGGCGCGTCCCCGTTGTTTGTCACGAAAACGGCGTTAACGCTCCCGGCCTCGCTGACCTCGCTGACTTCGAGAACGCCCAACTCCAACGCTTCTTCCAAGAGGAGGTACGAAAGCGTGGAACTGGTAGATACAAAGAGCGGGAAGATGCAAAGATTGTGCCGGCTCTGCGGTTCGCCAACGGTAACCGCACCGAGAAGTTCGCTTAAGGAAAAGGGCATGGTTTTCAAATCCTTTCTCTTATTTTCAAAGAACGAGAATCACGGGCACCTCCGATACTGCCGCGGTTATTGGGGGAAGATAGTTTTTAGAAATTCCTGAAAAAATGCGGGCGTCCAGAAGGAATCTCTCCGGTTGAGGACGAAAGGATAGAATGATGCTACGACTATCCGCTAACCGCGGGTAGGCGCGGGCCGCGCAGGTGCGAGCTGCGCGGTCCGCTGTTTTTGTAAGCCTTCGCACGCCAAATCTTAATCTTTTTGACCTTCACCCCCTCGTTCCGGTTTTCGAGAGCCGGCCTCCTGCACCCGCAGCATCTCTTTAACCAGGCGCAGGAGGGCCCGCTGCAACTCCGGGTTCAGGCGGCTGACGGCGTCGTAAAGTTCGTAGTTGGATACCCCGGAGGATAGTGGCGGGGCCATTTCTTCACCCACATCAAGAAATCCATCCTCAAACCTCTTTGCAAACCGGCGCATCCTCATCGAAGGCTGTGCATACCAGGACACAGAAGGACTGGCTACCACCGGAGGCGCTTCCTGCCTGGCCGCCTGTCTTCCTGCCCAGCGGCGGAGCGGTTCGTCTGCGATGCCTCCCCCCATCAGCCGGTGAAGGATACCCGAAAGCCGGACCGCTTCCTCCTGTACCCTCCGGAGCCCGTTCTCCGACCGGTTCAGGATCTGCAGCAACGACGTCTTAGTTTCACCAGCCGGGGTAAGGGCAGCGTCGAGCTGCGCTAAGACTTCGGGCGAAGGCACGCCGCTTAGGCCCCGCTCGATCTGGCTCAGATACGATGCCGAAACGCCGCTCAACCTTTCAAGCTCCCGCAGGGAGAGGTTTTGGGCGGAACGGAAACGGACCAGCGCCACGGCGAGCCTGAGCCGCAAGAGAAGCTGACGGAGGCTCATTTCAAGATCGGAAAGGTAGGCCCTCCTTAACCATCCCACCCTTTCCACGGTAATTTCGGCGCGCGTCTCGGCACACTTTTCCAGCTCCGTCAAGACCTTTGCGTTGTGCTCCCGGCAGAGGCTAACAAGTTTTCCTACCGCCGGGACCGGATCGCCGCCCGCTCGTAAGACCCCGAAGGCCGCTTCTTGCAAGTCCGACAAGAACTCGTCTGCCGGAAAATGCGGCAGCTCCGCCTGCCGCAGATCTTTACGTTCGGCCGGCTTCTCAAAAGAGTTAAGCCAGTCCTCCAGCGTTGCCGCTACCGCCTGCAGTCTTGCCTCCACGCCGCGCTCCATTCCCTGCTTGCGTTTATAAGAAATGTAAACTATGGCTAAATTATATTTGTGCACGACCGGCTTGTCAAGTTAGAATTTTCCAGCCAGCGGGAGGATAAACACGGAGTAAAAACGGTGGTTAGGCTTACACATCCCAAGTGCTCGTACCCGGCGCGCTCGCTTGCTCCTCGCTGTCGAACCATAATGTGGTTCTCAGGCGTTACTGCCTCAGCGCACCGGCAGGTAAGCAGGTGGTACTTTGTTCCTCTTCACCGATTCGGCATACCTGCCTGAAACCACCTGAACTAGAGCGGAATCTCTTCCGAGGTCCTTTCTTAGCTCTGGAAGGTTTTCGCCACCAAAGAAGACTTCCTTCGGGCTTAATCACTTCCTTCCAACCAAAAATAAAAAGACCGCGCTTTAATCCGGAATCCGGTTTACCATCTTCTCGCGGCGGATGATGCAATCAATGCCCCGATGTCAACCAGTGTATGGTAAACGTCAAAACCCCCGGCGTAAAAGTTCCGCGATTATTACGTACTCCTGCCGTTTCCCGAAGAACGCCGTCCCGTAACTGCGGGTCGCCAGTCCTTTCCGAATGGAGCCGCTGTGTTAGGTCCTCCAGCTACCGTTGGAAGCTCCAGTAATTTCTTTGGCATCCTAAGCTACATCACCGTCTCCCGCCCATCTAAGGGAACCCCAAACCAAATGGGGCAGAAAACTCTCTGCGACAGGGTATTGAAAATGCACTCCTTTTCCTGTGCCGCCAGAGGTAACAGCCCTTGCACCCCTAAGGGACCGAAGCATGACAGGGGCTACCACCAGCACCAAGGCGCGGCGGGGAAGCCTTCTCCGTCCTACGCATTTTCCCCTGACCGTTTTTCCTTTCCTGCCAGCAACTCCACAAAAATCTCGACAAGCCGCGGGTCGAACTGGGTCCCCGCACATCTCTTCAGCTCTTTCAAGGCCTCCTCGGGCGGCAGCGCAGGGCGGTGCGGCCGGTCCGACGTCATCGCGTCGTAGGCGTCGGCTATAGCCAGGATGCGGCTCAGGATGTGGATCTCCTCGCCGCGCAGCCCCCGGGGATATCCCTTCCCGTTCCACCGCTCGTGGTGCTGCCGGATGAGTTCCGCCACCGGGGCCAGCTCGAGCGAAGAAAGGGCGATCCGGTATCCCACGTCGGGGTGGCGCCTTACTTCTTCCATCTCCTCCTCGACAAGCGCGGCAGGCTTGAAAAGAATCTGCTCCGGTACCCCCAGCTTGCCCACGTCGTGCACGTCCGCCAGGAGGCAAAGGGTGTCTAAGTCGCTCCGGGAAAGTCCCACCGCCTCGCCCAGCATACAGGCCAGCTCTTTCACCCGCTCCGTGTGGCCCCCGGCCACGAAATCCTTCTCCGCCAGGGCCGCCTTGAGCGCACGGACGACCGCGCGGTACGGGTCCGCTCCCCTGGCAAGCTTGTCCCTGTACATAGCGTTGTCGGCTTCCGCATAAACCTCCCGCAGCGGGCGGGAAGCATCCTCCGCCGTCGCTACCCCCAGGGAGACGCTCAGAGGAAGATCCGGGTGTTGCACGTTGTCCTTTCTTACAGCCTCAATTATGCGCTCGATCACCTCTTCCGCCGTCTTCCGGTCCGTTTCCGGCAGGATCACGGCAAACTCGTCCCCGCCGACCCGGGCCACCACGTCGCATCCGCGGACGCAGCCCGTGATTACCCTCGCCGCGCGGCGCAGGAGCTCGTCGCCCCGCTCGTGGCCCAGGGCGTCGTTAACCACCTTGAGGCCGTCGAGGTCGCAGAGGATGAGGCTCACGGGAAAGAAGCGGCCCTTCTCCAGCCGCCGCAGTTCCTCCTCGAAGAAGGCACGGTTGTAAAGCCCGGTGAGCGCGTTGTGCGTGCTGTAGTACCTCAACTCCTCCTCCATCTTCTTGCGTTCGCCGATGTCGCGGATGCACTGGACCGCCCCGAGCAGGTCCCCTTTCTCGTCGTGGATCGGAGCCGCGAGGGTCCAGAAATGAAGCCCCCTGCCACCGTAAGCGCAGGGGGCAAAGCCTTCACCGACAAGCACTTGGCCCTTCCTCTCGACTTTTTCGTACTTCTGCTCCCACTCCTTCCCGTTGCCGAGCAGAATGTTCACCAGGATGGGCCTACGCTCCCCGTAAAAAGGGACGGCGTAAGCATATTCGCCCTTGCCCAGCACTTCCCCCTTCCGAACCCCCGTCATTTCTTCCACGGCTCTGTTCCAGACGATCACCTTGCCCTCGCGGTCCACGGCCAGGATGCCGTCAGGAAGGGAGTCGACGATATTCTCGAGAAGGCGCAGTCGCTCCCCTAACTTTTCCGGCGGAAGATTGCCGCTTTTAACGAGCAGGAGCTCCAGCAATCTCCCGGCCGCCTCGATTCTCTCTTCCGGCAGAACATCCACCAGCCGGTGAAGGTCGTCTTTCCGGTAGGAGTCCATCTATCCACCCTCCTCTCAAACATCTTGGATATTGATGGCTACGCCCGCCACACCCGCTTACAGGGAGCAGAACTCCCGGCGGTACTCCAGCCTCTTCTTATAGAAAGCCGGCTCTTTACTTCCGCATACCCGGCCCTGTCTCCAGATCCTGACACCAGCCGAACAGGTCCCCGAAAAGACCCGCTCCGCGTCCTCAACGGACCTCATCTCGAGAGTGAACCGCTTTTTCAGGTGCTTCCACACCCCCGGCCAGATCCGGGAGCCTTCCTACTCTTTTTTCCCGGTAAAAAGGCGGTATCCTTCTCGCACCATGCCGTCCACAGCTTTTCGGGGTTGATCACGCGGGGGGCCAGTTTCTCCTTCCACCACCCGCACCGGCGGGATGTATAGAAAGGGAGTTGACCTCGGTGAAGGGAAACTCGCAGGCGTGTATCCAGCATCTTCCCCTTTGCCAGCCGCGCCGGGTAGAAGAGGCCGCGCCAGTCTTCGTAGCTGTAGCCGGAGGTGCCGGTGAAGGTCTTGGGGTGCATAGTCGCTTCCACCTCCCCCTGCAAGAGGAATTCGACAGCTGCCGAAATTTTCCTCCCCCTCCGGCCCATTCTGCTGACAATCTATCCCCAGACTTCTTCCAAATCGGTGATCCCCGGAATCAGCAAGGTTGTCAGCTCAATGTGAACCCTCTTCTCGCTTGGCTCTCGAAGCGTTCTCCCACACCCATCCAGAGCGTCGCCAATAAAGCTGGCTATTCCATAGAAGCTTTTTCGGGTCTGGGTTGTATTGCGGGACATTATTATTGAAGAAACAGGCGAGGCTCTCTCACCGGAAATGCTGTGGCAAGCAGACGGAAGAGGCTCGAAAGGCTCGACCTCGGCGCCTTATCTTCAGGATCATAGCACCATGCAGTAGCCCCCAATAACTCATAGGCGTTTGTGTACCTAAAAGTCCAGGTGTGCCGTTTAGTGTACCCTAGACGTTCATTTGAGGGGCTGATGCGAAGTTCTTTCTCCTTCTTAGCTCTTAGTTTCAGCATTTTTCAGCTTGTAAACTTTCTGGCACACTTTTTGCTTTACACAATTGTGAAGAGTCTTCTAAAAAGCGCCAAACACAGATTTGCACGCAAGCCGTCTAAAAATTGGACGGCGCAAGATACTAAATCCCGGGAGGGACATTGATTTGAAGATCTTACTAATTGATGATGATGCTGATTGTCTGGAATCTCTGTGTACAGCCTTTGAACCCGCCGGGTACCAGTGCGATAAGTTCACCGTCCCGGAAGAGGCGGTAGAGGCATGCTACCAAAAGCAATACGATGTCGTAATTACCGATATGAAGATGCCCGGTCTCAACGGGATTCAAGTTTTGAAAACGGTTTGCACGTTCGATCGGCAGGCCAAAGTTATTATTATTACCGCTTACGGGGATTCGGAAACGGCGGCTGCCGCACTTAACAGTGGGGCGTATGCTTTCTTTGGTAAGCCGATAGATTTCGAGGCTTTAGTGGAAACCCTTGAAAAAATCGAGTATGAGCTTAAAGAAAGAGAGAATGCCGGGTGAGAAGACACCCGCTTTGGTTGTGGAATACGTGAGTTAAAAGCGGGCCTACGAGGGCTTGCGACCGTTTTAAAAGGTAAGTGAAGGTGATGGTAGGTGTTGAAGTAAGTCGGTCGTCCGGCTTTGTATCGACCGGAAGATAAAAAATCCTTATGAAGGAGGTCAAATCGCATGGCGAAGTTAAGCAGGGAAGTTCTTGAGGCGCTTTCTCCTCCCGCGGGGAGTTTGAAGGGAGGGATGATGGAAAATCTTCCGTATATTCTTGGGGTTCTGGAAAAAAAGCTTTACCAAGGCTACGCTGAAGGGATCGAGGTCCAAAGGCGGTTTGAGCAGAACCGGGAGGTATATCAGGAGTACGGCGGTATCCGGTCGCCCGGGGAGATGCAGGAAAGATTCCCAATCACTCCCGAAAAAGAGAGGCGCTTCTGCGACCTGATTCAACAGAAGGTCGAGGATTGGGCGCGGGCAAACCCCGGCAGGGAGGTGTTAAAACACAAGGTTTTTGTCCTACTTACTGTGCGGCTCTGCCGGAGGTACGGGGTCGAACGGGTCGACCAGCTCCCGGCAGAAAAGGCACCGGAGGCCGAGGAATGGCTGAAAACGCAGCGGCTGTCTAAAGTTTTAGCGGACCTTGGTCCTCTCCCTGCACAGCTTATGGAAAAGCGTGCCGAACTTCAGAGAACACAGAGGGAAGCCGCGGAAGAATGCGGTGTCGGGGAACCTACTTTCAAGGACTGGGAGACCGGGCGGCGCACACCCTGTCTCCGGAACATTCCTGTACTGGCAGCATTCCTGGGAAAGAGCGAAAGTGAGGTAGAAAACCTGATTGCGATGCAGCGAAGTTTCCAAAATAAGTCCATCCAGAGATCTTCGCCGCTGCGGGAGATGCGGCGCAGGGCGGGCTATACTGTGAGGGAGGCGGCGAAAACCATCGGCATTTCCAGGGATAAAGTTCAGCGTCTCGAGATTGGAAACAAGGTGAAGAACGCCGAACTTCTTAAACAGGCGCTGGAGCACTTCTATACCTCCGGGCAGAAGAGGAAGGCAAGTCATATTGAGCTTCCGGGACCCGATTCCGGGAAGGTTCCACTATGGGAGAGAGATTGTACATAACATGGGGAAGAGCGCTAAGTAAAACAGGTGTTCTGCCGAAGGGAACCCTACCCCGGTTTGCTGTACTTAAAGGTCCGGATGTGCCAGTTGGTGCACCAATACGTTCATTTGAGGGATTTTATATAGACCCTCGTCTTTGTTAGGTGCCCCTATTTCGGCTGGAAACTTGCTGGCACGCTTTTTGCTACAAAACAACTTCTTGGGAGGCTGTTAAAACGCCCGATGCCGATTTAAGCTTACACAAAATTTCGCATAGTACCTGAAAGTCCGGGGGTAGTTTTTGGACGTCTTGCTAATTGACGACGATACTACTTACCCAGAAATGTTTGCTTATAGCCCTGAAGCCTTCCGAACCGGTACGTTTTTGAAGGATAGTAAAAGGTGCGTGATCGTAGTGGACGACAAACTAAACAAGAGGCCGGAACCGGATGCATCCGGCAAGCCTTCTTTTGAAGTTTACGCCCATATACCCCACGCCCCGGAACGCTTTTACCAGCAGGCGATCTTAGCGCTGATCCGTGCTCTCGAATATCACAAAAGCAATACCTCCTATCACTCCTTAAACGTAACAATGTTCAGCGTACATTTAGCCTGCCACCTTTACGGGAGCTGCAGCCTCTCGCTCGACGATATTTTCTGGGGTGCCCTTTTTCACGATATAGGTAAAATTGCGGTGCCCCAACGCATACTCCAGAATGAAAGCTTCCCGACGCCCGAAGAATGGGAGGTTATCCGCAGCCACCCTTTCGTTGGTTACCAGATCTTGAAAAGCGTGGAACTGTCCAAAGGAGCCCGCGACATGGTCCTTTACCACCACGAACGGTGGGACGGTAAGGGGTATCCTTACGGGTTAGCCGGCAGAAACATCCCGCTGGAGGCCCGCATCTGCGCAGTGGCCGACGCTTTCGAGGCGATGACCTCGGACAGGGCCTACCGCAGCCAAATGACGTACGAGTCGGCCTGCGCCGAGCTTCGCCGCGGGGCCGGCGCCCAATTTGATCCCGACTTGGTTGAGGTGTTCCTGCACATTGACCCGCAGGATTGGCTTATCTTGCGCCACCGGGCTTTATCGGTCAGGCTCCTGCTGGGTGAGGGATAGAGGATAGGGGTAAGATGAGGCATAACTCAATAAGTTTTCACTGAGCTACCAGTTTATGAAAGAGGCTCTTTTTACGGAGGAGCAATACGGGGAGGGAAGGATCCAGGAATGTCATGAGCAAATGCTCCGGGGAAACTTAACGCGATTTTTCCGGACCTCGGGTAAAGGTGAAGGGTAATGATAGACGAAAAGGAACTGCAAAACCTGATAAAAGAAGTCCTTCAAGAGGTTCTGGGAGAAACTGCGCCCAAACCGGCACCTGCTTTGCCTCCTCCTCCCGAAAGCGAGGACGGCCTGGTCTGGGTAAGCGACGGGCGTATTTATGTCCGTAACCCGAAGGGACTCGGAAGATTTGCCACTATCACCCCCGGTCCTGGAATCCAGCTCATCCTGAACAATACTGTTACCACCGGTACCATAATCGTAAGGGAAGAAGACGAGGTTCATGCAGAAACTGTTGAAGAAGAAATCCAGGGAATACTTAAAGTAACCGTCAGCCCTAACCGGCTTACTGCCTATCTTTGGATAGAGTTACCGGGAATCCGGCGCTACCGGGTACTGGACCGAGAGCCTTCTACTGACCTTGTACTACAGACCGAAGCGGAAGTAATTAAGCAAACTGTTCTTGACGAAGCGGCTGTCGAAAAAGAATTAGCCCAAAAAGGAGTAGTTTTCGGGATCAAAGGAGAGGTTTTAAAAGACTTACTCCAGCGGCCGCGCGACGGCAAGTTTATCATTGCCGAAGGCGAGCCGCCCGCTCCACCCACGGACGAAACGGTGGAAATCACTTTTCCTCTCGAACCCGACCTTCGACCGAAAATCAATCCCGACGGCTCGGTGGACTTTCTTGAAATCAACCGCTTTCCTTCGGTAGACCCCGGCATCGTCCTTGCGGTGAAAAATCCGGGCAGCCCCGGCAAACCGGGACGGGGGGTTGACGGCCAGCCTATTCCCCCGCCCAAACAGCGGGCCTGCGAACTGCGCGCCGGCAAAGGAGCCGAGCTCGTGGAAAACGGAACCAAAGTCGTCGCCGTTCGAAGCGGCCGGCCGGTACTTAAGCAAACAGGAAACGTCTATACCCTTTCTGTGGACACCCAACTTGTATACAACGGCGATGTCGGCGTCTCCACGGGGAATATCCGCTTCAAAGGAAGCGTCCGGATTAAAGGGAGTGTCACCGAAGGAATGAAGGTACAGGCGGCCGGCAGGGCAGAGATCGCCGGAATGGTCACCCAGGCCACGGTCTCTGCCTTGGAAGATATCAGCATTTACAACAACGTTATCGGGAGCGTCTTAAACGCCGGATGCGGCACCGCCTGCTCCCAAAAATATGGTCCACTTTTAGGAACTTTCGCCACTGAAATTATGGAACTCTTAAACACCGCTAACAAACTCAGCGAACATCCGGCCTTCAAAGAACATACTATTCGGCCGGGACACCTTCTTCTTCTGCTTATCGAACAGAAGTTTCAAAAGATCCCTCGCTCGATACAGGAAATGCAAAAAATAAAAAAATGCCTGGCCGAAAACGGGGTCGAGCTTCCACCTGAAATGATAGAGCTGATAGACCGCCTGATTTATTTTTTCTCCGGACTGAATATTATCAAACTTGGCAATTTAAACGAACTCGCAAAAATCATCCGGGAAATCCTCTTTCTCCGCCAGGAACTCACCAGCCTCGGCCGGCAAAAATCTCACCTTATCATCCCTTATGCCATGAACTCCAAACTGATTGCCACGGGAAACGTCTTCGTCACCGGTCAGGGATGCTATAACACCCAGATTCAAGCCGGCGGGAAGGTAGTAGTGGCTGGTGTCTTTCGCGGCGGCGAGATCATAACGCAAGGGGATGTAACTATTAGAGAAGCGGGTTCATCCAGAGGAATCCTCACCAAGATCCGGACTGCCGCCAGCGCCACGGTACGTCTTGGCCGGGCCCACGAGGGCGTGATCATCCAAGTAGGGAAGTTCCGTACCGTAATCAAGAATCCCCAGGCCCAAGTGCGGGTTACCCTGGGATGAGGCGGGCAACTCAGCATCACCGCCAGTGCCCGGAATGGAATGAAATATGCGTGAACCTTATTATAGATTATGAACGGGCCACGCGACTCAACCTTCACCTTATCCTGTACCAGCAAACCAGGCAAACCTACGCTCTATTTAAGTCTTCTGACACTTTCCCCGCAAGTGCTGAAAATATGCTTCCACTACGGTTTTCATAAACAATATCTCGTCGAGATTCAGGTGGTCGATCAGTTCCTTAAATTCGCTCCTTATGGTAGACTCAGCCTCGAAAGGCATTTGGAGGAGGGTGCCGGGGGTCACGCCCAGGCAGTGGGCAATACGCGTTAGCGTGGGTAATGAGGGGCTCCTCGTTCCCTTTTCGATATAAGCAATATAGGACGGACTCACCCCAGCGTACAGGGCCAACTCTTTTTGGCTAAGCTGTTTTTTTTCTCTATAGAGCTTTATGGCCCGGCCAACGTTGCGTGCCTGATTGTCTTCCAAGCTCCCCCTATAACCCATGCGGTGCGACACCACCATATAAGATTGTCCCTAAAGCCGGGTTAGTATTATATACGAAAGCGGTAAACAGAAAGCGGTGATATAACGTTACTGTAACACGATTATATCCCAGACTAAGCAATTGAGAAAGATGCTGCAGAAAGAAGGTAAAATATGACCATGTGTTGGGTACATGTTAGTTATTTGCCATTGGCTTGAATTGACTTTTTGTTTATTCCAAGTTTAAGATATTTGTTTATACCCCGACACACCGGAGCGAGCTAAAATGGCGGTCTCGTGCTTAGTAAAGTCCCTCAGCGTTTCCAGGAGAGAATCCGCAAAAAAACGACAAAATATGATTTTAGCGTAAATAAAGGTGACTATATGTCTACCATATGCTAATTATTTCCCATTGACGAATATTGAATTTTGATGGATTAATGTGTATTTTTTACTAGAAGACCGGTAAAAGGTTTCAGTATTTGACAACCTCGAGCGTTCTTAGCAGCCGTTCTGGACCGGTTACCCGGATGGCCGGATAATGACTTGCAACGCCGTTTTTTGCGAGCAGCAGAATCATTCATCCACCGGATTTGCGATGTTGAAGGAAATATCCTTAAAATCGAGCAGCGGCAACATAGGCGCCCTGACGCTCGCAGCCATCTGCAGGGAGCTCGAGAGCATGGGGCGTGCCGGCGTAATCGAAGGCGCGGCGGAGAAGGTCGCGCGGGTCGAGGCTGAGTACGCAAAGGTGTGTATGGCGCTGTCTGCAGTCAGACGGAAAGGGGAAGAGGCATGAGAAGAAGAGTTCGTGAACCGGATAAACCCTTGATCCTTGTAGTGGACGACGACCGGACTGTGCGGCTCATGCTCCGCTATGCGCTCGAAGCCGACGGGTACACGGTGATCGAGGCCAAAGACGGCGCGCGGGCCCTGTCTGAGTATGAGCGCCTGCAGCCGGATATCGTATTGATGGATGCCGTGATGCCGGTGATGGACGGTCTTACCGCCTGTTCCCGGCTGCGGGAGCTCCCCGGCGGCAGCCGCACGCCGGTTCTGATAATTACCGCCCTTGAGGACGAAAAATTGGTGGATCTTGCTTTCAAGTCCGGCGCTGCTGACTTCATCACCAAGCCCATCCACCTGGAGGCGCTGCGCCACCGCGTGCGTCGCTTGCTGCGTGCCAAGCAGACCGAGGTGTTGTTGGAGCAAAGCGAGGCGGGCGCCCAGTCTGTGATCAGCAGTGCGCTCGACGGAATAATCACGGTTAACGACAACGGCCTGATCCAGTCATTCAACCCTGCTGCCGAGCGCATCTTTGGCTACACCGCCGAGGAGGCAATCGGGAAACACGTTAAAGAGCTGATGCCGGGCGCCTATCGCCAGCGGGACGGTCACCTCCCCGCCGGCCAGGACGCCGCGCAAAAAAAGGTCAAGAGCGTTAGCCGGGAAATTAGCGGACGGCGGAAGGACGGTTCCGCTATCCCCTTAGAGGTTACGATCAGCGGGTTTTACACCGGCGAGCAGCGGCTGATTACTGTGCGTGACATTACCGAACGGAAGCAGGCTGAGGAGAAGCTCCGCCTGGCAGCTAAAGTGTTTGAAAGCGTTGCTGAAGGAATTATGGTTACGGATACAGAGGGTACCATCCAGTCGGTAAACCCTGCTTTCACCACAATAACGGGGTACAGCGAAGAAGAAGTAGTCGGCAAAAATCCGCGCCTGTTTGAATCAGGACAGCCTGGAGACGAACGCTATCAAAATGTATGGGCATCCTTGCGCGAAACCGGCCAGTGGCAGGGAGAAATCCGTGCCTGGCGCAAGAACGGCGAGATGTATCCCGCATGGGCGTCTGTGAACGTGATCAAGGACGAGCAGGGTCGGGGGACACAGTACGTCATGGTTTTTTTTGACGTCACCGAACGGGTAAGACTGCAGGAGGAGCGGCAGCGGGTTCAGGAACAAACGGTGCGCCTACAAAGACTGGCTTCTCTGAGCGCCATGTCTGCCGGTATTGCCCACGAAATCAACCAGCCGCTGAACGCGATTAAAGTGCTGGCCGACGGACTGCTTTACTGGCACAGTAAGGGCCATCGCCTGGAACCGGCTAAGGTCATTGAAAGTCTAAAAAGAATCTCAGCCCAGGCCGGGCGGATTGACGAGATCATCAAGCATGTGCGTTCTTTTGCTACCGTTGGACGGCATGCTGCGGAACTCGCGCCCTGTAACTTAAACGATGCGGTCAACGGAGCGCTGAGCATACTCGGTCGCCAACTGTCAGCCCACGGGATCGTAGTCAAAAAAGCACTGGCGGACGACTTGCCGAAAGTGCTCGGCAATGCCAACAGGCTGGAGGAGGTGGTGATCAACCTTCTGGTCAATGCGATGCAGGCCTTGGACACGGTAAGCCGCACCGAAAAAGAAATATCTTGCGTTACCCGGCTGGGAAAATTTGGGGGGGGGGGGGGGGGGTAATTTTGGAAATTGCCGATAACGGCTCCGGTATCAGTGACGAGCTCAAGGAGAGGATATTCGAGCCGTTTTTCAGCACCAAAAAGACAGGGAAAGGAATGGGAATGGGACTGGGTCTCGCGATTGTGCAATCCGTTATCACCGGCTATAACGGGCAGATTGAAGTATTTAACAATGAGAACGGCGGGGCAACCTTCAGGGTGGAATTACCGGCGATAGAAAACGGGGCTAACAAGAGGTGATCCCCGGTGAATATTCTGCTTGTCGACGACGAGCGCGAAAGCAGGATATGTCTGGCAAACTTTTTGAGAGAACTCGGCCACCAGGTGGTCGAATGCACCGACGGGTCTGAAGCCCTGGAAATGTTTTCCTCTCAGGAGTTTCACCTGGTGCTCAGTGATATCAGGATGCCCAAAATGTCGGGTATCGAGTTGCTGCGCAAAATTCGCGGTTTGCCGGGCGGGCAAGACGCGGACATAATCCTTTGCACCGGTTATGGTGATATGCAGACGGCCATTGAAGCCCTGCGCGCCGGGGCCTACGATTATTTGCTCAAGCCGCTCAATATCGAGGAGCTGGTCAGGGTGACCGAACGGGTGGCTGAGCACCAGGCTTTAAGAAGAGAGAATGAGCTTTTAAGCAAGAAGTTCACGGAGGCAGTCAAGGCAGCTACCGAGGAAACCAGGCAGGAGTTATCATGCCTTAAGAAAGCCTACTGCCAGACCGTAGGTCTTGGCCGCATCGGGGTTTTTTCAGAAGCGATGAAGAAGATCTTTCAGCAGGCGCAAAAACTGCATGCCGACCGTTCTATTCCCGTCTTGATCGAGGGCGAAACGGGTACCGGCAAAGAGGTGGTCGCCAGGTATATCCACTACGGCGAGGGCGACGTCACTGCTCCTTTCGTTGACCTTAACTGCGCCGCGCTTGCGCCGAGCATATTTGAAAGCGAGCTCTTCGGCTACGAGGCCGGCGCCTTTACCGGCGGGCTTCCCAAAGGTAAAAAGGGGAAGCTGGATTTGGCAGAGGGAGGCACCCTCTTTCTTGACGAAATAACAGAGATACCGGTTGATCTGCAGGCCAAATTACTGCGCGTTATCGAGGAAAGAGAGTTTTACCGGGTCGGCGGTTTGAAAAAAGTAAAAACCGACGTCCGCATTATTTGTGCCACCAATGCGGATGTAGAGAAAAAGGTGGCTGAAGGGGCTTTTCGGCAAGACCTGTACTACCGCCTGAACGTGGCGCGTATCTACCTGCCGCCTCTCAGGCAACGCCCGGAGGAGATACTTCCTTTGGCCGGCATCTTCTTGGACGAGCTTGCCCGGGAGAAAAGGAAAAGTTTTAAGACGATAAGCCAGGAAGCGGCCAGTATGCTGTTATCCTACCAGTGGCCGGGCAATGTCCGGGAGTTAAAAAACGTTATGGAGTGGGTGGTGCTGATGTGGGACGACAGCGAGGTAAAACCCTCCCACCTGGGTATCCTGCAAAAAGATAGGGCAAACATTGCCCTGACAGAAACCACGAGTGCCGGTATGATAGATTATAAAGACTTCTCTCTTCCTCCCGGCAGCCTGCCAATCGAAGAGTACACCAACAATATTATCCGCAAGGCGCTGCAGTTGCATCGCGGCAACAAAACAGAAACGGCCAAGTATCTCGGTATTTCCCGCCGCTCCCTTTACTGCCGGCTTAAGCGTCTGAGAGACGGTTGAAAAACCTCGCCTGCCCCCGGACACTCGACTTCGGCCTGAAAGGGAGCTTGTATCATAGCCTGAAGAACGTCCCAGGACGATAATGTAACTCCTGTGCATCCCTTGAGGTGCAGACTCCGCCGTAACCCTTCTCCGAGGGCCAAAAACAAAAGCCAAACCGCGGTTACGGCGCAGTTTGGCGCGGGTGAGTAAACCTGTAAGCCGAGTTCTGTCGTGGGTGATCATTTATCTGGGGTGCCGGTTGCCCGGGCACCTCAAGCGACCTACCCGGGGACAAGGCGGGCCACCTCATCGTCCCCCTACACGGTCTTGCTCCGGGTGGGGTTTACCTAGCCGGCCGGTCGCCCGGCCGCTGGTGCGCTCTTACCGCACCGTTGCACCCTTACCACTTGAGAGGTGAGATGTGGGAAGTTGGAAGTGAGATTTCAACGGTGGAAATTCGGCAAAGCCGAATTTCTTCTTCTGTTTCCCACCTCTAACCTCTCACCTCCCACCTCTCGAAATGGCGGTTTACATTTCTGTGGCACTTTCCCTGGGGTCGCCCCCGCTGGGTGTTACCCAGCACCCTGCCCTGCGGAGCTCGGACTTTCCTCAGGCACAACCTTTCACACGGCTGCACCCGCGACCACCTGGTCTACTCACCACTTAACAGTATAACACATTTCCATCCGGACGCAAACCATACCCCCACAACAAGGTCGGGGCCCTCCGGGCTTATCGCTTTAAAAGACCGCGCAGCTCTTCCAGGCGCTGTGCCAGCTCCGCCCGGCGGTCAGCCGCCCCGCCCTCCCGGGCTCCAGCGAGACCGGTGAACTCCTGCTCATACCGGCGGAGCACCTTTCCGACCAACTCCTTGAAAAACGGCGGCCTCGAAGCCAAGAGGCACGGCCCCAGCTCTTCTTCCAGCCAGTTTAGTTGCTTCCGGCTCGAACCCGGTGCCGCCGCCACCACTTGGTAAAGCCGCCCTTTTTCCGCTGCCAGCGCCTCGGCCCTTATGACCCACCCGTTCTGCACCAGCCACCGCCTCAGAAACGCAATCCGGTTCATCGGCTGAACCACAATCAGCCCCGCCGCCCGGGCCACGGCCGTCCCGGCCGCCAGGATGTCGGCAATCGTCTGCCCGCCCATACCGGCAAGGACGATTGCCCCGGCTTCCCCGGCCGCGAGCGGCCCCAGGCCTTCTCCCCGGCGCACCTCGATTCGGTCCTCCAGCCCCGCGGCGGCTACCGCCCGCCGCGCCGCCGCGGCGGGCCCTACCGCTTTTTCCACCGCGATCACCCGGGAGACGACCCCGTGTTTCACCAGGTGAATGGGCAAAAGGGCGTGGTCCGTACCGATATCCGCCAGGCATTCCGTGGGCGGCACCAGTCCCGCCACCGCCTCCAGGCGCGGCGAAAGCCCGATGGCTCAACACCTCCCCGCAAAATCGAAAGCGGTCGTGCTCCGGCAGATGCCTTTCCTTACTATTGTACTCCGGCCGATGGAAATGGAAAGGACCTGGCGAATTAAATTCATTTTTTCATTGAATTTCAACCGGGTGCCGCATTATAATTTAGCTAACAAAGATTTAGACGGTCCGGGAACAAAAATTTGTGAGGAGGGGGAAAGAAGAAATGGCGTCCAAAGAGGTGGAGGGGTTGATCAAAACCTTGCGGAATAAGGGTGAGGATTGGCAAACCAGGGCGATCGCCGCTGCAATGCTCGGAAATATCGGTGACGCCAAGGCGGTTGACCCGCTGATTGAAGCCCTGAAAGATGCAGACGACGACGTACGTGAAAGGGCGGCGGAGGCGCTCGGGAAGATCGGCGACGCCAAAGCAGTGGATGCGTTAATCGAAGCCCTGAAGGACCCGTCGGGAGAAGTCCGCTGGCGCGCGGCAAGGTCCCTCAATCAAATAGGCGATGCCAAAGCAGTGGACTCTCTAATCGAGGCGCTGCACGATGAATACTGGCTGGTACGCCACTACGCAGCGGAGGGGCTCGGGAAGTTCGGCGACCCCAAAGCGATCAAACCTATGGTCCGCGCCATGAAAGACGAACACTGGAGTGTGCGGCACGCCCAGGTCACCATTGCTCACGCCCTGTCGAACTTCGAAGACTCCCAGGTGGCGAAGCCTGTCCTGCAGGCCATCGCGGAAAAGGTATCCGCCTCTTAAGAAACATACCGGCCAAGTCGTGGGCGACAGAACTAACCGGGGAGACCACCCCGGTTTTTTTATTCTCTTAAAAGAAGAGCGAAACAACCTCCGGTACAGAGATTTTGGTAGGCCCGGCCCGCAAGCAACAGGAAGTACCTGGTAAAGAGCAGCTGCCGCTCGGCCGATAAGGTATATAGGAGACCGTCAAAACGAAAAGGGGAGGGGCCGGAAATGATGCAGGAATTCAGAACGGTTACCCGCCAGTTCGTCCACCAGTTGTTTCTCACGGTTCAGGGCAGCATCCAGGCGTATCTTGCCGTCACGGAAAACCTGCCGGAATCCGAGCGCGTGATGGCCTGGCAGGAGTACAACGAGGGTTTTGACCAGCACCTCATGCCGCAGTTGCTCGAAGTCCTGGAAAGAAACAACTGCGGCGTGGCCGAAGTCTGCCACGCCACTTTGAAGCTGCTCGAGCTCAGCGCGCGGATGGTAGAAATGATCGAAGAAGCTGAAGCTGCTCAGACGAGCCAGGAAGAACTTTTCAAGGCGCTGGTCATGTAGCCGGTTGCAAAGGTAGCCCGGCTTTGAAGAAAGCACCCGCCCGTCCGCGAAATTCCGCCGCAGAGGCCGCCCGGCCGGACACCGCCGGCCGATAAAATCCTGCTGGCCAAAATCCGCTCCTGTTCAACCGTTTCCGCCTTTCTGACACCCGCTTTCTTAAAGGTGGACCACGTCACCTTCGTGGTACAGCGACAGGAAAAGCAGCAGGTAATCCCGGATGTGCCTTGTGATGAGGAAGTTGTTTTTCACGTGTTCCCTGCCGTTCAGGCCGAGAGCTTTCGCGTACTTCGGCTCCTGCAGCAACTGCTTCAAATAGTGCGCCGTGCCGTCGATCGAATAGGTGAGGATCCCCGAATACTTGTGCTTTATCTGCAGCGGTATTCCCCCTACCGCCGAAGCAATCACCGGCTTCGCCTTCCACAGCGCCTCTGCAACCGTGAGGCCGAATCCCTCCTTCAGGGATTTTTGGAGCACCACGGTAGAAGCCCTTTGCAGCGCATTGATCTCGATGTCGCTTCCGGGCGGCAGAAAGATGACATGGATGTCCGGGTCGCCCGCGGCGACTGACATTACCTCCTCCAGTACCTTTAACCCCTCGGGGTCGTCGGTGGCCCCGCCACCGGCTAGGACAAGCTGGCAGTCAACGTGTCTTTTTACCTTTTTGAAGGCCTCCGTAACGCCAAGCGGGTCCTTCAAGTGATCGAAGCGCGAAATCTGGGTGACGATGGGCCGGCTCTTATCCAGGCCGAACCGGTCCAGAACCTCTTCCACCGCCCCTTTCGGCAGTTCTTTGTTTTTGTCGCTCAACGGGTCTATCGAGGGCGAAATCAGCACCTGCGGGATGTTCAGGTCGTTTCTGGCGAACGCGGGAGCCGAAAAGACCGCACAGTCGTACCGCTCGATGTATGACTTCAGGAAGTCCATCACTGCAGGCAGCGGCTCGGTAAAATCCACGTGCCCCCTCCAGATCCACTTTCCACCCACCTGCTCCTTCTTTTCCACCAGGGCAATCGGCTGCGGGTCGTGGATAAAGAAGATGTCGCCGTAGAAATCCATTTCCGCCGCGTTGTTCCGGTTGACCTCCAGAAAATAGTCCCAATCTTCCGGGGTGATCTCGACGTTCGCACCGTGCAGCGCGTTGTGGATCCTTTTGGTGATGTTGAAGAATTTGTCATTGCCCTTTATCACGTCCCATTTGGCATCCACGCCAAGCTCCCTCAGGAGCGGGATCATCCGCGTGAGTATCTCCGCCACGCCGCCGCCGACCGAGGTCGAGTTCACGTTCTGGATTTTTTTGCCGGGAATCTTCTCGGCCAGGAGATACAGTTCTTTAATCAGGCTTTGCCCAACGATGGGCGCGTAGTCGTTAATACTAGGCATATTTCCTCACCAGACCCACAATTTTTTCCCGGAGACCCTCCAGCGTTATCGTGTAAGGGTCAAGCCGTCCAAGCTCCTCTGCAAGTTCGGGCTTCCCGATGCTCCTGAACCACGCGGCAAAGTCGTTTTCGTCTTTTGCCAGACGCATTCGGGACTCGAAAATATGAAAATAGAGCGAATAAATGCTAATCTTGCTCAGTATCTCGGCGAATTCCTTCAGGTCGTGTGCGGCATGCGAGACCGGCAGGATGAAGGTCCTGCAGGCGGAGAAGTAAAACTCCTGACCCGGCGGGCAGTCAACCACGTACTTGTTTCCCGCAAGGTATCCGGTTAGAATCCTGACGAATTCGGCGCGCAACTCTTCCATGTTCCGGAAGTCGGCCGTGTCCACACTGGCAAACAGTTCGCCCAACTCCTTCATGTTGAGAATGTTTGTGAGCCAGTAGGCAAAGTCGTTCGGCGGTTCCGGAGAAAGGTAATGGTGCTGCTGCAAGAACCGGTGCGTGTGGTAGTAAATCGAAGAAGCCGGCACCGTCTTGATCCCCTCCAGCAACTCGACCGGATTTCTGGCCTTAACCCCCAGCAGGGTGACCAGGTGGTACTGGGTGTAAAAGCGAAATGGACCGCTCATCATAACCTCCCTTTGCTTTGTAGTTTTATTATTCTGGAACACCCGTTAAGCTTACACTACTCTTCCCCCAACCCGAGTTCGACAGTCCATAGGTAAACAGTAGCCCAAAAGCCTTGGCGCCGAAGGTGTTTGGGGCTTGCAATTTTAGCCGCGTGTTACTATAGTCTCCTTCTTTCCAGACGGGTTAATAGAGAAG
>JBFLVI010000003.1:0-131146 GCA_040758635.1 Bacillota bacterium | reverse complement strand
ATTTGCAAAGCTCGGTGATGAACTCCGCCCGTTTAATACGCTCCAGCTCATCCTTCGGCTCCGGAACCAGCGCCGCGTAAATCGTCGCCCGGGAGGCCGCCAGCGGCCGCCGCGCCCACCAGATGTGTAGGGTGGAGATGTGCCCGTGCCGGATATTCTTCTCCCGGGCCGACTCCTGGCTGACTTCTTTGACGGGAAAGCTTGTTTCGATGAAGGATTTTTTACCGGTGACCACCAAATTCATCCCTTTCATCCAGAGGGTATAGGTTGAGAGCTATTAAGCTTCGTCCGTTCAGGAAATACCCGACCACTGAAAACAAAGACGGCCACTGTTTTTCACCCCTTAAGTGACTCAAAATTGGCAGAGGCCTCTTTTTATAAAATCTTCAGTTTATCGATAAGTTCCCGCCAAAAATCTTCTACTGCTCCGAAGTATAAATTTATTTCATCCGTGGTTACATACAAGTCCTCGCCAACCAGAGGTCGAAAAACGCAGGTTGGTGGCGGAAGTTTCCGCAAAAAATCATCCTCGGGCGGAACAAACATATCTGGGCGTAATGATCTTAATTTATTAGCCGAAGGTCCGTCCGCGTGTTTTACCACGTTAGCTACCAAACGAAGCTCATCCAAGTTAGGCCAGGACCGAAAACTTTCTAACTCAATTCCAGAGGATTTGAACCAATTTACTACCTCAGGGAGCTTGGGGTCTGATGGTGGATGAGGTAAAGCTTCATTCCGAAAAATAAACAATAATTCTTGCTCAAAAAGGTGGTATATATGAACGGTAGAAAGATTTATTATGCCCTGCTGAATCTCTTTTAAAGAGATATAGTGGCTCGTGGCAACTTCTTGAGCAGCCTCTGCTAAGTCAGATAAATCTGTATCCCCCTCTGGATCTGCAGGCTGAGAGATCAAGCGTTCCCATTCCTTTTCTCTTATGCGCCGTGCTTCTTCCTCCAGCCCTTCAAAGGCAGATAGTATCCTCCGGTTATAGACCTCCCGTAAGCAACGAACTCGCGGTAGTATTACCTCCTGGATGAAGTAAGCCCAATAAGGCAGGTTAGACATCTGAGATAGGGACACTAAATATCACCACCTTGGGATCCGATTCTTAGTGCCGCGCTCCGCCAATCTTTCACCACGTACCGCACAATCTCCACCACTTCCTCCGGCGAAAGTTTCGCCGCCGGGTTCTGCAGGGTGTAGAGAACCGGGCTGCTGGCTGCGTTTTCCACCACGTAGAGCCAGTATTCCTCTCCCAGGCGGTTGGCCATCAGCCATTCGTTCGGGGTGAGGGCGATGGCCCCGGTTCCGGCACGTGCCTTGACTTCGATGTACCGGTACTGGCCGGCGGGATCAACGGAGCGGATGTCGTAACCAAGCGCCTGGGCGGAAACGTCCTCGGGCTGCCTGCCCTGTTCCCGCTCGTAGTGAAGAGCTACCTCCATCCCGATCTCCTCGATTTCCTCGTCACCGCTCATTTCTCTCCCTTGCAGTTCTGGCACCACCCGCACCACGGCAAGGACCTCCGGCTCCGAAGGATAAAGGTTGGTTTCCGCGCGGATCTCGTCTAAAAGCCTTGCTTTTTTCTGCTCCAGGTCCTCCCTTTTGCGGCGCTCCTGGATTACCGTCACCTCGGGAATGTTTTCTCCCTTAATTCTTCTGGTCTCGTAGTCGGCCAGCTTGGCTTCGGATTCGAGAATCATAGCATCAATTGATTGAAGCCCGTACTTTTCTTTGATCGCCGCGTCCCGTTGCCGCTGGGTCAGAAGTTCCTCTTTGTAGGGAAGGAGCAGCCGGTCGAGAGCAAACTCGATAATCTTATCTCTACAAACCGCCAGCACTTCGGGCTCCGTTTCACCCTCGCCGTTTTCTTTTGCTTTGAGGTCCCAGAGGATCGAAGGATTTACAGGAGCAAGCTCGCCGCTCTTCGTCTGGTAAACGCAGAAGAGCCTGCGCCCGGCCACCTCACCCTTGCCGTCTTTGATCTCGCCGCTCATAAACCACAGGAAACCGTCCATCCTGCCGTCAGGGTCGCTGAAAACCGCGCCGCTTTCGGCCTCTGACCGGTACCTCTGGAAGATAGTTTCCAGCACAGCTTCCATCAGAGGATGTCCCATAGTGACAAACTCCGCCTGGCCCTTAAAGGCTTTCTCCTTATCGAAGGCCGCCTTGAGGTACTCCGGATAAACTTCGCCGTATTTTATCTTGAAGGCGTGCGGCTGGTTGCGCACCTCAAAAGGGACAGCCGCTATCCGCCAGAAGCCGTCCTGCCGTTTCTCCACCCTTATCCCGAGCCTTTCTGCCGCCCGGAGGAAGAACCTTTCGATGTACTCCGGTACCAGGCGGTTTTCCCGGGCAGCCCTCTGCTCGCCGGTGATCCGCGAGAGGTCGATGTGCCGGGTGGCCAGCGCCTCCATCGTTGCTTCTTTTACCCTGGCAATCGCTTCTTGGTCAGGCACCCGGTCTATCTCCGCCAGAATCTCCGGCATCGTCCGCCGTTTGGCTATGGCGTCGAGGATCAGGTCTTTCAGGCTGGTGCCCGGCAGAATCTCGCCGATAACGTCGAAAACCCGGTCGCTGCCGAGGTGCTCCCTCATCCGGTTCAGCTTTTCAAAAAGCTTTTCCAGGATCATTCCTTCGCGGGTATCAACCGCTACCAGGTTGTAGATGTGGACCTCGTTCTGCTGGCCGTAGCGGTGCACCCGCCCCATCCGCTGCTCCAAACGGTTCGGGTTCCAGGGGATGTCGTAGTTGACCATCAGCCAGCAGAACTGCAGGTTGATCCCTTCGCCGGCGGCCTCGGTCGCCACCATAATCTGCGCCCGGTTTTTGAATTCGTGCTCGGCTTTTATGCGCGCATCGAGGCTCATGCCGCCGTGGATGAAGGTAACCGCGTAACCCCATTTCTTGAGTTTCTCCACCAAATAATCCATAGTATCTTTGGATTCCGTGAAGATCAGGAGCTTCGTGCCGGTCTCCCGCAGTTTCTCGTGCTCGATAACCTCCCGCAGGCGGTTGAGCTTGGTCTCGATCTCCTTTTTTTCCGCCTCTTTCGCCAGGAGAACAAGCTCCTCTAATTTCTCAATCTCGGCCCGGAGTTCGTCCAGCGTCTCCGCCGAGGTCAGTTTCTGTAAAAGCTCTTCTTCTTTCGACCACCGCTGGCCTTCCTCCAGGTCCTCAAGGTACTCTTCGGTGTAACCCACCTCCTGGAGAAGCTGACCCTTCTTGTGTAACTCCGCCAGCCTGTCCCGGCGGCGCTCGAGGGACTTGCGCACCGCCCGGACACTGGAAGCAAGGCGCCGCTGCAGGATGGTGAGGGCGAAGGCGACGTTGCGCTTCTCTTTTTGGAGCGCCTTGTTGTAATTCTGCTCCACGTAGCTGGTGACGGCGTTGTAAAGAAGCTTCTCGTCGTCGCTCAGGCGGTACTTGACCGTTTCCACCCGGCGCGGCGGGAAGAGAGGGGTGCCGTCAAAGCCCTTAAGGTCCTCTTTGAGCCGCCGCAAGAAGAGGGGGTTGTCTTTGTTCTGGATAGATTCAGCCAGCATCTGGGTGGTCGCAAAAAAACCGGGCTGCAAAAGATCTAAAAGCAGGCGGAAGTTTTCCGGGTCGCCCCGGTGGGGCGTGGCCGTCAGAAAGAGCAGGCACTTGGTGATGCCAGAAATCAATTCGCCGAACTTGTAGCGGGCCGTCTTGTCTATCTTGTCGCCGTACTTATACGCCGACATTTTGTGGGCCTCGTCTACGATTACCAAGTCCCAAAACGAGTCCTTCAAGGCGAACATCACGTCTTCCTGTTTGGCGAAGTCGAGGGAGGTGATGATCTGCGGCCGTTCGGTCCAGACGTTCTGGCCCCAACTGGCGTTCATCACGCCCCGGTCTACGATAATGAAGTTCTCTTGAAACCGCTCCTTCATCTCCCGCAGCCACTGATCCTTCAGGTGCCCGGGAACGATGATGAGAATGCGGCTGACCAAGCCCCGGTATTTCAACTCTTTAAGGAGAAGCCCGGTCATGACGGTCTTGCCGGCGCCGGGATCGTCGGCCAGCAGGAAGCGGATATTTGGATTCTGGAGGATGTAATGGTAAACCGCCTCGATCTGGTGGGGCAGCGGGTCTATCTGGGAAACGCTCACGCCGTACAGAGGGTCAAACTGGAAGGCGTTCCGGATGCGCATCCCTTCGAGGTAAAGAAAGACCTTTTCGGCTTCGCCGGTAAACCGAAGAGCGTCCTCCCCGGCGACCGTGATGGCCGCAAGCTCATCCGGGCCGAGGATGGGGTCGTAGTAGCGCTTCGACGCGGTGCCGACAGCCTCGATTTTCAGCCGGCTGGAACCGATGGGCTTGACGGCAAGCACTTTTACCGGCTCGGGGAACAAAGGGCCGGTGATTATTGCTCCGACAGGAATGTTCTGTGGGACCATATATTCAACCCCTTCGGCAAAGAAGCAAAAGCCCATAAAGCTTAGAAAGACTCCTCAAGGCTATACCTTATCTTTTTTGGCTTTGCTAAGCCTTTTTGGCCACTTCGCTGGCGTACGTATCGCCCAGGGTCCCCAGTTCCTTCGGCAGGGCCGCAATGCGACCCCGAAAGACCTTAGCGAACTTACCCAGCATTTCGACCGCCCAGTCCTGCAATTGAGTTAAGCGCTCTGGTGGCTCTGCGATAGTCCCGTCGGTATAGACCGCTATTCGTCGGGCACGGAGTAACTCTTCTCACGATAACGGCTGGCCAATAGTTCTTGTCTATACTCGCCAGTCAGTGACCTGAAGTGCTACAAAACTGCAGGCGCAGGCTGTCCACTCAGGTGTCGACCCGGCTCCGTTCCTCCTCGTTCAATTGCTCCTATTCTACAATACCGTTCGTATAGTCTTTTCTGGGGCCGGTATACCGCCTATGGTTTTGCGGGTTTGCGAAGTACCTAAGGTGCAAACCGCAAACACGCTGTTAGCACCTGTTTCCCCAGTTGTTATTCTCGTAGTTTAATCTTCCAGTTCTCGCATAGAGTATATCAAGGATTTCTTCTCTCTGCCGGGAGCTTTCCAATATATCGCGTACCATACAATATAGATCCCAACCAGTCATTAGAAGAATCGGATGCCGACCGAGAAAGTCCAAAACTTGGGGTGTAAAGTCTTCGAGATTTCTTCTATCGGAAATCGGTATTGCGTTATGAGTGTTCGCTACCAAAACCGTTTTCTCTCCGTGCTCTTTTGTAAGTTCAAATTCTACTAATTGCGTTAACTTTTTGCTATCCTTTTTAACCGGACCAGAGATACCGGTAACTTCAAAACCAAACTTTCGCGAACCATCGCAGGTTTGAGCAAGAATATCCGCTGTAAATCCCTTGGGCGCCCGCTTGGCATCCAGACCTATGAAACGAAGCGCTTTAATGACTGCTTCCTCAAGTATATCTCCACTTCCATAAAGCAAAGGCAAAAACCCGCTCAGTTCGTCTATCTCTTTCTGGAGTGTGGCTTTTTGCCTTTCCAGTTCACGAAGCCGCGGGAACTTGACTTCATCAACCCAAAGTGGAATCTCCTTTTCACTTCCCTCGATCTCAACCGGCGGTCCAAATATAAGTCTTCCTGACGAATTGATCCCGATTTCTCTGAGGATTCGATCCTCTTGCTCACGCAATTGAAATAGTTCACCAATCTTTCCAGCGAATGTTTGGAAACGGCGGGGGATTTCGAGGTTTTCAAATCCGCGAACATCCTGCTTAACTGTTGCAATCACTCTGTAAAAACACCTGTGACGGTGAAAGGGACAATAACCTTGATAGCGAGTAAAGCCAATCTCAGCAAGAAATTCCAACGGATCTAAACCGAGACTGTAAAGGATGTTGGAGGTAGCATGAATGACATACTCGCCCTGACCGGTTCCCTGTTTCAAATAGGCCAGCACCAACTGAAAGTTGCCTGAGCCGCCTTGGTTCACCTGACGGTTTTCGATACCAGAGTGTCCATCGCTCGTAGTTCCATCACCTCATATCGAAATAGCGGCTGACGTTCCCGAGTAGAAATGCTGGCATAGAAAATAAAAGAAGTTTGGCGAAGCCGAATTTAGACGAAGCGAAGCATAGTGTTTAACACTGCGTTATATCAATTGGCAGTAACATTTTGTCCTTTCAAGTATGCTCAACATATTTGGGCAGTCTACCAAACCTTTCTCGATATCTTCTGTGTAACTCTTCTTCTACACAACTAGGCCTGTCGGTGACAGCCCATCTGACAACTATTTTCGAAAGGTCCTCATTGGCACGAATTCTTTCACCAGCTGAGTGAGGCACTTTGCCTTTCACTAGTCCCTGCTTAATTCGCATGCGTAAGTCTGATGCTTTCCCTATAGTTAATCGTTCTTCACTGTTCCTAAATTTCACCTCATAAACGCCCGCTTTCCCACTCGGCACTCTTACGCCCATTCCTTGCCTTACGTCTGCTTCCAAGTCATTCCAAGCTACCCACTCGCTCCATTCAAGCAGGATGGGCTGGATGCTGATTTCTTCTTTTTCCAAAGGGTTGTCCCTCCTTTGATTACTTTACATCTCTGCCTGCCAAAAACTTCTTCCACTGTTTCCAGTATTCAAGCAAACTTCCTTCAGTGAGATACACTCTCAAGTTACGCAGGATATAACGAACCTCTTTTAGATGGAAGCCCCGCTCGAAGAGGATAAAGCAGGTGGTCTTGGCCGAGTCTGGAGCAGTTCTGTATTTCCGACTGGCAACCAAGCGGTCTTGCCAAGTGATTTGTAAAGACGCTAATAATGCCGATTTGTCAGTCAATGCCCTTATTCCCCTCAAGAAGCTTACTTCAATTTTGAATTATATCAATAAAGAACGCTTATGGAAATAGAATCAAGAAATACGCCGAAGAAACGCTTGCAAGTAACGCATTGAAGAAATACGTGAAAGACTTTAAAGAAGCGCATTTAAGAAACACCATGAAGAAACAATCGAAGAAAACAAAATCGGGAACCCTGTGAAAGGTTGTCTGTCTCCCGCACTGTTAACCCTGCCGTTCTCCCCGCCAGCAATCCCACCAGTTCTACTTTCCCCGGTCTAAGGGTCCGGCGGCCTGCACTCCCTGCAGGGCACGTAACCTTTTCTTTTAGCTTCTTCTGGTGAGGAGAACCATATCTCGTTTTTCCGCTTGATCCTCAGCGCCCATCTGCACTGAGGATAGTGGTATTTGTTGCTGTAAACGCTGCCAACAAGGCTGAGTCCTGGTTCTGGTGGTTTTTCGACGGTGCCTTGCAGAGATTAGCGTAGTGGCAGATAAGAACACCCGCTACGAAGCCCACTATCACCAGTACAGCAGCGATCGCTATGAAACGGCGGGATGACACTAATACTCACTCTCCTTCTTTGCCGAACCGTCGCCGGTCTTCTTGGTTTTCTGGCTCGGAAGTTCCCAAAGGTAGCTGTAACCGTATAGGGAAAGAAAAGCAGGCACAGGAGAAGCTGGAGAAGCAAGAAGACCTTCTGAACCTTCGTCAGCTTCTCCCATTCTTCCGTCCAGCAAGTCCTCCGGAGGTCGCGGACGCGTTTAAAACAGTAGATAACCACTGTGTTTTTGTCCACTAAAGCGCAACTCTTGCTTGTGATTATCTTTAGTCAGGTATAAGGGGTTTCACCGAGAAGTTACCAGTTCCGTTGCTCCCGCGGTACCTCCCAGTAGTGTGTTTCGTAGGCAAGCGGCAACTCATTCTTCATCCACCAGGGGGCCCCAAGTCTGTCTAAACACTGGAGCTGTCGGTTGATTGCCCATGCCTCTCCTTCTTTCCCGCCGAACTTCTCCCCCTGCTCGAACAGGTAGACGTGGGCCGCCTCGTGCACCAAGATTGCCGCTTCCTCTATCGTCTCGTAGTCTTTGCCGGCTCCGAAGATCCAGCTTTCCAGGATAGTCGGGCGCCGCAAGCCGGAGGGCTTCCGGTAGAAAGTTCTGGTTAGCACGTCCACTTCGCTGCGCTCCCCGGGCTTGATAACGTCAAGGTACTCAAGGACGAAGGAGTAGTTTTCCGGATCCATCTGCCGGAGCAGGTCCAGGGAGGCGAGCATCTGAACCCTGAACCACTCGGGGCCTTCGACCACCAGTGTAGTGTCCGGTGCCTTTGTTGCTGGCGGGGGTAGCTCCGTTTTTTCTTTCGGGGGAGATGATGTTTTCTCCACCGCAGTTTGTAAGTTCTCTTGCTGGGGCTGTGCTTGCTCCGGCGGCGGTTCGCACGTACTCTGCGGTGCCCACACCTGACCGAGAAGGCTGAACAAACTCTGGGAAAAGCTGACCGCAACGAACAAAATCAGGAACAACCCGATTTTTAAGATTCGTCCTCCTCGCATGTCTCCACCTTCTTTCTTTCCCATTGCTTTAGTTTCTCCAAGTCTCCGAAACATCTCAGCAACATCAAAAATGTTTCCAGCCATAGCGAAAAACGCGGGCGGTTACTTGAACCCCCAGGCTCCTTCCCACCAGTTAAACTGTCCAAGCCCTAAACCAAAACCGCCGCGTACTGCCCTATAAATATCTGGGAATAGGTGGTCATACCCCTTGTGATAGTTCTCATAATCTCGGTCCCCGGGATAAACAACACCCCTTGTTCTCCCACTAAACCACCGCCACAGCTTCTCGAAGAAACCCGCCTTCCCCGTAAAGACGGTTGCTTCGACAGCGACTCGCTGCCCTTCGTCTGTATCTACCAGTACCCACGCGTGGCGGCCCTCCTTTGGGTTCCAAGGGCAGTTTCCTGCGGCAATGTAGGCGTTAAATCCTGCGGTCTCAAGCGCCCATTCCAACATAGCCGCGGCCTCAGAACAGTCAAACACTTCTTCTTCACAAGCACGCGGCAGGAAGAACCGGTGGTTTAAAAAGTCGTAGAGATCTTCCGTAGTGTGGGACGGGTAAATGCCGTACGGATGCACATCATAGTAATCCGCAGGCACCTTCTTTGCAGGATCATTTACGGCTTCAACCACCCGCGTGGGTAGATTGTAATAATCTGTAACGACCAGGATACCGAAAAAAGTTAGCAGCGCAAAGATGAAGCGGCCCAATTTCCAACGCCCCAGGAGAAGGGTGAAGGCTATTACGCAGGCAAAGAGAACGACAAGCGGATATCCAAACCGGCTATCTGGTATCTTGCCGAACCATAGGTTAGGAAACCGCCACAGAAAGATAAGGGTCAGCAAAACCAAGAGTAGAGCAAACTTCATTAAAGGCCGCCTTACTAGCACAAGAATACAGATTGCTACCCACCCGAGCCAAATGCTAAGCCCAAACCCCCAAAAGAAGGAGAAGATTAGCAGGATGAGAGACAAGGCGAACATCAGAAATCGCCTTTCAGCTACGGTTTTCACCATAGGTCCTCTCCTCTTCTTTCAGCTCTGCTGTGCTTATATCCCCAGCGGCACCTTTCTTGGTAGCTCGACCCCCTGCGGTAAAAGCACATAGGAGTAAAACTACAAAGAGAAAGAGTCAGAAGGAATGACAGCATCTACACTTTTACTGGAGGTATCAGGCCGAAAAGACCACCACCACGCTCAGCCTGCCGTTTTTCATCTTCTCGGCATACATCTCCTGGACATCTATTGGTTTTAGTTTTTGTAACTCTATATGCCCGATGGCGGGCACGATCTGACGGCGAATCAGGGTCTCGTAAAAATCGAAGCTGGTCACCGCCACCTTTTGCTTAGCATAGACATTAAGCCAGCGGTTCAACCATTGCTTTAGGGTGATTTTGTTGGGTTCAACAAAGGCGCCGGTAGCTCGTTTGTGTATGGCCTCTGCTAACCAATCCCGGGCCTCCTCACGGGTCTTAAAGTACTTGCTGATCTGCTTCTGCTTGCCGGTCTCCGGATCGACCCCGATGGTCAGCCGGACCTCCCGGGTTCCATCCTTCCGCTTCCGGATGCTGCCTTCACCCTGCCCGCGCTTCCTTTCCTTGCGCTTACTGCCTTCGCCTTGCCCGCGCCTCTTCGCCATCGCTATCCCTCCCTACCGAATTACTTCTGCACCAGGATGCACAGCCAGACCGCCGCTTCCTGCCGGGTCTTGAAGCATTTCGTTACCCGCTTCAACTTCCCGGTTCCCGGGTCATAACCGATAGACGCTTTAGCCTCCCACCTGCCGTCCTTGCGTTTAGTGATGCTGCCTTCACCGCGCCCGCGCCTCTTCGCCATCCTTCCGCCGATCCGTACCATTACGCCCGGGACGGAGCGAGCTTTTCGCTCCCTTTTACTCTTTATTACCTGGGCCACCAACGCGACCAACTCCTCTAAATTCGCGCCCTTGCGAAGCAGCCCTTTAACGTCCGTTTCCTCCTGGCGGAAAAGGCAGGGACGAAGCTTCCCTACTGCAGTCAACCGCAGCCGGTTGCAGCGGGAACAGATATGCTCACTTACGGGACTGATAAAGCCGACGGTCCCAGGTGCACCCCGGATACGCCAGTAGCAGGCGGGCCCGTTCCCGGTAGGCTTGCGCACCTCTACCAAGTCCCCAAAAGCGGCTTCGATCTGAAACCGGACGCGGGAGTTAGGAACGAAACTCTTCCCGCCCCATTCACTGGCGGGGCCGTAAGGCATCAGCTCGATAAACCGCACGTGTAGCGGGTATTTCAAAGAAAGAGCCGCAAGATCGGGAATTTCGTCGTCGTTGAAACCGCCAATCACCACCACGTTGAGTTTTACCGGATTTAGGCCGGTTTCGAGAGCAGACTCAACACCACGCCAAAGATCAGTTAGTTTTCCACCCCGCGTGATCCAGGTGTATCTTTCGGGCTGCAACGTATCTAAACTGATATTCACCCTCTTTAATCCAGCCGCTTTCAATCCTCCGGCATAGCGGGAGAGGAGAATCCCGTTCGTCGTCAGGGCCAGATCCTCAATCCCGTCAATACCGGCCAGCCTTGCCACCAGCCGGACCAAATCCTGCCGAACGAGCGGCTCACCACCGGTCAGCCGCACCTTCTTAACCCCTACCAGTGACGCGGCCTGGACAACCCGCTCAATCTCCTCGAAGGAAAGGATCTCGGCGTGGGGTAAGAGTGGTACTCCCTCGGGCGGTAAACAGTAGCGGCACCGGAGGTTACACCGGTCGGTTACCGAAACCCGCAGGTAATCAATCTCCCGCTGGTAACCATCCCGCAAGCCGATCTCCCTCCTTCCAAAACTGTGCTTTGAAAAGATTATACCAGGTAGATACTCAACCGGATAAGGCCGGGCATTCGGCCACGACGTAGCCGTCTCTCTCGCAAACTAATCTTCGAGCCGGAACTCGTAGCGCACCGGACCGTCCAGCACGCAGAAGAGGTCTTCCCCCACGGCGGACTTTTGGTGGAGCACAGGCTTTCCCAGTTCGTCGGCCACCTTTACGAGGTCGTCAATGGTAGCCAGCGAGACCACCCTGGTCTCGCTTTCCTCCTCCGTGGTTGTCACTTCGACCAGGAACGCCCCGTGCCTCTTGTAAATCACTCGCCTGACTTTCTCGGCGGCGCTGACCTGCTCGCCCTGCGTCCCCAAAGTGAAGAGGAGAAGGACAAATCCAACGACCGCCAGATACGCGAGGATGCTGTACCTGAGCTTCTCGCGCATACTGAGACGCAGCTTCTGCTCTGTCGTGAAGGCACCGGCCTTTTCCGCCACCGGTTCGCCTCCTGCCGCGAAGGCCTTCTGGCTCAAGGGGATAACCAGCGTCGGGGCAAGCGCCTCGTATGCGGTTCCCTTCACCGAAGACACTCTGACCCGCACGTCCCACTTCAGCACCAGCCGGGCCTCGCTGAAACTGACCCCCGCTTCCTTGCCCAGCGACTCCACTAACTGGTTGTACCGGTTCAGGTCCACCAGGAGCCGCTGTCCCAGAGCGGCTCTCTTCCCTTCCTCCCGGAACTCCTGCGGCGGTGCCAGGGCAAAGCTCCGCTCCCAGACCGTCCGGCTCTTCTCTCCTTCCTTCGTTAGCGCCTCGATGGTAGCCGTAACCTTGGAACCTCCCTCCAGGGCCACCTTCTCCCCAGCGGCGAAACGGTAGGTGAAAAGGGTTTCTATCGCCTGGACGAAGTTGGCCAGGTAGGTTCCCCCGGGCCCTAAAACCGGCGCGGGGTAATAGTTGTTCGCCTTCAGCCGCACCCGGTAGTCAATGGCCGCCCGGTGCCGGTACTTTAAAACGGGCACCTCTTTCGTCACCACTACCGGGAGGCGGAAGACGTAGGCTGCAGCTGCCGCCCCAGCGCCAAACGCCAAGAAGAGAACCAGCAAAACCACCAGCCGCGACCTCCGGGACAAGACCTTTTTCCACATCAGAGCAACACCCCTACGTTGTTTTCTTCAGCCTCTCCGGCTACAGCGGGCTGCGGTGTCTGTCGGTGCCGACCATCCCCTTGAGAGCCATCGAAACCCAGCCGAGCTTCGGGATCTTCCCCACGACCTTTCCCCGGACCTGTGCGGGCAGAACCGGCTCCGGGTCCGGGCACCGGTTGGCGTCTCCCTTCGTCACGAAGACCCGCCCGCCGGGACCGGCTTTAATCTCAATCGCGCGGTGCACCGTAGGCAGTTGCCCCTGCCGGAAACAGATCACGTCCCGTTCCTCAATCTTCTCCGGCGGCACCCGGAGCACCAGCACCACGTCGCCCACCTGGAAGGTCGGCCGCATGCTGCCGCTGATCACCACGGTGGGGAAGACCTTGAAAAGGCCGAGCGAAAACCAGATCAGCACCACGCTCACCACCGCCGTCGCCATCCAGCCCCAGATGCCATCCCCCTTCTCGCGCCGCGGCCGCCCGGGTGCTCCGGCAAAGGCGCGGACCAAGAAGACCACCCCGACGGCGGGCGCCAGCGTGCCGAGAAGTGCGGCCGTCGCCCAGGAAAGGTTAGGCAGGACGGGGCAGAACCAGCGGCAGGCCTCCAAGAGCCCGCGGTAGGCGAGCGCCGGCAGCACCCCGCCGAGGTAGGCGGCCACCGTCGCGAAGAGGCTTTCCGCCAAGCCGGGAAGGACGGTAGTGGCCGCGAAACGGACCGTCTCCGGGTCGGCCCCCAGGCGGGTGAGCTTGGCCAAGGGGAGCAGGAAAAAGGCGTAAAGCAGGGTAACCAGCGCCACCGCCAGCACCGGGTGCCGGCTGCTGAGGCGGCTCACTATGTAAGCCCGGCTGCACTCTATCCCTACCAGGGTACCGCCCACGGAGAAAAGGTTCACCAGGATGCCGCGCGGGGAAAAGCTGTAAGGGCTCCTGCCGAAACCCTCCACCGCCCCCAAAACCACCGCCAGCGCAATCTGAACGACAGCCACAACCAGGGCCGCTTCCACGAGCCGGCCGCGCAGCCTCATCTTCACCGCCGGGCGGCAGTGCGGCAGCAAGAGAAAAGCCAAGGCCAGTCCCAGCCAGAGGACTGGCCTCAAGACGTAAGCGCCAAGGAAACTGCCGGGAAGGAGAGGCGCCAAAAGATTGCCCGCAAGGTAGACCCCCACCGCCGCGCTGAGCATTGCCACTCCACCGTAACGGGTGAAGATTTCTTCGGGCTTAAAGAGACTCGCCTTGGTCCCTTCCGGCAAAAGAGGCTTCCTCCGCTCCCAAAGTTTATCTCTCTTCTTCGCCGTTGGGCAGGGAAACTCCTCCTTTTTCCTGCGCCGGCTAAGCACCGGCCCTCTTTACTCCACCGGCCGCGGGATCCCGATTCCAGGCGGCCCGGAGAACGAGATCGCCGGCGAGGCGACCACGTTGTTCTCTTCGTTGCTTTCCGCGACCCGGTTGGTGGCGTCAATCACCGCCAGGATGTACTTGCCTTCGACCTCCTGCCCGGTGACCCAGGTAAACTTGATCTCCTTTGTGCCGCCCGGAGGCGTGGACGAGATCGCCCGCGTCTTGACCAGCGTGTCGGTTTCGTCGAAGCGCTCGTCCTCCGAGAGGTAGAAGTTCACCCGGCAGGGGCCTGCCTTCTTCGTACCGGTGTTCTCTACCGTGAGCGTCCCTTTAATCACCGTGGTGTTCCGCTTGTGGTAGGTGACGCCGAAGCCGGTCCACGACCCGGTGAGGTCGGGCAGGGTTTCAGGTGCGCCTTCGGCTAGGGCGTAGCTCGCATCGAGATCCTCCCTGCTGTCCCCGCCCATGTGGTACATCCGGATGGTTCTGCTCTCACCCGGGGATAGTGAATCATATGCCCAGTCGAACCGGACGCAGTAGTCGCCGTATGCCGGGAACGGCCCGGTGTAAGTAGAAGGTCCGGGCAAACGGGTTTCCATGTCGTCCCAGGCGTAAACGTCCCACTCGCTTGGCGGGGTCGCTGCTGAGGCCGCCAGGGCGGCATAGCGCTCATCCCAGGCGTAGAGCATACGCCGGGCCACGTTGTGTTGAATCTGCCCTTCAATGGTGCCCAGGCGTTTCGCTCCCGGCGAGGCAACAATCCCCACCCAGTTTTCCTCAAGATAGTGCAAAAAGCTTGGTGATCCTCTTCTTCCGGTTACCTCTGGTCTTTTTCGCTGCTTCCGTTAGAATCCCTTGTGTTTCCTGCCATTTACCCTGGAAAATAGCTGTGGCTACCTTCCGGAAGGTTTCTTCATCATACCAGAGAGCTTCCGTTAAATGCTTGCTCAGGTGGTATGGGTCTAAGCGATATTCGGCGCCAGGGAAGTATTCCACTCCCTGCTTGGGCCAGTCTGCCCCATCGCCGCCAATGTAGATCTTTTGGACCCGGCTTAAATCCCATTTCCCCCCGATCTCGGCATAACCTTCTTCCCAGGCTGCCTCACCTTCATTTAAGCTGCTTAACACAAGCTTGTTTTTCAGGGCGAAGCGATCCCGGTCTGTTTGCTCCTTCCCCTCGTAAGCTACCATGTGTTTGATTTCTCCTCGTTTCTGCTTTGCCCTTTGCAGGCGGATTATCACCCCGTCGGCTTCAATACACAGCTCCGGCGCCACTTCTTTCCCTCCGGGAGCTTCGCCGTCTTCAAAAACCGCTGCTCTTTTTTCTTGGCCTTCGCGTTGGAGAACTTCGCCTACTTCCTGGGTGGCCTGCCAGATGGTCATGGGACTTACGCCGGGTACAAGGTAGCTCAAAATCTCCGCGGCCCGATCAAAGGAAAGCTCAGTGCTTAGTTTGACAGCCAGTTCTTTTAGGCGAGGGGTAATCCTGGCCCGCTCCGGCCAGCCCAACAGCTCATCCAAAAAGAAGCTGGTTTCCCCGGTTTTTTTGTTTTTGTACAGGCGCCTTTTGTAGAGAAATTCCCCAAAGGTGCTGATGGCTGTTTTATCCCGAAACCCGACCACCTTCCAGGTGCTCCGGTCACGTTCATTCATCAAGCGGGTATCGAGCTGTTCCAGTGCCCAGGTGAATATTTGGTTGCAGACCTTCTGACAAAGCTCGTGGATACCTTTTTCAAGTTCATAGAAGTCTTTGCACCCACCAATTAATTTAACCAGGCCGGTGACGAAAAGAAGGACTGCACCCACTATTTGGCGAATATTTAGCATGAGACCTCACACTCCTTTAGCTTGATTTTTGGTGTTTTTTGGGCGCGCGAGGTCTCATTTCTTTTTCAGGGGGCTGATCCCCTTCTGGTGCCTACTGAAATTTTACACGGCCATCAAAAAAATAGGCGCCTTACGCAGTAACCCTTGCCATCCAGGTAGTGGGCACCGGTGCCTGGCACCCCGGAATTCCGAAGCAGACCGGTAACCGTTTGGCGGGAGAGGTTTCCCTCCCCCGCCTTGCGGTTATCCGGTCAACTTTGAGTATTACCGCTCTCCGCCTACTGGGCGGAATACGGCACAGGCTTCCCGTCCTTATCCTCTCGCGGACCTTTGATCGGTGTATCCGCCTGTTTCTTTCCTTCCCAGCTAATACCGTAACCGAACCTCAGGTTCTTTACGTTCAACCCGTAGGTACCGAGCACACCGCAAACCAGCCCCGCCGTATTTCCCGTGTAGCAGGCAACTACCACCTCGTTTTTACCGCCCTTTGCCACGTGGGCGTCAAGCGCTGCCCGCAGCGACTTAATATTCTCAATCTTCCCCATATCCCCCGCGAAAGCGATCCAGACTGCGCCGGGGATGTGACCCGCATCGTAGTCCGTCTTCTTCCTCACATCGAGCACCAGCGGGTCGTTGGCGATGCTATCCCCGCCGCTGTGCCCCGCGCGGTAATCGCAGAGGTCGCCGTCTTTGTCGTCATCTAAGACGGCCAGCAGGTCAGATGCCTTCACGAAGTTGGTGTGGATGTCCGGTTTGGCCGTGTAGGGATCGTTTTTGCCGCTTAAATACTTGTCCCCTTGCGTGGTCGAGACGCTTACCACCCGGTTTGTTCCGTCCCACGCGACTTCGGCCCCGATCTTTTCCAGCACCGTGCGGAGCGGCGCCACTACTCTGCCCTTAAGGATAACCGGCGCCTGGTCAAAGGTAACCTCCTCCCCGTTCACGAGGACCTTGACGGGGTTAACCCCGGCCACCGCCCAGGAAGCAAGGGCCAGCGCCAAAATTAGGCAGCCGGCAACAACCAAGCCTTTCTTAACCTTCTTTTTCATAAAGCTTCCCTCCTCCGGAGGTTAATAGGTTAATGAAGCTAAAGAGCTTTTAACAGAGCAGACCAACAAAACAATCGGACCCTGCTTGACCAGCGCTCGTCTTCCTAACGCGATCGAGCATTCGGTGGCACCCAGAACCCTCGGAAGGGGTTACCTCCTTTCAAGCGCCGCCTCCCAGGTGTTTATCTTCCGAGGCGCCGGCGTCTCCTGGCGGCGCACCGGGACATCCTTCGGGTGCAGAGACCTCACCGTTAGCCTCTCCGGCAGCCGGCGCAGGGGCTGTTTCTGTCCCGGGCCCGCTGGGGGCTGCCGCTTCCGCCTGTGGTGCCGGAGTAAGGTCTTCGCCCTGCTGGCCGCCCGCCGGGTTTCCCCCTCCCGGCGGGAGGAGGCGCGGGAGGATTCCTGCGCCCTTCGGCTTCGGCGGCACCTTGGCCTCGACCCGCACCTCGACGGCGAGGCCCTCCTGCCAGGTCGCCGCCGCGCGGCCCAACAGGGCAAAGGCGACCAGCACCACTGCCGCCAGGGTCAAGAGCAGGCCTGCCTTCTGGAGCCATCCTTTCCTCCCGCGCAAAACAACTCCCACCTTCCGGAATCAAACTACGGCGCGTTCCACTGGACAAAGTTGAGTTGCAGGGTGAAGTCGAGCGTCTGGTTCTCGGTCTCGTTGGGCGCGCTCTCGTCGAGTCTCAGCACGATGCTGTTCTCGTCCTCGGTATCGAAGCTGATCCAGCCGCCGGGGTCGAGCACCAGGCCCTTCAGCGTTGTGGAGGCGTTGAGGGCGTCGTCGAGCTGGTCGAACCGGCTCCAGGGGTACTGCAGGTACCCCCAGCTCTCCGTCGGTTTCGGCCCCGGGCCGTCCTCGTCGTACTTGAGGTAGCAGGAGGATTTCAGGTAGTTGAGGAGCGGCGAAGCCTCCGGACTAAACTGCAGCGCCGCACTCACAAACTTCTCCGGCACGTCCCCCGTGTTGGTCATCGTGACGTGCAGCCGCGCGCGGCCCTTCGTGGCGGCGGCTGTCCCAGAGGGGTAGAGGCCGCTCACGCTGACCGCCAGGGTCTTCCGGTCCACCAGGGAGACGTCCCCGGTGATGTACGGGTCGGTGCTCAAAGTATAGTGAGTGAACTCCATACAGTCCTTGGCAGTATGCACCGTCCCGGCGATGGTCAGGGTGTCCGTCCACCACGCGAGGCCGACACCCATACCGGTCAGCAAGATAAAGAGCATCAGGAACAAAAACGTTTTTCTGCGCATTTAAGGACCCCCTTTGCGGGGTCTTTGAGGGGCACCCGGCAAAAGGCGGGCACCCCTCAAGCCTTGCTACGTTTACTCCGGCTGAGCATTCCACTGGATGGCGTCAATGGTAACGGTGTAGGTGTAGCTGCTGTTCTCCGCCGCAGCCTCGGTCACGTGCTGGTAGCAGACACCATTGAGCGAGGCCTCCGGGTCAATCACCTCGCCTACCAGGTCCGGAACGGTAACCTCGACTTCTCCCCCAGCCGGCGGGGTGACGGTTACGGCCGTGATCCTGACTGGGACGGTGCCCGTGTTGGTGATGGTGAAGTAGGTCGTGGGAGCATAGCTCGGGTAACCGTTCGTGATGGTGCAGGTGAGCGTCTTGCCGTCTTCGGAAATCGCCGCTTCCTTCATGGCCACGTTCTTATCGTAAGTCGGTGGGTCCAGCGGATCGCTCGGGTCAATCGACGGATCGTTCACAGTGCCGTCGTCATCCGTGAAGGCGCCCGTGAAGACCACGTCAACCTCGCCGGTCCCTACCGTCCCGGCGATGGTAAGCTGGTCGGTCCACCAGGCCAGGCCCAAGCCGACGAGCGCCAGGCTCAGGACCAGCGCCAGGGTCACAAACCACTTCTTGCGCATAATCCTACCTCCTTAGTCTTTTAAAACCCTAACCTTAACCTCCGGCCGACCGCGTCTTAATCTTTCCTGCAGCGACCACCTCCTTTTTTATGTAGTCTTGGAACCCCCCTGCCGCTCTGCACAGCCTTGCCGCAGCTTGCAGGCGGGACTACCGGTTCCACTGCCGGAAATCCAAAACCACCCCGCCGGTCTCGAAGGCGGCGCCCCGCTCGAGCCCCCGGGTCACCGCGACCTCCACCGTTCCCTGCCCTTCGGCACCGGCCTCTAACATGGGCGGCGGCTCAACCGCCATCTCTATCCCCTCTGCTCCGAGGCCCACCGGCTCGGCCACTACCGGGATCGTCCCCTGGTTCAGGACCGTGTAGGCGATCTCCGCCCGCGAGCCGTGCCAGACGTCATTCATCTCGATGGCGAAGGCCTTGCCCCCCGGGAGGATGCTCACCGCAGTGCTCCCCGCGCCCTGTTCCCGCACCACCCGGACGTCGGTAAAGGCCACGTCCACGTTGCCGGTGGTCACCGTCTGGCTTAAGGTCAGCTCCTCCCGCCAGGCACCGCTCGCCGCGCCGATCCCGGCCAGCGACCAGACCAGCGCCAGCGCCAGCAACCCCACCTTTGCCCGGAAGCCCCTCCTGAGCATTTCCTTTCCTCCCCGGCTGGCTAAGAAAACGCTGCCTTGAAGCGCCGCGCCTCGTAGCCGGGCACCGTCTGCCACTCTATTTGCTTTCTCCTTGCCTTGACCCGTGCTGCCCAGGAGAATAGACCTGAGCGCCGCATTTTCTGCCCCCCTCTGCGGGGCTGTTTAAGGACAAGCTAACAGAAAGGGCCTGGGATTTCCATAGGACTTCCGCAGACATCTTGTAGCCGAATGTCCCCAAGTTGTGGACGAAAAAGGACAGGATGCGGACAAATGTCCGCAAATTGTACACAGGCGTCTATGATTTGTAGACGAATGGCTACAGGCTGTAGACGGAAAACCGGATTGCAACCAGGGGCAAAAAGGGTTAACCTGAAGAAAACCTCGGGCGAAGGAGGGGTTTTGTGGCGCGGGTAAGGGTAGTGGTCGGCTCCAGGGAACTGGCCACCTTCCTCGAGACCTGGGCCGCCGCTGACTTCGTTGTGGTCAGGGTTCTAGAGCCACGGGTCGCCTACCTTCCGCGGACGATCCGGCGGCTGCGCCCCCGGCTCGCCGTCCTGGACGCGGAAAAGGAAGACTGGCCCTCTCTCGCCTCCCGGCTGAAGAAGGCGCTGCCCCGGCTGCGAGTGGTTGCCATCGGCCCGGACGATCCCTGGGTGGTGGGGGCCGCCTACCGGGCCGGCGTCCACAGTTTTTTCTCCTCCGGTCTCCCCTTCCACCTCATCGCGAAAGGGCTGAAGATGATCTGCGAGATAGACCTCTGCTTCTGGCCCCGGAGTATAGGTGAGAGCTTACTTGCGCGGGTTCCTCCCCGCCGCCAGGGAAACACCTGAAACCAGCCCCTCCTGGATCGCCCAGACCACCGCCTCCGCCCGGCTGCGGACGCCAAGCTTCCGGAAAAGCCGCTGAAGGTAGGTCCTGACGGTGGACTCCGCGAGATAAAGCTTCCTGGCAATCTCTCCGGTGCCCAGGTTTTTTGCCAGCAGGGTCAGGATCTCCTTTTCCCGGGCGCTCAAATCCGCCGCCGGGGCATCCCCGCCGAAGGGCCTCCTCCCGGCTGAAGGGGCACAGAACGCACCCGTTGACCCGACAAACTCCACCGCCTGCAGGATCCGGCGCGGCGGCCACCGGAGCGGCAGGCAGGCCGCCACCCCCGTCCGGTAAAGGGTGCAGGAGTCGCGCCCCCGGAGGTCTCGGGCCAGGAGGATCGGGATGATGAAGGGGAACAGCCTGCGGATCTCCCCGATAAGGGGAAGGGGATCTTCGCCTTCGGCCTCTTCCAAAAGCAGGACGTCGGGCTGCAGCTTGGGAATCTTTTCTGCGAAGGTAGAAGCAGGCGCTTCGAAAACCTCAAAAGAGGAGCTTTCGCGAAGGGCTTGGACTATAAGGGCGCCAGAGGGTGAGCGGCTACTCACGAGAACGCGCAGCTTTTGCATCTCCTCCCACCTCCTCCAAAAACAACACCGTAAAGCAGAAAAGATGAAGAACCTTTCTTGAGACCCCGGAAGAGGAGATAGCCTCTCCGACCATCCGCATAGTCTCGGAGTCATATTCTATAGACCCTGCGTCTATTCCCCCCGTCCTTGTGGTCTGGGAGAATAAAACTGACGCGGGCATACTACAGAAGGGGTAGCATCAAACGTGAAAGAAAAGCAGCGGAGGCTCGGCGCCCGCCTGCGGGCGCTACGCCGGAGCCGGAACCTCTCCCAAGAACAGCTTGCCGAACGCACCGGCATTCACCCGACCTATTTGACAAAGATCGAGCTTGGGATGCGGCTCCCAAGCCTCGAAGTCTTGAGCCGCCTTGCCGTCGCCCTCAGTACCTCCGTAGCAAGTATTGTTCAAGCAATGGACCAGCCCCACGGTTCGTCACCTCAACGTGAAGCAGAGTTCCTGCTTCAGGGCTTAAGTCCAGGGCAAACAAGCCTCACGCGCGACTTCATCGAGTTGATCAGACGCTACAATATCGGCGGAAAATAGAGAAAAGCCTCTGGCTGTTGCTACCCTCCCCATTTCCCTGAGACCCCCGACCGTTTTAGCGGAAGCGGAAATTTGTGAAACCGCTCATTCTGTCGGGGTGAGGCATCCCACTTCCCTTTCCTCGGCTATCTCCCATCGCGTTAATACTCTACCGCTACCCCTGTTTGGCGCGGTTGGCCGCCACCCCGCCTCCTGGCGATCACACGGCGCAGCGTGGCGCGGTCATCCTCGGCGAAGAAGAGCTCGTCCACGGTCACGCCGAAGAACTCCGCCAGCCTCTTCGCGATCTGCTTCCGGGGGGTGGCGGCGGCCACCTTCGATCAGCGCATAACTGCTCTGCGCGATACCCACCGCCTCGGCGACTTCCGCCTGGGTGAGCCGCCGGAGCACCCGAAGGAGATACATCGTCTGGTTCTGCAAGGAACCACCCTCTTCCGGAGCTGACGGCAAAAGATAAAACTCAATAACACACCACATCACTTAATGACAAATATACTTGCGCTTTGCAAGCGTGTCAATCTCTTTTTGCATAAAATTTTTGCGTTTTGCAACATAATATAGGTTAACGCTGCAAATCGTGCTACATTCGACAAGAGGTGCGCTCGGATGGAACCAATCGGCGAAAGGCTGGCTGCGCTGCGGAAGGAGAAGGGGCTTTCCCAGGCAAAGTTGGCGAAGCTCCTAAATTTAGGTACGAGCACCATTGCAAACTACGAGCTGAACAAGCGGACGCCGGATCCGGCAACGCTGAAGCGGCTGGCCGACTTCTTCGACGTCTCGGTAGACTACCTCCTCGGCCGGACGGAGAGGCGCGAGGTTTTCAAGGGCGAGGGCTACATCGTGCGGGAAGGGGAAGCCGCCTACTTTGCCGGTTACCCGCTGTTCATCCGGTTGGTGGAACGTCTCCCCAACTTCACAGAGGAGGAGAAGGAGTCGCTGCTCGCCTGCTGGCGCTGGGCGTTGGAAGCAGTAGAAAGAGAGAAGAAGCGGCGCCCCCAAAAGGAGAAGGGCTTCTGAACCATTGACATCAAGGGCTTCATGTTTCTACTTGTAAACACCGGGATAATCTTCTCACCCCCGTTTCAACTGGCTTTTTTCTACTTCATTTTTGCCCCGCCCTTTTTTTTGCCGGCGGGCATTTAAATCCGCAAAACCGCCCCGCCGTAAGCATTCGGGATTTGTATTAATTTTCTTTAAGGAAAATTTTCGATGCATCAAAACGCATATAAAGTAACGGTCAAACCTTTTTGATTTTGTTGTTTTTTTGAAATTTTTTTGTTATTCTTGTGGGAAAGGGGGTGAAAATGAAAGTGCTGTTGGGCACCAGAGAAGCGGCCACAAGGTTAGGGGTCTCCCCTTGGACCTTGAGGTTTTGGATCCGCAGCGGTTTACTGCCCGCGTTTAAGATCAACAATGGCCGGTGGCGTATTGACAGCCGGGACCTTGAGGAATTCGTCCACCGGTGGCGGACCCAAAAGGACGCGCCAAAATCGCCTACAAGACGGGGGTAAGAATGGGGTAGGTATAAAAACATTAGCGCAAAAATAAACCGCCTTTCTGGGCCAAATTTTGGGGGTGTTTGGTATATGGAGGGGAGGTATATGCAGCGTTTTCGGATCACCCGGCCTGACCTTGCACTGCTTGGCCTGCGGGCCCGGGCTGTGCTGAGAAACCACCGCTTCTGGCTGATAAGCGCCGGGGTATTCGGCTACTTAGTGCTGTGTTGCTTCGCCTTCGGGGTCGGGGTCCTGCTGAGCATTTTTTTGCCTAGCTTCTGGTATACCAGCAAGGAGCACCTGCGCTGGTGGTGGCAGAGCTTAACGGCGCGGGAGGTCTTTAGTTTTACGGCTGCGCTTGTGTTCGCTGGCCTTATCTTCTGGCTTTTTGAGCGGCTGAAGCATAAGAGGCCGGAAGGAGCGCTTGAGGCTGTTTCAGCAGCCGAAGCGGACCCCGCACCCGCCACCAGGGTAATACACCAAAGAGAAGCCGAAGGGTCCGGGCAGGTAAACAGGGGAAGGATCCCCCCGGTGCACCCTGGCAGTAGTGCTTATGATTGCGCTCGCCTTCGCTTCGGGATTCGGCGTGGCAAAGACGATCCCGAAGCAGACGGCAGCGGTGGCAATCAGGAAGACGGTGCCGCCTGCAAAGACACCACCGGTGGTTGAGAAGCCGTGTATTCAGCCTGAGCAGGCTCAGCCATCTCCACATACAAGAAGGGAATCAGCAATGGTGGTGAACCAGAAAAGCAAGACCGAAGCGCAAGCCGTGCCTCGTCAGGAGAAGCCGAAACCCCCGACTCAGCAGGAAATCCAGCGAGTCCTGAGCGCCGCCGGGATTGAGGGTTATCCTTTCTCTGTAGTAGGTGGTCCCGTCATCGTCTCAGACAATCACGGCGGATACCTCACCGCGGTGGTTGGTTTTTGTGAGATTGAAGAACCTAATTATGGCCCCCATTCAATCTTCTTCTGGCACAACGGCCGGTACATCGGACGTGACTGGTGGCGTCACGCCGTTACGACACGTGGCTATGTTAAGGTTGAACCTAGCACTCTGCCCGGCGGGGGTTCGGCTGTTAAAGCATCTTATTCTCAGAATGGCGAGTATTGGGCAAATGTGTGGTTTTTCTGGAACGGGGAAAGGCTAACGCCGGTGCCCCCAAATCCGCCGGAAAACATATTATGGGGGTAGATTATGCCTGGTGGTGGTGGCGCAATAGGTAGGGACCCAGGCCAGGTGGGTCCGCCGCCTTAGAGCGTGCGCGTAGAGGCCCGTAGAGGCCACCTTCTGGAGCGGGTAGGTAGAAAGTATTACTGGGCCGTTAGACCGGCCTTGTAGGCCAATTTTGAGGGGGTTTGTATATGCGGGGAAGTGTCTACAAGCGGAAGACCAAAAAGGGTATAGTTTACGACATCGTTTTCGACCTGCACACCGACGGCAAGAGAAAGCAGAAATGGATACGCGGATTCAAGACCCAGAAGGAAGCCGAAGCGACCCTGGCAAAGGCGATTGCGGAAGTGGCACGCGGGACCTACATTGACCCTGCAAGGATGAGCGTGAAGGAGTACCTTGAGCAGTGGTTCGCCACCCACGCCGACGGCCTTTCCCCCACAACCCGCCGGCGGTATGAGAGCATTATCCGCCACCAGTTAGTCCCCTACCTAGGCGGCGTGCCGCTGCAAAAACTCACGCCACTGCAGGTGCAAACATTCCTGGGACAACTGGCGCGGGAGGGCCGCCGCGACAACAAGAAAACGGTTCCGCGCGGCCTTGCGCCGGCGAGCGTGGCATACGTCTACCGGGTGCTGCACCGGGCGCTTGAGCAAGCCGTCGAGTGGGAGATGTTATCCAGGAACCCGGCCGCCAGGGTGAGGCCGCCGCGGGCGGATAGAAAAGAACCGCGGGTGCTGACCGAAACCGAAGTGCAGCACCTGCTGGACTCCCTGAAGGGCACCTGCCTTTACATGCCCGCTTTCCTGGCCGTTTACACCGGCCTGCGCCTCGGCGAGGTGCTTGCCCTGCGCTGGGAGGACGTGGACCTTAACGGCCTGGTTATCCACGTCCGCCGGACGAGCGTCCAAACGAAGGCCGGAGAGCCGGCTTACAAATCACCTAAAACGGCGAAGGGGCGCCGCACGGTTGACATCTCGCCCGCCGTGGTGCGGGAACTGAAGGCGCACCGCCGCCGGCAGCTTGAGTGGAAGCTGAGGGCCGGGAGCTTGTGGCAGGAAACCGGCCTGGTATGCACCAGGGAGGACGGCAGCCCGATAAACCCGCCGTCCCTCGGGAGCTTCTTCCGCAGGAAGGCCCGCGAGGCCGGTTTTCCGATCAGCTTTCACGATTTGCGCCACGTTCACGCCAGCCTGCTCCTGAAAGCCGGCGTCCGGCTGAAGGTGGTCCAGGAGCGCCTGGGCCATTCGCAGATCACCGTCACCGGCGACATCTATACCCACCTGCTGCCCACAATGCAGCGCGAAGCGGCCCTCAAACTCGAACAACTCCTCCAGCCCGACGACGCGCGTTAGCAAAATGTTAGCAAATTCTCACGGTGAAACAAGAACGGCAAGGGCTTCCAACCCAGGAACCCTTGCCGTTGCTTGGTTTTCTGGAGCTGGTGGTCGGATTCGAACCGACGGCCTGCGCATTACGAGTGCGCTGCTCTGCCGCTGAGCTACACCAGCCCATGTGCATCTTTATCTTAGCCCAGAATTCACCCCTTGTCAAGGAATCGGGGCTGCAGCCAAAGCACGGGCAGGCAATACTTTTGGGGAACAAACCCTGGGACAGCCAGACCCTGACGATTCGGCAAAACCCCGCCTTCCTCAAGTAGCTGCTTCCGGCCCGTTTTCCTTCGCCGCCAAGCGGCGGACACTCAGACTGAGGAGGAGGCCGACGACACCCGCCGCACCTAACACCGCCAGCAGGGTCGGACCGGTGGGCAGCACGTACCACAGGACCATGTATCCCGTGCTGATCACTATGGAAAGCAGCATCAGCGGGAAGGCGATTTTCAAGAAATCAACGAAGCCGATCAGCAGGCCCCGTTTTTCGGCCATACCTACAACCACCACGTTGGCCGAAGCGCCGACGATGGTGCCGTTTCCGCCCAGGCAGGCTCCCAGGGAGAGGCACCACCAGAGGAAGTTCAAGTCGTAAGTGGACATGTGGGCGAGCCGGCCCATGTCTTTTATGAGCGGAATCATCGTAGCCACAAACGGGATGTTGTCTACAAACGCAGAGGCAACGGCCGAAAGCCACATGATGAGAATCCCGGTGGGAATGATTGAGCCCCCGGTGATATCCAGGCCGATTCTGGCCAGGGCTTCGATCACGCCCACCTCCACAAGCGCCCCCACCACTACGAAAAGGCCGATGAAGAAAAAGATGACCGACCATTCGACCGTATTCAGCGGGTGCTCGGGTTCAGTACGGGTTATGAGCAGAAGCAACGCGGCACCGCCCAGCGCAATTACGCTGGACTCAAGGTGCAGGTACTGGTGAAGCAGGAAGCCCAGAATCACAGTCCCCAAAACAAAAAGACACTTCCGCAGCAGCGGACGGTCCTTTAATTCAGCCCGCTCGTCGAGCTCGAAGATGCGCTGGCGCACCTCCGGTGGAACCCGAAGCTTATCCCTGTAAATAAGCTGCAGGAGAAAGACGGTGATTACGTATACCAGGACAACCACGGGGGTCAGGTTGATTACGAAATCCATGAACCCGAGGTGGGTGGCACTTCCAATCATAATATTTGGCGGGTCGCCGATCAACGTGGCCGTTCCCCCGATGTTTGAAGCCAGTATTTCGGCCACAAGAAAGGGGAGCGGGTTTAACCCCAACCTCCTGGCGATGGTAAACGTGACGGGTACGACCAGGAGCACCGTGGTCACGTTGTCGAGAAGCGCAGAAAGCACCGCTGTTACGGCGGAAAGTGAAGCAAGAATGGCCAGCGGCTGCCCCTTAGTACTCTTGGCCGCCTTTACCGCCAGATACTTGAAGACACCGGTTTCCTGGGTTACACCGACGATGATCATCATCCCGACAAGTAAGCCGATGGTGTTCCAGTCGATGGCCTCCACCGCCCGCTCGGGCGTCACTATGCCCACCAAGACCACTACGGTTGCGCCGACAAAGGCGGCAACCGCCCGGTGTACCTTCTCGGATACGATCAGAATGTAAGTAACCAAGAAAACAACAACTGCCAGGAGCGTCTGGTAATCCGCAAGCAAGTTGATCCTCAGCCTTTCTCTTTCAGGAAAATACTGGTAAACCCCGGGGCAAAAACAGGTAAAAAGTACTCGTTGTCCTACTCAGGCTCATAATCATACTTCAATTTCGCTGATTCGTCAAGAAAAACCGGTTTGAAACGGAACCACTTCAAAGCTTTGCAGGATAAACGAAAAAGGTTCTCTCCGGCTGCAGCAGGCAGCAAAAGGGGCGGCAAAGCCGCCCCCTTTTGCGTTGCGAAGACCGCCAACCCTATCCTTGTACGAGCCTTTAGTGCCCCGCAGCCACGATGCCGGCAGCCGCCAGGATCAGAACAACGATTTCTGCGATCACAATAAAAGAGTAGATACCGTCTTTTTTCTTAATATACGCCGGCAGGAGTATCAGGTAGCCTACAATCGTTACCCCGGCAAGCAGGGCAATACCAAGGTAGTTCATGTAGTCGCCCTTGCCGATCATCGAGAGCCAACCCCAACCTACAGGGGCTTTCGTCGCTTCTACATAGTGGTGCGCACTAACGCCCCTCCCCCAGAGTTTCGGAAGCTCTTCCAGAGGGACGTGAGGGACCACTGCACCAGAGATATACAGAACAAAGGTTATCACCAGCAAAGCGATCCCGGCAATTGAAGCAACCAGGAGAAGATTACCGTAAAGTACCTGTTCCGGCGGGGCTTCAGCTGTCTGTTGCACCATTTTTTCCCTTTGCACAGCCATTCTCTTCTACCCCCTTAGTTCCAGATGTGCAGGCCCTGTAACAACGGCCGGACTCCCGCGAAGAACAACATTATGATTACGATATACCGCACCGCCTTCGGCTTGGTTTTCGCCAGAACCCGGACACCGATGAAGGAGCCAAGCATAATCCCGAGAACCGAAGGAACGGTGATCATCGGGATGCAAGCACCGGCGTTGAGATAGATCCACGCCGCGGAAGTATCGGTTATGGAGAGGAGAAACTTGCTGGTCGCCACCGAGATCTTGAGCGGCGCGCCCATCAGGAGGTTCAGGACGGGAACGTTGGCCCACCCGGCACCAAGACCGAACATGCCGGCCATGATCCCGATCAATATAAAAAGGAAAAACCCAAGCGCCGAGCGGTGAACTGTCCAGTCAACCGTTTTGCCCGTGGAAGCTTCGTGGTAGATACCGTTTATCCTCATTGCTGCCGCGAGGGCATCTGCCTTGGGCACTTTTGGAAACTCCGCACTTTTTGCAAAGATAAAGAGAATTGCGATACCAATGACGGTGATACCAAGGCAAATTCTGACGATGTCTTTTGGTAGAGCCAGGCCCATCAGCGCGCCGAAGATGCTGGCGGTTGATGCGATCAGGGCTACCGGCAACGCCAAACGTAAACTCGCCAGGTTGCGTTTAAGCAATCCCGGACCGGCCGCCACCGCACCGGAGAGAGCAACGAGCAAGCCCGCACTCCGCACAAAGTCAAGGCCGAACGGAAAAAAACCGCCTACAATGGGTGTGAACAAAACGCCGCCGCCGACACCGGCCAAAACCGCAAGGATACCTAAGACGAATGTGGTAACGAACAAAAGTAAAGGCCAAACCCACCAGGCCGTGTCTGGAGACGCACCTGCCGCAGTCGCTGCAGCGCTCATCGCCTCCGGCGCCGCTGAAGCCAGTTGCGCCAGGGCCGCCGCGCTAACAGGAACAAATTCCAACATACTCTCACTTCTCCCCTATCGTGATGGTATGGAAGACGACCAACCGGGCCGCCCAACTCTATCTCTACTCTTTTTCCATGTGCAGAACAAACCAAATATGAGTACGGTTCAAATATCCTGCACTGCAATGCACGTCTTGGCCTCTTTCTCTGAATCGAGCTTAACCCACCTCCTTCTTGGCCATCTTTTTAAAAACAATATAACAGTCACTGGTTACTTAGACAAGAAAAGTCTGCCAAACTTATTTTACAACCACAACCGGCTGTTTGGCGAGCTGAAGGACTTTGTGGCAGATGCCGCCGAGCACCAGTTCCCGAACGGGACCGGTACCACGACTACCCATGACAATGAGCTCCGGTTGCGTCTGCTCCGCATAGTCAACAATCGTCGCCACCGGTTCTCCAACCAGGATAACCGTTTCAATCTGAGCCCCACTCTCGCCAAGCAACCGCTTCGCCCTGTCCAGGCCTTCAGCCGCTTTCTGCTTGGCTTTATTAACCACTTCTTCCTGCTTCTCTTCCGGCAGCGTCAGAAAACCCCAGGCAGCCGTTTCCCAAAACTCCACCACCTGCAATAAAGTGCACTGAACTCCGGACATCGCCTTTGCCATCCGCCCCGCAAACTCCACCGCCCGCATCGCGTTTTCTGAACCGTCATAAAGAACCAGGATTTTCATCTTCTCCCCTCCTTTCTTCAGGATTTTAAAAACCTAATTCTTGAATTCGCTGGGTTTTCCTTTTTTCCTGCAGGTACGTGATTTTTTTCACTAATTTCTTGAAAAAATTTTTGGGGTTTTATTCCTCGGGCAGGTTGGTTTCCAGGCCGTATTCCTTAATCTTTTCGTACAGGGTGCGGCGGTTAATACCCAGTTCCTGGGCCGTTTTCGTGCGGTTAAAATTATGCTTTTTCAAAGCGCGCAAGATGACGCTCCGCTCCACGTCGCTTAAAATTTCGTAGAGTGTCTGTCCCGTCCATTTTTCGGCCGTCCCGCCCCCTTCAAACCCCGGCTGCAGCGTCGCCGGAAGATCCTCCGGCATGATCAGGAGGCTCCGCGTCAGAACCACCGCGCGCTCGCACACGTTTCGCAGTTCCCGAACGTTTCCGGGCCAGTCGTAAGCTTCAAGGAGCTCCCGCGCCTCGTTGGAAATCCCCTGCACCGGCTTGCCCAGCTTCGCCGCTGCTTGCTGCACAAAATGGTTCGCCAGCAGCCCGAGGTCTTCTTTTCGCTCCCGCAGCGGCGGCATCTGGATGGTGATTACGTTTAACCGGTAAAAGAGGTCGGCTCTGAAAGAACCTTCGCACACCATCTGGGCCAAATCCCGGTTGGTAGCCGCGATGATCCGCGTGTCTACCTTGATTGCCTTGATGCCGCCGACGCGGTCGAATTCCTTCTCCTGGATTACGCGCAGGAGCTTCGCCTGCATCGGGAGCGGAATTTCGCTGATTTCATCGAGAAACAGCGTCCCACCGTGTGCCAACTCGAACTTGCCCAGTTTGCGGCTGGAAGCCCCGGTGAAAGCCCCCTTCTCGTACCCGAAGAGCTCGCTTTCCAGAAGGTTCTCCGGGATCGCCGCGCAGTTGATCCGGACGAAGGGACCGTCGCGCCGCTTGCTGTTCCGGTGGATGGCCCCGGCCACGAGTTCCTTGCCGGTACCCGTTTCCCCTACAATCAGGATGGTGTAGTCGGTGTCGGCGAACTTCCCGATCTGCTTATAAACTTCGTGCATCGCGGCAGAGCGACCGATGAGCTCTTCGATCTCTTTTCCCGGCGCCTTTCCCGCCAGCTCGCGCCGGAGGGCTGTTAACTCCCGCGCCATCCGGTCAACCTCGACCGCCTTGTTTACAGTGAGGAGAAGCTCCTCGATGTTGAACGGTTTCAAAACGTAATCGAAGGCTCCGAGCTTCATCGCCTGGATCGCAGTGTTCGTCGTGCCGTACGCCGTCATTATCACTACGGGTACGGTGTAGCCTTCGCGCCGGATCTGGGAAAAGAATTCCAGCCCGTCGACATCCGGCATTCGAATGTCAGCCAGGACGACGTTGATTTCCTTCTCCTTATCGTAAAGGTACTCCAGCGCTTTCGAAGCGTGCAGCGCCGTCAGAACATCGTAGCCTTCCGCTTCGAAAAGGTCGCGGAGCATCTGGCAGACGCTCTCCTCGTCGTCAACAACCAGTATCCGCGGCACCGCTCTCTCCCTCCTTGTACCGGGGGATATACACCCGCAGCACGGTTCCGGCCCCTACCTTGCTCTTCACGTCAACATATCCCCCGTGGGCTGAAATAATCTCGTGGGCCAGGGCCAGGCCAAGGCCGCTTCCCTGAGCCTTGGTAGTGAAAAACGGGTCAAAGATCCGGGAAAGGTTTTCGGGTGGAATCCCGCAGCCGGTATCGGCCACGGTCACCGCCACGTACTCCCTGTCCGAAGACAGCCCCGTTCTTACGCGCAACGTCCCGCCTTCCGGCATTGCCTGGTACGCGTTATAAACAATATTCATCAACACCTGCTTCATCTGCTCCGGGTCGACTCTGGCCAAGGGCAGGTCCGGCGCCAGTGCGGTCTGGACCTTCACCCTGCTGCTTCCGTACCCCTCGGCCACAAACTGCAAGACCTGTTCCACGAGGTCATTCAGGTTGCAGGGTTGAAACTTGGACTCCGCCGGCCGGGCAAAAAAGAGCAGCTTATCCACAATGGCGTTGAGCCGCGTCGTCTCCTGGGCCACCGTGGAAAGCGCCTCAGGCGTCGGCTGCCCGCGGCGCTGCCAGATCTGGATGTAGCCGCTGATCGAAGTCAGTGGATTGCGAATCTCGTGGGCGACACCCGCCACGAACTTTCCGAGTGCGGCCAGGCGCTCCTGGCGTTTCACGCGTTCTTCAAGCCGGTTGTGCTCGGTGACGTCTTTGAACGTCAGCACCACCCCGACAAAGTTCCCCCGCCGGTCGGTCAGTAAGTTGGTTCCTAAGATCAACTCCCGGTCGCCCTCCCGGAGAGTATCCTTTTTCCCGTCGGGGTTCTGTTCTGCTTCCTCACGGGGATTGGATACAAACCGTGCGGGATAACTCACCGTGAAATCCTGGACCGTTTCCCGCCTGGAAAGCGCACGCTCCAGAATCATGCGCACCGGGTTTTCCGGCGGAAACACCTCCCACAGATAGCGTCCCAGAACACCGGATGGGTTAAGGCCTAGTACCGCTGCAGCCGCCGGATTAACCGTCGCCAGCCGGCCGTGGACGTCGGTGGCGAGCACGCCGGCATCCACGTTGTCAAGCACGATTTCGTTGAAACTGCGCATCTGCTCGAGGCGCCCGGCCAACTGATTGACCGCGGCCGCGATCTCGCCCAGTTCGCCGAAGGCCGGGGGCAGACGGTAACTCAGGTCGCTCTCCAGGTGGGACAGTCCCTTCTTTACCCCGCTGATCACGTCCAGGAAACGGTTCAGCAGGAAGAAAAACCCCCCCACGCCGATGACGATCCCGGCCCCGATGGTCAGGTAGGCCTCACGGCGCACCCGTTCAAGCCTCCGGTAAATCTCCTCCGTCTTTGCCTGCGCCACCACCGCCCCGATCACCCGCCCGTCCCGGACCAGCGGCCGGTAAGCCTCGATGAGCCCGGAACCGCTGAGGCCGACGATGTTGGCTACCGGCGTCTGGCTGGTGATGGTGCGGTCGATATCCGCCTTCCGGCGTAAGGAGAAGTTTTCCCCGTAAGTCTCCGTATGCCCGTTCAGGATCACGTCCAGTTCGACGGAGTAAAAACCAAGGTCCACCCCGGGATACTCCCGGGCCACAGGTTCGATCACCGGCTTCAAAGCGGTGTTCAGCACCTTGACCTTTTCCCTTATGCGGGCGTCCGGCGGCACGTTGTGGGCCCTCAAGATATCTTCAAAGGTGCCCTCAAACCGCCGGTCCAGCCCGCAGAGCGCCCGTTCCACCTTCTCCTGGTCCCGCTCAATCATGCTGAGTTCCGCGCGCTTGATCACGTGCAGCATGTAAAAGGTCAAAAGAGCCGGCAATACCAGAAGAATTACCGTGAACACCAGCAACTGCCTATTGAAACCCAGTCTACCCCGCAAACCGAACATCCTCGCGCCTCCCCGGCGTTCTCCTGCGTTTATTCGCCGCCCCGGCCAACAAACCCTCCCAGGCGGCTCTGGTGGTATTTGGCTTCAATCCACCTTACTAAGTATAAAAAACACCCTTGCTGTACACAAGGGTGTAAAAAGGTTGCTCGACCACCCGGCATTTCTCAACGTGATACCTGTACCGGAGCACCGACCGCTTCTGCTTCCGCCCGGCGTCCCCGAATCATCGCCCCTAAAATGATGAGGCCGCTACCCAAAAGCGCGAAAACCAGGATGCCGAAGCTGACATTCTTCAAGACCGGAATAAGCGCGTCGTTCAGTGTTATACGGCCCAAATTGTGGAGGTAAACCGGAATGGCTACGATTCGGCTCACCATCACCGTCAACATAACCGCGGCCATAATCAGCTTGATCATATAGTCCTTGACAAAGCTTGTTCCCACTGCACCTAACTGGACCCCGAAGAGAGAACCTGCTAAGATCAGAAACGTCAGCCTGATGTCCACAAAACCGCCCAGGGCCCAGGCGAAAGCACCGGTCAGGCCCATTACGAAAGCGATGACTAACTCCGTCCCACTGGCCACGAAACTCGACGTACCCAAGATGTAGATCATCGCCGGTACACCGATGAAGCCGCCCACCGCAATGGTCGCCGCCAGCATACCGGTGGCGAAGCCGAGCGGTACCGTGATCCAGAAACTTACCCGGACCCCGGCCGTTTTAAAGCTGAGCATCGGCGGGATATTTATTCTTTGTACCCGTTCGGCAAAACCTCCGGCCTTTTTTACGGCCCCCACGTTGTTTTTGGAGCGATAAGCGTCACGGAGCACCGAGGTTCCCACAACGGCCAACACGATTACGAAAATAGCGCTCACATAAAGATTGGTACCAGCATTACCCCAGACGGCATTAATCCATTTCTGCACGATGATGCCGACCTGAACACCGGCAAAAGCAGAAAGCCCCATCACCAGTCCCAGCAGTACATCTACGTGCCCCAGTTTCTTTCGCTTAAGGGCTCCCACTAAGGCTTTGGGAAACTTATGGGTCATATTGCTCGCCACCGCCACGGCCCCGGGAGCTCCGACATTCATCATGCCCGGCGTGAGGACAAACGCGCCGCCGCTGCCGATAAAACCGCTCAGGAGCCCGCCAAAGAACCCGAGCGTGGGCAGAAAAGCTTTGACAAAGGGTGTGAGCTCGATAAACCCTTTAGTTGCTTCCCCCGTAAATCCTGCCATTTAGGCACCCTCCTTTCCTGCTTCTTTCTTTTTCGGCTGAATACCGACGACTTCCCAGAAGGTCCCCGCAAAGTTCCCGTAAATGAGCGAAAAAGCAATTGCCAGCGCGACCAACGCACTCGCCCTGATAAATTTTTCAAACATCTGTAGGCCGTCAACCGCAGTAAAGTAATTCATAATCGGTTTAACGTTGAGAAAGACCGCCGCATACAAACCCGCGGAGAGAATTCCCCACGTGAGCATGGCCCCTACGGGTTTCTTCTTTCCTGATGAATCCGCCATTACAATCCCTCCCCACATAGATTTGAGAGTCTACCAAAAATCTTGTGATGGTCTTCACAAGCGAAGCGATATTATTAGGCAACCACAAGCTTACCAAAGACACACCATAAATAATAGGCATGCCGCGTCTCCGCCCCTTAAAGCATTTGACATTTCCTCAACCGTCCTTGGTTTCAACTAATGTATCCCGCTCAGTCGCGCTGCCACCTCCCCGATCAAGTAGAGTGCCCCCAGCCCGGCCACCGTAAGGCCGATAATCCAGAGGTCAAACACCGAGAGATCAAGCCGTGCCGCCAGCCGCTCCATCCAGGAACGCTTACGTCCGGTAACCTTTTGCGCAGCCCGGCTTTTTTCCACTATTTCGCCCGCCGAAAGCTTCCTGACCGACACCGTAACCACTCCTTCACCTGAATTTTTTAAAAAACGTGGGTATGGCGGCCGGTGGGTTTCCGACCGGCCATACTACCACGATAGGGGACCATACCAGTACTTAGAATGCATTCGTTTCACCTTGTTATACCGTGTATTGCCCTTCCCGCTCCTTCTCGTCCGGCCTTCCGACTTCGCTCAGAATCCCAGTGATCCATTCCCGGGTGAGGGTAAAAACGATGTAGTGCTGCAAGAACAGCGCCCACAAGCCGTAGCAAATGCCACTCAGAAAAAGCACCAGAAATCCGACCGCCAGCATCGAAACCATACCTGTACCTGGAGACAATCCCGCCTGCACTTCCACGCGCAACACCGTCGCCCGCAGGAAAAGAAAAACGGCAAGAACGAACAGCAAGAGTAGCGCGATTTGGAATGGGTTCAAGAACCGCCGCTTGGCCTTGCACTCTTCCGATTCCAACTCCTGTCTCCCTCCGGATTTGACTCCCTTTCTGTACTTTTTATATAGCAAAAATCGTGCCAAGTATGAGTGCCCGAAAAAAGCTGGGGGATGTGCCTCTTGGCGACAGCGGCTCCCCCCATTCGACAGATTAGTGTGCAATTCTCTCCCGGGAGTGGGCAAAATCACCCCACTACCCCGGGGGAAAATTGTCCCCAGCAAATAAAATAACGGGTGCTGGGGCTATCCCCAGTACCCGCCAAACCTGTCTTCGCTTTTACCCAGACCGTTCCTTTGAAAACAAGTGTTCTTTCGGTGGGCGCCGCGATGAGCTTCGCCCTGCTTCGTCAGGCTCACCGGTCGAATCCTCACGTATTTCCATATACGCTCCGGTTCGACCGGTTTCGCCTTCCTCGCATTGCTTGCTCTTCGCGGCGTTCCGTATAACGTTACGCTACGGTTCTAAGTAACAAGCTTGCGGGTCCAGATTTTCGTTCCCGGCGGCGACGCTGAAATCATCATGAACGACTCCCTGAAGACAGACAAACCCTGCGTGGCTCTACTTACCAAGGAAAACCGGACATTCCGCTAGCTGCAATACGCGCTGGGTAACGCTACCCAGCAAGAGTCCCGCCAGCGGGTTGGTACCCCGCCGCCCCATCACGATCAGCTCGTAGTTCCCTTCTTTGGCCGTCTCAACGATTTCTTCGGCCGCGTTTCCCACCTTGATTACCGGTGCTCCCTCCACACCGCTTTCCTGCAGGATCGCCAGCGCCTTCTCGAGGTCGGCCTTCGCGCGCTTCCGCTCCGCGTCTTCCAACTGTGCCGGCGACACCCACGGTACGTACTCAATGCTTGGGTCCACCGGCGGTACCACTTCAATCACCGCCACGTGAGTAAGCGGTGAAAGCTTCAGTACCTCCACCGCGCGGCGGAGCGCGGCGTAAGCGTGCTCCGAACCGTCAATCGCAACCAAAACCCGGCGAAACATTTGCAGACCCTCCTTACTAAAACGCTTCGTCGAAGGTAACCTTGTCCTCACTTAATATAGCAAAAATCTTGCCATTAACAAATCATAACAGGCTACTTCACCACAACATTCACCAGTCTTCCCGGTACGGCCACCACCTTGACCATGGTCTTGCCGGCAAGAAGCTGCCGGATGCGGGGCTCCCGGAGCGCTTCCTCCTGCATCTCCTCCGGCGTGGCCGACGCCGGCACCATCACGCGGCCCCGCACCTTCCCGTTAATCTGCACCACCACGGTGACCCTTTCCTGTACCAGCAGCGCGGGGTTATATTTTGGCCAGGCCTGGCGGTGAACGCTTTCCTGGTGCCCGAGGCGCCACCACAACTCCTCGCCGATGTGGGGGGCGAAGGGCGCAAGGAGGACCACCAGCGCTTCCACCGCCTCGCGCACGGCTCCCGGATCCCGATCCACCGGCGGCACCCGGTCGCAAAACTGGTAAACCCCGTTTACAAGCTCCATAATGGCGCTCACGGCCGTATTAAACTGGAAACGCTCGATATCCTCGGTCACCTTTTTAATCGTCTGGTGGGTCAGGCGCCGCAGTTCGCGGTTCACCCCCACCAGGTTCTCCCCCGGTGCCGCTTCCTCACCGAGCTCCGGCAGCAGGCCGTTCACCAGCCGCCAGACGCGGTTCAAGAACCGGGCACAACCCTCCACGCCCTGGTCACTCCACTCCAGATCCCGCTCGGGCGGCGCCGCGAAGAGGATGAAAAGCCGGGTGGTGTCGGCGCCGTATTTCGCCATTATCTCTTCGGGGCTGACGATGTTTCCCTTGGATTTCGACATCTTGGCCCCGTCCTTGAGGACCATGCCCTGGGTCAGAAGGTTGGTGAAGGGCTCCTCGCATCCCACCAGCCCGATATCGTAAAGAAACTTGGTGAAAAACCGGGAGTACAAGAGGTGCAGGATGGCGTGCTCCACGCCGCCGATGTACTGATCCACCGGAAGCCAGCGGTCCACCTTCGCCCGGTCCCAAGGGCCGTTTTCCTCGCGCGGGCTGGTGTAGCGGAAGTAATACCACGAAGAACAGATGAAGGTATCCATCGTATCCGTCTCCCGGCAGGCCGGCGCACCGCAGCGCGGGCAGGCGACGTTGACGAACTCCGGACAGTCCTTGAGCGGCGACTGGCCCGTAGGCTTGAAAGCCACGTCGTAGGGAAGCACCACCGGCAGGTCCTTCTCCGGGACCGGCACCGTACCGCACCGGTCGCAGTAAACGATCGGTATCGGCGCGCCCCAGTACCGCTGCCGCGAAATCAGCCAGTCCCGCAGCCGGTAATTCACCTGGTACTCGCCCCAGCCCCGCTCCTCCAGGTAGGCCGTAATCGCCCGGATGGCCGCCAGATTGTCCATCCCGTTAAACGGCCCGGAGTTCACCAGGATCCCTTCGTCCACGTAAGCCCCGGTCATCGTTTCCGGTTCCAGCTCCCGGTCCCGCGGCTGAATGACCACTCTTATCGGCAGCCCGTACTTCCGGGCGAATTCGAAGTCGCGCTGGTCGTGCGCCGGCACCCCCATGACCGCCCCGGTACCATACTCCATCAACACGTAATCGGCAATGAAAATGGGCACCCGCTCGCCCGTCAAGGGGTTTTCGCAGTAGGCGCCGATGAAAAGCCCGCTCTTTTCGGCCTCGGCGGCGGTACGGCTCAGTTCGCTCAGGTCTCTCGCCCGGGCGATGAATTCCGCCACGGCGTCTTTCTGCTCGGGGGCCGTGAGCTTCTCCACCAGCGGGTGCTCCGGTGCCAGCACCATGTACGTGACACCGTAAAGGGTGTCGGGCCGGGTGGTGAAAACAGAGATTCCTTCGTCATGGCCGGGAACCGGGAAGTGAACGAGCGCCCCTTCACTCCGCCCGATCCAGTTCTCCTGCATGACCTTGACTTTCTCCGGCCACCCGGGAAGCTTTGCCAGGTCTTCGAGCAAACGCTGCGAGTAAGCCGTTATTTTTAAAAACCACTGCTCAAGCTCGCGCCTGGTTACCGGGGTCTTGCACCGCTCGCACGCCCCGCCGACCACCTGCTCGTTGGCCAGCACGGTAGCACAGGAAGGACACCAGTTGACCGGGGCCTTTTTCTTGTACGCCAGGCCGTGGTGGAAAAACTGGAGGAACAGCCATTGCGTCCAGCGGTAGTAACCGGGGTGGCAGGTAGCGATTTCCCGGCGCCAATCGTAACTCGCACCCAGTTGCTGGAGCTGCCGCCGCATAAAGGCGATGTTCTCCCAGGTCCAGTCGCGCGGGTGAATGCCGTGCTTTATCGCCGCGTTCTCCGCCGGAAGGCCGAAGGCGTCCCAGCCCATCGGGTGCAGCACGGCAAAACCCTGCATGGTCTTATACCTGGCCACCACGTCGCCGATGGCGTAGTTTCGCACATGGCCCATGTGCAGCCTGCCCGAGGGGTAGGGAAACATTTCCAGGCAGTAATACTTGGGGCGGCCGTCAAAGTCCTCAACCGTATAGAGTCCCTGCTGCTCCCAACGCTCCTGCCATTTCTGCTCGACGTCTGCAAACGGATACCTGTCTTCCACCGCTCTCCTCCTGACTGAATTCGGAGGTCAAGAATCCAGAATTCAGGAGTCAGAACCCAGAAAGGTTCAAAGTAGGAATTCCCGGGGCGAATTCATACAAGCCCAAACTGAATTCTGAATTCTGGCTTCTGGCTCCTAACCCTTGAGCCCTGGCCCCCGTAATCTAAAAATAAAGCCTCCGTCTTTGTGAAGACAAGAGGCTTCTGCGCCAGTAATCATGGTGGAGCTGGCGGGAATTGAACCCGCGACCTTTTCCATGCCAAGGAAACGCGCTCCCACTGCGCTACAGCCCCACACAAAGACAATTATAAGCAAGAACCGCTTTCAGGTCAAGCCGCTAACGGCTATTTCCACTACCGGGGCATCCCGCCACAAGCGCTCCAGACCGTAAAACTCCCGCTCTGCTTCCCGAAAAACGTGCACCACAATATCCCCGTAATCCAACAACACCCAGTGGCCCTCGCGGAACCCTTCCCGGCGCAGAACCGGTACACCACGTTCCGTAAGCTTATCCTGGATGTACTCGGCGATCGCCTTCACCTGAACCGTCGACCGGCCGCTCAGCAGGACAAAATAGTCACAGACCGAACTGAGGTTGCTCACCTGCAGGATGACGATGTCGAAGGCCTTTTTATCCTCCGCAGCCCGGACAATCACGTCAAGTAAAAGCTGGGGATTTGAGCCCAATATCATTCCCCCTCAAAACCAAGATCCGAAAATAAGCCCCTGCTACCGCCTGCCGCCGTCTTGCCGCTCCCGGGCTTCGTTTACCACGATGACCCGGCCGCCGAATTCAGCGCCGTTGAGGGCGGAAATCATCGCTTCCGCGTCCTCGTCGCGCACTTCGACAAAACCGAAACCCCGGGAACGTCCCGTTTGCCGGTCGGAAATGATCCGGCTGGACAATACCTCACCGTAAGCCGAAAAAGCCTCCGTCAAGTCTTCGGCTTTCGTGGTCCACGGCAGGTTGCCCACGTAAAGGGTCCGCACCACTCACTTCACCTCTTTCCCGAATAAAAATGGCTCTTGCAGCGGGAACACCCCGATGACGCCCTAAAGATATAACCCGTGCCTCGCAATATAATCTTCTACCGCTTCCGGCAGGAGGTACTTGATCGGTTTTCCCGCGTGAACCCGCTCCCGGATTTCCGTTGAAGAGACCGCCACTCCCGGAGCCGGAAGCAGCGAAACCCGCTCGAAACCCTCGCCGAGCTCCGCCAGGCTCCGGCCAAGCTCCTCCAAATCATAGCACGGTCTGGTTACCGCTACCACCCGGCAAAGCCGCACCAGCTCTTCGGACCGGTGCCAGGTACTGATTTCCGCTACCGCATCCGCGCCGGTGATAAAATAAATTTCCGCCCCGGGATAAAAGCGGCGGAACAGGCTCACCGTTTCCACAGTATAGGAAGGCCCCGGCCGGTCAACCTCCGCTGTCGAAACCTCAAAGTACGGGTTGGAGGCCACCGCCAAACGCACCATCGCCACCCGGTGGGCCGCCGGCGAAATCTGCCGGTCCAGTTTATGCGGCGGCTGCCCCGCAGGGATGAACACCACTCTGGATAGACCGAACTCATACCGTGCCACTTCGGCCGCCACCAAGTGGCCATAATGGATGGGGTCAAAGGTTCCCCCCATCAATCCGAGTCGCATCCGCGCAGCATCCACCCCATTTGGCCTCATTATAACTGTTTTCGCAAAAAGAATCAACTAAAAGAGGTTGTTTATAACAAAATTTGGTTTTTTCTCCGGAGTAAAGCTCCGGTAATCCAACACTTTTTGAGCCAAACCCAGGGATGATCACTTTTAAAGCTTCCAACCCAGGCCGCTTCCCTGCTTATTCTATGGGAACCCACCGGAAACGGTTACTCCCGGACCTGGCCCTCGCCAAAGATGATGTACTTGATGGTGGTCAGCTCTTTCAAGCCCATCGGTCCCCGGGTATGGAGCTTCTGGGTCGAGATGCCGATCTCCGCCCCGAAGCCAAACTGCCCGCCATCGGTAAAACGGGTGGAGGCGTTAACGTAGACCGCCGCTGCGTCCACCTCTTTCAGGAAGCGCCGGGCGTTGGTGTAGCTTTCGGTGACGATCGCCTCGGAGTGCTTGGTGCCGTACCGGTAGATATGGTCGAGCGCCTCCTCCAGGCTGGAGACCACCCGGACGGCCAGGATGAGGTCCAGGAACTCCGTGAACCAGTCTTCCTCAGTCGCCGGACGCGCCCAGGGCACGTATTTCAGAGTTCCCGGGCAGCCGCGGATTTCCACGCCCCGTTCCTTGAGCTGCCGGGCTACTGCCGGCAGGAAAGCAGGCGCCACCGCCTCGTGCACCAGGAGGGTCTCCATCGCGTTGCAAACGCCCGGGCGCTGGCACTTGGCGTTGATGACGATTGCCGCCGCCTTTTCCAGGTCGGCGAACTCGTCCACGTAGGTGTGGCAGTTCCCCACCCCGGTTTCGATTACCGGTACGGTGGCCGTCTTGACCACCGTCCGGATCAATCCCGCCCCGCCCCGGGGGATGAGCACGTCAACATACTCGTTGAGCCGCATTAAGACCTGCGCCGCCTCGCGTTCCGTCCGGTCGATAAACTCGATCGCCCCCTCCGGGATCCCGGCGCGATAAGCGGCGTCCGCAATGATGCGGGTGATGGCGGTGTTGGAGTGGATGGCTTCGGAACCGCCCCGCAGAACCACCGCGTTCCCAGCTTTCAGGCACAACCCGGCGGCGTCCACGGTGACGTTGGGGCGGGCCTCGTAAATCATTCCGATTACGCCCAGCGGCACCCGCATCTGCCCTACCTCCAGGCCGTTGGGCCGCCGCCACATCGCCACCACCTCGCCCACCGGATCGGACAGTTTGACGACGTCCCGCAACCCCTGAGCCATTTCCCGCACACGGGCCTCGTTGAGCAGGAGGCGGTCAAGAAGCGCCCCGCTCAACCCCTTCGCCTTCCCCGCTTCCAGATCCCGGGCGTTGGCCTCCAGGATGCCGGCCATGTTGGCCTCCAGTGCGTCGGCCATCGCCAGCAGTCCGGCGCCCTTTGCCGTAGTAGAAAGGTAGGCCAGGCGCCGCGCCGCTTCTTTAGCCCGCTTCGCCTTTTCCACAACCGCCGCTTCGATCTCGTTCATTTTACTTCCCCCTTTACCCTTATTGACCGCCAAGGCGCTAAGATCGATAATTGCCAGGGTCTTCTTTAATATTTCTTTCTCCCGTCTTAGAAGATCCTTCGAAATATCTCATAATCTGCTTCTACAAGATTCTTTCCTTAATGTGTGCTTGGCGTCTTGGCGGTTCAGCCTTCCGCCTCCAGTCCTTGCCTCAGCTTGGCGTAGGTCCGGTCCAGGCTCTCGGAAATCACCTTCACGTCCCCGACCACCGGCATGAAGCTGGTGTCCCCATCCCAGCGGGGCACGATGTGGATGTGAAAGTGGCCGGGGAAGCCCGCGCCCGCGACCCGCCCGAGGTTGATCCCGATGTTGAAGCCGTCGGGCCGCATCACCCGCCGGATCAGCGCAACCATCTCTTGCGTCAGATGGAACAAGGACAACGACTCCTCGGGAGTCAGCTCCGTGATGTCCGCCACGTGCCGGTGCGGTGCAACCAGAAGGTGCCCGTTGTTGTATGGATAGAGATTTAGAAGTACAAAAGAGCGCTCCCGCCGCACCAGAACATAGTTTTCGGCGTCCCGGGTGTCGTTGAGCTTGGCGCAGAAGATGCACTCCGCCTCGTCTTTCGGCTGTGTAATGTAAATCGCCCGCCAGGGCGCCCAGAGCTTTTCCATTCTCTCTTCCTTTCGTTACCGCGTTAGAACCAGGTTGTCCCGGTGGACCACCTCGGCGTAAGGCTGCGTCCCGATAAGCTGCGCGATCCGGGCCGTGTTCGCCCCCTTGATCTGCTCGACCTCCGCCGCGGAATAGTTGACCAGGCCCCGGGCGATTTCGCGGCCGTCGGGATCAATGACGCTTACCGGGTGACCGGCCTCAAAATGCCCTTCCACCCGTACAATGCCCGAAGGGAGCAAGCTTTTCCCCCCTTCGCACAGCGCCCGGGCGGCGCCGGCGTCCACATAAATCCTCCCCTTGACGGCGGCCCCGAACAGGATCCAGCGCTTGCGCCCTTTCAAGCGCTCCGTCGGCCAGAAGACCGTCCCGATCTCTTCCCCCGCCAGCACCCGGCGGACGACGTTGGGGGCCGCCGCTGCGGCAAGGACCATCACGGCCCCGCCCCGGCCCGCAATCTGCGCCGCCTGAAACTTGGTGACCATCCCGCCGCTCCCCATGGCGGAACCAGCCTCGCCCCCGAGGGCTTCCAGTTCCGGCGTAATCGCCGTAACCTCGGGAATCAGTTCCGCATCCGGTTTCTTGTGCGGGTCGGCCGTATAAAGCCCTTCTACGTCAGACAGGATCAGCAGCAGCTCCGCGTCCACCAGGTTGGCCACCAGCGCCGAAAGGGTATCGTTGTCTCCGAACCGGATTTCGTCCACCGCAACGGTATCGTTCTCGTTAATCACCGGCAGGACCCTGTACCTTAAAAGGGTAAGCAGCGTGTTGCGGGCGTTCAGGAAGCGCTGTCGGTCGGCCAGGTCTCCCCTCGTTAGAAGCACCTGACCCACCACAATCCCGTACTCGGCAAAACCCTTTTCGTACATTTGCAGGAGCAGTCCCTGGCCGACTGCGGCACAGGCCTGCTTTTCCGGAATCGTTTTCGGGCGCGTCTTGAAGCCCAGGCGCCCCATTCCGGCGCCGATCGCTCCCGACGAAACCAGCAGCACCTCGCGCCCCTCGCTGTGAACCCCCGCCAGTTCCCGCACGAGCTTTTCGATCTGGCGCAGGTTGATTTCCCCCGTCTTGTGGGTCAGCGAACTCGTGCCCACCTTGACGACCAGCCGCTTGAAACGGCCGAAACCCTTCCTATCCCGCACCTCTTCTCCCAGCAAACGGCTCGCCCTCATGCCTCTCCCTCCGGCTGGTAGACGAACTCCTCCCGCCCGATCCGCACCGTGTCCCCGGGCTTTACTCCCGCGGTTCGGAGGGCGTCCTCGACACCCGCCCGGCGAAAATACTGTTTCAGCCGCCGCACCGCCTCCGGGTTGTCGAGGTCGGTCATCGCCACCTTCCGCTCGATCTTTTCATCTTCGACGACGAAAACCCCTGCTTCCTGACGCACGCGCAAGGGCGCCCCGCCGGCGGCGGCCTTCTCGGGGGCCTCGACCAACCGGGGCGCCGGCAATTCCCGTAAAAGCTCCGCCACGCGGGCCATCAAGCGGTCAAGGCCTTCGCCGGTGGCGGCGGAGACCGGAAAAACTTCGTAGCCAGGCAGAGCCACCCGCAGGCGCTCCAGCTTCGGCCGACTTTCCGGGAGGTCCATTTTGTTCGCCGCCACCACCTGGGGCCGTGCGGCCAGTTCGGGGCTGTAAAGCGCCAGTTCCCGGTTGATCACGGCAAAATCGGCCACCGGGTCCCTCCCCGCGGTTCCCGCAGCATCCACGACGTGAATCAGTAACCGGGTCCGCTCGATGTGCCGGAGAAACTTATGCCCAAGACCGGCGCCGGCATGCGCGCCCTCAATCAGGCCCGGGAGGTCTGCCAGCACGAAACTTTCACCCTCCCCCACCCGGACGACCCCCAGGCAGGGCTCGAGGGTGGTGAAGGGGTAGTCGGCAATCTTAGGACGCGCCGCCGAAACCCGGGAAAGGATTGTGGATTTCCCGGCGTTCGGCAACCCGACCAATCCCACGTCCGCCAGGAGCTTGAGCTCGAGCTCCAACCAGCGTTCTTCACCCGGTTCGCCTTTTTCCGCGAACCGGGGCGCCCGCTCCGTAGACGTGGCAAAGCGGGCGTTGCCGCGGCCGCCCCGGCCGCCGCGGGCCACGATCACTTCCTGGCCGTGCTGTACTAGGTCGGCCAGGACTTCGCCCGTCGCCGCGTCCCGGACCACGGTACCCACCGGCACCTGGAGGACGAGATCGGCGCCGCTTTTCCCGTGGCGCTCCTTCCCTTCGCCGTGGCCGCCCCGCCCGGCCTTAAATTGGCGCCGGAAATGAAAGTCCACCAGCGTTCGCAAACCTTCATCGGCCCGGAGGAGGACGTGGCCGCCCCGCCCGCCGTCACCGCCCGCCGGCCCGCCGAAAGGAACGTATTTCTCCCGGCGGAAGGCCACGCAGCCGTTTCCGCCATCCCCGGCCTTGACGTAAATCTTAAGGTGATCGTAAAACATGCCGTCTACCGGACAGGTAAGAGAATTGTGGCCGCGTTTTCTTCCGCGACCGTCAGCTTCACCCCAGCGGCGGCCGCGGTTTCGGCCACCGCTCCCGCAACCTCCTTCCAGGCGAAGGGGCCACTGTAAGTCAGGGCGTAACCTTTCGGGGTCCTTTTACCCGTTATTTTGAGCAGCCGTTCCTCGCGAACCCCGGAACTGCGCGCCACAATCGCCTCGTGAAAACGGCCCAGAAACGCGGCTTCCGGCACCGATTCCCCCGTACCCTGCCCGAGTTCGCACGAAACCTTGATCCCGTGCTCCGCAGCCTCCGTTTGAAACCGGAGGAGCAACCAGGTTACCTCCGGCAAACCCGACTTGGCGAGCCGCCCCCGCGCCGCAAACTCGTCCGCCGCCCGGCGGACGTATTCCTTGATCTTCTCCGGCCGGCCCAAATCCACCAGGCCGGAAACCACCTGCAGGCAATTTAAAAAGTCGTGGTACTGCGCCCGTAAAATCTTGAGCGCCTCCTTGGCTTCCATTTAACCCCACCCGGTCTCATTTTTACTATGATAACAGAAAAAGGCGGCCGTTTAAAGCTCCGCCTGTCCGGAAACACGCACCACCGGGCCGCAAGTACGTTACCTTCGCCTGAACGTGGCGGCTTTCAGTCGCAAACCTTCTCCCCCGCCTTACCGTACCCGGAGAAAATACGGAAGTAACTCCCACCCGTCTGCAAACAACAATCCGGCGCTCTCCGCCACTGCTTCGGTAAAGACCTGCGCCGAAACACGGCAATTCCCGGTCCGGCTGTCGGCGATTACGAAGGGTACCGGCTCGGCGGTGTGGGTCCTGACGCTGACCGGCGTGGGATGGTCTGGCAGCACCATCAACCGCCAGGCCGGAAAGCTTGCTTTAAGCCCCTGGAGGAGCCCTCCGACCAACTTCGCGTCGATTTCCTCGATCGCCCGTACCTTGGCCTGCAGATCCCCCTGGTGTCCGGCCTCGTCCGCTGCCTCGACGTGCACGAAAACGAAGTCCCGCCCCGCCGCCAGCTCCTCCAGCGCGGCGCCGGCCTTGCCCGCGTAGTTCGTATGAACGTTCCCGGTGGCCCCGGGAACGACCGGCACCCGCATCCCCGCCAGCACCCCGATCCCCCGGATGAGGTCTACCGCCGCAATGACGCTCCCCGCCAGGCCGAACCTTTCCCGGAAAAGCGCCAACTGCGGCCGCCGGCCCTGGCCCCAGAACCAGAGTGAATTGGCGGGTTTCGCCCCGCCCGCCAGCCGCCGGCGGTTCACCGCCTCGCCCGGGAGAAGGCGCGCGCTTTCCTCCATCAGCCCCAGCAGAGTCCCGGCACCTTCGCCCTGAGGCAGGTAGGCACCGACAACCTGCCCGCTGATGTCGTGCGGCGGCGTGAGCACCGTGTCCGCCGGGCCGCCCCGCCAGACCATCAGGTGCCGGTAGCTGACTCCCGGGTAAAACGAAATTTCTTCGCTTCCCAGACGCTCTTGCACCGCCGCGATAAGCTCCCGGGCCTCGGCGGAAGAGATCTCCCCGGCGCTGTAGTCAACCATCACTTTCGCGGCGTAGGGCTCGTCTTCCGAAAGGGTGACCAGGTTGCACCGGAAGGCCACATCCTCCGGTCCGAGCTCCACCCCCATGCTCGCCGCCTCCAGCGGCGCCCGGCCGGTGTAGCATTCCCGCGGGTTGTAGCCCAGCACTGTCAGGTTGGCCACATCGCTTCCCGGCGGCAGGCCCTCCGGCACCGTTTGCACCAGGCCTACCGTTCCCCGGGCGGCCAGATCGTCCATGTGCGGCGTCCAGGCGTATGCCAGCGGCGTCAGCCCCCCGAGTTCCGGACAGGGGTAGTCCGCCATCCCGTCCGCTAAAACGACGACGTATTTCACCTTATTCCCTCGCAAAGGTATTTTCGCTAATTATACCAGACCGGCCTCAAAAATAGACGTTTAACCTTACACTGACAAATCCTTGGGGTCCGTTCAACGTTCAACGTTTATAAAAGTCCGAAGCACAAGCAATTGATGTTTTTTTCTCATTCCCGGTGGCGACAATTAATCGTCGTGAACGACTCCCTCGTGAACCCATTCCTTCACGGGTACGTGCAAAACTCCCGTTTTTACAGTTTTTGCCCCTGCTTTGCCACAGGGCTAAAACTCCCGCCACTGCTTCCGAAAAACCCCCTTTACCAGACCCTTCTTGTAGAATCGCAAAAGGTCACCTAACTGCTTCACCGGGTTTTCCACGGACCAGCTTTTCGGCTGGGTCATCCCGACGATGATCCCGGCAAGCCGGAACCAGTAGGTCAAAAACCGGTATCCCGGCAGCAGAAAAACCACCCACCAGATTTTCTGCAGCTCTTTCTGGTAAGGCTCATCCACGCTGGTGTAAGCCACGAGGAAATAGAGGCCGTCAAGCAAGAGGTAGCAAATGAAGAGCCCGAAGATGGCCGCAACCACCGTCGGCAGGGAATAGCCTAAGAAATAAAGGAAGGGGATCAAAAAGGTCCAGGACAGCCTCAAAAACGCCAGGGTATGGTCGGAGATCAGAATGCGCCCGGTGAACTGGAACAGGGCTTTTAGAGCACCGGGCACCCTGCCGTAATGCATCGCCAGGACTTCAATCTCCCCGCGCTGCCACCGCACCCGTTGGGAATAAAGGCGGGCCAGGGATTCGATCGGCTCGACGTAGGCAATCGCCTTCGAGATGCAGCCGATCCGGCCCTGCTTTTTTTTCACGATCTGGCGCAGGTGGAAGGTAAGGTCGGTGTCTTCGGAGACGGTGCGGTTTTGGTAAAGGAACGACTGGAGGATGGTGTCGCGGCGGAAGGCCGAAAACGCACCGGAAAGCGTGAAAAGGGTGTTCGTCAGGTTCTGGTAGCGGCGGCCGATACCGAAAGCGATCAGGTATTCAACCACTTCGCAGTAATTGAGGAGGTCAATGAAACGGAAACCCTTCCCGAGAACCTTGTCCACCCTGATCGAACCGGTCGCCGCCACCAGCGAGGGGTTACTCTCAAAGGTCCGCACCACCTGCAGCACGGCGTCCTTGTCCAGCCAGGTGTCCGCGTCCACGTTTATCAGATATGACCCCTGCCCGGAGTATAGGCCGACGTTTAGCGCCTCCGACTTCCCGGGCCGGTCAAGCGAGGCCCACATCAGCGGTAGTTCCGGGTGCGCGTACTGGAAGCGCTGGAAGACCTCGAAGCTGTTATCGCGGCTGCCGTTGTTGACGCAGATGACCTGGATCAGCGCCGACGGATAACTCTGATCCCGGATCGACTGCAGGCATTTGTAAAGGGTCTCCGCCGAATTGTAGACCGGTACCAGCACGGTCACGTAGGGGTAATGGCTCAGCGTGAACCCCTCGTCTTCCTTCCGCAGGTACATAAAGAGGGTGACGAAATAGCTTACCGCCGTTGAAATGTCCACCAGCAGGGGCGCCAGCAGCCAGATCCCCCAGAAGAGCATGAAATCAAGCACCCGTTCCCAAAAGATCTCAGCCACTTCCCACGTACTCCCGAACCTTTTTTAAAGAGGGCCTGGTGAAAACATACCAGTAAAGGACCACGATCAGGACGAAAAAAACGAGGCGCCCGAACAGCGTGTGGGCAATGAAGCTCATGTTCCGGCCGCCGCAGTAAATGGCGACCACAACCAGTACCAGGCGCAGGAGATTGAACAGGTATACGGAAGCGACCCCGGCCAGTGAAAACAGGAGCTTGGAAGCCGGCCGGTAAGCAGGGTAAAACAGGACCAGCCCGAGAAAAATGCACAGCTCCAACAGACCGGAACTCTCAATGTCAATGTCGATGGTGGTCCAGCTCTCGTCCATCTTGATCAGCACCAGGAGTGTCCCCGGAGCCTTGTCGAAAACGTAGGTGACGATGTCCAAACAGCGCAGGAGCCGGTGCACAATCATGCCGGTCCGGTATTCCACCTGGTATTCCAGCAGCGAACCCTGGAAAAAGAGCACCATGATGAAGGTGAACCCGACCGCACCCCAGATGTAATAAAAGGGCCAGATGCGGTGGCGGCGGAGAATCGCCGCCACGGCGAGCCAGACGAAGCAAACCGCGGCCACCCCGGTTTTGCTTTTTACGGTACCGGGGAAAGGAGCCCACTGGTTATCGCCCCGGTCGGGCAGACGGTCCGCACCGGCACCGATACCGGACAGGTAAAACCGTACCGGCTGGGCGGGGTAGATGCCGAGCTTGTTCATCGGCACCGCGAACTCAAACCGTCGGCCGCCGGCTTCGCCCCACCTGCCCCGGTAAACGGCCAGCAGGTGGCCGGATGCCGAATACAACTCCACCGCCACCCGGCCGCCGCCTGCAACGGGCCTGTACGTCACCTCTGCGTACTTATCCACGCTATTATCGTAACTGCCGTTGCAGTCCACGTCGAAGTAGAGCCGGCAGGTGCAACCGCGGCCCGCGGCGGCCGGGAGCTGTCTCTCGACCATGAAATACAGCCGCCGTTCGTTTTCGTTGGTACCCCAGGCGAGCGCCTTGAAATCCGCGTCTTCCCGGCCGTCGCCCCGCCCGTCGGCCAGATGGGCCCGTCCCTGCCAGTCATCGAACGCGCCGTCCAGTACAAAGCCCTGCCCCGCCCGGGCTCCGGCCGGCCAAGACAGCACCCAGACAATGAAACCAAGATACACCCCCAACCGGAACAAGCGCTTCATCGCCGGCCGCCACCCCTTTTCGCGCTATACAGCACGCCAGCCAGAACCCCCAGGAGCGAAATGAAGGCCACCACCCGCCCCCACCGGTAAACGGGCGTTTCCACCACGCGGATCGCGATCTCGTGGCTCCCGGCGGACAGCTCCAACTGCAACAGGTTCTCAAACCTGCGCGCGGTCTTTGGCACGCCGTCAACGGTGACCCGGAGGCCCTCCAGGGCCGCGACCGGGACGATCACCTCCAGGTCCCGGGAGACCTCGCAGTTCATCACGTACCCGCGGTCGGTGGCCCGGTAACCGCTTAGAGGAACAAGCGGCCCGGCCGTGAATTCCGTCTGCAGGCCGGTGATATCCTGCAGCAGTTCCAGGGCAGCCGGGTCCCTGGTCAGAAAGGCGTGGTAGGTGAGGTTGCCGCCCAAAAACCAGACCCGGCTGTCCCCGACACGCTTGTACCCGTAAACCGGGGCCCGGTTTCCGTAATACCGGAACTCCAGCGCCACACCGTCCAGTTCCTGGGGTATGTACGACTTCCAGAGGGGGACCGCCGGCGAAAACGGTTGCAGGTAAAACTCCCGGCCGCCGCCGGAGAGCACAAGGCTTTCTTTCAGCATTACGGCTTCGCCGTAAACCCCGAGAAACTCCGGCTGCCTGGCCAGGACGCTTTCCGGCATCCCCGCCAGCTCAATTAGCACCCGGCCTCCTGAACCGGCGTACGCCGTGACGAGGGCTTCCGCCTTCTTCTTTGACCGCCAGGCCGCGCCGGTAAAGATCACGCGCGGGTACCGTTTCAGCAGGTCCAGGGTATAGTCATCAATGTAGATGGAGGAACCCATCTCGACTTCCGGAAACTGCAGGGCGACGGTCCCGGCATACTTCCCCACCACCAGGCACCGGTTTTCCTTTGCTACCAGGTAGGGGCGATCAAAGCCCCGCCAGATACTGATCCCGCCAAAGGCGGCCCGCTGCGTATACCCGGCACGCTCCGCCGCGCACCGGAAGGCCTCCGGGTCCCGGATCACGTCGTCCTTGACCACCAGGTCCGTGGCCCCCAGGTAAAGACAGGACCGGAAAAGGAACGGGTAGTACTGGTATTCCAGGCCGGTGTTGAGGAGCATGATGTTCGTGGACGTCACCGCCCCCTGCCAGGCCCAGCCGAACACCTGCTCGACCCCGGCCACCCGGGAAAGCAGGAAAGAAGGCGCCGAACCGAGCCGGCTCAAGTCGATCGCGGCCACGCGCCAGCCGGGGTCCGCCTTCAAAAACTCGGCCCCCCGCACCAAGGCGGGCGATTTAGCGGTGGTATGGGCCAGCAGGCGCACCGAAAAGAAACCGTCCACCAGAAAAGCGACCAGCAACCCGGCCATCACGAGACGGTCGGCCCGAGGGAATCGCAGCAGGCGCGGCCCCGGGCTCCGCGGTTGAAAAGTAAAGCAGGCAGCCACCAGCGCCAGCGCCGCAAAACTGGAAAAGCGCAAGGGCCAGAGCAGGTTGCCCAGGGGTGAAATCAGGTAGAGCGGACGCAACGAGGGCAGGGTGATCAATACCAGAATGAGGCCGCACACGAACAGGCTTTTGGCCCAGGGCGGTTTCGCCCGCCAGGAAACGAGCGTGGCCGCAGCCGCCAAAAGCAGGCTGATGCCCCAATAGAAAGCCTCCGGACTGGTGAAACGGTGCAGCGGGTTAAAGGAAATAGCAGCCGGGACGAATTCGACCGCCGCCCTGGCGGCTTCGGCGTCGATTCCCGTGATCCCGCCGGTCAGCCCGGGCAGGAGCCACCAGGCGGCGGTCCCCACGCCGCCTGCAAGCACCAGAACGCCCCGCAGGCAGTCCTTCAGACGGCACCCGCGAAAAGCCCACAGAAAAAGGGTAAACAGGACCAGGGAGAGGCAGTAGACGGCGCCGATCATGGCGTGGCACACCACAACCAGGTGCATCAGCGCAGCCGTGGCAACAATCCCGGCGTAAGCGTTTCTTTTCTCCACCACCCTTAGGAACGCGGCGAACAACAGGGGCAAGAGCGCCGTGGCCAGCACCCGCGGGAGGTTCCCCTCCGCAAAAGCGACGCGCAGGTTATCGCCCCATACCACCCAGACCGCGCCGGCGGCTGCGGCCGGCCAAAAACCCATCCGTCCGGCGAGGAGCAGCCAGGAGAGGCCGCCCAAAAGAGCGCACAGGAAAATGAAGTAATTCCCGGCGGTGAAGACGTCGCCCGTAAGGCCCTGCAGGAAGGCAAGCAGGTAATACGGCAGCGGCGCCCAGTAACGGAAAGGCTGGCAGCCGCTGTACCAGTACTCGGTGAACTGGGGGTAAAAATTGCCCCGGCGCAGCTCCTGGTACAGGTATTCCGCCTTGAACAGGTGGCCCCAGGTGTCCGAACCCCAGGGGTAACGCTGCTCCGCCGGCGGCGACAGAATGCTGTGGTAGACCAGCAGCGCCAGCAGACCGATCAGGAAAACCGAAAGCACGTAATGGCGCGGCGAAATCCCGGCGGGTGCTTCCGGTGCCTCCGGGAGCAAATCCTGCGGGGCGGCTGCCGCGTTCTCCCCTTCCGGCTCTTCCGTTTCCGCCGGCGCTACAGCCGCATCGGCCGCAGCGGCAGCCTCCTTAAAGGATACCGGCGCCTCTCCGGCCGTTTCGGCAGCCACGGGTAAACCGTCGAATTCGGTCCAGCGGCCGGTCACCTCGATTCCCTTGGTCGGCGTTTCCCAGACGGTCAACCTGCTCAAGTCCAGGCCCAGTTCCCGCAAAGCATCCTGCAACCGGTTGAAGAAATAAAGCGCCATGTTTTCGGTGGAAGGCTGGATCCGGTTGAAGGGGTGACGCTGGTTGAGCACGGTGTTTTCGTAAGGAGCCAGCACCGCGTTAATCGCCTTGGACACCCGGGCGAATTCGACCAGCGCGCGCTCCCGGGGCACCTTCACTTCAACCTGAAACTGCCAGGAGTGGGCGTGCAGCGGCCCCACGTTTTGCTCAAAAGTCACGTGGTGCCGGGCATTGAGGAACGACACCAGCTTCATGACGTACTTGAAGTCGCCCAGCGCCGCTCCAAACCCTTTTTCACCGGAAACGGTAAATCTTCTGGATTTAGCGCGCATGATCAACCCGTTATTCTCAAAAGCTCCTACTCGTTGTTTCGGAAAGCCGTTCGCGCCACTTTAACCGCTCTCCGGTGACGGGACCTCCGGCCATTTTTATCCAGAAAAGCAGGCACGCTTTGCCTTCCGGATTTCGGCTCCTGACCTCTGACTCCGGAATTCTTGACTTCTGACCCGAGAGCAACTGAGCCCTAAGAAACATAAAGCGGGAACCCGCTTTCCGGATTCCCGCTTCCTCTTCCAAAACGGTACTCTTAACCGGTCACCACCGGAACCACGCTGACGAACTTCCTCTCCCCGCCGCGGGAGTGAAACCGTACGTGTCCGTCCGCCAGGGCAAAGAGGGTATCGTCTCCGCCGCGGCCTACGTTCCGCCCGGGGTGAATCCGCGTCCCCCGCTGGCGGACGAGGATCGAGCCGGCGGTGACGAACTGTCCGTCGCCCCGCTTAACGCCCAGGTATTTCGCCGCCGAATCGCGGCCGTTCCGTGAACTTCCTACACCCTTTTTGTGTGCCATACAAACACCCCCTTGCTCTCACCTTTACAAGCCTACTTGCCCGGCTCAATCCTTTCCACCAGCACCTCGGTAAAGGGCTGCCGGTGGCCCTGCTTGCGCCGGTAGTTTTTCTTCGGCTTGTACTTGAAAACGATAATCTTCTTTCCCCGGCCGTGCCGGAGCACCTTGAGCTCAACCTTCGCGTCCGGAAGCTCCGGAGTTCCCACGCGGACCCCGCCCTCGCCGGCGACCATCAAGACCCGCGGGCTGACCTTGTCTCCTACCTCCGCTTCAAGTTTCTCCACTTTGAGCCGCTGGCCTTCTTTAACCCGGTACTGCTTGCCGCCCGTTTCGATAACCGCGTACAACCGGATCTCCTCCTTCCAAATATCTCGGGGACGCGCCGGGAAAAGGTGGGGTTGCAACACCCGCTTTAGACAACCCTGCCCGTGCGGTCAAACAAAAGCCAAATTTTATTGTACCACAAACAGCCGCCGTGTCAACCGGTTTCTCGCTGTGCTTTCGGCCCATCCGGCTCCGGACCGTCAGTAAGAAACCCCTTCCAGACGCAAGAGCCGCTCCTTCCACGGCAGGCCGGCAGAAAAACCGCCGGTGCCGCCCCGGGCGAGTACCCGGTGGCAGGGAATCACCAGCGGCGTGCGGTTCCGCCTCAGCACCTGACCCACCGCCTGCGCAGCGCCCGGGCGGCCTGCCTCGGCCGCAAGCGCACCGTAGGTGGCGGTCCGGCCGTAAGGGATCTCCCGGGCAAGCTTCAGCACCAGTTCCTGGAAGGGAGTGTAGCCTTCAAAATCAACCGGGACGGCGGCGAACTCGACCGCCCGTCCAGAAAAATACGCGTCGAGTGAACCGGCCAGCGCTTCACCCCAGGTCGGCGTGACACTCCCGCCCGGGACGGTCTCCGGCAGCGCGGCGGCGCCGGGAAGCAACAGCCGGAACAGCCCCCGCTCGCTCCAGTACGCCGTGAAAACACCGGCCGGAAGCTCAATCCGTTGCGTCGCCATCCGTCTCTTTCTTAGCCTCGCCACCCTTTTCCTCTTTCTCCTTCTCGGCCTTGAGCTGCGCCGCCATCTCCTTAAGCCGCGCCGCGACCTTGCCGTGAATGGTTCCTTCCGGGAAGGAGCCGTCGGGGCCGCGTTCCCCGGCGGGAACACCCGTCAAAATCTCGATTCCTTCGTCGATGTGTTTCACCAGGTAGATGTGGAAGCGTCCTTCTCTTACGGCCTCCACCACGTCCTCCCGGAGCATCAGGTTTTCTCTGTTTGCCGCCGGGATGAGCACCCCCTGCTCTCCCGTGAGTCCCTTTGCCCGGCAAACATCAAAGAAGCCCTCTATTTTTTCGTTTACCCCGCCGATCGCCTGGATTTCGCCCTTCTGATTAACCGAACCGGTGACAGCCAGGTCCTGCCTCAAAGGAACACCGGAGAGGGCCGAAAAAAGCGCGTAAAGCTCTGCGCTCGAAGCGCTGTCCCCCTCGATGCCTTCATAGCTCTGTTCGAAAACGAGCCGCGCGGCCAGGGTCAGCGGGGCCTCGGCGGCATATTTTTCGGTCAGATAACCGGTCAGGATAAGCACCCCTTTGGTGTGAATCCGTCCGCCGAGCTTCGCTTCCCGCTCGATGTCGATCACACCCTCTTTCCCGGCCGCGACCGTCACCGTGATCCGCTGCGGTTTCCCGAAACTGATATCCCCGAGGCTTAAAACCGACAGCCCGTTGACCTGCCCTACTTTCGCCCCGGTGGTCTCAACCATGATCGTTCCCCGGACGATCATTTCCTGAATCCGCTCCTGGATCAGGTTCGACCGGTAGAAACGCTCGTCGATCGCCCGCCGGACGTGGTCCGCCGTGGCGTAGTCGGCCCCCTCTTTGCGCGCGTAGTAGCACGCTTCACGCACCACGTCCGCGATCTCCGAAAAGCGCGTGGCTAACTTGGTCTGGTCCTCCGCCAGCCGGGAACCGTATTCGACCAGCTTGGCGACCGCAGAGGCGTCCAGGTGCAGGAGCTTTTCCTTCTTGCAAAGTGTGCAGAAAAAGGCGGCATACTTCTGGACGTTCTCCGGCGTCCGGTCCATCCGCGTTCCGAACTCGGCCTTCACTTTGAAAAGCTCCTGAAAATCGGGATCGAAATGGTAAAGCAGATAGTAAAGCAGGGGATCCCCGAGCAGAATGACCTTGAGCTTCAAGCGAATCGGTTCCGGCTGGAGCGTCTTGGTCGTCAGGAAGCCCAGGCGCTCGGCAGCCTCCTCGATTACCACCTCGCGTTCCCGCAACGCCCGTTTCAGGCCGTCCCACGAAAACAGGTTGCGCAGGAGTTCCTCGACGGGAATCACCAGGTAGCCGCCGTTCGCCCTGTGGAGCGAACCCGCCCTGATCATAGTGAAATCGGTGATCAGGGCGCCGAATACCGCCTCTTTCTCGATGCGCCCGATCAGGTTATTGTAAGTAGGGTTATACTCCACCACTACAGGCGCCCCGGCGGTCTCGCTGTTGTCCACGATCACGTTCACTTCGTACCGGCGGAAGGGGTCTTCTTTCGCCCAGGGGGGGGCGTGGCGCTCGGTCTCCCGCTCGCCCCGGAAAAGGCTCAGGTTGGACAGGATGTCGGCCTCGATCCCCTCCAGGTAAGCCAGGACGGCCGGAAGGTCAGCGTACTTCTCCCGCAACTCCTTCAGCAAGTGCCCGAGGACAAAGCGGGCGACGCGCTGGTCCAGGTCGCGCACCGCTTCGTGTGCCCGCCGCTCGATGTTCTGGACCTCACGGAAGGTGCTGGCCACATCCTCTTCGAGTTCCTCGCGCCGGCGGATGAGCTCCTTTTGCTTTTCCGGCGGCAGGGTGGTAAACTCCTTGTCCTTGACCGGCTCGCCGTCCACCACGGGGATGATGAAGAGCCCGGTGGGAGTGGGTTGAATCACAAAACCGGCTTCGGCGGCACGCTGGTTGAGTTCCGCGAAAAGCCGGTTGCGCTGGTTGGTGAAGGTTTCGACTGTCTCCTCCCGTTGCTTGGCGTACTCCTCGCTCTCGAAAGCCCTGGGGATCTCCCGGCGTACCGCCCAGATGAACTCTTTCATGTCCCCGGCGAATAACTTTCCCTTCCCTGCGGGAAGCTCGATCGCCCGGGGGTTGTTGGGTTCCTTGAAGTTGTAAACGTAGCACCAGTCGGGCGGTGTCGGCTTTGTCTTCGCCATGCTTTCTAAGAAACTCTGTACAGCCGTGTTCTTGCCGGTTCCCGGGGGACCGGCCACGAAGATGTTGAAACCCCGGTCGTCTATCTCCAGTCCGAACACCAAAGCCCTTACCGCCCGCTCCTGGCCGATGATGGCGTCAAGCGGCGCAATCTCGTCCGTCCGTGCGCAGCCGAGTTCCTCACCCGTACACACGGCCCGGACCTCTTCTGCCGTAGCACGCCACGCCAACGCCCTCTCTCCCTTCGCGCAGTTTTTCAGCAGAATCCGCCACCGCTCATTACCTGCAATTATATTCATCCGCCGCCCGACCGGCAAGACTAAATGCCAGGAAGAACACAGTGAAGGCCCGGCCGAGAATATAACGTCCCGAAGAAGGATTCGGCCGGTTCGCCGCGAAACTACACTGAAGACGGAAAAGGAGGTCCAGGACTTGACGCGTCAAAAACTTACCGCCATGACCACCAGCGCCGGGTGAGCGGCAAAAATCGGGCCCGGGATTCTGGCCCGCCTGTTATCGAGGCTGCCGGCCGTTACCGACCCGCGGCTGCTGGTCGGCATTGAAAACGCCGCCGACGCCGGGGTTTACCTGTTGAACGAGGAGGTTGCCCTGATCCAGACCGTGGATTTCTTTACCCCGGTGGTTGACGACCCGTACCTGTATGGTCAAATCGCCGCCGCCAACTCCCTGAGCGACGTTTATACCATGGGGGGACAGCCGCTCACGGCACTGAACATCATCTGCTACCCGACCGCTTGCGGGGATCTGGAAACGCTGGAAAGAATCCTGCTCGGGGGAGCCGAAAAGGTCCGTGAAGCAGGCGCCCTGCTCGTGGGAGGACACAGCGTCGAAGACAAAGAACCGAAGTTCGGGCTGGCGGTCACCGGCGTCGTCCACCCGGCAAGGCTCATCACCAACCGCGGGGCCCGGGAAGGAGACCGCCTGGTTCTGACCAAGCGCCTGGGAACCGGCGTCATCAGCACCGCCCTGAAGGCCGACCTGGCCCCACCGGAAGCGGTCAAGGAAGCCTGCCGGGAGATGGCCGCGCTCAACAAAGACGCCGCAGCAGCAATGCAGGAAGCGGGCGCTACCGCCTGCACCGACGTCACCGGATTCGGGCTGCTGGGACACGCGCTGGAGCTGGCCCGCGCCAGCCAGGTCCACCTGACCATTGATGCGGAAGCGGTACCGCTCCTCCCCGCAGCGAGGGAACTGGCCGCGTCGGGTTTCCTCCCCGCAGGCGCTTACAGCAATCGCGACTATGCAGCCCCCTGTGTATCCTTCGACCGGGACGTTCCCCAAGTACTGCAGGACTTACTGTACGATCCCCAAACCTCGGGCGGACTGCTTATCGCCGTCGCGCGCGACCGCCTCAGCCCGTTGCTCACGGCATTCAAGAAACGTGATGTTGCCGCTGCTGTAATCGGCACCGTAACTCCAGGCCCTCCGGGGACGATAACCGTAGTCACGGAGCTGGCACAAACCTTTAAACCCTGATCAACCCCGTTCCCTTTCTTATTTATTCTGGATTCTGGATTCTGAATTCTGACTCCTGGATTGTGAAGAAAAAAAGCCGGCCCTTCGGCCGGTCAGACCCACGGATCTTTCAGGTTTATGTAAACGACCAGTAAAGAGTTAAATCTTAAAGTGGGCTACCAGTTTTTGACCCTCCTCCGCCAGCTTGGCCAGCGCCTCGGCCGACGCCGAAACTTCCTGCGTCACCGCACTTTGCTCCTCGGCGGCAGCGGCTACGTTAGTGATCGCACCGGCAATTTCCTGCGCCGCCCTGCTGACTTCCTCGATGCGTTCGGTCAAGTCCTGAACACTGTTAATGATCGCCCGGAAGGAAGTCTCCGCCTTCCCTACCACGGTGCTGCCCGCCTGAACCAGCTTCGAACTTTCCCCCATCGCGCTGACGGCCTGCTGCGTCCGGTCTTGAATCGCCACGATGAGTTTCCGGATGTCCTCGGCCGCCTTACCCGATTGCTCGGCCAGGTTTCGCACCTCCTCGGCGACGACGGCGAAGCCCCGCCCGTGCTCGCCGGCCCTGGCCGCCTCAATTGCGGCGTTCAGCGCCAGGAGGTTCGTCTGGTCGGCGATCTGGGTGATCAGTTCCGTAATCTGGGTGATCTCCGCCGCCTTTTTGTTCAGTTCCTCCACCACCGCGCCCACGTTCCGCGTCGCGGTCTCTATCGCTTCCATCTGCTTCTTTACCTCGGTGAGATCCCGGCTTCCCTCCTCCGCCTTGCCCGACGTTTCCTGGGCCACCTGCACCACTCCCCGGACGTTCTCGCTTACGTTTTCCACCGTTGTTGCAACCTCGCTGACGGTGCTTGCGGTTTCCGTGGCTCCCGCCGCCGTCTGCTCCATGTTCGCCGTGAGCTGCTCCGCCGAAGCCGCGAGAACATCCGCGTTTTTCTTAAAGTTGTGAATCATCTCCCGCAGCACTTCACCCAGGTCGTTAAGGGCGATTGCCACCAGCATGTACTCGTCGCGCCGGGGCGTGATCGCCTCTTTTGAAGCCAGGTTGCCCAGACCCAGTTGGTAAGCCTTCTCCTTCAAAATAGTGATCGGTTTGCCTACCTTAAAAGCCGGCGCCAGGGCCAGGCAGCCGCTGGCAAACGTCGCGATACCGGCCACCGCTAAAAAAATCAGGAGGGAATCCACCCAAAAATACGTGGCGATGAGCGCTGCATCCAAAACCGCCAAAATCGGAAGGACGACAAAAAGTTCAAAGCGGACGAAAACCATATCGTGCCACCGGAGGCGGTTAATCTTGTGGTAGACGTCACACTTGAGGCAGGTAGCAAGCTTTTCTACAATGGAACCCTGCTTTTCACCGTGACACATTGTTCCGGCGATTCGCCAGCAACGGCGTCCCGCGTTCTGGGTAAATGCAGGGCACTTATTCTTGCGGTCCTCCGGACAATTCATATAATCCCAGCATTTCGGTTTCACCTTTGCCATGCAGGACTGCACCCCCTGGAATCTATGAAATCGTGATTTTCCAAAAGTATTTCGTAAAAGTATTTCGGCAGTCTTTTCCCCGGCCTGAAGGAGTTTTTCAAAAAACTTAATGAAAAAGTATAACAACACGATACCTTACCCTCATCATGAGGCCCAAAAAGTAAGCGGCCCCACGTTTAGCCAGGGCCGCACTTTGATCTTTTTGGCAGTCTCTTTGGTAATCCGACACGGGAAACTTATGGGAAACAAGGGATTTTTACGGAACCGTCGGCCACCCTTCCGGTGATATTTAAAACCCGCGAAGCCTTGCGCCACGCGGGTTCAGAGATTTCTTATTGGCTCCGCGAGCAGGATTCGAACCTGCAACCCTCCGGTTAACAGCCGGATGCTCTACCGTTGAGCTATCGCGGAACGGCCTGCAAGTGCTACAGGGTTACCGGGACTCATTATACCATCAAATTTCACCCAACGCAAGCCACCCGGATCGGAACGCACCGCCACCGAAACAGGATACGGTACTTTCCAGATTTCCTTAAACATCTACCCGGAGAAATAACATGTTTTTGGAACATATATCGCTTACAGCAATGCATTTCGTAGTTTTTGAAAAAATACCAAGAAATTCTTTAAAAAAATCTGTTGACTTAACTGGTTATGCTTGGTAACATTTATATAAACCAATTTTGAGTTATTTTGACAAATTCTTATAGCAAGGAGGGAAGGAAGAACGTGAAGTCAACTGGTATTGTCCGCAAGGTGGACGAGCTCGGGCGGGTTGTCATCCCGATCGAACTGCGCCGGACCCTCGGAATCGAGGAGAAAGACGCGCTGGAGATCTATGTGGACAACGAGAAGATCATCCTCAAGAAGTACGAACCCGCCTGTATCTTCTGCGGCAACGCCTCCGATGTCCAGCACTACAAGGGTAAACTGATTTGCCGCGAATGCGCCATCGCAATGTCCGAACGAGCCAAGGCTATGTAGCGGCATGTTTGGCCTTTTCCACCATCTCATAGACCCTGCGGGAAGGCATGCCAAACCGGCGAGCAGTTTCCTTGATGGCTGCTCGCCTCTGCATCCCCGCAGCCGTTAGCTCCTGTACCAGCGAGACAACTTCCGCCTCACCGGGCACAGGTTCCTCCACCTCTGTTGCAGGCTCCCGCCCGGCAAGGACGACCGTTATCTCCCCCCGCGGCCGCTTTTCGCTGAAATACTCAAGTGCCTCGGAAACCAGACCGCGAAAAACCTCCTCGTGCACCTTGGTCAGTTCACGCGCCACCGCCACCTTCCTGTTGCCCAAGACCGTCAGAATGTCTTCCAGGGTGGCGAGAAGCCGGTGGGGTGCCTCGAAAAAAACGATTGTACGCACCTCCCGGGCAAGCCTTTCCAGGGCCCGCCGCCGGTGTTTTGCGGGGAGAAAACCCTCGAAAACGTAGCGGCTGGTATCAAGACCGGAGACAACCAGTGCCGGAAGAATCGCGCTCGGCCCGGGAAGGGCCATGACCTGGATTCCCTGTGCTACCGCTTCCCTGACGAGCAGCGCCCCGGGATCGGAGATGCCCGGCGTCCCGGCGTCAGACACCAGCGCAACGCTTTCCCCATGCAAGAGCCGCGCCAGAATCTCCTTCCCCCGCTGCTCCTGATTGCGGCTGTAGTAGCTGAGCAGGGGCTTGCTGATGCCGTAGTGGGCGAAGAGCTTCCGGGTGTGCCGGGTGTCCTCCGCCGCAACCAGATCAACTTCACGGAGGGTCCGCAGCACCCGCAGGGTGATATCCTCCAGGTTGCCGATCGGCGTGGGGCAAAAATAGAGGATTCCCTTACCCTTCGTTTCCTTCGTCGGGTTCAAACCCAGCTTCCTCCTCCTGCTCCTCCCAGTAGTTGGAAGCCTCGAAACGCAGGCAGCACATCAGGCGGCCGCAAATGCCGGAGATCTTGACCGGGTTTAAAACAAGGTTCTGTCCCTTCGCCATCCGGATGGAAACCGGAGCAAACTCGCTGAGCCAGGTTGCACAGCACAACTCCCGGCCGCAGGACCCTAAGCCCCCGAGGAGTTTTGCTTCATCCCTCACCCCCACCTGGCGGAGCTCGATCCGGGTTTTAAAGACCGCCGCCAGATCGCGCACCAACTGCCGGAAGTCAACCCGGCCCTCGGCGGTGAAGTAAAAGATGATTTTGCTGCCGTCCAAGGTGTAGTCCACGCCGATTAGTTTCATCGGGAGACCGTGGGCCGTGATCTTGTCCTGGCAGATCCTGAAGGCCTGGCGCTCTTTTTCGCGGTTCGCCAGGATCTGCTTGATGTCCTCCGGCGTGGCCACCCGGAGCACCGGCTTCAAAGCGCCCGGGGCCATCTCCACTTCCGCCGGCCCGGTGACCACGTAGCCGTATTCCATGCCCCGGACGGTTTCAACGACCACCTTGTCACCGGGCTTGAGATCCAGAGTACCGGGGTCGAAATGGTATATCTTTCCTGCCTTCTTGAAGCGGACACCAACGGCCCGCATCACTTCCACCCCCACAGCAGTCATTCCAAAAATCCAGGAGTCAGAATCCAGAACTCAAGAACAATACAGCAGATAAATCTAAAACTAAAAGTCCGAAGCACAAGCAATTGATGTTTTTTTCTCATCCCCGGTGGCGCCCGGCATTCAACTCTGTGTACCCGACACTCAACTCTGTGTGTAACCTGTGCTCAAGCAAACGGTCATTAAAGTATCCCGTATTCTTTCCCGCGGAGTTGAGTGTCGGGTGCTCAAGCAAATAGTCGTCAGAGTATCTCGTGTTCTTTCACGTTGAGTTGAGTGCCGGGTCGTGAACGACTCCCTCCTAATTCCGGCTTCTGGCGTCTGGCTTCTGACTTCTCATTATGGAGCCCAGGCGTACAACCAGCCCCTCCAGCACCAGCCGCGGGTTTACGTTGGCGCGGAGCATCCTTCTTGCCGCCTCCACAGCCTCGAGCGCTTCAACCAGGCCGGTCCTGGATAACCGCGCCTCCTTCAGCTCCGCCAAGCGATCCGTGTTGACCACCGGCCCGGAATCACCCGTTATCCGGTAGAGCAGAAGGTCCCGGTACCAGAGGTTAAAGAACGCAAGCCACTCCTCTACCTCAGTTTTATTATACACCGCGCTCCCCTGGACCTCCCTGAGTGCCGGGGCGAGCGCGCAACGCAAAACCTTTTCCCTCAGGGCCATCATCTCCGGGCGCCGCAGTTCGAGTGCCCGTCCGATGCTCCCCCCTGAAAGGACGGCCAGTATTTTCGCCTCGTCCGGCGGCACGCCGTGGCGCTGCACCAGTTCTTCCACAACGATCCCGGGGTGAAGCCGCCGGAACCTGATCTCGCAACAGCGGGAGACCACGGTCGGCAAAAGGAGCTTCGGGTGGGCGGTAACGAGAATCAGTACCGCGCCGCCCGGCGGGTCCTCAAGCGTCTTGAGAAAGGCGTTCTGTCCTTCGACCGTAACCTTCTCCGCCTGGTCAATAACCACCACGTGCCGCCGGTGGTGGGGTTTTTGCCCCAGCGTGAAGGTGACCCGCCGGATTTTCTCAATGCCGATCGCCGCCCCCTCAGAAGCCAGAACGTGGTAGTCCGGGTGGTTGCCGCTTTGAAAGAGGCGGCACGAGAAGCATTCCCTGCAGGCATCGCCCTCGTGCGCACCCGTACAACAGAGGAGCGCGGCGGCAAAGCCCCGCGCGGCGGCATACTTTCCCACACCCGCCGGACCCGTAAAAAGATAGGCGTGGGCAATCCGGCCGTTCCGGCACGCGGCTCTCAAACGCGCGACCGCTATCTCCTGCCCCCGGATCACTTCGTACACCTTTTGAGCGCCTCCAGTACCACTCGGAAAATCTCTTCTTCTACTTCTTCGGGGGTTCCGGTCCCGTCAACCACGGCGAAACGGGAACCTTCCTCCCTGGCCAGCCGCAGGTAGCACCGCCGCACGCGCACAAAGAAGGTCTCGTCAAGCCTCTCCATCCGGTCCTTTTCCCTGCCCACCCGCGCCAGCGCCTCTTCAACCGGAAGGTCAATCACCACGGTCAGGTCCGGGTTAATTCCCTGGGTGACCAGGGCGTTGAGCTGCGCAAGCAGTTCCTCCGGCAGGCCCCGCCCCGCGCCCTGGTAGGCAAGCGTCGAGGCGCTGAAGCGATCGGCCACGACAATTTTTTGCGCCTTCAAGGCCGGGCGAATCACCTGCGCCACGAGTTCGGCTCGGGCCGCGGCGTAAAGGCAGGCCTCCGCCCGCGCGTCTATCACCTTTGCCGGATCCTGCACGATCCTTCTTATCGCCTCGCCGAGCCCGGTCCCGCCCGGCTCCCGCACCGTCACCACGTCCAGCGAAAGCGCCCCCAGCCTCCTGGCCAGCCGCCTCACCTGGGTGGTTTTTCCTGCACCGTCAATTCCTTCTAAACAAAGAAAAAAGCCGCTCATCACCGCACCACACGAAGGGTTTTCAGTTTCTGGTCCGCCGCCCCGTGGACCGGCACGCCCGCAGCCCCCACCGCCTGGAGGTAGGCCGCCACCCCGGGGGTAATCTCCTCGCCGGGAAGGAGCACCGGTATCCCCGGTGGGGCCGGAGCCACCATCTCCGCGCTTACAAGCCCCACCGCCCTGTCAAGCGGCACCTCTTGCGCCGGTGTCAGCCAGGCTTCCCTGGGACTGAGTCTCCGGGGCGGTATCCCGGGAAACGGGGGCGGCGTTCGCTCCTCCCGGCGCGCGGCTCCGGTGGGACGCCGCAGCGCCGCCTCCACCGCCCGTACCAGCGCCTTCGCGTCCCGCACCCGGTGGCCGGGGCTGAACAGCAACACCACGTTATGGAAATCGGCCATTTCTACAGCCACGCCGCACCGGCGCAGCGCCTCCGCCGCAGCAAAGCCGTCTCTGCCTGCGGCCCGAAAATTCAGTACCAGTCTGGTCGGGTCGAGCCGGTAACCTTCCCCCGCCGCAGAAAGCACCCGCACCTCCGGGAAAAGGCCCAGCGCCCCGCGGGTGTAAGCCACCGCTTCAATCATTTGCCGGCACAACGCCGCGCCCGAGGCCGCCAGTTGCCGGCGCGCCGCGTCAAGCGAAGCGAGCAGGAGGTAGGAAGGGCTGCTGGTCATCAGGAAACGGAGGGCGTCCTGTACCCGGGCGGCGGAAAGCCGGTTCCCCTGCAGGTGCAGCCAGGCCGCCTGTGTGAGCGCGCCGGCGCGTTTGTGCACGCTCTCGACCGCCGCGTCCGCACCGCACGCGACCGCTCCCGGCGGCAGTGCCGGGTGGTACCCGAAAAGGACGCCGTGCGCGGCGTCCACCAGGAGCGGCAGACCCCGGGAATGCGCTTCCACGGCTACGGCTTCCAGGTTCACCGCCACGCCGTAGTAGTCCGGATAAACGGCGAACAGCGCCCGCGCGTCGGTGTGTTGCGCCAGCGCTTCCCGGTAGGCAGACGCCGGAGGAGGCAGGGGAATTTCAAACCCCTCCACCAGCCGTCCCGGCAAAAAGACCGGCTCCGCGCCGCTTAGCACCAGCGCCGCCACCACCGACCGGTGGACCGCCCGGGGAAGCAGCACCTTCTCGCCCGGGCCGGCCGCGGCCAGGAGCATCGCCTGTATACCGGCCGTGCTCCCGTTGACCAGGAAAAAGGTCCGCTCCGCTCCCGCCAGCTCTGCCGCGAGTTCCTCGGCCCGCCGGATTACCCCGGCAGGCGCATGGAGATCGTCGAGTCCGGGAACTTCCGTCAGGTCGGCCGTAAAAACCGTGCGGCCCCACCAGCGACGCAATACCGGTGGAGCCGCCTTTCCCTGCAAGTGTCCCGGTGTATGAAAAGGGGCCAATCCCTTACGTGCGCACCGCTTCAGCGCCTCTACAAGCGGGCAGCGCCTCTGCCGCATCAAGTATAGAGGGACTCCTCCTTCTGCAGCCGCTCCCATTCCCGGTCCACGTCTTCCTGGAACCGCTTGATGATCCACTCGTTCTCCGGAGCAAACAGGTGCTTGAACCTTCCCTGCGGCTTCAAAAACTCCTCGATCGGCTTCTTCTCCCTGGGCTTATAGGTTACCCTGACGACGCCGTCCTCCACCTCGTAAAGCGGCCAGTAACAGGTCTGTACCGCCAGCCTGCTCAACTGAATCGCGTCGTCGAGGCGCGACCGCCACCCGCGGTTGCAGGGAGAAATTACGTTGATGAACTTCGGTCCTTTGATGGACAGCGCCTTCCGTACTTTCCTGATAAAGTCAGACCAGTGGCTGGGCGACGCCTGCGCCGCGTACGGAATGTTATGTGCAGCCATGATCCTGGTCAGGTCTTTGCGCCGTTGCAGCTTCCCGGGAATCACGCTCCCGGCCGGGCTCGTCGTCGTATCGGCCCCGAGCGGCGTGGCGCTCGAACGCTGGATCCCGGTGTTCATGTAGGCGCCGTTGTCATAGCAGACGTAAAGCAGGTCGTGCCCGCGTTCCATCGCCCCGGACAGGCTCTGCAGGCCGATGTCGTACGTGCCGCCGTCGCCGCCGATCGCGATGAACTTCACCTCTTTGTCAATCTTGCCTTTCTTCTTCAGCGCCCGGTACATCGTCTCCACCCCGGAAAGGGTGGCGCCGGCGTTTTCAAAGGCGCTGTGGATCCAGGGAACTTTCCAGGCCGTATAATCTGAGATGCAGGTCGAAACTTCGAGGCACCCGGTGGGAGAACAGGCAACCACCGGGTAATCGGCCGCGGCCAGCAGCACCATCTTCGCAATGATCGGCGCGCCGCAACCCGCGCAGAGCCGGTGGCCGGACGTAATCAAGACTTCCTTTTTGGCAAGCTCCCTGAGCTTCAGTTGTTCCGTAGCCATTTTACTCCCTCACTCCAATGTACTCTTTCGTAACCCTCACCTTGCCGGTGCGCGCGACTTCCTCCAGCTCCGCCAGTACCTCCTCCGCGTGCTGCGGCAGGAAGTCCCGGCCGCCGAGGCCGTAAATCTTGTTTATCACCACCGGCCGCTCCGCCAGCGGATAAAGGGCGGAACAGATCTCCGTAAAAACCGGCCCGTAGCCGCCGAACGAATCGGCCCGGTCCAGGACCGCCACCGCCTTGAGGCCTTTCAACGCCCGAGCCACCTCTTCGTAGGGGAACGGCCTGAAGAGGCGCGGTTTTAAGAGCCCCGCCCTGATCCCCCGCTCCCGGAAGGAGTCAACCACGTCCTTCGCCGTCCCGGCGGCCGAGTTCAAAATCACCAGGCCGATCTCCGCGTCGTCGAGCCGGTAGGCCTCGAAGAGCCCGTACCTCCTGCCGCTCATCTTCTCGAACTCTGCCGCCACCGCGAGGACGACGTCCTGCACCCGGGTCATCACCTCGTGCTGAGCGCGCTTGTACTCGTGGTACTGGTCCGTCAGAATCAGCGGGCCGTAACTCTTGGGGTTGTCCAGGTCGAGCAGCGGGTTCAGGGGCTGGTACTCGCCGACAAAACTTCTGACCGGTTCGTCCTCCAGATACTCGATCCTCCCGATCGAATGGCTGATAATGAACCCGTCCATGCAAACCATGGCCGGGAGCCTGATATTCATGTTTTCGGCGATCCGGAACGCCTGGATGGTATTGTCGTACGCCTCCTGGGCGTTTTCCGACCAGAGCTGAATCCAGCCGGAGTCCCGCGCCCCCATCGCGTCCGAATGGTCGCCGTGGATGTTGAGCGGCGCCGACAGCGACCGGTTGACTACGGCCATGACGATCGGGAGACGCATGCCGGAGGCGACGTAAAGCATCTCCCACATCAGCGCCAGTCCCGGGCCGCAAGTGGCGGTGGCGACCCTGCCACCGGCGGCCGCAGCGCCGATACACGCGCTCATTGCGCTGTGCTCGCTTTCGACCAGGATCAGCTCCGTGTCAACCTTACCGTTGGAGACAAAAGCCGCGAAGCGCTGCATCAACTCCGTCTGAGGCGTAATCGGATAGGCGGCACAGACGTCCGGATTTATCTGCCGCAATGCCTCGGCCACCGCCTCGTTTCCGGTTACCGCAGCTACCCTTGCCATTATTTCCTTTCCTCCTCCATGGTAATGGCCTTCCGTCCCTTCCTTCCGGGGCACTCGAGGGCACATATACCACAACCTTTGCAGTAAGCGTAATCTATACCCACCATCTTTCCGTCTTTAACGATTACGGCCATATCAGGGCAATAAAGCCAGCACAAAAGGCACTGGCTGCAGTTTTCTTCCTTCCATACCGGTCTGGAAGTCGTCCGCCAGGTTCCGGTCTTAAGTTCGCGCGCGTTTCCCGCGTCGAGGATCACCGATCCCGGGGGCAGCTCCCGCCATCCTTTCGTACTCATCCTTCTTTTACCTCCTCGTAACCGCGCCTCACCGCATCGAGGTTGCCTTGAATAATCTTTTCGGAAAACTTCTTGCCAAAACTTTTGCGAACGTCTTCGAGCAGGTGGTCGAGGCTGACCAGACCGGTAACCCTGCAAACCGCGCCCAGCATCGGTGAGTTTGGAAACGCCCTGCCGATGGTTTCCAGCGCGATTTTGGTGGCGTCAACCGTGAAAATCCGCTGGCCCGGCTTCACCCCTAATTTTTCCCTGATCTCTTTGGGATCCTTCGCGGTGTTCACGATGAACACCGCGTCCGGCCTGGCCCCTTCCGTGACATCCACGCTGTCAAGCAGCGAGGCGTCCACCACGGTCACCACCTGGGGTTCGAGCACCGGGCAGTGCATCCGAAGCTCCTTGGAGCTGATCCGGTTGTAGGCCTTGAGCGGCGCCCCGGATCTTTCCGGACCGTATTCGGGAAACGCCTGGACGTGCCTGCCGCCGGTCAGGCATGCGTCCGCCAGCACTTTGGCCGCCGTAACCGTTCCCTGCCCCCCTCTACCATGCCACCGTATTTCAACCGTATCCGCCATAAGCATCCCCCTTCATCTTTCCAACCGGCCGGCATGGGTTCCGGCGACGGTGAAGCAACCCGACGGCGGCCGCCAAGGCTTGGCCATCTCCGGCTCAAGCCAAGGCATCCTACCGGCCGGGCCGTCATCCGCACGTTCGCGGGGCGCCGTCATCCCACACCTCCGGCGTATTCCCCGGTGGTTCCGGGGCGCTGGAGCACCAGCAGTTTCCAGCCCCTCAATACCGCAAAAATTCCGGACCTCTCACGGAGATTTATTGTTAATGGTACTGCAAAACCGGGGAAGCGTCAAGCTGACTACACGACGAAAAGCGTCAGCAGGCCGAGCAAGAGCAGCCCCGGAACTGGGAAGGCACCGGCTGCGAGCATCGTTACCGGGTTGACGGCGATGTGGAAGTTGAAGACCCCGCCCAACAGGTTGACCAGCGCCAGCAAAACACCGCCCACGACAAAGGTCACCAGCAGGCGGATCAGAAGGCGCAACGGCGCCACCAGGGCGCTGCCCACCAGGTAAAGGCCGAAAAGACCGACCAGGCCCAAAACCACAAGTTTCCAGTCCACCACTACCTCCCCTTTCAGAAGCCGGACGCCGGAAGTTAGGCTGTCAGAATTGGTTCTTGGGTTTGCGCCCTGACTGCTTTCCTTCAAAATGCTGCGGTTTCGTGGGGACAATCCCTGCTGCAAATCTATTGCGGGGGGAGGTAAATTATACCTGTTTCTTATTTAAGCTCCCGCCGCCCCTCGAACGCCCGGGCGATGGTCTGGGCGTCGGCGAACTCGAGCTCCGCACCCACCGGCAAACCGTAGGCCAGCCTGCTGAGCTTAATGCCCAGGGGTTCCAGCAGCCGCCGGAGATAAAGCGCCGTCGCCTCACCTTCCGTGTCGGGGCTGGTGGCCAGCACCACCTCCGCCACGCCGCCCTTTTCCAACCGCGCCAGAAGTTCTTTTATCCGCAACCTTTCCGGGCCGATCCCGTCAAGCGGGGAGAGCGCCCCGCCGAGAACGTGGTAGACGCCCCGGAAGCTTCCCGACCCTTCGATCGCCGCTGCGTCGCGCGGCTCTTCCACCACGCAGATGACGCTGTGGTCCCGGGCGGCGTCCGCGCAGATGTTGCAAGGGTCCGCGTCCGTAAAGTTCCCGCAGACCGAGCAGTAAACAACCGTTTCCCGGGCTTCTTTGATGGCCGCCGCAAGGCGTTCGGCCTGTTCGCGGGGGGCGCTCAAAAGGTACAGCGCCAGCCGCTGGGCCGTCCGGGGCCCGATCCCGGGAAGGCGTTTCAACTCTTCAATCAACCTTACGACCGGGCGGGCGTAAGGCACACCTCACCACTCCCCGTTCGGCAGTAATATTGTAACGTGCAGTGCGCTTTAAACAAGTCCGGGAATCCCTAAGCCCCCAGTGAGCCGTCCCATTTCCCGCGCCACCATTTCCCGGGACTGCCGGAGCGCCTCGTTAACGGCGGCGACGATCACGTCCTGGAGCATCTCCACGTCCTCCGGGTCCACCGCCTCCGGCTTGATTTCCAGCGTTACGACCTCCTGACGGCCGTTGACGACCACCCGGACCACGCCGCCGCCGGCCGTGGCCTCCGTGGTCCTCTCACCCAGTTCCTCCTGGAGTCTGGCCATCTCGCCCTGTAATTTCTGAACCTGCTTGAGCATCTTGTTTATATCCAACGCCCTCACCTCCCGTAACAATCGTCGGTCGTCAGACGTCGGCCATCGGATCGGCTGACAGGAATCCGCTTTGGCATTCCATCTTTTTCTCCAACCGCCGACTTCTAACCGCCAATTTCTAATTTCCACTTGCCGCCAAAGAACCGGGAAAGAACCTGCTCCACCACCGTACGGTGTTCCTGCTGGATCAGGATTTCGCCTGTTGCCGCGTCCACCGGAGCAACCTTCAGGCACTGCCCCTCCACAGCCGCCGGCTGCACGCGGCTGAGATACCCAAAGGTTACCGGCCTGGCACTCTTTACTGCTTGAAGGATGTCCGGCCAAGCAACTTTTATCCTTTGCAGGGGGGATTCTTTGCCGCTTGAGTTTCTGTGAGGCGCAGGACCGTTGGAAAGCGCCTTCACGACAGCCAGTTCCAGCGGCAGGGTTTTAATCGCCGCCGTCCGGGTCTCCTCCATCGCCAGGCTGAACTCCTCCAGGCAGCGCACCAGGTGCGGCGGCACCGGTTCCCCCCGGCCCACGGCGCGTAACAATTCCTCCCGCAGCAGCGCCAGCAGGTCACGGATAAAGAAGCCGATGTCCTTCCCCGCAGTATCCACCTCCAGAATCAACCGGAGTGCTCCCGCAGCATCGCCTTCCCGCAAAAGCTCCACCATCCGGGTCAGGGCCCCCAGGCGCACCTTGCCCAGGAGGTCGGCGACCGTATCCTCGTCTACCTCCCCCTCTCCCAAAGAGAGCACCTGGTCGAGAATGCTCAGCGCGTCGCGCATACTGCCTTCCGCCGCCCGGGCGATCAACTCCAGCGCCGCCGGCGTAACCCGTCCCGGTAATTCCCCCACCACCTGCTCCAGGTGGGCGCGGATGAGCTGAGGCTGGAGGCGGTGAAAGTCGAACCGCTGGCAGCGGGAAAGGATGGTGGCCGGCATCTTGTGGGGTTCAGTGGTGGCCAGAACAAAAACCACCCCGGGCGGTGGTTCCTCCAAGGTCTTAAGCAGAGCGTTCGCCGCTTCGGTGGTGAGCATGTGGGCCTCGTCAATGATGTAAACCTTGTACCGGGCGGCTACCGGGGCGAGTTTAACCCGTTCCCGAAGTTCCCGCATCTCGTCTATGCCGCGCCGGGAAGCCGCATCAAGCTCCAGAACGTCAAGCGCGCTGCCCGCTGTTATCGCCGCGCACTGGGAGCAGGCATTGCAGGGCTCCGGCGCCGGCCCGGCGAGACAGTTGAGCGCTTTGGCCAGAATGCGCGCGGTACTCGTTTTCCCGGTGCCCCGCGGCCCGGCAAAAAGGTAGGCGTGCACCACCTTCCCTTTTGCCAGCGCGTTCTTGAGCGTCCGGGTCACGTGTTCCTGCCCGACAACCCCGGCAAAGGTTTGCGGCCGCCACTGGCGGTAAAGGGCTAAGGATGCCGTTTCTTCCCGGACCACTTCTGCTTGCTCCTCTCCACTTTTTTCCCGGGAATCTCTTTCCTGTTATTTCTGCATGCCGTACCTTAATCCTTGTAAAAAGGCCAAACTCCGTCGAAAAAATAAAAGCGCGAGAAGGAGCGCCTTTGCTTTTCCAAGAAGCGTATGCAAACATTATTTGTCCGCTAAATTAACTTGGCCGTGCACCTGCCTTTGAACAACAGCTTCCAGGCGTCACCCGCCGCAGGTGGCTCGGGCCAGGCACCCTCACGGCACCCGGAGGATTTCCCTTAGTGCTGCTTCCGCCAGGACCTGACACGGTTCAGGAAGCTCCGTCGCGCGAGACCCAACCGTCTTCACTCCTTACGGGGGCCGTTCCTACAAGCTGAGTCCGGGGGCAGGAATTCAACCCCGCTATAGCGGCTTGCGGGTACAGGGCACCGCTACCTCCCCGTTTAGCACGGCCAAAACCGGTCGTCGGTCGCCTCTTGTCGGTCGTCAAAGTCATTTGTAGGAATTCGCTATGCGAATTCCCTCCTCTTTTCTAACCTCCAACCTCCGGCCTCTAACCTCTAAAATGGCGCGCCCAGAGGGATTCGAACCCCCAACCTGCAGATCCGAAGTCTGCTGCTCTATCCGTTGAGCTACGGGCGCAAAATAGATGTTGGATGCCAGAGGTTAGATGTTGGATCCGGTGTGGGAATTCGCTCCCGCGAATTCCTTCCTCTTTCCAACCTCCAACCCTCGGCCTCTAACCTCTAAACTGGCGGAGAGAGTGGGATTCGAACCCACGAGACAGGGGTTTACCCGTCTACTCGCTCTCCAGGCGAGCGCCTTAGTCCACTCGGCCATCTCTCCGCTTTGCATCGCTGTACGCAACAACCGGCCGCCGGACCCGTATCCGGAATCTTTATTGTCTGCCGTCCAGACGTTTTTATTATACGCCTTTTCCCCCCAAACTTCAAGGCCGCGTCGGCCGCCGTTTATGCTCAAAGCCGGTCGCTTTACCGCACATGTTGAATTATAGTAAACTTAACGGCGGGCCGCTGCAAAGAATTACTAAGGAGCAGTTCATGCGGGCCTTTGGCCCGCACCAACGGAAGGATGAAAATGACGCGGATCTGTAAGAGGCGGCGTTGCCTGTTTCAGCTCCAAACGAACACTTGAGACGCGCGGCAACCAAACTCGGGCGACGACGAGCGGCGGAGGCGGGTCTGCGGCCACGGACGGCCCGGCACTCAGCCTTTGAGTGCCGGGTGAACGTGTGAGCGGGAGCGAAACAGGCCCAGACAGCCGGTGTTGGCAATAACTGGGCATTTTCAAGGGGGGAAACCGGCTTTGAACCGTGAACAGTTTTGCTCTCTTTGCGCCTGGTTCAACAATTACGTACAGAGTTTCGGTGGCACTGACGCCGAAACCCGAAGAGCCTTCCGCTTGAAAGAAGAGCATACCGCGCGGGTACGTGCGAACATCGTCCGCATCGGGCGCTCTTTAGACCTGGGTGCCGGCGACCTGCTGCTCGCCGAAGCCATCGCCCTTTTCCACGATGTCGGGCGGTTCCGGCAGTTCGCCGTTTACCGCACCTTCAGCGACCGGCGCTCCGAGAACCACGCGCTGCTGGGGCTGCGCGAACTCGAACGCGCAGGGGTATTGTCTGCCCTTCCGGAAGAAGAACGGGCTGTAATTTTTAAAGCCATCGGGTGCCACAACCTCCGCGACCTGCCGGCGAACCTGCCGGAACGCCACCTGCTGTTCGCGCGCCTGATCCGCGACGCGGACAAACTCGACATCCTGGGGCTGTTCGCCGGCGAGTGCAGCCGGCGGGACCGGGAACCCGACCGGCTGGTGGTCGCCGCCCTGCCCGATACGCCCGGATACTCGCCGGGCCTGGTGGAAAACCTGCTGCGGGGAAAAACGTGCAGCTACGCGGATGCCAAGAACTTCAACGACCGCAAGCTGCTGCACCTCTCCTGGATTTATGACGTCAACTTCTCCTGGACACTCGCGGAGATCGTGCGGAACGGCTACATCGAAACGATCATCGAGGCGCTGCCCGCCACCCGGGAAATCCAGGCAGTTCGCGAACACCTGCTGGCCTATGCAGCTCGGCGGCAGGAACCCGGCGCAGGCACACCTTGATCACGCCCAACCGAAAAAAAAAAAAAAAAATCCCCCGGGGACTAAACCTTATCCAGGATCTTATCTACCTTCGCCTCCAGTTCCCGGATGCGGTGCGTCAGGTTGAAGTAGTCGATCACGCCCACGATCGCGCCGCACGAAGAACACTGCACAAACCAGACTTTTGTTCGGTAGCCGCCGCCGCGCAGTTCGCCGCTTTCGGCGATTTCAAACTCGGTCTTGTAGCACCTTGGACACGCTGGCAAGGGCATAAAGTGACCTCCTTTCCCGGCTCTCCCCTTCAACTGTCTTCTCTTCCACGCTAAAGACGTTTCCTCCTGCAAACCGGCTGCCGCCCAGGAGAGTGTTGCAAAACTCTAATTTCTCGAAAGCAACCTCTGTCTATTCATAGATGGCAAACTTTGTCAGAAAGTCTGGAGACCGCGAAAAACGACCCAGCACTTTGGAGGTTAGAGGTGGGTGGTTGGAAGTGAGGGGAATTCTTGAGGGAATTCGCCTATAGTGAATTCCTACCATAATTCTAACCTCTAACTTCTCACCTCTCACTTCCATTTTGGCAGGCGAAGTTTGTAAAGCGGTCTCATAGCGGAAAACCCTTGGCCCCCTAAGTCGCTTTGCCGGCTTTCCGGATAACGCCGATCCGCTCCAGCACGGGCGGGTGGCTGTAGCTGAACCACCGGATGAACGCGGGAGGTGACACATCCGACAGGTTCTTGGCGGCCAGTTCGACCTGCAGGCGCACCGCCGCCGCAGCGTCCTCGGTCAGTTGCACCGCCACCCGGTCGGCCTCCTCCTCCATCCGCCGGGAAATCAAGTTTTGCAAGGGGCTGCTGACGAAAAGAACCAGCGTAGCAAACAGCAGGACCACCGCCCAGGCATGGGGCGGGTACGGCGCCGACACCGGTATCGTCCCCCGGAGCGCCACAAACAGCAAGCCCCAGAGCACGAAGCTCCCCATAACCCCAAGCGCAAGACCCCGCGTGACGTGTCCCCTGCACCAGTGGGCCATCTCGTGCGCCACCACCGCCCGGACTTGCTCCAGAGGATAGTTTCTGAGCAGGGTGTCGTACAGTACAATCCGCTTCGTCCGGCCCAAACCCGTGAAATAGGCATTGACCCTCGTGGTCCGCCGGCTTGCGTCCATGACTAGCACCTGCTCCACCGGGAGGCCGGCCTTTTGCGCAAGCTCCCTGACCATGCCAACGACGGCCGGGTCCGCTGCCGGATCAAAGCGGTTGAAAAGCGGTGCCACCACCAGCGGCCAGATAAATATGAGGAAGATGTAAAGCACGGAAAACAAAGCGGCGCCTGCCAGCCACCAGGCGGCAGGCCAGCGCCCCGCCACCCAGAAATACAAGAGCGCCCCGGCAGCAGAAAGGATCAGGTCGATCGCGGTGCCCTTCAGGTAATCAATCCACCAGGCTCTAAAAGTCTGCGTGGAAAAGCCCCAGCGGCGCTGCCAGCAGTAGCTGCTGAAGATCCGGAAAGGCAGGTTCAAAACCCGCAGCGCCAGCCACAGCACGGAGAAAAACAGCAATACGCCGCCCCAGTAGCTGCCCGTGAGCTCCAGCGCCCAGGTGGAAAGCGCGGCCGCCCGGCCGCCGAAAACCAGCCAGGCCAGGAAAAACGCCTGGACCAGAAACGAGCCGGTTGAGACCAGCCGCAGGCCCCGCTGGTACTCCCTGCCCCGCTCAACCTGGTCGGTGGTGAAATACCGCCCGGCTTCCGGCACCGCCCGCCCCGGAAAAAGGGTGAACCAGAGGTGCAGCAGGGTGAACACACCCGCCGCGACCAGCAAAACCAACCAGATACCGTTAAATTGTAGCTGCAGGTTAGCCCCTCCCCAATCAGCCAGATGTGTCGGCGGCCTTGAACGGAATTATCTTTCCCGCAGACTCCAAGTGTCGCATCTTATAACATAAATCATTTCACCGGTTTTCGCATAAAAACCTTTAACGCCGCTAAGAAACACAGGCTCCAAGCGCTCTTTTCACTTTTTATATCGGAGATCCGCAGCATTGGTACAACGTGCAGCCGGTCACGCAACGGGGTCCTGCTCGACTCCGCAGGATTTTCTTTTGCCACCGTACTCCGCTCCCTTTCGGCGGCTTGCTGTGGTGGCCCGGACTCCTGCCCGAGAACCCGGAAAAAAGCAGAACAAGGGCAGCCTAACTGCCCCTGAGTCTGCTTCACACGTTTCAAACTTACAAGATAAAAGACTTCTCTTTTTTTATAATTTGACGACGTTCGCGGCCCGAGTACCACGGTTGCCCGTGACAATGTCGAACTTCACGGTTTCACCCTCGTTCAGGGTTTTGAAGCCCTCAGACTGGATCGCAGAAAAGTGAACGAAAAGATCGTTGCCTTCCTCGGTTTCAATAAAACCGAAGCCTTTTTCCGCGTTGAACCATTTTACTTTTCCGAGCATTAAACAATACCTCCTAAAACTACCTCTTACGAGGCGAATAAACTAAGTGTACACGGATGTCGTGAAAAGTGCAAATAATTTTTTACTTTAATAGCATTACTCTTTTTTCGCTTCTCAACACGCCCAACCGCAATTTTCCACGTTTTCCCACGCACACATAAAAAAATCACCCTGCCTGATTCCAACCCTGGCGTTGCACCTTGCAGATACCGGACCTTGGGCTTAGGCGTTGAACCTGTCGGCCCGGGGAAGTCCAACAAAAACCACCCCTAACGGAAAAGGATTGCGTGAACAATACTCTTAAACGGGGGATGCACTTGAAAATTCACGATAGGCTGTTCTTGGGCGCGATTGACATAAACAAAAAACCCCTTCGCTTTGTTTTCGGCGTGGTAGCGAAAGGGGAAAGCGAGTCGTAAGTGAATTGTATTCGAGAACCAAGCAGGATTGTAAAGTTCTTTCAGCACTACTCGATTCGTCTTTTAAGCAAGGAGCGGTACGGTTCTTGCTACACTCTCCACCGTGACCCGAAATCCTTGTCATAGCAGGCTTTCCTGGCGGAGAGAGTGGGATTCGAACCCACGAGGCAGCTTTTGGGCCGCCTACTCGATTTCGAGTCGAGCGCCTTCAACCACTCGGCCATCTCTCCGCATACCGATTTTGGCGCAGGTCTCTAAAGAACCGCTGGATGACTTCCCGGCACTCCGCCTCGAGTACACCGGCCACAACCTCCACCTGGTGGTTGAACCGCGGCTCCTGAAGGAGGTTGACGATTGAACCGGCGGCTCCCGCCTTCGGGTCCGCCGCTCCGTAAACCACTTTCCGCACCCGGAACTGCACCAGCGCCCCCGCGCACATCGGGCAGGGTTCCACGGTGGTGTAAACCACGGCGTCTTCCAGGCGCCAGTCACCGGACCGCCGCGCCGCTTCCCGCAGGGCGACTATTTCCGCGTGCGCCGTCGCGTCCTTCAGGGTCTCGCGGAGGTTGTGGGCCCTGGAAACAATTTCCCCGCCCACCACCACCACCGCCCCGACGGGCACCTCGCCGAGAGCACCGGCCTTTTCCGCCTCCCGGAGCGCCTCCCGCATAAAAGCCTCGTGTTCGGTTGGCTCCTGTCGCTCAGCCTTCAACTCCCGCCCTGCTTCAAGAAATATAATACAAATAGAACTGGCGCCGCCAGTTCCCTCCGCTTTTCCGACCTCCGACCTGATTCAGATGCCGGACGCAAGAAGTCGGATGCAGGGATCTTGTAGGAATTCGCTCCCGCGAATTCCCTCCGCTTTTCCAACCTCCAACCTCCGGCCTCTAACCTCTAAAATGGTGCGCCCGGAGGGACTCGAACCCCCGACACGCGGTTTAGGAAACCGCTGCTCTGTCCTCCTGAGCTACGGGCGCAAAATAGATGTTGGATGCCAGAGGTTAGATGTTGGATCCGGTGTGGGAATTCGCTCCCGCGAATTCCCTCCGCTTTTCCAACCTCCAACCTCCGGCCTCTAACCTCTAAAATGGTGCGCCCGGAGGGATTCGAACCCCCAACCTACAGATCCGTAGTCTGTTGCTCTCTCCATTGAGCTACGGGCGCAAAATAGATGTTGGATTCCAGAGGTTAGATGTTGGATCCGGTGTGGGAATTCGCTCTCGCGAATTCCTTCCTTTGCTTCCAACCTCCGACTTCCAACCTCCCACTTCTAAAATGGCGGAGAGAGTGGGATTCGAACCCACGATAGAGGGTTTACTGCCCCCTATAGTCGCTTAGCAGGCGACCGCCTTCGACCTACTCGGCCATCTCTCCGTTTGAATCTATTTTGGTAAAGGAATTCGCGGCGCGAATTCCTTCTTCTACCCTCTAACCTCCAACCTCTGGCCTCTAACTTCTCAATTGGCGGAGGGGGTGGGATTCGAACCCACGGAACCACAAAAGGGTTCAGCGATTTTCAAGACCGCCTCCTTAGGCCGCTCGGACACCCCTCCGGGCACTTCCTACTATAGCATAAAGACTGCTCCAGTGTCAACGAACGCCATTGCCGGTTTCCGCGGGCGCACCGGCAGCTACCTCCGCCCGCGGACGGCTGTTTTCCCGCAACCAAGCCGAAACACCGCGCCAGTCGCAGGTCCCGGCCGCTACCGCCGCCGCCAATGCCGGCAGCCCGGCAGCTTTTTCCAGCCGCCAGCCGAAACGGTGCAAAAGCAGCACCGCGGCGGCAACCGCCAGCATTTCGTTGCCGTCGCGGAAGCACCTGCTGGCGATTAGACCGGACAGCAAAATTCCCGCTTTATCGAAAGGAGTGGGGTAAACATCCCGGCCGCCGACCTGAGTGAAGGGGCGGGCAACCGCGCTGGCCAGCAAAGCCGGCGCCCGGAGCCCGTGCCGGCCGCCGGTCCTGCTGATGAGGCGGTAGTGAAGGTAAAGCACTTCCTCAACCGTCATGGGGTTCACTTTTTGAGCTCCCGCAGGACTCCGGCGTACTCCGCGACGAACTCCTCCACCAGCCGGGCGAAATCTCCGGTGATCTGCGCCGTTCCGGTGGCGGTGACCGGCCGGAGGACTATCTCCCCTTTCTGGCCGTTCACCGAAACCGCAAGCTGGCTTCCTTCCGTGAGCCGGAGTTCCCGCAGCACCTCCTGCGGCAGGGACACCACGAGACTGTTTCCGGCACGAAAAATTTTGCGAATTTCCATGGTCCACCTCGTCCGGGCATATTTACCGTCTTTACAATTATAACAGCGCCCTCTGCACGGGCTCAAGAAAAATCTTTCTATAACTATTCAGCCTGTCACATCACACCACACGCCAGGCTATCGCTGGGCAGAGCGCGGAAGCCACGAGGAACGAACCGGAGTTCAGCACTCTGCTATAAAAGTGTAGTTTCGCGGGGCGGACAAATATGTGTTTCCTCAAAAGTAGTATCTTACCAAGAAGTAACTGAGTGCTGGGTGAGGATTCGGCCCGAGTGGCTGGTCATAACGCTATGCGCAAGCTTTAGCCGCGCCCCGCGGGGCGCCTGAATAGTCACAATTTTCCGGGCGCAGGTCCCCGGCCAAAATCCCGCCGGACGGTCTAATCGAGCGTCTTCCGGAAGCGCAGTGCAGCCAGGAGAAGCGTACCGCAGCCAAAAGCCACCAGGACAACCGCCTGGGTAAAGAGAAGATCCAGCCCCGCGCCCTTGAGGATCACGCCGCGCAAAACCTCGAGGAAATAGGTGAGCGGGATGAAATTGCCCAGCCAGCGGATTACCAGGGGCATCGCCTCCCGCGGAAAGACGAATCCCGAAAGCAGGACGCTCGGGAGAATCAGTCCCATCGTTGCCTGCATCGCCTGCAGCTGGGTGCGCGTTACCGTGGAGATGAGCAGCCCCAGGCCCAGCGCCCCGAGAAGGAAGAAAAGCGCCAGCACGGCCAGGAGCAGCACGTTGCCGGCCACCCCGACGCCGAACCAGAAGGTACCCACCAGGAAGATCAGGGACACTTCAATAAAGGCGATGACCACGTAGGGGATGAGTTTGCCGATCACCAGCTCCGCAGGCCGCACCGGGGTCACGATCAACTGCTCGAGCGTGCCCCGCTCCCGCTCGCGCACCAGGGCGAAGGCGGTCAGCATCGCGGTGATGTTCTGCATGATCAGCCCGATCAGTCCGGGAATGAAAAACCGGGCACTTTTCATATTCGGGTTGTACCAGACCCGGGAGCGGAAATCAACGCCGGCGGTAAGCGGTACGGTTTTCCCACTCCGGTCAAGCGCCGCCAGCATGAGCTTGCTCGAATGAACGCGGGCCACCAGTTCCCCGGCCTGCAGCGCCGTGCGGGCGGTGGTTGGGTCGCTGCCGTCAACAACGAACTGCACGGGCGCCGCCTCCTCCCTTGCAAGGGTCCGGCCGTAGCCGGCGGGAATGATTAATCCCGCCTTTACCCTGCCGCTGGTGATCAGCCGCTCCAGCTCCTGGCGGCTCACCGGATAAGCCGTGAGCTTGAAGTACCCGGAGGCTGCGAAGGCAGACGCCAGTTCCCGGCTGGCCCGGGTGCGGTCGCCGTCCAGCACCGCAGTCCGGATTTCGTCCACGTCCATGGTCACGGCGTAGCCGAAAAGAAAGAGCATCATCACCGGCAAGAGAAAGCTGATCACCAGGCTCGGCCTGTCTCTCCTGATGTGCAGCACCTCTTTTTTCACGATGGCCCACAGCCGCATGAGCCGCATCACTAACCCCCCAGCGCTTCCTGGTCCAGGGTCCTGCCCCGCCGTACCAGGGCGATAAAAACATCCTCCAGCAACAGCGCGCCTTCAGCGGCTTTCAGCTCCTCCGGCGGGCCGATGGCCAGGAAGCGTCCCCGGTACATAAAAGCCAGGCGGTGACACTGCTCCGCCTCGTCCATGTAATGGGTCGTCACCAGCACCGTAACGCCTTTCGCCGCCAGACCGCGGAGGATGTCCCAGAACTCCCGCCTGGAAACGGGATCCACCCCGGCGGTGGGTTCGTCCAGGAACAGAAGCCGCGGGCGGTGTACCAGTGCACAGGCGAGGGCCACGCGCTGTTTCCAGCCGCCCGAAAGGGTGTGCACCAGGGCCCGGGTCCGCTCCCCCAGCCCGGCGGAGGCAGCGGCCGCGGCAATCGCTTGCTCCTGTTCCCTCGGGGGCACCGTATAAATGCCGGCATAGAACTCCAGGTTCTCCCGTACGGTCAGGTCCTCATAGAGGCTGAAACGCTGCGACACGTACCCGATGCTCCCCTTTATGCGTTCCGCCTCCCGGGCGATGTCATAACCCAGCACCTCGCCGCGTCCGTCGGAGGGGCGGAGAATGCCGCACAGCATCCTGACGGTGGTTGACTTCCCGGAACCGTTCGGCCCAAGAAGGCCGAAAATCTCCCCCTCCTCCACCCGGAAGCTGATGCCGTCTACCGCCGCCAGGTTTCCAAAGCGCCGGGTCAGGTTTTCCGCCACAATCGCCGCCATCACTTTTCCTCCAGCACTACGTCGGCGGGCATTCCCGGCTTCAGCAGGCCCGCCCCTTTTTCAACGGCGACCCGTACGGCAAAAACGGTCTCGGCCCTTCCTTCGGGCGTCTGGACGTTCCGGGGAGTGAACTCCGCCTCCGGAGCGACGTAAACAACGCGTCCGGGAAACTTCTTGCCCGGGTAGGAATCAACCGTGATCGCCGCCCGCTGCCCTAAGCGAACCCGGCCGATCTCCGGCTCGGGAATGAAGATCCTTACCCACAGTTCGTCGAGCCGGGAGAGGGTGAAAGCTGCCGTTCCCGGAACCACCGTTTCGCCCACCTCGACCAGGCGCCCGGTCACCGTACCTGCCACCGGAGCCCTGAGCACCGTCCGGTCGAGGGTGAGCCGCGCCAGGTCCCGCGCCGCCCGTGCCTGGACCACGGCCGCTTCGAGGTTAAGGATGGCTTCCCTCGTAGCGCCGGCCTGCACCAGGTCAAGCTGCGCGCGGGCGGCCGCAGTGGCCGCCTGGCGCGCCGCCAATTGCTCGGCCGCGCTGTCCCGCGCGTCCCGGGCGGCGTCAACCTGTTGTGCCGGAACGGCTTCCTGTGCGTAAAGCTCCTCCAACCGCTCCAGCTCCCGTTCCGCTGCAGCCAGCGCGATCTCCGCCTGTTTCTCGGCGGCCTCCGCCTGCTTCACGGCAGCTTGCGCTGCGCGGACCTGTTGCTCCCGCGAGCCGGCCTTCATCTCCGCCAGCCGGGCCTCGGCGGCGGCCAAGGCCCCCTCGGCCTGTGCAAGCTGTAGGCGCGCCGCAGCGTCATCCAGCCGTGCCAGCACCATGCCGGGCTTCACCCGGTCTCCCTCCGCAACTGCGAGGTGTTCAACCCGGCCTCCCGCCTCAAAGGCCAGCCGGACCTCGGTGGCCTCGATGTACCCGGAAGCCGTCAGCCCCTCCGGCTCGCCCCGGTAAACCGTGAGGTAGTAATACCCGCCGATGCCGGCGGCGGCAAGCAGGAGCACGACCAGAACGATCCCGATTTTCTTTTTACCGGCCACGGTTTCTCACCCCGTCCAGATAAATGGTGGTGATGGTCTCCAGCACCTCTTCCTCGTCGAAGCGGACGTACCTGTCCCCGCCGAGGAACTCCTTCCAGATGACGAAAATCCCGAGCATTCCCATCAGGCACCTGATGGCGATCTGGGGGTTCAGCGGACGCAGGTTGCCCTGCTCCTGCTGCTGCCGGTAAAAGGCCTCGGCCCTTGCCGTGGCCCGGAGCACTACCTCCTCGATGAACTTTTCGCGCAGGTCTTCCCGGAAAAGGGCTTCGGCGAAAAAGAGCTTTAAAAGCGGCGCGTTTTCCTTGATCAGATCAAGCCGGTTACGGAGAATGTCTTTAATAGCGTCCTCTATGGTTCCGGTTTCAATTCGCTCCAAAAGTGCAGGCAGCGACTCCATCACCAGCGAGGCCACAACGCTCACCAGCAGGTCCCTCTTAGTTGGAAAATAGCGAAAAATCGTCCCCTCGGCGACCCCGGCTTCCCGGGCGATTTCGGCAGTGGTGCTCCGCTCAAAACCCTTCCGGGCGAAAACCCTGCCCGCCGCAGCAAGAATCTCCCGGCGCCGCTCTTCCGTGGCCCGCCTTCTTCCCCGGATTGCCGACACCCCCATTATTATGAGTGAGTACTCACTAAGCATTTTAACATTCCGCCCGGCGGCACGCAAGGCGAAAAATTCCGGCCTTTTCTGGAACAATTTGTAACAAATATTTTCCGCGCCAGTATACCTATCTTAGTAACGGTGCTCTGTTCAGGCGCCGGGAGTACTTTTTAGATGGGAGGGAAATAATGCTCAAAAAGCGTTACCTGCTGCGGCCGGTCACCCATTGCAAGGAAGGTTGCTGAAGTAACCGGGAAAACAAATCACAAAGACCGGGAGGAAGGACCGGCGTCCTTCCTCCCGGCCTGAAGTGGACCTATTTTTTGACCGCAGCCTTAAATCCAGGCGGTCAACCCGTAAGCCGCGCTATATGAACCCTGTGCTACTATTCCGCTCCGGCAGGGGTCCGCCGGAAGCACCCCCAGGTGGCAGTTCATTCAACAAACATCTTCCCCTATTTTCCCGGTGACTTTTCTTGATCAACAATTTGCTTTGCCATGCAGACCGCCTCACTGTCTTGAGTGTGTTGTTAGGTTTTTAATGCCAGACCAAAATGAAAAATTCTATTCTTGTCAGCGGCACCGCAGCCCTGCTATAATCAATTTAAAAGTATATGCATAATACAAATAGGAGAATGATGCAGGTATGCCTGAGCGAGATGCCTTGGACAATGAACACTCGGTCTACGCCGCCTACCTCCGGGGCGAACGGTTGCTGCATCCCGGGTTGCTGCTGCTTCTCGCCCGGCACCCCATGCACGGGTACGAACTCATCCAGTCGTTGAACCAGCTTTCTTTCACATCTGAGGAGTGCGACCCGGCGACGGTCTACCGTAACCTGCGGCGAATGGAGGAGGAGGGCCTGGTACATTCTGAATGGCAGACCGGCGAATCCGGCCCAGCACGGCGGGTTTACCACTTAACGGCCGACGGAAAAAACCTCCTCGAAATGATGGCAGCCAACGTCCAGCGCCGCCGCGAACAGCTTGAGGCCTTCCTGAGACTGTTTACGGCAGTCCGTTCGGCGGGCAGCATCCCCGCGGAAAACCTTCGGAAACCCGCGGAGGGGGAAAAGAGCGAATCTAAAAAGGAGGCCCTCCACATCCTGCACGCCGGAGCACTGCGCGGGCCTCTCAAAGAGTGTGCCCGGGTATTCCAGGAAGCCCATCCCGGCACGGTTTTGACACTGCAGGCCGCAGGCTCCCGGGAGTGCGCGCGCCGGCTGCGCCGGGGGGAACATGCCGACGTGGTCGCCCTGGCCGACCCCGCTGTTTTCTCCGAACTCCTGGAGCCGGAGATTGTATCCCGCTGTTTCGTCTTCGCCACCGACCGTATCGTCCTCGCCTTTGAAGAATACTCCCGGGGCCGAGATTCCCTCACGGAACACAACTGGATGGACATCCTCCTCATGAATCAGGTAACCTATGCCCGTTCAGACGAGAATCTGGACCCTTGCGGCTACCGAACGCTGATGGTCTGGCAGTTGGCCGAAGATTTCTACCACCGGCCGGGCCTCTACGACCGGCTTTGCGCCAGGTGCCCGCGGGAGAGAATCGCACCCAAGTCTATCGACCTGGTAGAGTTGCTCATCCAGGGCCGCGTGGACTACGTGTTTGTTTATTCTTCGGTGGCGGTGCAGTTCGGCCTGCAGCACCTTACCCTGCCCCGGGAAATCGACCTCTCCAGCCCGGCATTTGCCCAGCGTTATAATGCGGCAACAGTCACAGTAGAAGGGCGGCAACCTGGTGAAACGGTGACGCTCCGGGGAGCGCCGATCGAGTTTGCCATCGGCATCCACCGGCAAACCAGGCACCCCGGCCCGGCGCAGGCATTCTTGGATTTTGTGCACGGGCGCGCTGGACAGGCGATCCTGGAAAGCCACGGGTTAATTCCTTGTTAAGAAAGGAGTATGCGGGATGTATTTTCCGGTCTCGGGAGTCGAAGTTTTCCCGTTGATTCCCCCCTTGGTGGCTTTCGCCGTTTCTTCGGTAACCGCGTCCGCCGGTGTCTCCGGCGCTTTTCTGCTCCTGCCCTTTCAGGTAAGCGTTCTGGGCTTTGTCACCCCGGCCGTCAGCCCTACGAACCTCATCTACAATATCGTGGCCATCCCCGGGGGGCTCTACCGGTACGTAAGGGAAGGGCGGATGGCCTGGCCCCTTACCTGGATCGTGATCCTTGGTACCCTTCCCGGAGTCTTCGCCGGGGCGCTGATCCGCATCCGCTACCTCCCCGACCCGCGCGCCTTCAAGTTCTTCGTGGGTCTGGTGCTTCTCTACCTCGGGGCGCGGCTGCTCTACGAAGCGACCGGGCGCTACCGTAAGGGGCGGGAGCAGCAGCGCGCCCTGGAAAAGAAGTTCCGGGAACGCGTCCGGCAGCAGAAGGAAGCGGCGCAGGGCCGCCCGGCCGCCGGGCTGCCGGCGGAAGCAGTGGTGCGTACAAAGTCGGTATCCCTTTTGCGGGTTGAATACGAGTTTTGGGGTGAAACCTTCTCCTTCAGCACCATAACCATCTTCAGCCTCGCCCTCGTTGTCGGGCTGATCGGCGGCATCTACGGCATCGGCGGCGGGGCTATCATCGCCCCCTTTGCGGTGGCCGTCCTGGGCCTGCCGGTGTACACTGTGGCCGGCGCCGCGCTGGCCGGGACCTTTCTAACATCAATCGCCGGGGTAACCTTCTTTGAGATACTGGCCCTTACCCCCTTCGGCGCCGAAAAAGTGATCCGGCCGGACTGGGCGCTGGGAACGCTCTTCGGGGTAGGAGGGCTGGCAGGTACATACGTTGGCGCCCGTTTCCAGAAGTACCTGCCGGAGCAGTGGATCCGGGCACTGCTGGGCCTCCTGGTTATTGGTTTGGCCCTCCGGTACGTGTTCGAATTCTTTGTTTGACGCCCCCGCAGGCGTGGGGGCCTGAAACACTTTCAGGCGCAACGTAAGAAGCCGTGGTCGCCCACGGCTTCTCGAATAAAACCCCGCTGCAAAAGGGCTTACGCCTCGAAATTTCGAATCCGCTCGATCTCCAGCGCCTTTCCGGTTACCGGGTCTACGGTAACGACGCAGGCGTCAAACTGGTAAGGCCCGCCCGCGACCTCGAACCGCTTGGGAAGTTGCGTCACGTATTTGGCGATTATGGTCTCCGTTCTCACCCCGATCACCGAGTCGCGCGGTCCGGTCATTCCGACATCGGTGATGTAGGCCGTGCCTCCGGGCAGGACGCGTTCGTCCGCAGTCTGCACATGGGTGTGCGTGCCCAGGACCGCGGACACCCTTCCATCTAAGAACCAACCGAAAGCCATTTTTTCCGAGGTAGCCTCGGCGTGGAAATCCACCACGATCACCGGTGTCACCGCCGACAGCTCGGCCAGGATTTCTTCCGCCCGGCGGAAAGGGCAGTCCACGTCAGGCATGAAAACCCGCCCCAGGAGGTTTACCACCGCCACCTTACAGTCCCCGACCGGGAAAACCCGGTAACCGGCGCCCGGAACCTCCGGCGGGTAGTTGGCCGGCCGGATGAGCCGGGCCTCCTCAGCGATGAAGGCGTAACTTTCCTTTTTATCCCAGATGTGATTGCCGCCGGTCAAGACGTCAATCCCGTAGCCGAAAAGCTCGTTCGCCGTTTCGCGGGTGACGCCGTTGCCGCCGGCGATATTTTCCCCGTTCGCAATGGTAAAGTCAATCCCGAACCCCTGCCGAATGGCCGCCAGGTTCTCTTTTACCGCTCGGCGGCCCGGGCGGCCGACTATATCTCCGATCATTAGGATACGCATCCGCTTCGCCTCAGCCTACTTCGCGTACTCAACCGCTCTGGTCTCGCGAATAATCACCACTTTTACCTGCCCGGGATACTCCATCTCGCCCTCGATCTTTCCGGCGATGTCCCGCGCCAGCCGCACCATTGCCAGGTCATCAACCCGTTCCGGTTTGACCATCACGCGGATTTCCCGCCCGGCCTGCACGGCGTACGCTTTCTCTACGCCCTGGAACGAATTGGCGATTTCCTCCAGCTTCGTCAGCCGCTTGATGTAAGCCTCCAGGGTTTCCCGGCGCGCACCCGGCCGCGCGGCGGAAATGGCATCTGCCGCCTGCACCAGCACGGCTTCCACCGTCTGGGGATCCTCGTCCCCGTGGTGCGCGGCGATGGCATGGAGCACCTCCGGATCCTCGCCGTACTTTCGCGCCAGTTCCACACCGATGGCCACATGCGGCCCTTCGGCCTCCCGGTCCACAGCCTTGCCGATATCGTGCAGGAGCCCCGCGCGTTTGGCCAAGGCGACGTTGACCCCGAGTTCCGCGGCCATCAGGCCCGCCAAACGCATCACTTCCAGTGAGTGCTGCAGCACGTTCTGACCGTAGCTCGTGCGGAACCGCAACCTGCCCAGGAGCCTAATGAGCTCTTCGTGCAGTCCGGCGACCCCCGCCTCGAAAGCCGCCTGTTCACCGGCCTCCCAAATCTGGCGGTCAACCTCCTTCTGCGCCTTTTCCACCATCTCTTCGATGCGCGCCGGGTGAATCCGGCCGTCGGACACCAACCGCTCCAGCGCCAGGCGGGCCACTTCCCGCCGCACGGGGTCGAAACTCGACAAAATAACGGCCTCCGGTGTATCGTCAATGATCAGATCTACGCCGGTAAGGTTCTCAAAAGCCCGGATGTTCCGCCCTTCCCTACCGATAATCCGCCCCTTCATTTCGTCGTTGGGCAGGGGAATCACCGAAACCGTGGTCTCCCCAACCTGGTCGGCGGCGCAACGCTGGATCGCGGAAGCGATGATTTCCTTTGCGCGGCGCTCTCCTTCTTCCTTGGCCCGCGCCTCGATGTCCCGGATGAGCTTCGCCGTCTCCTGCTGCATCTCTTTTTCCACTTCCGCCAGCAGGGCTTCCCGGGCCTGGTCAAGCGTCATGCCGGAAACCTGTTCCAACTCCGCCAGCCGTTGCTGGTGCAGCTTTTCCAGTTCGGTTTGCAGGTCGGTGACTTTGGCTTCTTTTCTGCTGAGTTCCTCCTCCCGCTTCTGGACCCGTTCCAGTTTGGCTTCCAGCGCCTCGACCTTCTGGGCCAGACGTTTCTCCATGCGCTGAAGCTCCTGGCGCCGCTCCCGGTTTTCACGTTCGGCCTCGTTTTTCAGCTTCAGGACTTCTTCCTTTGCTTCGAGGAGCGCCTCGCGCTTCTTGCCCTCGGCTTCTTTCGCCGCTTCTTCGATAATCCGGCGGGCCTGCTTTTCTGCGTCCGCCATCCTGAATTCGGTAACGTACCGCCGGGTAAAATACCCCCCGACAAAGGCCACTACGATTGCTGCCGCCAGTATGAACCATATTGCATCCGGCAAAAAATCTCACCTCCGTTCCGTGCCGGTTAAACTAAAATAAAAAAACCGAGTCCACCTCGGCAAAGAAAAGAAGCGGTACGCCACTCGAAAGCAACCGTACGCTTCAACCAGAAGCGACCGTTGGTATTCGATTTTTGAGCTTATATCATAATTACAAACGCCCTTGTGGCGCTACACGCGTTCTATTCTCTCCCAGGTTTAGTGTTATTGTACAGGCTCCGTAAAGGCGGTGTCAAGTCGCTTGAGCACAGGCAGGAGTCTCCGTCACCGCCGCTGTCCGGTTAAAATTGTACGCTCCCCCGCTCGGCTAAATGCCTCCTGACCGTTCAAACCTTCCCAGGTGACACTCAGTCCCGATATAATCCACTTACCCGGATTATATTGACACCCACCGGACCGGGTGTTATATTATCGCCAACACACTGGTGTTTACGGCACCAACGGTTTTGCCACTGCTTCGTAATTTAAATATAGCTGGCTCGTTGCGGATCATAGAGGAGCGCCCTCGGGTGTCTTCTCCCCTCTTTCGCTAAAACTGTGCGATAAAGGAGAATCCTGATTTGGAGCCGGTAACCATTTTCCTTAACGGGCAGGAAGTCCACGGCCGGCCGGGCATGACGATTCTCGAACTGGCTCAGCAAGAAGGGGTTTACATCCCCACGCTCTGTCACGAGCCGCAACTGGTTTCACCCGGCGCTGCCTGCCCTTCTATAGGCGCCTGCCGCATCTGCATTGTCGAGGAGGAACGAACCGGCGCCTTGCTTACGGCCTGCACCGTTTTTATTACTCCCGGAATGGAAATCAGCACCGACTCGCCGCGGGTGTTAGAGCGGCGCCGCAGCATCATCGAGCTGATGCTGGCCAGTCATCCGGACTCCTGCATGGTTTGCGACAAGGGAAATCGCTGCGAGTTGCGCCGGATCGCCGCCGAACTGGGTGTCGGCCGGCTCGGTTTCCAGAAGGTACCGCAGGCGGCAACCATCAAGGAAAACAACCCGTTCATCAAAAGGGACCTCAGCAAGTGCATCCTCTGCGCCAAGTGCATTCGGGTCTGCCAGGACCTGGTCGTCGAGGGCGCGGTTGACTATTTCCGGCGCGGCTTCGCGGCCAGACCGGCCACGTTCGGCGACGGTCCGCTGGAGGAATCCGAGTGTACCTTCTGCGGCACCTGCGTTGCGCTGTGCCCCACCGGAGCCCTGATGGAAGCGGAACCCGCATACCGGGGGACAACCCCGAGCGTTGTCCGAACCACCTGTCCTTTCTGCGGCTGTGGGTGCAGCCTTTACGTGGAGGTTAAAGACGGGCGCGTGGTGCGGACGATGCCGGATAAAGAAGACCCTGTGACCCGGGGCACCCTCTGCGTCAAGGGAAGCTACGGCTACGACTTCATTTACAGCCCGGACCGGCTGACCGCCCCTCTGGTCAAGGTGGACGGTGAATTCAGGGAGGTGTCCTGGGACGAAGCGCTGAGCTTGATCGCCGGCGAGTTCAACCGGATCAAAGCGGAGAACGGCGGTGAAAGCCTGGCCGTCTTCGGCTCGTCCAAGTGCACCAATGAAGAAAACTACCTGCTCCAGCAATTCGCCAGGTGCGTGCTCGGCACCAACAACATTGACAACGGCAGCCGCCTGTACGGCGCGGCCCGTTTGTACGGTTCTCCGGAAACGGGCGGGTTTTTCGGCACCAACAGCCCCTTAACGGCGCTGGAGGAAGCGGAAGTGATCCTGGTTATCGGCGCAGACCCTACCGCTTCCGCCCCCCTGGTCGGATACATCATCAAACGCACCGCCAGGTGCCGGGAGGCCAAGCTGATCCTGGTCGACCCGCGGGAAACCCGGCTGTCCCTGTTTGCAGAACTGCAGCTAAGGCCCAGGGTAGGCACCGACCCGGTTCTGCTGAACGGTCTCTGCAAGGTTGTCCTGGACGAAGACCTGGCAGACGAAGCGGTGGACAGAGAAGCAGCCGATTTCGCCGCCTTTGCCGAGAGCCTGGCCCGGTACACCCCCTCCTATGTCGAAGAAATCACCGGCGTTTCCCACCAGGACCTCCGTCGTACGGCACGCCTTTTTGCAGGGGCAAAGCAGGCGGCAATCGTTTACGGGAACGGGATCACCCAGCAGGTGAACGGAACCGGGGTGTTAAAGGCCCTTTCAAACCTGGTACTTCTCACCGGGAACCGCGCCGCCGTCTATGCCTTGCAGAAGGAAAGCAACGGCCAGGGGGCTTGCGACATGGGGGCGCTTCCCGACTTCCTCCCGGGCTATTATCCCGTGACCGACCGGGAGGCCAGGCGGAGATTCAGGGATTACTGGGGTAGCCTGCCGGGCACCCCCGGATTAACCTTCCCGGAAACGTTGCGGGAAGCAAAAGCCGGAAGAATTAAAGGACTTTACATCGTGGGTGAAGATCCCGTTTCCTCCTTCCCCGACGCCGGCTACGTGCGCAACGCGCTGTCCGCGGTCGGCTTCCTGGTTGTTCAGGATTTGTTCCTGACCGAGACGGCAAAACTGGCGTCCGTGGTTTTGCCGGCGGCAGGCTTCGCCGAGAAAGACGGAACCTTCACTAACTTTGAAGGCCGCGTTAACCGGTTGCGAAAAGCCGTCGAACCCCCGGGCCAGAGCCTGCCGGATTGGCAAATCCTGCTGCACCTGGCTACCAGCATGGGTCATCCGCTGCCGTACACCTCCCCCCGAGAAGTGCGCGAGGAGATCGAGAAACTGGTCCCGCTGTACGGGGGTATCGGGTACGGAACCCTGGAGGAGCCGGCGCCGGAATCCGAAGCCGCCGTCTACCGGAAATATCCCGGCGGCACCCTGCGTCTCGCGCCGGTTTTAAACGGGGCAGGGCCTCCGAAGCCGGACGAATCGTATCCCTTTGTGCTGCTGACCGGAAGCAACCTGTACCACTTCGGCGGCGGCACGCGCACCTCAAGAGCGCCGCGCTTGCGGAAATTTTCGGCTGCGGCTTATGTCAGCATCAGCGAGGCAGATGCCCGCCGGCTGGCGGTGAGCGAGGGGGACCGGGTGAAGATTGTTTCCCCGGCGGGCGAGGCGACGGCAGTGGTCAAAACCACGGATACCCTGCCGGAAGGGTTGGTCTTCATGCCTTTTGCCGTTGCGGTTAATCCCGTTAGCCAGTTATTCAATATAGTTTTAGATCCGGAGAGAAAGTCCCTGCTGAACAAAGCGGTCAACGTAAGAATAGAAAGGATCGGTTCCGATGGATAAAACTGCTCCGGGGATGAATGTCAACCTGGAACGGGTCAGGGAAATCGTCGGCGAATGCCGCGGGCGGAAATGGGCTTTGATCCCGGTGGTACAGCAAATCCAAAACGAATACGGGTACATTCCCCCGGCGGCGATTCCCATCGTCGCCAAGGGCCTTAGGCTGTTCCCGAGCCAGGTCCAGGGCGTTATCTCCTTCTACACCCAGTTTTACACGAAACCACGGGGCAGGCAGATCGTCAGGGTCTGCAGGGGAACCGCCTGCCACGTGCGCGGCGGGGAAGCGCTTCTCCAATTGCTGGAGCAGCGGCTGAAGATCAAGGAAGGGGAAACCACCCCCGACATGGAATACACCCTGGAGACCGTAGCCTGCATCGGCGTTTGCGCGCTGGCTCCCAACGTGGTCATCGGCGACCAGGTCCACGGCCAGATGAGTACCGAAAAGATGGAGGAGTTGCTGGCCCGTTATACGGCAACGCTTCCAAGCCGCGAAGAGTGAGCAGTATTATCAGGCAAGGGTGAAGCACAGGTGGAAGGAAAGCGGACCATTTTTGTCTGTCAGGGAACAGGGTGCCTTTCGAGGGGTTCCGGGACGGTATACGAAGAACTCCGGGCGGAAGTAGCCAGGCTGGGCCTGACGGATGTGGAGGTTGACTTTACCGGCTGCCACGGCTTCTGCGAACAAGGGGGCCTCGTGGTCGTGGAACCGGAGGGTATTTTCTACACCCACGTGGGCGTAGCAGACGCCCGCGAGATTGTGGATGCGCACCTGCGGCAGGGCAAGCCGGTGGAACGGCTTTTTTACCGGGATCCGGCGAGCCGGCAGGCGGTGCCCCGGTACCACGAGATCAACTTTTACAAAAAACAGCAGCGGATCATCCTGCGCAACTGCGGCCGGATCAACCCGGAAAAGATCGACCACTACATCGCGAACGGCGGCTACCGGGCGCTGCGAAAAGTCCTCCTGGAGATGACCCCGGAACAGGTCATTGAAGAAGTCAAGAAGTCCGGACTCCGCGGGAGGGGCGGTGCGGGCTTCCCCACGGGGCGGAAGTGGGAATTCGGCCGCAACGTTTGCGCCGACAAGAAATACGTGATCTGTAACGCCGACGAGGGCGATCCCGGGGCCTTCATGGACCGCTCCGTTCTGGAAGCAGATCCCCACGCGGTCATCGAGGGTCTGATCATCGCCGGGTACGCCATCGGTGCCGACGAAGGCTTTGTCTACGTCCGCGCCGAGTACCCCCTGGCGGTCAAACGGATCCGGGTGGCTCTGGAACAGGCCAGGGCCAGGGGGTTCCTGGGAAAAGACATCCTCGGCTCGGGGTTTGATTTCGAGGTGCAGATGAAGGAAGGCGCCGGAGCCTTCGTTTGCGGGGAAGAAACAGCGCTCATCGCCTCCATCGAGAGCCGTCGGGGCATGCCCCGGCCGCGGCCCCCGTACCCCGTCCAGTCCGGGCTGGAGGGAAGACCCACCACGATCAATAACGTCAAGACCCTGGCCTCCGTACCGGTCATTATCGAGCGGGGGGCAGACTGGTTCGCCGGTATCGGCAGCGAGAAGAGCAAGGGAACCACAGTCCTCGCCCTCAGCGGCAACATCGCCAACAGCGGGCTGGTAGAAGTGCCGATGGGCACCTCCCTTTCCGCGATCATCTTCGACATCGGGGGCGGCATCCCAAACCGCAAGCGCCTGAAGGCGGTGCAGACAGGCGGCCCCTCAGGCGGGTGCATCCCCGCCCGGATCCCGCATACCCCCGTGGATTACGAAACCCTGACGATGGTGGGTTCGATCATGGGCTCCGGGGGCATGGTGGTGATGGACGAGGACACCTGTATGGTGGAGGTAGCACGGTACTTCTTGAGTTTCACCCAGGCGGAATCATGCGGCAAGTGCGCCCCGTGCCGTCTGGGAACCAAGCAAATGCTGGAAATCCTGACCCGGATCACCCAGGGCAAGGGGCGGGAAGGCGATATCGACACCCTGTTCACCCTGGCCAGAACAGTCAAAGAGACCTCGCTCTGCGGTCTGGGACAGACCTGCCCCAACCCCGTGCTTTCCACGCTCCACTACTTCAGGGACGAATACGAGGTGCATATAAAAGAGAAGAAGTGTCCGGCCAGCAAGTGGCAGCGGCTGCCGCGGAGACCCCTCCGCAAGTAGTTCCGCCGGGACCCACAGCCGAAGGCACTTAGGGGGGATCAGCATGAAATCGATCACGAAGCAGAAACCTTTTGAAGAGATCAGGCAAAAGCTGCAGCGTTACAACCGTGTTTTCATTATGGGGTGCGGCACCTGCGCCACCATGACGCAAACCGGGGGCAGAGACCAGGTACTCGCGATGCAGGAAAGCCTTGAAAAACTGGAAAAGACCGTCACCGGCTGGGCGGTCATCCCGACGGCCTGCGACGAGATGACCGCGGTGAGCATGAAGGAGAACGAGCGCTCCATCCGCAACGCGGGGTGTATCCTGGTAATGGCCTGCGCTCTGGGAGTCCACCGGGTGAGCCTGTACACCAACAAACCGGTTGTTCCCGCCCTGGACACCCTGTTCATCGGCGTGGAAGAAAAGCCCGGCTTCTTCCGGGAAGTCTGCGCCCAGTGCGGCCAGTGTGTGCTTGGTGAAACCGCCGGGATCTGCCCGCTGACCGCCTGCAACAAGGGCCTGTTGAACGGCCCCTGCGGCGGCACCAATGAAGGCAAGTGCGAGGTGGACAAGGAGAAGGATTGCGCCTGGACCCTTATCTACCAGCGGCTGAAAATCCAGGGAAGACTCGACCTGATGCGGCAGTACCACCCCCCGAAGAACTACCAGGTTGCGCTTAGACCAAAGACCTTCAAACTGGGATGAGTGAGGAATCGTTCACGACGATAAAGTCGCGCCACCGGGAATGAAAATGTGTGTAGGACCTGCGGCAAGACCGGAGTCGCGCCGTATGACGAGCTGCGAACCGCACTTGGCGAGGCGACGGCTCGGAGTCCGGATGCCGGCACGGATGCCGGCAAGCGCAACCGAGGCAGGGACGCCGAGTTTGCGCGGTGCCGGACGGAGAGCCGGTGACGAGCGATAGTGCGGTCAGCGCAGGAATCTGGCGCAAGCCGGTTTGCCCAGGGCCGCTGCAGAAACCTTGCATTTTAAAGGGAGCGAGGATGATGGAATCGAAGTTTAAGCAGGCCCTAAACTCCGGAAAGTTCGTGGTCACTTGCGAGATCGGCCCGCCCAAGGGAACAAACATTGAGAAGATGCTCCACCACATTGACCTGCTCAAGTACAGGGTGGACGCGTTGAACGTCACCGACCACCAGAGCTCCGTGATGCGGTTTCCCTCCCTCGGCGGCTGCCTTGCCGTTAAAGAGCGGGGCGGTGAACCCATCCTGCAAATGACCTGCCGGGACCGGAACCGGCTCGCCCTGCAGGCCGACCTGATGTTCGCTTATAGCAGGGGCATCACCAACGTCCTCTGCCTCACCGGCGACGCGGTGGTGGTCGGGGACCACAAGGAGGCCAAGGGCGTCTTTGACCTGGACTCCGTGCAGCTGCTCCGGGCAATCCGGCAGATGGAAACGGGCGCGGACATGGCCGGAAACAAACTGGACGGAGCGGTGTCGTTCTGCGCCGGGGCCGTGGTCTGCCCGGAAGCGAAACCGATTGAACCGCAACTGATCAAGTTCGAGAAAAAGGTGGAGGCCGGCGCCGAATTCTTCCAGACCCAGGGGGTCTACGACCTGGAGAACTTCGCCAAATTCATGGAGCACGCCCGCCAGTTTCCGGTGAAGATTCTGGCCGGAATCATCCTGCTCACCTCGGTTGGGATGGCAAAGTACATGAACGCAAACATCCCCGGCATCTTTGTGCCCCAGCATTTGATCGACGAACTGGCAAGCGCGGGCAAGGGCCGGGCGCTGGAAAAAGGCATTGAAATCGCCGGGCGGATGATCGCCACCCTGAAAAAGGAAAAAATGTGCGACGGCGTCCACATCATGGCGATCGGGAAAGAGGAGGTTGTGCTCGACATCCTCACGGCGGCCGGAGTCTAAAACCGCACTTTCACCCGGACACCGTCCTTAAGCGGGGGTTTGCACCATCCCCCGCCACACCGTCCGGTTTCTGCCCATCCGCTTGGCCGTGTAAAGGGCGTTATCGGCAGTCAAAAGCAACTCCTGCGCCGTCTGGCCGTCGTCAGGGAACACCGCCACCCCGATGCTCACCGTGGGAAAGGGTTCCTTCTGTCCTTCGGCCTCTATCCGCTTCCTTAGCCGCTCCGCCACCTTAACGGTGTTCGGCGCGTCGGCTTCCACTACCAAAGCCACAAACTCCTCGCCGCCGTAGCGGGCCGCAGTATCCGTCTCCCGGATGCTCTGCTGAATAATCCGCCCCGTTTTGCGTAAGCAGTCGTCCCCTGCCAGGTGCCCAAAGGTATCGTTGTAATCCTTGAAGTGGTCCACGTCAAAAAGCAGCACGCCGCACTTGCTCTTGTACCGGGAACAGCGCTTGAGCTCCGCGTCCAAAATGGCAAAAAACTTGTGGCGGTTGTAAAGCCCGGTCAAGGCGTCCCGTTCGGCCATCGTCTTTACCTTCTGGTAAAGACGGGCGTTTTCCACCGCCACGCCGATCTGGCTGCCGACGGCTTCCAAGACCTCCCGTTCTTCCGGACTCAGTTCATTTTTCTGCCGCCGGAAAAGGGTCAGCACCCCCTGCAGCTTGCCTTTGTACCGCAGGGGCACTACGACGCCGGAGTAAAAACCCGCGGCGCTGAAAGCCGGCGCGTTCAAACCCTCGGGCAGATTTGTCGCGTCGAAAACCACCATTTCGTCCCGAAAACGAAGCCGCGGGAGCACCTCCGCGTCTGAGGCCCGGTCCCCGCGGCCGGCTCCCTCCCGAAAACCGGCGAGGTGTTCCGCGGAGAAACCGCGGTACGCAGCAAGCGCGAAACCCTCTTCCCTTTCCTGCCGCAAGAAAACCAGCCCGGCATCCCAGTTTACCACCTCCATCACCTTCGCCAGAACCTCCTGGAGCATCATCTCCAGTTCCAGCGAGCGGGCAAGGGTTTCGGCAATCGCGTTGAGACTGGCAAGCTGCCGGTGGCTTTCTTCAATCTCCTGGTTCTTCCGCGCCATCTCCCGGATAAGCAGCGTGTTTTCGACCGTCATCGCCAGCTGCCCGGCCAGTTGCTGGGCCAGCGGAAAATCCTTTTCGGCGTACTTCCCGGCCTCCCGGCTGTAAAAACACAACCCCCCGATGACGCCCTGCTTCGTAAGCAACGGCGCCAGCAGGATGGCGTGCAGGCCTTCCGCCACCAGGATGTCGTCGCGTGCCAAATCGGGAACCGCCTGGAGGTCTTCCACGACATCGGGCTGACCGCTCGAGAACCTGGCCTGTAAAGCAAGGTCGCTTACGTGCGCCGCCTCTTCCGGCGGAACGGCCTGTCCGTCCCGGAAAAAGGCCAGCACGCTTATCCGGTGGCCCTCTTTGACCAGCACCTTCATCCAGTCGAACTCGATCAACCCTTTAATTAACTGGTGCAGGGCGTCGTAAAACTCGAGGCTTTCCAAACCCGACGTGATGAGCCAGTTCAACGTGGTGATTACTTCCAGGAAGCGCCACTGCTCTAACATCTCCTGCCGGACCATCAGGTGGGCCAGGGCCAGCGCCAGGACTCCTTGAAGCCGGGCGATTTCTTTTGCTGCAACTTCCGGATCCTGCGCGCCCTCGACCGCCAGCACCCCTACTTCCCGGTCCCCGCAAAAAAGCGGCACCGCCAGCTCCGTCCCGGCCTGCACGGTGCACCGCCGCTCGAGCGCCAGGCCGGGAAGACCCGCGTCACGGTAGGCAAGGCGTTTCTCCGGCAGGCTCCCACCCCGGCCCGTAAGACAAAGAAGCACCCCCTCGCTCCGGTGCACCAGAAATACCCTTGCAGCAGTGGCACCGGTAGCAACCATCAGCGCTTCCACAATCAACTCGCCAACGCGGCCGGGGTCTTCCGCCGCCGCAAGGTGAGTTGCCAGGGTGGTGGTGTCTACACCGGACATTCTTTCAACCGTAACCCAATCACCGTTCCTTCCCCATTTTTCACCGGAGACAAGTTCTTGGATCGCTGCCAGTTTTATCGCTTACCATTAAAATCGCCCGGTTTTACAATTCTTGTAGCCTTTTTTTGTAAAATATCTAAGAGATTGGTGTCGGGTCCCCGTGGTTTTGCCAACCGATTTGTCTTCCCGGCCGGTCTAATCTGTGTTAGAATTTTGCTGAAATTTTCTTGTGGCGGCACGCCGGCTCCCGCTCCAAACCGGTCACGGAGGTAAACCAGTTGGCCGAAATCAGACCCATCAAAGGTTACCGTTACAGCACCCGCGTCCCGGATCTGGCAGCAGTGATCACACCTCCTTATGACGTCATCGACCAGCCGGCACAGCGCCGCTTTTACGACCGCCACCCATACAACATCATCCGCCTGGAACACGGCGCCGTGCTCCCGGGGGACGATGACCGCCGCAACCGCTATACCCGGGCCGCCGAACTTTTCAGGCATTGGCGCGCCAGCGGCATCCTGGTGGCAGAAAACCGGCCCGCCCTTTACCTCTACGAACAAGCGTTTGCCGTAGCGGGACGTCTTCACACCCGCCGGGGTTTTTTTTGCGGCCTCAAGCTCGAACCTTACGGTACCAATGTTCTCCCTCACGAGGAAACCCTCCCTGCGGCCAAAGCGGACCGGCTCGCGCTGCTCACCGCCTGTCAGGCCCAGTTTTCACCGATTTTCGGGCTTTACACCGACCCGGAGCAGACGCTGGCGCACCTTTTTGCCTCCGCCCGCCACGGCGAACCCGCCTGCGCGTTCACCGACGACGAAGGGCAGACCCACCTCCTGTGGGTGGTTACCGACGCCGGAACAATCGCGGCAGTGCAAGCGTTTCTTGGCAGCCGGCGGATTTTCATCGCTGACGGGCACCATCGCTACGAAACGGCACTCAAGTACCAGGCCCGACGCCGGGCCGAAGGCGCGTCCGCCGCAGTTGCTCCTTACGACTGGATCCTCACGCTGCTGGTCAACGTTTACGACCCGGGGCTGGTAGTCCTGCCCACCCACCGGCTGGTAAAGGTGCCCCCCGGTTTCTCGCTCGACGGCTTCCTCGCTTCGGCAGGCAACCTGTTCACCGTCCGGGCGGCGGAGAAAGAGCAACTGCTTTCGCCGCCCGGGAAGTATGCTTTCGGTCTTTATGCCGGCGGGGAAGAAGGGTTTATCCTCACCCTGAAGGAGGAAATTGACCCTGCGGAAATCATCACGGCGCAAAAATCCCCCGCGTGGAGGAGGCTGGCCGTAAGCGTGCTGCACGCCCTTCTCCTTGGCAAGCATCTGGGCATCAACGAGGGTGAATGCGCCGTTGAAAAGCGCATCGCTTACACTCATGACCCTGCGGAAGCATGTGCGGCCGTCGAAAACGGTATCTGGGACCTGGCTTTTTTCCTCAACCCGCCGGAAACGGCCGAAATAATCGCCGTGGCCGAAACGGGAGAGAAAATGCCGCAGAAATCCACTTACTTTTATCCGAAGGTACCTACCGGCCTGGTAATCTACTCATTTGATTGACAACCAGGTGGACAGGTGCATCGTGTTGTGTTAGTATGAATACGAGCATATGCCTATAACCCCTGAAAAGTGAGGAGGATCGGCTTTGTTCACCGGAGAAGAATGCGAAAAAAAGGGTACAAGCTCCAACACCTGCGCCGAGAAACAGGCCTGTTCCAGCCAGGCGGAACCCTATGCCCCGCCGCACAAGCTCTCGCGCGTTAAACACCTTGTCGCGGTAATGAGCGGGAAGGGCGGCGTCGGCAAGTCGTCCGTGGCGGCGCTCCTGGCCGCTACTCTCGCCCGGCAGGGATTCCGGGTGGGAATCCTCGACGCAGACATCACCGGCCCGAGCATACCCAAGCTGTTCGGGTTAAAAGAGCGGGTTGACGGCACGGAATTCGGCGTTTACATTCCCAAGACGCGCAACCTGGGAATCTACGTGATGTCGGCAAACCTTTTCCTGGAGCGGGAGGATGACCCCGTCATCTGGCGCGGCCCCATCCTCAGCAACGTTATCAAGCAGTTCTGGACGGACGTGGCCTGGGGCCAGCTCGATTACCTGATCATCGACCTGCCGCCGGGAACCGGCGACGCCCCGCTGACCGTATTGCAGTCGCTGCCCCTGGACGCCGTGATCATTGTTTCTTCGCCCCAGGACCTGGCGGTAATGGTGGTGCGGAAAGCCGTCAAAATGGCCGAAATGATGAAAGTTCCTCTCCTCGGCCTGGTGGAGAATATGACCTATATCCCCTGTCCCGACTGCAATAAGAAGATCTTTGCCTTCGGTCCACCCCAGGGCGAAAAAGTGGCTGCAGAAACCGGCCTTGAGCTACTGGCCAGCCTGCCGCTCGACCCGGAACTCAGCCGGCTCGGTGACACGGGCCGGATAGAAGATTACGCGCCCACGGGGCTGGAAGAAGCAGTACGGCTGATAGATGAGCGGCTCAAATCCGCATCGAAAACGGCCCGGCTGCTGTTCAAAAAGTAGCGGCAACGCAAGACGGTTTCTACCAAACAGTTCCAACATAAAAGGTGCCCAGCCGGTAAAAAAACTCCCCCGGTCCATATCACCCGGCGGGAGTTTTTAATTCCGCTGCTTAATTCCGGCTCCTTTGTCTCTTGACCCTGGATCTTGCCTTCTGACTCAGAACTTTTAGCCCCTGGCTTCTGCCTTCTAATACTCCGGCGGGAGCTCCCTCAATTCCGCCAGGTTGAAAACCGGACCGTCGCGGCAGACAAACCTTGCACCGACGTTGCACCGGCCGCACTTGCCGATGCCGCACTTCATCCGCATTTCCAGCGTGGTGTAGATCTGTTTTTCCTCAAAGCCCAGCTCGCCCAAGGCCTTCAGGGTAAACCGGATCATCACCGGCGGGCCGCAGATGACCACAAACTTGTTCTCGGGTGAAGGCTTGAGCTCCTCCACGTACGCGGGAACAAATCCCACGTGCCCGCTCCATCCTTCTTCCGGTGCGTCAATGGTCGTAAAAACGCTCACCCCCGGCGCCTGGGGCCAAACCCGGAAAACCTCCTCCTTGTAGCAGAGGTCGCCGTAGGAACGGGCGCCGTAAATCACCTCGATATTTCCGTAATGCTGCCGGTTTTCAGGCGCCAGCATAAAATTGACCAGCGGCCGCAAGGGCGCCAGCCCGATGCCGCCGCCGATGACCAGCAGGTTCTTCCCCTGCATGTTCTCGTACGGGAAATGGTTTCCGTACGGGCCGCGGACCCCGATCTTTGCCTCCGGCTCCAGCTCGTGCAGCGCGGACGTAACCTTGCCCGCCCGCCGGATGCTGAACTCCAGCCAGTCCCGGCAGGTGGGTGAAGAAGCGAGACAAAACATCGCTTCGCCGACACCGAAGACCGAAAGCATCGCCGTCTGTCCCGGCTTGTGGGTCCACGCCGCCATCTCTTCCGGGTCGTCCAGCACCACCCGGAAGGTCTTCACGTCACCGGTTTCCCGGATGATGTCCACAATCGTCGCCGGTTTGGGGAGAAGCGGGTTCATTCGCCCAACCCCCTTACGGTGGCGATGACCTCGCGGATGTCAATATTTACCGGGCAAAGCGCCACACACCGGCCGCACCCCACGCATCCTTCGATCGCGTAGCGGTCGTGGTTGTACTTTAACTTATGGAAAAACCGGTTCCGGAGCCGCTGGTAGAGCGCATGCCGGGGGTTGTGCCCGCTCGTGTGCAGGGTGTAATCCCGGAAAAGGCAGGCGTCCCAGCAGCGGAACCGCCTCCCTTCAAGGCCCCGGCACACGTCTGTTATGTCGAAACAGTGGCAGGTCGGGCAGACATAGGTACAGATCCCGCACCCGAGGCAGCGCCGGCTGAGCTCCTCCCAATAGGGATGGTCGAACAGCCGAGCCAGCCTGGCCGGAAGCCCGTCAACCGCCACCTGCACCGTGAACTGGCCGGAAAGCACCTCTTGTCTGGCTTCTTTGGCTTCCGCCACTCCCGCCACCTGGTCCTCGAAAAATTCCTGGTACCGGGCCACCAGTTCCTCCCCTTTAGGGGTCAGAACTTCCACCATATAGGCCGCCCCAACCTCCGAGAGGTGAATGTCCGCTCCCGTTCCTTCAACCGGAGAAATGCCGTACGCGGTACAGAAGCATTCCGGGCAGACGGCGGTGCAACTGATCCCGATAACCACCGTCTTTTCCCGCCGGAGGGCGTAGTAGCAGTCCACCGGCTCCTGGAGAAAAACGGCGTCGAGCACGGCAAAGCTCCGCAGGTCGCAGGGGTGGATCCCGAAGAGCACCGCCGGGGCAGCCGCCAGGGTTTCCTCGAGTACGAGCCTGCCGCCTCCGGTACTGTAGCGGTAAAGGCTTTCGGCCTGCGGAAAGAACCACTCCTTCGGCGGCACTGCGCTTCTCCCGGGACTGAGTTTGATCTCCGCCGCGCTTTCGACAGGCCGGTAAAACAGGAGCGCGTCCTCCTCCACCGGCGCTACCAGCAGGAATTCTTCCCGGAGCCGGTCCAACAGCGGCGAAAGCTTTTCTTTTTTGAGCAGTTTCGAATCCATGCTTCAGACTCCTGACTTCTCAAGCAAATTGATCCGGATCTTCGGGCGCATACGCGCAGAGCGGCCCGCAGGCACCTGCCGGCGCCGCACCGAACAGCGCCTCGATCTCTTTGGCTAATTTCTGGTTCAAAAGCATCAGCGGTATTCTTACCGGGCACACCCGCTCACACTCGGCGCAACCGGTGCAACGGCCGGCAACGTGGAACGCCCGGATCAGGTGGTAATGATAGCTGTCCGGCAGGTTCTTGGCCTTCTCCACCCACATCGCTCCCTGCTGCCATCCCGGGACTGCCTGTTCGAAGGCGCACTGGGTGCAACTGCACGCCGGGCAAACCTCCCGGCAGGCGTAACACCGCAGGCACCGTCGGAATACCCGGTTCCAGAAAACCGCTTTTTCTCCGGCCGGAAGCGCCTCCACCGCCTTTACCCCCTCCAGCGGATCGCGTTCGGGGTCGGCTACCGGCATCGCCTCCTTGCCGAGCAGGAGGTCCACCCCAACCGGGTTGTTGCGCACGCAGACCAGGCACTTGGCCGCCAGATACGCTTTTTTCTCAAAGGGAAACTCTCCCCGGTCTGTATAGACCACGTAGGTGTTGCCGCGTTCCTCCACCGCCTCGATCCTGGCCGCCGGAGGCAGTTGCGCCAAGACCCGCTCCCTTTGCAGCATTCCGCCGCACGGTACTCCGACCACCGTGACCTTCTCCCGGTCCAGATGGCGTTCCTCTACCAGCCTGCTTACGGCACCGCCGTCACATCCTTTAACCACCACGGCCGTCCTTTTATCCGGAAAACGCACTAAGTACTTGACCAGGTTGTGGACACAAAAAGGACTGAAGACCAGCTCCGCTGCTTCCTCCGGCCGGGTGGCGAAAAAGGGCCGTGCCGAAGCCTGAAGACTGCCGGCGGCATAGCCGATGAAAATCTCTACCCCTTCCTGGAGCAACCGGCTTGCTTCCTGCCGGAGACTTTCGGTTAGTTCTTTCATTTACCCTCCCTCATCCCACGGTTCAGGGATACCTAAAAACCAAGCCGCAGGACCGGCGCCCGGAGCAACGAAACCTCGCCCTTACCGGAAAGAAATTCCGTCCTTGATGCCGGGTCAACTGCAAATCGCTCTTCAGGCTTCCGGGTTCCCCCAGTAACCGTGAAGGAACCCCCCTCTTACAGCATCGAGTCCTGCAACCGTCTATTCGGGCCGAGCAGTTTTATTTCCTCGACCATTTCCTTCACCGTTTCGGCAAAGCGCCCCGCTTCCGCCGCCGAAACCCAGCGCACTTTCAGCCGCTCCGGCTCAAACCCCACAAATTCCAGGAGGCTTTTGAAAAGGGTGAGCCGCCGCCGGGTAAAATAGTTTCCCGTTACGTAGTGGCAGTCGCCGGGATGGCACCCCGCCACCAGCACCCCGTCCGCCCCTCGCTGCAGGGCGCGGAGAATGAACTGGGGGTTGACGCGGCTGGAACAGGGGACCCTGACGATCCGGATGTTCGCCGGGTACTTCAACCGGCTCACTCCTGCCAGGTCGGCCCCGGCGTAACTGCACCAGTTGCAAAGAAACGCGACAATTTTCGGCTCCCAGACGTTTGCGTTTACGACCACATTTTCATTTATAGACAAAGGGCGTCTACCTCCGCAAGCAACTGTTCGTTGGTAAACCCTTTAAGGTCCACCGCCCCGGCGCGGCAGGCGACCGTGCAGGAACCGCACCCCTGGCACAGCCCCTCCGTCACCCGGGCCACCACCCGCTCCCGCGGCGGCTGCCCGGGAAGCCGTTCGGTGATGGTCACCGCCTGGATGGCCCGGTAGGGACAGACCTCCCGGCATGCCAGGCAACCGGTACACAGGGCCTCGTTGACCCTGGCTACCATCGGACTGGTTTCCAACTCGTCCTTCAGCAGGAGGGCGCAGACCTTGCCCCCTGCTCCGCTGGCCTGGGAAACGGTGTCGGGAATATCCTTGGGCCCCTGGCAGGCCCCCGCCAGGAATATCCCGCCCGTATGCGTTTCCACCGGGCGGAGCTTCGGGTGCGCCTCCTGGAAGAAGCCGTCCTTGTCTACGGAAACGCCGATCATCCGCGCGACATCCTGTGCCCCGGCGGACGGTACAACCCCCGTCGCCAGGACGACCATGTCCGCCGCAATCTCCACCGGTTCGCCAAGCAGTGTGTCCGCACCCCTGACGATCAGTTTCGTGCCGTCCTGGTAAACCTTCGACACCCGGCCCCGGATGTAAACCGCGCCTTCGTCCTGGACGCGCCGGTAAAATTCCTCGTATCCCTTGCCGAAAGTCCGCACATCAATGTAGAAGACGTAGACCTGCGCCCCGGGAATCTTCTCCAGTACCTGGTGGGCGTGCTTCGCCGTGTACATGCAGCAGACCCGGGAGCAGTACTCCTTCCCCTTGGCCTCGTCCCGCGAACCAACGCACTGGATAAAGACCACCGTTTTGGGTTCTTTCCCGTCCGACGGCCGCTGAATCTTGCCCCCGGTCGGCCCGGCAGCGTTCACCAGCCGCTCGAAGGCAAGACCGGTGATGACGTCGGGATAACGCCCGTAGCCATACTCCCCGTATACCTTTTCCCACTGGAAGAGCCCGAAGCCGGTCGCAACGACGATCGCCCCGACCTCCACCTCAAAGACCTCGTCCCGCTGCTTGTAATCAATCGCCTCCGCCGGACAATGCTTCGCGCAGATACCGCATTTACCCTTTATAAGCTGGCGGCAGTGCGCAGCGTCAATCACCGGTTTGTTCGGTACCGCCTGGGGAAACGGGATGTAAATCGCCGCCCGCTCCCCGAGCCCCATGTTAAATTCGTCCGGCACACTGGTCGGACACTTGGTCCAGCAGGTGCCGCAACCGGTGCACTTGGAATGATCAACGTACCGGGCCTTCTGGCGGATGCGAACCTTGAAGTTTCCGATGTAGCCGCTGACTTCCTCCACCTCGGCATAGGTGTAAAGCTTGATTCCGGGGTGCTGCGCCACAGCCACCATCTTCGGCGTGCTGATACAGGCCGAACAATCCAGCGTCGGAAAGGTTTTGTCCAGCTTCACCATGTTCCCGCCGATGGTGGGTTCCCGCTCGACGAGGAGAACTTCCAGCCCGGCATCGGCGACATCCAGAGCAGCCTGGATTCCGGCGATGCCCCCGCCGATCACCAGGCACCGCTTGATAACCGGAATCCGGCCCGGGCTGAGGGGCTCAAGCAACGCCGCCTTGGCCACCGCGCGCCGCACCAGGTCAATCGCCTTTCGTTGAGCCGCCTCCTGGGCATCCGGATGCACCCAGGAACAGTGCTCCCGCAGGTTGGCCATTTCCAGAAAATACGGGTTCAGACCGGCTCGCCGGAGCGCCTGGCGGAAGGTCTCCTCATGAAGCCGCGGCGAACAGGAAGCCACCACCACCCGGTCGAGCCCGTGCTTCCTGATTGATTCCACGATCAGATTCTGGCCCGGGTCGGAACAGACGTATTTGTAATCCGTGCTGAAGACCACCCCGGGGAACGAACCCGCCACCCGGGCGAGCTCCGGGCAGTCCAGGACGCCGCCGATATTTGAACCGCACCAGCAGACGAAAACCCCGATCCTCGGCATAAAACTCCTTCCTTTTTCAGCCGCCAACCACTTTCAGCGCGCGCTGCGGGTCCACAAAGTGCGTCGTAAGACCCAAATCCCGCGGGTTCAGCCCCATGGCCAAACCCAACAACTGCGGAAAATAAAAGATGGGGACGGCAAAGTTCGTCCCGAACATCTTGTTCACCTGCCCCTGGCGCAGGTCCAGGTTGCTCTGACAAAGGGGGCAGGCGCAGACTATCGCGTGCGCCCCCGCGCCGGTGGCATTCCGCAGGATGTCACGGGCAAGCCTGAACGCCGCCTCCCGGGCGCCGAAAACCAGCGCCCCGCCGCAGCATTCATTCTTATAGCCCCAACTTACGGTTTCGGCCTTTGTAGTCTCGATCAGTCTGTCCATCGACTCCGGGTTTTCCGGGTCGTCGCAGCCGATACCCGGCGGCCGCACCAGCAGGCACCCGTAGTAGCAGGCCACCCGCAAACCTTTGAGCGGGCGGACTATCTGCGCCGCGAGTTGCTCCAGGCCTATCCCCGTGATCGTTTCAAGCAGGGAGTAAATGCGCACCGTACCCCGGTAGGGGCGCCCCAAAACCTCGGCAACCTTCCGGCCGAGATCCCGGTCGTGAGCCAGTTCACGCTGGGCCATCCGCAAACGGTGGTAGCAGGCGGCACAGGGAACGGTAATGTCGAGACCCATCTCGCTCGCCAGGACCAGGTTCCGGGCCGGAAGCGCCACCGCTAAAAAGGGGTCGGTGCTGTGCGCGGCCGACGCCCCGCAACAATTCCAATCCGGGATGTCCACCAACTGAACACCCAGGTGCCGCGCCACCAGCCGTGCAGCAAGATCATACTCCCGCGCGCTGGACTGCAGTGAACACCCGGGATAATAACCAATCCTCATTCTTCAACCCTTTCCTCCGCTCTCGCAAAAAGTCGGGCCAGCTCCCGGACGCCTCTCGGCCTGTCGGGCGTGAAGCGCAGTTTCCCCCGGGCAAACATAAACTTGCCGAGCTCCGCGTCGCGGAAGAAAGTTTTCCGCCGGAGGTTGAAACTCAAAACCAGGCCCGACTCGAAAACCCGGCCGTTGCGCCGCACCGACAGGAGGAACAAATCGTTGAACAGGACCACGTCCTTACCCAACCGGGTTTTGCCCTCCCGGCGGGCGATCACCCGCAGGCTGTCCATCACCTGGGCAACGTCAATGTTGCAGGGACAGCGGGTGCTGCAGGTGAAACAGGCCGTGCAAACCCAGATCGTCCGCGAACCGAGCACCTCTTCCTTGCGCCCCAACTGCAGCATGCGGATGATCTGGTTCGGCTTGTAGTCCATGGCGAAGGTCGTCGGACACCCGGCCGTACACTTGCCGCACTGGTAGCAGTGAGCAAGCGTTTTCTGGCCGCTCGCCCGCACCACCGCCTCCAAAAACGCCGGATCCGGTTTGTCTTTCCCGCCGAGAAGCATGAACAGAACTCCCCCGGTCTTATAAACCTAACGAAATTGAATCACCACAGGGTGATCCCTTTCAAAAGATATTGATTTATCGCCCTTTGTCAAGTACGTATTCGTTAAAAACGAAAAAAACCCTCCTCTCGGGCGAAATTAAACCGTCAACGGAAGAAAAAAGAACTGCTTCCGCCACCAAAAAAGCCAGGCTTTTCAACCGGTACCAGGAAGGAACAGCCGCCTATCGGCAAAGACGCACCAGGATGGACCGCAAAAACCGCGGGAGTTTTATGTAAATGACCCGCATTCTTTTCGCCTCCTTCATCTTTCCGCTTGCCGAGGCTCGGAGTCTACGGTCTCGCAGCCCGGCGCTTGAACCGTTTCAGGTGGTTTCTCTTCTCCCAACCCCATGGCCGCCGGCGGGCTTTCGGAATCTTCATGAAGCCCTCCTATAAATCTTATTCCGTTTGCCGGAGAAATGTAACCACCGGGATGCAGTCTCCTCAAGAGGCGCGTTTCAGCCCACCGTTACCTTTCCGCCCTTTTCCGGACAGATAACTTTGCAGACTCCGTGGAACCGCTGGAAAAAATTGCGGCTTTCCGAATGCACCGGGATCAGCACCTCCGGCCGCACCGTCTCCACTAATTCTTCAATCCCCGGTCCGTGGATGTGCCCGCTGGCGTGGAAGCGCGAATCCTCGCCGCCCAGAAACTCCAGTCCGAAATGCCGCACCCAGCTCAGCAGCCGGTTGAAATCAATCCGCATCTCTTCGTTGAACGGTTCGCAGGAGGAATAGATGTACTTTCCGCCGTAGACCCCGATATCAATCAACTCGTTGAGGTCGTAATAAGAAAAACAGAGCACGTACGCGCCCGGGGCGCGGGTTACGTCCCGGGCCCGGATCACCTTTTCCGGAACCCGCTCCCGCCAGCGCTCGATCAACTCCTTCTCCCACCGGTCCCGGCGGAGCTTGGCCTCCACATAAAGCACCATTGCCTCTTCGGCCAGCGGGTCCGGCGCATCCGGCCCCGTCAGGGAAAGCGCCTCCAGGAGGTAGGCGTCTTTGGGCAGTACCGCCAGCCGGCGTCCTGCGTGCCGGGCCGCTTCCAGGAAGGAGAGGAGCCGCTCCACGTTCCGGGGGCCGAAATCGGCCACCACCAACCCCTCGGCCCGTCGGACCTCCTCGCAGGCGTTCGCGCGTACCTCCTCCTCGGTTACCGGCCGTGCGGTCTCCGGACGGGTTCCCTCGCAAAGCAGGGCCAAGGGTTTGAGCGCCGCCGCTTCCCGGATGAAACGCTCCGTCAGCCCCGCCCGCCCGCCGTGCAGGCGCAGGTCGCCGGTGTAAACCACCCAGCCGGCGGAGGTCTTCACGGCGAAGGCGCCCGCACCGGGGATGGAGTGATCCACCAGCCAGAAGCGAACCTCCAGGCCCCCGATCCGGGCGGAACCGGCAGCGGCCCGAATGGGTCTCGGTTCAACCCCCCTGGCGGCCGGTGAATCCTCCCAGAACGCCGCCGCCTGCTCCGGAACGGCGCTGACGTCCACAGCGACAAACTGCCGCTGCCGCGCGGGAACCCGCCGGGAACGCTCCGCTTCCAGCAGACCTCCCTCACCGGCCTGCCGCGGCGTTGCGTAGCACGCCTCCCGCGCCAGCTCCGCCTTTCCCGTATCCTGCATCGCCTTCACGATCACGGCCGAGGACAGACTGGTGCAGACCGGAAGATCGTGTTCCAGGTAGGCGATGTAACCGCAGTGATCAACGTGGGCGTGGGAAAGAAGCACCCCCTGCACGTCCACCGGCCGGCGGTGAGGGTGGCCCCGGAGCTTCTCCCACCAGCCCTCCCCGGGGGGCTCCAGGTCGCGCCGGTAAATCCCCGGGAGCGGCGGCAGAAGGCCCAGTTCCAGGAGGTCGCCGAGGCCGTAGAAAGACCGCGGCCGGAGAAACTCATCGAAGTACGCGCCTTCAGCCCCGAAGTTGGTGCCGAAGTCAAACAAAAGCGCCGCGCCGCCGGCCTCGAGCAGGATCTTGTTCCCGCCGATGCAGTTCACCCCGTCGAGAAAAGTAAGCTGGACGCTCATTTTTTCCGCCCCCCGGCGAGCCGGTCCCGCAGCCATGCGCAGGCCTGGTCCAGCGGCAGCACCTCCACCGGGAGCGGCGGCAGCGAGCGGATGAAGGAGAGCCCGTAACTCCGCTCGGCCAGCCGCCGGTCAAGGACCACCACCACCCCGTCGTCCCGGTGGGAGCGAATCAGCCGCCCGAAACCCTGCTTGAAGCGCAAAACCGCATACGGAAGGCTGAAGTACTGAAAGTCGTCCCGCCCCTGGTCCAGCAAGTACGCGCGGCGGGCCGCCAGCACCGGCGCCTCGTAGGGGGGAAACGGCAACTTGACGATGATCACCAGGCGGAGGAGGCCGCCGGGGATGTCAACCCCCTCCCAGAAGCTTGCCGTGCCGCAGAGCACCGCGCGCGGCGTCTGCCGGAACTCCTCAATCAGCCGCATCCGTCCGCCGTCTACCCCCTGGGCGAAAATGAAGAACCCCTCCGCCTCCAGCCGGGGTCTGAGGCGCAGCACCACTTCCCGGAGCATCCGGCTGGCCGTGAAAAGCACCAGCGCCCGTTCCCCGCCCGCCGCCACCAGCCGCGCCAGCGCCTCGGTAACCGCCCCGAGGTAGTCACTGACCGGCGCCCGCTGCCAGAGCGGCAAATCACGCACCACGCAGAGAGCCGCCTTCTCCCGGTAAGCAAAGGGTGAATCAATGCTGATAAAACTCACACTTTCAGCCGGCAACCGGTCCAGGCCGACCCGCTTCGCAAAGTGGTCGAAGGACCCTTCAACGGTCAGGGTGGCCGAGGTAAGAACCATCCCCCGGCGGCGGGAGAAGAGAGCGGCGTGAATTGCCTCGGCCACGGAAACGGGGGCCGCTTTCAACACGCCGTTCCACAAGCCGCCGGCAAACCTTCCCTCGACCCACGCCACCTGGTTCGGGTCCCGGCCGGTCACAATCCCGGTCAGGGTGTCCAGCAGCGCCAGCCCTTCCTGGAGCCAAAAACCGAATTCCTGCGCCCAGTCCTCCTCCCCTTCCGCCGCCTGCTCCGGCAGTTTCCGGCAGGTGTCAAGCAATGACGCCGCCTCGCGGATCAGCGTATGGTACCAGCTCCCGGCCCCGGTATCCAGGACCAGGTTCATTGCCTCCCCTTCCAAAGGCCTCGCCGGCGCTACGCCGTCGGCCCCGCCGGGAACCTCCCGCAGGAAAGCTTCCAGGGAAGAGAAAAGCCCTTCCGCCGCGTCTTTCACAGCCTCGACGGCCTGCTTGATCCGCTTTTCTGCTTCCTCCCAGGCCGGCAGCCGGTGGAGCGCGCCCCCACCCTGCCGGAGCAGCGGGTGCAGCCGGGCAAGCCACTGTTCGAAGTCGTGCTTCGTTACACTGCGGGTCAAGCATTCGGTGGCCACGTCTTCCAGGTGGTGGGCCTCGTCAACGACCAGCGGGCCGTAACCGGGCAACACCGAACCGCCGGCCAGAGCGTCCGTGAGCAGCAGGGCGTGGTTGGTGATCAGCACCGCCGCCCGTTCCGCCTCCTGCCGCGCACGGTGGACGAAACAGCGTCCGGTGTGCGGACAGCGTTTCCCCAGGCACCCTTCGGCCGCCGCAGCTATGCGGACCCGGGTCGTTTTCTCCGCTTCGCTCACGCTCAACTCACCGAAGTCCCCGGTGCGGGTGGTGGTGAGCCAAATCAGGACCCGGGCGTAGAAAAGCGCCGCCGCCCCGGCACTCAGTTCATCCGCGCGCTGGGCCTCCGCGAGCAACCGCTCCCAGCGCCGCAGGCAGAGGTAATGCTGGCGCCCTTTGACCAGCGCCGCCCGGAAATCAACCCCCAGCGCCGCTTGCACCAGCGGGATGTCTTTCCGCAACAACTGCTCCTGGAGGTTGACGGTATAGGTCGAGATCAGCGCCCGCCGGCCTCTTAACAGCGCCGCCCGCACGACCGGCAACAGGTAGGCCAGGGATTTCCCGATGCCGGTACCCGCCTCAACCACCAGGCAGGACTCTTTCTCCAACGCCGCGCTTACCGCCGCCGCCATTTCCTCCTGCTGTGCGCGATGCTCGTACGCCGGGAGGAGCCCGGTCAACCTTCCGCCGGGCCCGAAAAAGTCCTCCGCAGCGAAATCACCCGTAACGGCGGTTTCGGCCTCGCCCTGCTCAACCGGGGATTCGAGGAAGGCGTAGGGCGCGGTGATCCGGGAACCGCCTGACTCCCGCAGCGTTTCTCTGAAAAAGCGCGCCCAGACCGAACCCCCCCGCTCCAAAAGCAAGATGGCGGCGGGAAGGACCTGCCGCGGGAGTTCTGCCAGCCGTTTTAAAAGGGCAAGAAAGACCTGCGCCGTCGCTTCGGCGTCCGGGAGCGCCCGGTGTCGCACCGGGTAGGATATGCCGAGGGCTGCGGCCACGCGCTCCAGGCTGTACCCCTGGTGCCCGGGCAGCAAAAGTCTGGCGAGTTCGCACGTATCCAGGAGCCGTCCTGCGAAAGATTCGCCGAGGTAGCGGGAAAGAAAACCAGCATCGAAGGCTACGTAATGCCCTACCAGGGGAGCCGAACCAATGAAGGAGGCGACCTCCCCGGCTACTTCCGCCCAGGAAGGCGCTCCCGCAACTGCAGCGTCGTCAATACCGGTAAGACGCTGTACCCGCGGGGGAATGGAAACGCCCGGCCGTATCAGCGAAGAAAAACGCGCGGTAACCGCGCCGTTTTCGATCCGGCAGAGACCCACCTCGATGATTTCGTCCCGGGCCGCATCGAGCCCGGTGGTTTCCACGTCAACCGCAACAAAAACCTTTTCCGCCACGGGATATCTCTATCCCTCCCGGCTGGAAGCGTCGCTCTTCTCCCGCTCGGTTTCCACCTGTGACAGGCGCTGGGAAAGCCGGAGGTTGTGGCTGGACAGTTCCCGCACCCGCCAGGCGTGCCGGACCTCGCGCCCCAGACTCAGGATGAAGACCATCAGGGCTCCGCCTGCCGCCGCCCCGAGAACCACCAGCGCCAGCGAGATGCCCTTGAATTCCCAACCCAAAAACCGGATATCCACCAGGGTGGCGTTCTGAACGGCAAAAACCGCGACCAGCAGCGCAAACAGCAATCCGAGGATTAGATAAAGCCGCATTCTCCCCCTCCTCTGAAAAATAAGCGTCCTTTCGGTGGACGCCGTGATAAGCTTCACATAGCTTCGTCAGGCTTCGCCGGCCAGGTCCTCACGTACCTCTATGTACGCTCCGGCCTGTCCGGCTGCGCCTTCCTCGCTCTGCTCGCTTCTCACGGCGTTCCGTTTATGTTCCACTGCTGCATCTGAGTTACCAGCTTGCGGGTCGTATTTTCATCCTTCATTGTGCAGCTTGCCGCATGGGACACTCCCCCGAAAGAGGCTCCAGCTTAATATCTACCGTGCCTATTTCGCCCCGCGCCGTCCTTTTTCCTGCCAAAAACCGTAAATAGACCAGTACCACTGCCACTTCGAACGGTAGAGCACATCCAGATTAAGCCCTTGAGCACTCGTCCCGCCGACTACCAACCCCGATGGGGGAAGAAATACTCTCGCCTTTTCTGCACCCCGCAGCTAAAATAAAATAAAGGGGTACCTTTGCAAGAACAGCGACGGCCGTGGTGGCAGGAACGCCGCTTCGACCAAAGTCTTTTATCTCAAAAGTCTGGGCGTCTTAAAGCGAGAAGGATCGCTCCCCGGCATGCCACCAGCCTGTGCGGCGAAAGGAGCAAAATGGCCGAAAGAACAAGTTTCCTGCTTGCGGTCTGCCAGTTTCAGGTAAGTTCTTCAAAGGAAGCAAACCTCGCCCGGGCGCGGGAATTCATCTGGCGCGCAGCGGTTGAAGGCGCCCGCCTGGTAGTACTGCCGGAGATGTTCGTTTGTCCTTACATGGCGGAACTCTTCCCGCGGTACGCGGAAAGCTTCCCCGACGGCGAAGCCCTCCGGATGCTCCGGGAGGCCGCCCGCGAGGAAGGGCTCTTCCTGGTGGGCGGCAGCATTCCCGAACGCGAAGGGGAAAAACTGTACAACTCCTCTTTCGTCTTTGATCCCGGCGGGAACCTGCTTGCCCGCCACCGCAAGATCCACCTCTTCGACGTGGACCTGCCCGGCGGCCTGTCCTTCCGCGAGTCCGCCACCCTGAGCCCCGGAACCGGCGCCACGGTGGTAAACACCCCTCTCGGGACCATCGGCGTGGCGGTCTGCTTTGACATCCGGTTCCCGGCGCTTTTCAGCGAAATGACGCGCAAGGGCGCCGAAATCGTTGTTATTCCGGGCGCTTTCAACCTGATCACCGGCCCGGCCCACTGGGAACTGCTGCTCCGCGCCCGCGCCGTTGACCACCAGGTCTACACCGTCGGGGCGGCGCCGGCCCGGGACCCCCGCGCCGCCTACGTGGCCTTCGGCCACTCGATGGTCGTCAACCCGTGGGCGGAGGTGATCGCCCGCGCCGGCCCGGAAGAAGCGGTCCTCACCGCGGAAATCGACCGGGAATACATCAAAAAGATCCGGCAAAGACTGCCGCTCACCGCCAAAAAACCTGGAGAGGGAGAGGGCAGGAACAGTCTCTCAATATGAGGTTGAACGCGTATTTTTTCAGGGAGGTGAGCTTTTGATTCTCGTAACCGGCGCCACGGGGCTCGTCGGCAGGGCCGTGGTAAAGGAACTCCTTGGCGCAGGTCTCAAAGTCCGCTGCCTGGTACGGGACCCCGGCAGGGCGCATGCCCTCCTCGGCGAAGCCCCGGAATACGCGCCCGGGGACGTCACCGACTACGAGTCGGTCCGCCGGGCAGCGGGCGGGACGCAGGGCGTGGTGCACCTGGTGGCGATCATCCGGGAGCGCGGGGAGCGCACTTTTCGGCGGATAAACGTGGAGGGAACTGCCAACGTCGTCCGGGCGGCGGAGGCCGCGGGCGCGCACCGCTTCATCCACGTGAGCGTCCTCGGCGCCAGAGGCTGGCCGGCGTACCGCTACACCCACTCCAAGTGGGAGGGTGAACAAATTGTCCGCCAGAGCACGCTCGACTGGACGATCATCCGCCCCTCGTTGATTTACGGCCCCGGTTTCGGCTTTTTCGACCGGATGGCCCAGTCCGTCCGGATCTCACCCCCGCCGTTTGTGGGCTACCCCTCCTGCAGGACCCGTTTTCAGCCGATCGCCGCCCGGGACGTCGCCCGCTGCATCGTCACCTCCCTGCAGGATCCCCGTACAATCCACCGGGCCTTCGAAATCGGCGGGCCGGAGCACCTCACCTACGCCGAAATGCTCGATATTTTTCTCGCCGCCAAAAAAATCAGGCGCATCAAGCTCCCCGTGCCGGTAAGCCTCCTGCGCCTGACGGTTCCCCTGCTGGAAAAGATCCTGCCCGACCCCCCCGTAACCGCCGTGGAGCTGAAACAGCTGGAGGTAAACAACACCACGGACCTCCACGCCGTCGAAAAACACTTCGGCTTCAAGCCGGTGCGTTTCCGGGAAGGGATAGCGGAACTGCTATCAGTGAAGGATCAGGCCTGACCCCGGAGATACTTCTCCGCACTCAGCGCCGCGACGGCACCATCGGCCACCGCCGTGACGATCTGGCGCAAAGGCTTGCGGCGCACATCACCCGCGGCGAAAAGCCCCGGCGTTTTGGTGGCCATTTTTTCGTCGGTGATCACGTAACCGTGCTGGTCGAGCTCGGCCAGGTCCCTCACCAGGTACGAAGACGGTCTCACCCCGATGTAAACGAAGACGCCGCTCACCGGTATCACCTGCTCTTCGCCGGATTGCAGGTTCCTGACCCGGATCCCTTCTACTGCTTTCGTGCCGATGATTTCCTGCACCTCGGTATTTAAAACCACTTCGACCTTGGGATCGGCGAACAGTTGTTCCTGGAGGGCCTTGGCTGCCCGGAGGCTGTCCCGGTTGTGGATAACGGTCACCTTCTCCACGAAACGGGTGAGGTAAATCGCCTCGTGTACGGCCGCATCTCCGCCGCCGACCACCGCCACCTTCTCGTCCCGGAAAAAGAAGCCGTCGCAGACCGCGCAGTAGGAAACCCCTCGGCCCCGCAGTTCCTCCTCGCCCGGAACGCCGAGCGGGGTCGGGCCGCTGCCGGTGGCCAGGATTACCGCCCGCGCCGAGATGTTTTCCTGCATCGTGCGCAGGACGAACCCCTCCTGTGCTTCAAGGATTTCCGCCACGTCCGCCGCCTTGAACGGCGCGCCCAGCCGCCTGGTCTGCGCCTCCATGCGGGCGATGAGTTCGGTGCCGGTAATCGGTTCGGGAAAACCGGGGTAGTTTTCGATCTTGTCGGCCGTCAAGACCCTTCCCCCGAGAGCCCCCCGTTCAATGATCACCAGGTTCATCTTGGCGCGCGCCCCGTAAATCCCCGCCGCCAGCCCCGCCGGGCCGGCACCGATAATCACCAGATCGTAAGCCATTGTGTCTATCTCCCTTCCCCCCTCTTATTTCGCAAACCGCCCGTGCAGCTGCCAGTACACCAATCATCACGTGCTCCTTGGAAAGCCCCCCCTGTAGGTAGACCGCGTAAGGCTCCCGCAGGGGCGCGTCGGCCGTGAGCTCGAGCGAAGCCCCCTGGACGAAGGTACCGGCGGCCATCACCACCGGGTCCCTGTAGCCGGGCAGCGGCCCGCTCTCCGGGGAAACGTGGGCGTCAACGGGGGAAACCGCCTGAATTGCCCGGCAGAAAGTCAGCAGCCTCTCCGGCGAGCCTATAGCGATGCCTTGGACGATATCACTCCGGGGTTCGTTAAACAGGGGCAGCACCTCAAAACCGAGGCGCTCAAAGAAGCGGGCCGCAAAGACCGCTCCCTTCAGCGCTTCGGCCACGAAATGCGGGGCCAGGAAAAAGCCCTGGAAGAAGAGCCGCTGGCAATCCAGCGTCGGCCCTACCGCCCGGCCCAACCCCGGGGCGGTAAGCCGGCCGGCCGCCAGCGCCACCAGGTCCCGCCGGCCGACGACGTAGCCGCCTGTGGGCGCAAGGCCGCCGCCCGGATTCTTGATCAGCGAACCCGCGCAGAGGTCCGCTCCCACCGCCGGCGGTTCCAGCGCTTCCACGAATTCCCCGTAGCAATTGTCAACCACCACGACCGATTCCGGACTGTGCTCCTTGATCAGGCCGATCAGCGACCGCAAATCCTCAAGCACCAGACCCCGCCGCCAGGAATACCCCCCCGAACGCTGGAGTAAAACAACCCGTGGTTTTTGCCCCAGCGCCCGGACCACTGCTTCCCGGTCCACGTTACCGTCCGGGAGCAACTCCACCCGGGTGTACTCTATCCCCCAGTCGCGCAACGAACCCTGAACCTCACCGGCAATGACCGTCTCCAGGGTGTCGTAGGGCTTTCCCTGGACGGTGAGCAGCCCGTCGCCGGGCCGCAACACCCCGTAAAGGCAAAGCGCCAGCGCGTGCGTGCCCGAAACGATCTGCGGCCGCACCAGCGCCGCCTCCGCCCCGAAAACGCAGGCGTAAACCCTCTCCAGGGCTTCCCGCCCGGCGTCACCGTAGCCGTAACCCGTGGAACCCCGCAAATGAAAGTCGCTGACCTGCGCCACCCGGTACGCCTCAAGCACCCGCCGCTGGTTGGCGAGCGCCAGCGTATCAATGGAGCGCCACAGCGACTGTACCTCCTCAATAACTTCCGCCGCAAGCGAATCGAACCTGTCCGCAGTCATCAGCATCCGGGCGGTAATAAACCCTAACTCTCGCCTCTGGGCTCCTGAACAGAGGTGCTTACCGGCCGCATCGGGCTGACCGTCGAAATGGCGTGTTTGTAAACCATCATCTGCCGGCCTTCGCTTTCCAGGATCACCGTGAAATTATCGAAACCCCGCACCGTCCCCTTCAACTGGAATCCGTTGACCAGAAAAATGGTGACCGGGATGCTCTCCTTCCGCACCTGGTTGAGGAAGGCGTCCTGCAAGTTGATCTGGGTCTTGGTCATTTAAACAACCCCTCCGCACATCTTTTCTCTAAAACTGCGGTTTTAACGCCCCTGTTGCCCTGGTATGTCCTGAGACGCTGCCGGAAAACGAACGAACCGGCCAAGGCAGGGATTTCGGTTCCTATTTTCACTCTGAATCCAATTTTCGCTACCGCCGGAAATAATCCTGCACGTACCCGGCAATTTCTTTCGCCACCGCCTGCAGGGAAGGGTATTTGGCCACGTCGAGCCAGCGGATGCGCTCCTCCCGCCTGAACCAGGTCAGCTGCCGTTTGGCAAAACGCCTGGTATTGCGCTTTAAAAGGCAAACCGCCTCCTCCAGGCTTACTTCCCCGGCGAGGTAGGCCGCAAGCTCCTTGTATCCCAGGGCCTGCATCGCCGTGGTATCCCGCCTCAGCCCCCCTTCCAGAAGCCGCCGCACCTCTTCCACCAGCCCCGCGGCGAGCATGGCGTCCACCCGCTCCTCAATCCGCCGGTAAAGCTCCTGCCGCTCCAGGAAGAGGCCGAAAACCAGTGCGTCGTACCTCGGCCCCGCTCCGGCGGAAGCCCCCCGCGAGACGGGCGTTCCGGTCCGGTAGAAAACCTCGAGCGCCCGGATAATACGCTTGAGGTCGTTCGGGTGCAGGCGGGCCGCCGTTTCCGGGTCCACCGCCCGCAGCCGCTCGTGCAGGTACGCCGATCCGAATCGCCGGGCCTCCGCCGCAAGCCGCCGCCGCAGTTCCCGGTCAACGCCGCCGGTGAACCTGTACCCCTCCAGCACCGCCCTGATGTAAAGCCCGGTCCCGCCCACCAGGATGGGTAGGCGGCCCCGGCCGCCGATCTCGCGGATCAACGCTTCGGCCAGCGTCTGAAACGTCGCCACGCTGAAATCCTCGCCCGGGTCCACCACGTCAATCAGGTGGTGGGGGACGCCCTTGCGCTCGGCCAGGGTGGGTTTAGCGGTGCCGATATCCATTCCGCGGTAAACCATCATCGAATCCGCAGAGATGATTTCACCGTCTACGCGACGCGCCACCTCGATTCCCACGGCCGTTTTCCCGGTGGCCGTCGGCCCCGTAATCACCAAAAGGGGACAGGCTGCTTTCCCAGGCGCCAACTCTTCCGAAAATGCAAGGTTTTCGCAGCGGCGACTTTGGGCAGACCGGCTCGCGCCGGATTCCTGCACTGACCGCACCATCGCTCGTCGCCCAGCACTCAACCCGGTAATTGGCAGGCTCTCTTTAACCAAGGTTATCTTTGACCACGAAGAAAAGGGCTGTTTTTTGGTTGAGTGCTGGGCATCCGGACTCCGAGCCGTCGCCTCGCCAAGTGCGGTTCGCAGCTCGTCATACGGCGCGGCTCCGGTCTTGCCGCAGGTCTTACACACATTTTCATTCCCGGTGGCGACAATTAATCGTCGTGAACGACTCTCTGCCATTCCCACCACTACTAAAGGACAGGCTGCTTTTTTCACCGGCGCCCGCTATTTCTTGATCACACCGTAGACGACCCGGGCATGCCGTCCCCCGACAACGTGCTGAAAACGGTATTCGGGCTCCCCGGCACCCCGCCGCACCTTCACCACCACCCGCCGGCGCGCCACCCGGACGGCCTCCCGCAGCGCCTCATTGGAAAGAGGGGCCTTCTCGCCCAGAAGGCGCAGGGGCTGCAACTGGCACGCCCCCCTGACCGGGGTGCGGAAGAACGGGTCGAAGTAAACCACGTCGAAACCTTCCGCCGGGACCCGGCCCAGGTAATCCAGGTGGTCCGCAGCCACCACCCGGATCCGGCGCATCGCCGCTTCGACGACCGGGTCCTCCTTGAACGAGTAGCGCCGCAGGCCGTAGCCCACCACCAGCGCCACCACCGGGACCTTTTCGATCCCGACCACCCGGCCTTCCGGACCGGCCACAAAACTCGCCACGATCGCGTCCGCCCCAAGGCCCAGGGTGCAATCCAGCACCGCGTCGCCGGAGCACAAATCCATCGCCTGTATCATCTGGTCAGGTTTCCCAGAACGGAGATTCTTTATGCGCAGAACCGCCGTTCCGGGGTGGAAGGCGAATTCCCGGCCGCCAAAGAAAAAGCTGACGCGCCGCCTGCCCACAACCAGCGCCCCGTCCGCTTCGGAGGCCGCCAGCAGACTTTCAAGACCTAAACGGCCGCGCGGCACGAAAACCGCCCCTAACTCCGCCGCAAACGCAAGCGCCTGCTCCTTTGCCTCCCGTCCCGCCCCGAGCGCCGTCGTCACGATCAGCCGCACGCCGCCGCGTTACCTCCTGCCAAAGCGCCGCGCAAGCTCCGCCCGGCTGAAGCAAACCACCGTGGGGCGGCCGTGCGGGCAGGTGAAGGGCTCCCGGCAGGCGGCGAGCCTTTTGATCAGCGCCACCGCCTCCCGCGCGTCTGGGGGCTCGCCGGCCCTAACGGCGCTGTGGCAGGCCAGCGAAGCCAGCGCCGCCTCTTCCCGCGCCGGGCCGTCTCCGGCGGCAAGGCAGGATAGCAGGTCGTCGAGCAAAAGCCGCGCACGCTCCAGGCCCAAGCCCGCGGGGACCGCCCGCAAGAGGGCCGTACCCTCGCCGAAAGGCTCGACCACAAAACCGTACCGCCCCAGCTCCCCGGCCAGGGCCGACACGTCCGCCGCGCCGGACTCTACCGGTACCGGCTCCACCAGCAACTGCCCCGCGACGCCGCCGCGGGCGAGCGCAGCCCCGTACTCCTCGAAAAGGACCCTTTCGTGTGCCGCGTGCTGGTCCACCAGGTAAAGACCCTCCGGACCGGCGGCCAGGAGGTAAGACGGCGGCAGGAACGACAGGTAGGTAAGGGGCGGAAAACCTCCTTCGTAAGCCGCGGCTTCTTCCCTTACCAGGAAGCCCCCTTCGTCCTGCCCAACCGGTTCCCCGGCCGTTTCTTTCCCTGCCGTCCGGTCCGTTCCTGCACCGTCAACGTCCCCAAAAGGTCCCAGCCGCTGCAGCACGCCGCCCCAGTCCGGCCGGGGGAAAACTTCCCGTACCGGCGGCACCGGACTCGAAGACGTCCCGGGAATCAGGTTCAACCGGCCGAAAAGCGCCTGCTTTACCGCTCCCCGGACCAGCCCCGCCACTTCCCGCTCCCGGTTGAACCGAACCGTCAGCTTCTGGGGGTGCACGTTCACATCCACCGCCCCGGGGTCAAGCGTCAGGTGGAGTACGAAGAACGGGTGCTTCCCCGACGGGAGTAAGGTACCGTATGCCTCGTATACCGCCGCCGTCAGGCCGGCGTGCTTCACATAGCGGCCGTTAACCAGCAGCGTCTGCCACCGCCTGGTGGTCCGCACCAGTGCCGGCCGGCCGACAAAGCCCTCGACCTTCATCCCGTCGGCTTCCGCCCGCACCGGAACCAGCGCCCCGGCGACGGTCTCGCCGTACACTGCTCTTATCGCCGCCGCCAGGCCCGTGCCCGGAGTGCGGAAGACTTCCCGCCCGCCGTGTATCAGCCGGACCGAGACGTCCGGGCGCGCCAGGGCAAGACGGATAACCGCGTCCGTCAGGTAGGCGCTCTCCGTACGCCAGGAGGCCAGAAACTTCCGCCGCGCCGGGGTGTTGTAAAAAAGGTCGCGCACGGTAACCGTGGTCCCCTGCGGGGCTCCTGCCGGGCGGAAATCGACCACCTTTCCCCCCTCGACCACCACCAGCGATCCGCCGAGCGCCCCCGGCACCCTGGTCTTCAGGGTGACCCTGGAAACGGCCGCGATACTGGGCAGCGCTTCGCCCCGGAAGCCCAGGGTTTCAATCCGTTCCAGGTCCGCGCCGGAAGAAATCTTGCTCGTTGCGTGCCGCTCGAAGGCGAGCAGGAGGTCTTCTTCCGCGATGCCGCACCCGTTGTCGGCCACCGTAATCGTCTCCAGCCCCTTCCCGGCCACAACCACTTCCACCAGCGTGGCCCCCGCGTCAAAGGCGTTTTCCACCAGTTCCTTCACTACCGAAGCGGGGCGTTCCACCACCTCCCCGGCCGCCACCAGGTTTACCGTCTCCGGGTCCAGGACCTTTATCCGGCCCATCTTTCAACGCCCCTTCCGTTTCCCCCGCCCCGCACTCAACCCAGAGGGATAGCCCTTTTGACTTCCAACCTGGAAGGTCCCCTTTAAATTCCCACTTTGCCGATGACTGCCACCGCTTTCTTCGGTTGAGTGCGGGGCCAGCGCCGCCTGGAACCGGGCGAGAAGATTGAGCGCCTCCAGCGGGGTAAGGTTGTGCAGGTCGAGCTTCGCAAGCTCGTCTAACACGGGGTGCGCCGCAGACTGGGGAAACATCTCTAACTGCACCACCCGGGCCTTCCGCCCGCCACCCCGCCCGTCTGCATGCCGGCTCTCCAGTTCGGCCAGCACCTCGCGCGCCCGCTCCAGCACCTCCGGCGGCAGGCCGGCCAGCCCGGCCACCTGGATCCCGTAACTCTTGTCCGCCTTGCCCGGAAGAACGCGGTACAGGAAGGCGACCCCGTCCGGCCCCTCCCGGACGGCCACCGTGAGGTTGAAGACCCCCTGCAGGCGCTCCAGGTCGGTCAGCTCGTGGTAATGGGTGGAAAAAAGCGTTTTCGCACCGATCCGGGTGGCGATGTACTCGATCACCGCCCGCGCGATGCTCATTCCGTCGTAGGTACTGGTGCCGCGCCCCACCTCGTCCATAATCACCAGGCTGCGGCGGGTCGCTCCGGTCAGGATCGTCCGGCACTCGCTCATCTCCACCATAAAGGTGCTCTGCCCCCCGGCCAGGTTGTCGGCCGCCCCGACCCGGGTGAAAATCCGGTCCACCACCCCGATACTCGCAGCGGCCGCCGGTACGAAGCTCCCCACCTGCGCCATCAGCACGATCAGGGCCACCTGCCGCATGTAGGTGCTCTTCCCCGCCATGTTCGGTCCCGTAATGATCGCCACCCGCCGCAAATCGTCGAGCAGGGTATCGTTGGGAACGAACCCGCCCGGCCCCAAAAACCGCTCCACCACCGGGTGTCGCCCCTCCCTGATCACGATCGCCCCGCCGTCGTTCACCTCAGGGCGCACATAATCCCCCTTCACCGCCGCTACCGCCAGCGACTGCAGCGCGTCAACCTCGCCCGCCGCCCGGGCGGTCATGAGAATGCGGTCAATGGCCGCGGCAACCTCCTCCCGCACCGCGCAGAAAAGCCGGTACTCGAGCGCACTGAGCCGCTCCTCCGCACCCAGCACCTTTTCCTCGTACTCCTTTAATTCCGGGGTGATAAAGCGCTCGGCGGAGGCAAGCGTCTGCCGCCGCTGGTAATCCGGTGGAATCAGGGAGAGGTTCGCCTTCGTCACCTCGATGTAGTAACCGAAAACGCGGTTGTAGCCCACCTTGAGCGACTTGATACCCGTCCGCTCCCGCTCCCGCGTTTCCAAACCGGCGATGAACCCGCGGGCGTCCCGCCGGAGCGCCCGGAGTTCGTCTACTTCGGAACTGTACCCGTCGCGGATGATCCCGCCCTCGTTCAGCGCCACCGGCGGCTCCGGCGCGATCGCGCGTTCAATGAGCGCGGCCACGTCGCTCAGGTCCACCAGCCGCTCCCGCAGCCCTCCCAGGAGACCGCCTGCCGGAGCCAGCGTTTCCCGAAGCGCCGCCGCCGTCAGCAGTGAATCCTTCAGGGACAGCAGGTCGCGTGCGTTGGCCATCCCGTAGGCCAGACGCCCGGCAAGACGCTCCAGGTCGCCCATCTTCCTCAGTTCCGCCCGCAGCTTTTCCCGCAAAGAGCCGTCTTCCACCAGGGCCGCCACGGCTGCCAACCGCTCCTCAATCGCCGCCGGTGCGAGAAGCGGCTGTTCCAGCCAGCCCCGGAGCCGCCGTCCGCCCATCCCGGTGAGGGTGTGGTCTAAAACCTCTAACAGCGTCCCCCGGCGGCCGCCGTCCTGCAAAGAGCGCGTGAGCTCCAGGTTGCGCCGGGTGGCGGCATCAAGCATCATGAAGCCCCCGGGCGTGTAAAACGAAATCACCTTCATGTGCGCCAGGTCGCGCTTCTGCGTTTCCTTCAAGTACGCCGTCAGCGCTCCCGCGGCCGCCACCGCCGCCGGTTGACCGAGCCAGTCCCCTTCCTTCCGGTAGCCGGACAGAGCTTCCCGCGCCTGCTCCGGCTTGAAATAATCGCGGGTGTAAAAAGTAACCACCGCCGGGGCCGCGGCCTTCACCAGCGCGGCCGTTTCCTTTGCCCCTTCGGGTAACACCACCTCCGCCGGCTGCAGGCGGTAAACCTCGTCGTAGAAGCGATCCTGAAACCCGGAGCCGCTGAAAACGGTGACGCGGAAGTCACCGGTCCCCACGTCCGCCACCGCCAGCCCGTAACCCCCCGGACCGGCCGGGGCAACACCCGCAATGAAACTGTTCTGCCCGTGATCCTGCGGCTGCCCCTCAAAAAACGTTCCCGGGGTGATGACCCGGGTCACCCCACGCCTGACTACACCCTTGGCCTGCGCCGGGTCCTCCAACTGCTCGCAGATGGCAACCTTGTAACCCTGACTCACCAAACGTGCGATGTAACCCGCCGCGCTGTGACACGGGACGCCGCACATCGGCACCCGCCCTAACTTCCCGGCCTCGCGCGAGGTGAGGGTCACTTCCAGCACAGGAGCAGCCGTCTGTGCGTCCTCGAAAAACAACTCGTAAAAATCGCCGAGGTGGAAGAAAAGGAGGGCGTCGGGGTGCTGCTTCTTAATTTCCATGTACTGCTGCATCATGGGGGTGAGGCCCAAAAGAGGAAAATCCTCCTCTCCGAAAATAGTGCTTCTTTCGCCAGGCGCGGCAATGAGCTGCGCATTACTGCGTCAGGCTCGCCCAGCACTCAGTTGCACCTTTCAAAGACGCCACTCCCATTAAAACGCCGTTTAAACGCTTCGCGTAACTATGTTTTTGGTACCAATCTGAGTGCTGGGCTTCGCCTTCCTTGTACTGCTTGCCCCTTGCCGCGCTTCATCTATGTTACGTTGCTTTATCTGAATCACCAAGCTTACGGGGCCATTCGCACCATTTTCATTCTTTCGCCGGTGCAGGACTTTGGCCCCCATGAACTATCCTTAAAACCAAGTGATACTCAAAGGCGGCGGCTGGCGGACGAGCCGCCGGATACACCTTTAGATTCCGGTTCAGCCTTATTATACCAGACCCCCGGGGGCAAAAAAAACAACCCCCGGCTTACCAGGGGTCATTGTCGTTTGCTACTCTTCGCAACTACTGCCGCAACCGGAACACTTGTCTGGACTGCAGCCGCCCGACCCGCTGATGGCCTGATTTAAGATTTGGTTGATCTGCCGCAGCACTTGGTCGAAGTTTTCCTGCGCCTGGAGAAAACCGCTGATCAACGGATTCTGCTGCATCCGCGCCCGGACTGAACCGAAGGCCTCCTGCTGTTCCGGCGACGGTTCCATCCCCCTAAGCCGCAAAAATTCGAGCTCTTGGCGGTGCTGCTGGAACTCTTCCAAAAGTGCCCGTGCCTCCTCGTCCGCGAACATTTTCTGTTCTGCTTCCCGCACGTTCTGGAGTTCCTCACTCTGGCTGAGCGCCACGCCCAACTCAACCGCCTTGGTCAAAACCGACACTTTTTCACCTCCCTGCACGTTGGTTTAAGATCACCCGCCTGCAAGAACCCTGCGGATCCAAACCCGAACCGCCGGGAGCCTTTAGGGTGAAATTAGATAAATTATATAAGGAACAAGACGATTTAGCAAGGCCGAGATTCTCCGTCAGGACGGTGGGGCACCGGCCGAATCTCACTCCCTCAAGCCATGCGTTAATTTTGCCTTACCTCCCTTACCTCCCCCTCCAGGTACGTCAGGTGGGCGGCGGTTATCCGCACCGTAACCAACTGTCCCGCGAGCGCGGCTCCGCCCCGAAAGACGACCGTTTTGTTGGTCCGGGTCCGGCCGGCGAGTTTCGCCGGGTCGGTCGCGCTCGGCCCTTCCACCAGGACCTCGTGCACCTTTCCTTCTTCCGCCCGGTTGCGCTCCAGACCGATGGACTGCTGCAGGGCGATCAACTCCCGGCACCGGCGGGACTTCACCTCCTCCGGCACCTGGTCCGGCAGGGAGGCCGCCGGTGTCCCCCGCCGCGGGTTGTAGACGAAGGTAAAGGCCTGGTCGAACCCCGCCTCCCGCACCAGCTCCAGGGTAGCGGCGAAGTCCTCTTCCGTCTCGCCGGGGAAGCCGACCATAATGTCAGTGGTGATGCTCGCCCCCGGCACCGCCGTCCGGATCTTCCGCACCAGGCTCAAGTAGCCGTTACGGGTATATCCCCGGCGCATTAACTTTAAGACCCGGTCGGAGCCGGCCTGTACCGGCAGGTGAAAGTTTTCGCACACCTTCTCCAGGCGCGCCACCGTCTCGACCAGCCGGTCGTCGAAGTCCCGCGGGTGCGAGGTGGTGTACCGGATCCGCCACAGCCCTTCCACGCCGTTCACCATTTCGAGCAGGTCGGCGAAGGTGACCCGGGGGTCAAGCCCTTTCCCGTAGGCGTTGACGTTCTGTCCGAGCAGCACCACCTCCCGGTACCCCGCTCCGGCCAGTTCCTCCACCTCCCGCACCACGTCTTCCGGCCGGCGGCTGCGTTCACGCCCCCGCACGTAAGGCACAACGCAGTAGGCGCAGAAGTTGTTGCAGCCGTACATTACCGGCACCCACGCGCGGATGCGGCTCTCCCGCTTCACCGGCAACCCCTCGGGAATGCAGCCGGCCTCCGGCTGCACCGCCACCAGCGGACCTTCTTCCTCCACCCGCCGGAGCAGTCCGGCAAGCTCGTGCCGGTTGTGCGTCCCGATCACCAGGTCTACGAAGGGAAAGCGCCGCCGGATCTCCGCCGCCACCCCCTCCTGCTGAGGCATGCAGCCGGTCACAGCGATCACCATTTCCGGACGCAGCCGCTTCAGGCGCCCCAGATTCCCGAGCAGCCCCCAGACCTTGTTTTCAGCCGTCTGGCGGACGCAGCAGGTGTTCACCAGCACCAGGTCGGCCGCGGCGGGCCGGTCCGCCCGCGTGTAACCCATCTCCTCCACGATGCCGGCCATGACCTCGCTGTCCCAATCATTCATCTGGCAGCCGTAAGTCACAACGCAGTACCTTTTCGACATAGTTCCCACCCGCAACTATTATAACAAAAGCCGCGCTCCCCGGCATTGACGGGTACGGAAGAGCTGCCGCGCCGCCGGACCCTGCCGAGCCGGGTCACCCGGTCAAAAAAGACGCGGGCCGGTTATAAAATTCTTTTCTGCGGCCAAAATAATGAAGAACCAAAAATTAAAGGAAAAGGAGGAATGACTGATGAACCAGCACATTCACTGCCTTGTGAACGACTGTCATTACTGGAGCCAGGGCAATATCTGCAAGGCGAACGAAATCCTCGTCACTTCCGACCAGTTCGGCGACGTTCAGCCGGACCGGGTGGACGCCAAAATGGCCAAGCAACTCAGCCCCACTCCCGCGGGAGGCTCCTGCATGTCCACCTGCTGCAAGACCTACGTGAGCAGAGGCTCTGCCGAAACCGATGCAGACAGAATCACCAGAATGTCTTAGGCTCCGGAGACCCGGCTGCCGTACCGGCCGGGTCTCCTGCCTCCAGGTCCCGACCCGAGCGCAACCGGAAAGGTCCTTTCCGGAGCGGGAATTTCGTTTTCCCGGGATACATTCGGATAAACGGCGGAAAAATAATCCGAGGAGGTGGTAAAAGTGGTTCAGTTCAACATGAGCGAAATGGAGAAGCTGCAAATCCGGCACAGTCTCAACATCGAGCAGGTGCGGGCCAAAAAGCTGGCCGGCTACGTTGACGCCGTGCAGGATCCCGCGCTGAAAGGACTTCTGAACCAGATGCACCAGATGAGCCAGCAGCACATCAACGCCCTGAACAACCTGCTCGGGCAGGCGGGAATGGCACAGACCCAGGTAACATACTTTTAGTCCACAAAGGCCGGGGCCGGACGGCTTCGCCCGCATCACCGGGAACGGTTCGCGGCGTATCCGCCACTTTTGCGTGCTCTTGATTCCGGCAAAGTCAACATACTTTCCTTTGAGGAGGGAAAAGAATGCGGCTCGACGATAAGGATATCCTGACCGACTGTCTGGTGGATGCCAAATTCTGCTCGACCGGCTACCACCTGGCTGCCCTGGAATCGTCCAGCGACCAGATCAGAAACAGCTTCATCCGGCTGATGAACGACGAACTCGCGACGGCGAAAATGATCTTCGACGCAATGTACCAGCGCGGCTGGTACCAGGTAGAAATGGCCCGTGACGTCGCGCGGCCTGCCGCGCCGGGAATGCAGGCGCAGTACACCGCTCCCGGTGTCGGGGCGCGCCCCGAGTACAGCCCGCCGGGAATGCGCCCGGAGGCGTTCGGCAGGCCGGAAGAACCGCACCGCTGGTAAGCTCAACAGCCACCCCGGGACCGGGGTGGTTGTTGTTCTTGTTTGGGTGGCCTCTTTCCTCCCCAACCAGATTTTTTCCCTGTTCAAATCACCTGACTGATGTGTTACAATAACTTAAAATTTCGCGGCACACAGCGGCGTGCAAAGGAGTTTTTGATGCGCACTTTTAAGACGTTGCTCATCGCGCTTTACAACTACAAGGGACTGGGCGTGCGCTACCTTTCCTCCGTCCTGAAACAGCACGGCTACCCGTGCTCCATCCTTTTTCTGAAGGGCTTCCAGGCCCACAACATGCGCAAGCCGTCTGAAGTGGAGTACGCCCTGGTCAACCAGGTCGTAGAACAGGAAAAGCCCGACCTTATCGGCATCAGCTACATGTGCACCTTCCACCGCGAGGTGATCGAGGAGCTCACGCGACGCCTCAGAGCGCAGGGACACCGCGTCGTCTGGGGCGGCGTCTGCACCACCCTTTTCCCGGAACAGGCGCTGGAACACGTGGACACGGCCGTATTGGGCGAAGCGGAAGAAGCCGTCGTGGACCTGGTCCGCGCGCTGGAAGAAGGGCGCGACTGCACCGGCATCCCAAACCTGGCCTTCCGGCAGGGCGACGGCATCAGGATCAACGAACTGCGCCCCTTGATCAGGAACCTGGACGCCCTTCCCCATCCCGACCTGGGCGGAGACGACAAGTACTACATCAATGACGACCGCCTGGTCTGCGGCGACCCGGAGCTGAACAGCCTGGGCTACGAGGTGATGGCCTCGCGGGGCTGTCCTTTCCGCTGCTCCTTCTGCGCCAACCAGAACCTGAAGCAGATTTACGCCGGCAAGGGGCCGTACCTGCGCTACCGGAGCGTGGAGAACGTCATCGCCGAAATTGAAGCCGCGCGCCGGAGAATGCCGCGGCTGAGGATGATTCACTTCTGGGACGAAATCTTCCCGGACAAAGAGGAATGGGTCCGGAAATTCGCCGCCCTGTACAAGGAACGGGTGAACCTTCCCTTTGAGGTTTGGCACCACCCGCTCAAGGTGCGCCCGGCGGTGATCCGCCCCCTGGTGGAGGCCGGTCTCTCCAAAGTGGTGGTGGGCATCCAGAGCGGGTCCCCCTACATTAGGAACAAGGTCTTCCTGCGCCCGGAATCGCAGGAGGAGATCATCAACTGCAGCCGTGTGCTCTCTGAAGCCCGGGTGCCCACGGTCATCTACGACCTGATCCTGGACCACCCGTTTGAAAAAGAGGAGCACCTGGCGGAGACGCTGGACCTGTGCCTGAAGCTGCATCACCCCTTTTACCTGCAACTGCACGGGCTGAGCTTCCTCCCCGGCACCGCGATCGAACAGATGGCCCTGGAACAGGGCCTGGTCTCGCCCGAGGCGATGCGGCGGCTGCACCTGCGCCCGTTAGAGGAGCAGTACCGGGCGATGTACTGGTGGTTCCACGGCACCGGCACCAATCAGGACCGGAGGATGGTCTACTGGAATACGCTGATCTACTTTACCCAGATCCGCTGGCTGGTGCCCTTCGTCCGCTGGGCCCGCCACCGGGAAGTCTTCCGGCGGAACCCGGCCCTCCTGCAGCAACTGCAGAAGGCGACCAACCTGGCGCTCATCGGCAAGAAGGCCGCCCGGAAGCTGAAAATCGCCCTCGGCGCCCGGGCTTGAGAATCATTTACTCTTACGTTTAAACACAAACTGCAGAAAGTGCCCGTCAAAGACAAAAGCAGCTTTAACGCCGGAACGGCACCCGGCAACACAAAACCGCTCTCCTGAAAGAGCCGGTGGATTAGCAATCATTAAACGTAACCAAAAATTCCCTGCGCTATCAGTAGGAACCGCCAGGCAGCTAAAAGCGCCGCATGCTGGCACTTTAGGCTGTACAGGCTCGCCTCTGCTCCTGGGCTGCATCAGCCGTGCATACCTCACCACGCCCGGTACTTAACCGCGGAAGCCGGCTGATACCCGAGAAATAGAGTTCTGATAAAGAAGTTCTTATGCAGGCCGCTGTAGATTTCCTTTGCGAAACGTGCTATACTTTATGTATAACATCAGGGATTATGATTCCGGCTAAACCAAAGCTGTGCGAGGAGGGTAACATTTGAAGTCCGCTGAAAAAACCAAACTGATGCCCATCCGCCTTCCTGAGAGGGTGCTCCGCGAACTCAAGGAGCACGTCAAACGCGGAAAACGCAGCGAATTCGTGGTAAAGGCCACGGAAAGAGCACTTACGGAACTTAAACAAGCAAAGGCCTTAAAGGAGTGCCGGGGCATATTCACCGCGGGGCAGTACCCCGAATTCGCAACGCCCGAGGCTACCAAGGCTTGGGTGGAAGCAATCCGGAAGGAAGCCGACGAAAGGATGAAGCGGGACCTTGAAGGAAACTGAAATCAAGGGCTTCCTTTTAGATACCACCGCCATCATAGACTTTTTCCGGGGAAGCGAATACGTTACGGCGCTCCTGGAAACCCTTAGAAGCAAAGCGCCGCTCGCTTCCTGTCCGGTTACCGTGGCCGAAACATTTGCGGGAACCAAGGAAAAAGAACACGAAAAGGTACACGCCTTCCTTTCATCCCTGGTCTTTTATCCGGTTACTTATGAATCCGCACGCCTGGCCGGCCGGTGGCGCTATACTTACGCTCGCAAAGGAATTACCTTGAGCCTCAGCGACACCCTTATCACCGCCGTCGCCGCAGAAAACCGCCTGGTACTCGTGACGGCAAACAAAAACCACTTCCCAATGGAAGAACTAGTAGTTATACCTCATTGACGCTGTTGAATTCGGGTGCGGCAACCGCTCTTTAAACCACCGGGCGGCCCCGCACTTAACTCAAAGAAACGGCCCCTCTCTTAGTTGGGAATGCCCCCGCCAACCTTCCCCTTTTCCGGTAATTGCCGCCCCTTTCCCAGTTGCCTGCGGCGTCGCGTGCTGGCACTTCAAGCTGTAAAGGTTTGCCTCTGCCTCCGCTAAAGCCGTCTCGGCATCATGCACTTTCTCGCGTGGCACCGGACCGTTAGATACCCGTTTTTGACAAAAGGCGGCTGTAAACATTATAATGTTACCGGAGGTGATGCTAATGCAACGGACACAAATTTACCTTCATCCCGAACAGCACCGGGCGCTATTAAGGGAGGCAAGCAAAAAAGGCACCTCCTTAGCCAAGCTAATCCGGGAGATAATCGCCAAACACCTAAAAGAGCAAGCCAGGCCCGTACCAGCGGGCAAGGAAACATTTCTCAGGATAGTAGGAATGGGAGCAAGTGATAAAACAGATGTTTCCGTGCGGCACGATCACTACGTTGCGGAGGCGTTAAAAGGTGATAATGGTTGATACCGGAGCCTGGTACGCCGTCTGCGACGCTTCAGACATAAACCACCAACGGGCAAAAGCAGAAAAGCTTTCAACTGCGCGCCGTAGCCGCACCCCCTTACCAGAGAGTTTTTCGCCCCCTTAGTTGCGAAGCCGCCACGGCCACCGTACGCCTCAACCTTTACCACAAACTATATTTCCGCCACCGGACGGCTGGTGAGGTAGCCCCGCACTCAACTTAAAAAGACGGCCCCTCTTACCTCCAACGTGGAACGTCTCCACCAACCTTCCACTTTCCCGGCAATTGCTCGCCCTTCCCTCAGTTGAGTGCGGGGCCGCGTGCTGGCACCGGATGCCGTAAAGATTCGCCTCTGCCTCGGCTAAAGCGGCTTCCGCCTCGCGCACCTTGTCGCGCCCAGCCAGATGAATCTTGTAATTCAGAGAAATCTTTTTAGGTCATCCACGGAAACCCCGGCTTGCTTGAGGATGCTCTTGAGCGTCTTCAGCTTCAGGGTCATCCCCGCGTGGACCGGAACCACTACCTGCCGCGAAGCATCGCTCTCATGAACAAGGTGGTAGTGACTTCCCTTTACATACTCAACCCGAAACCCCATCCGGCGGAGGGCAGCAATCACTTCCCAGCCAGTTACGCGCGGCAGACGGGTCACACCGTAACCTCCACAAGATTCTCCCCGCTGGTATCGCTCTCGGGGATCTGCTCACCAGTAAGCACAAGATATTCCAAGTAGCACTCAATAGCCTCGCGGGCGTTGGCTAAGGCTTCCTCCCTGGTGCGACCCTGAGTTACTACAGGAGGCAAAGACGGCACAAGGACCGTATACCCGCCTTCAGGATCCTCCTCGTCTGGCTCGTTCCATTCCAAGACCACGTTGTAACGGCGGGTGACTTTCTGGTTCATCCGGGACGCCTTCAGGAAATTAAGGATTATCTGCCGGCGCTTTGGGGGCAGCGATTCTATCTCTTTAACAATGTCAGACCGGACCAACCTCTCCCCGCTCCTTTCCCAAAGTTCTTCTTAGGCACTTTAATTATACTGCGTTCCAGGAGTCGTGTCACTGTGCCGGCAACCCAGCACTCAGGTTTCTGACTCAAGTTTGACAGTTAAAAATCACAAACCCAGTAATCATGGGCATTCTGCGCCCTGGGAAGGAAGTGTACCACCACACCCCTCCTTTGGGGTAGCATCCAGGTGTAGCACCTGGGGAGGTACA
>JBFLVI010000002.1:0-173402 GCA_040758635.1 Bacillota bacterium | reverse complement strand
TGGCGGGGGAGGCAGGACTCGAACCCACAATCTTCGGTTTTGGAGAAGAACCCACTAAAATTACCACTTGAATTTCACTAAAACCAGCATCAGAACTACATTTGGAAATTTTCCGGCCCTTTCAGGCGCAACGGTAACAGTATTTTAATTTTGCCGCTTACTATTCTACACCGCTGACGATAATTCCTGCTTTAGATTATTTTTTTTAAAAAAATTATAGTACCTCTCCCACGCTATACTCCTCCGGTCCTGCACCGGGCGGGTCATCTTCTGCCCAAACTTGGATAACCCACGACTCGACAACAGTACTCCGGTCCTTCTCACTAAAACCATTTACTTGGGCAAAGCGCCGCGCGGCATCCTCAAAAGAGCTAGCTTCGATAAAAATAGGGTCGAGTGGTTCGACAGCCATTTTGACTTTATAAAGCTTTCTCATCGTTTATCCCTCCCACCTCAGCAGGGTTGCTAGATTTCGGTCTCCGTCGGGTCGTAGTCGCAAAGGGCAGGATAATTAGCTTTGTATTTCCTCTACATTGAGTTTTTTGATAGCATTAAGTGCACGCAATATCGTGGCGTATGCATCAACCTGCCCATCCCTAAACCCCTCGCCCCAACGGGTTGTAGGGGTTCCCTGCTGCAACTCTGCAATGTTGTTTTCGCAGAGTTTAATCAGATACTCTAAATCTTTATCTTTCATCTTTGCCCCTTCCTTCCCTTTCGATTAGCGGACATTTTCCTTCTCGATACCAAAAACAATGGCCTGGATAATCGCAAGGACCTTCGCCTTCGACTCCCCAACCCAACATTCTGCTTGTATCTTCGCATTCGTAGCGCCCCGGATAACCGCAATCATTCTTGGTAGGCTCGGCCCTCCCGGTCAATCTTCGCAGGAGGCTGTCGTAAGGGTTATCCTCTATAGAATACTTCACTCTTTACCTCCTCCTTACTTACCAATTGAGCAAAATGCTCAGCTTGACTCTCTTTCTCAAAGCCGAGCGTGTAGTATCCCCCTACCTCAACAGCCCATCTCCAAGGCCAGCCGAGGTGTTCCTCCACCCTAACTTCTTCAGGGTCGGTTTTTTCCCTTTGGTCGTAGAGCCATTCTGCGGCCAGAGCAGCAAGACTTTTTACGTAAATCCGCTGCCAATCGTTTATGTACCCCCGACCGTCGCAGAAGATAACCCAGGCTTTCATCCTTTCCCTCCTTTCTATCTTAATCCACGATTCAGAAGGCCGTCCACGTCGACATAAACAACCGTAGACAACTTCATTGTTTTTTAGAATACTTTCCACGCCTTCAATCTTCGCTGGGATACATAATAGTAATTACCGGCTCCCCTTGGTCTCCAGGGCCACACACCGCTTTAAGTTTGACCGGCTTGGGTTTTATTCCGTCAAAAGCCACGAGCACTTTAAATAACAACTCTTGCATGTCCCCTTTTGATGCGACAATGCAGTGTCTAAGTACTGAAAGAACGTCCCAAAGGCGGCCCTCTTCGCTCTGGCCCAGTTTCCGCGCATCCTCGGTGGGTACTATTACCTCAGCCCAAACAGCATGAGTCACGGCCACCGGATATTTATACCCCGCTTCACGCGCAGTTTCGGAAACGTCCACCAGAACGCCGTCTTCAATGGCCTGCTTTCTGGTGTAAACATCAATGATGTTCGCGTCTTCAAACAAGTCTTTCAAGGCAGCACCCCCTTTTACATTATACCACTTTTCTCCCGTACCTGGCGCGCAAGGCGCGCAGGTCTTTCAATTGCCACTCCACCTGGTTCTTAGCTACGAGACAAGAGCGCCTGCAGGCGGCCACCACCCTTTTCCGCCACACCGTAAATGAGGTCGCAAGAGCCGGCAACTGGCAAAAATACAGTGGGGGGAGATAGCCCCCAAGCATGTAGGCGTAGCAAATCTCCCAGGAAAAATCCATCCCGCCGCCGGTAAGCGCAAGAACATACCTGTCGTCTTCTGTTAAATAAATCAGCGTAAGCGGTACGTGCTTATCCAAGAGCGCAGCGTATTCTTCGGGGTCTTTCCTCAGGCGGTCGGGCAGCGGGTAGCAGTAATTCATCATAGGATAAAACTCATCTTCCCGCTCCCCCCAGTCTTCCTTCTCAAAGAAACCCCTAGGATACACAATTTCCCAGGTTTCGCCGTACCCAGAACCCCAATCTTTATGAACAGGAGAAAAATAAAGCGCTTCCGCGCTTAAATCCTTGATTTTCACCCAAAATACCTCCCTCACTTATCAGGAACTATTTTTTCCTCATTTTCAAATATCCTCTGCCATTCTTCCGCTCTCTTTTCTTTCCCGCGCGGAATTCTGTAACCCCGAAGCGTATACTCCCGATAATCTTTCAAGTGACTGCATTCATGCGCAAAGATTTCTTTTATGCGTTTCAGCCCAAAACCAGGATAAACGTAGACCTTTATACAGCCCGTGACCCTAATTAATTTTTTGTTGCGGATAATATAGGTCGTGCACAGGCACCTTCCCAATACCCGACCCCTTTTCCTGTTGTTAACCTACACCCGGGTGCCGCATGAGCAGACCCTCGGTTTCTCCTCAAGTACCCAGAGCACACTGGATTTGGGAATACGATGCACGCGGCGCAACGGCGACTCATCCCACACCTCGTACGCGTTTTTAGTTTCATAAAAACGCTGTCCGGGGCCTAAAACAATAGTAAGCCTCGCAGTGCGTAACTCCAGTATATTTGTCGGTTTGCGGTTTGTCTTCACTTCATAACCACCCCCAGCCTAAATTTTTGTAACGTAAGAAACAGGCACGCGCTCTTCAGCATTTAAGGGAGCAAAACCTGTCTGATGCTCAGTAGCCATATTCCGCAACCCAAGCCTGATTAATCTTCTAATTTCCTCGCTTAGGTTCTTGGTGTTTTTTAACACCTCGATAATATCGCCGTCTCGCTCGTCGTGGAGGCGAAAAGAGACTCGCATGTCTAACCCCCTCTTCTACTAATTCTTCTACCGGCGTATTCCTGCGCCGTAAGTACATAGCTTTCTTTTCTGCACGCGCGATAATAAATTCAACTAACTCGTTAACCGTCCATTGCCCACGAGCTTCCAACTGAAACTTGTATATTGGAACCGTATAGGCAACAGGCTGTGCATCCGGTTTACTAACGATAATGCAAGCGCCTTGCCGGAGGCGCCTGAGTACCTCATCGGTTCCTAACCGCCTGCATAAATCCTGTACGGTTTCTTCAAGCTCGCATTCCAGAGCTGTTAAAATGCGCTGGCGCAAGCGGTTACCGGCGGGCTCAACCACTACCCTTAACATCGAATTAACCCTCCGTTACTCCATCGGTAGAACAAAAAACACACCCATTTCACCAAAGTATATCGTCTAGAAACGCCTCCCTGACTTCACGACACCTGCGCGCAAAATATTTAAAATAAGAAATAAGCTCCTTCTTGTTTGCAAGCAAAAGAAGTATTTCAAATTCTTCGGGCCCACAAGGCCCTTTTTAAGCTGGCGTAAAGACATCTTAATCCTCATAAAACTCAAAGCGATTGTTTCTTTCCTTGTCGCGAGTAAAAGCTCCATTGTTAAGCGCGCCACAGTTTTCACAGTAAAGGGTAAGCTCCGCGTCGTCGTCAAAACGTTCCTCTATCTCGTAGTCGCTACTCACAATACCCTTCTCGTCGATTTCGTGCCGACCCATATAGTGGTAATGCGCAAGTACATACAGCTTTCCACCGCACCCTGGGTGTTTATTGGTACCAAGCACCTTACACATGTCGTCTCGTCAACTCCTCTCAGCTATAATTCATCAACTAAACAAACATATTCTTCTGGAATATGGTCACACAGACCATTTATCTGAAAATCGTCGCCATAAAAGCCCCAGCAGCTGTCTATTTCTTCCTCGCTTTCGCCGCCGCACTTCTCACATTTTGCCACTTTAACCAACCTAAAGCCGTATACTGAACCATTTATATAATCGCTATAAACCCGTACTTCTTCTTTCAGAATTTCTTCTGATTTTTTTCTTGTAGCTTCGGAGATTTCATCTAACTCCGCCCCTATAAATTCCTCTTTTATGCGCTTGTGAGTGACATAAATCCAGCCTACCTGCCCACTGTCCCAGGGGCAGGCAAACCCTGTCGTGTTCATACATAAGCCGCCGTGGTCGTACAAATATAAGGGTAATACAACAGCGTGCTTGTTAATTATCTCCCAAAGCTCTTCGTCGCTCATTTCCTCGATAATATGGTCGACCGACTCCCCGTCATTTAAACAATTGAGGATAAAACGCTCATCTTCCATCAGGTCATAGACTAAAGACTCCAGGAAATCCCTAACCGTACTAAAGTTATGTTTATCTCCAAGCCTGTATCGTTTGTGCCAGCAGACCATAGTGCCTAAATTGTCCCAACTTCTCGGGTCTTCGGGGAAGTCGTCCACGTAGACCCGCAGCACAACGTCTCCCTTTTTTGCTTCCCGATATATCATCTGTCACTACCCCCTATTTTGTTTTTAAACTTCTACAACAAAAACAAACCACCCCGCTCCAGGGGTGGTCTTCGAGACCGCCTTACGTCAGGGTCTCTAGCTGCGCCGCCAAAAGTCAGCCTCTGCGTCCCCCAGGCTGGTAAAATAGTGCCCGAGCGCATATCCCCCTGTTTTCTTGTTATAAAGCCAAGTAACGAAAGGGGTCAGGCAGCTTCTCACCTCCGCGAGCACCACCTCGATGAAAGACTCCGTAGTCGGCTTGCGCCTAATAATCCTCAGAATTTCCATTTACCGTCCCCCCTGTTCTAAATAGTGACAGTAGGCCGCGAGAATTTCATGTGTCGGCGGGTACCAGCCCGAGATATTTATTGCGCCGCCGAAAGCTTCCACGGCCTCTTCGGCCAGCCTTTGGCCGTCAGGCAACTTATCGGTTACATCCTTGTACTCGCTGCCACTGCAGACCATAATTCTGGCCCGGCAATTCCAGACATTAACGAAAATCTCCGGCACACCCCCCGCCTCAAAGAAAAGTACCCACTCTGCTTCGCTCATTATCGGAGTAGCCATTTGTTTACCCCCCATCTAGTAATTTGCAGCCGTGCCCAAAACCAAGCCTAAACCAATCTTCTCCTTCATGCTGTTATACATCGCTTCGAGTTCGCTATAAACGGTCTCGGGTTCGCTTGAACTGAAAAACGACATCCATGCCTTCTGACGACCCTCCAGTATTACAAACGGGAGGGTAAGCGATTTCCCGTACGCACGAGAAACTATAACAGCATACCTGACTGAGCCCGACAAAAGCGGCTCTATGTACCAGTTTAGCAGTAAATCGGGAAAATCCTCTTCAATCGCCAATACCAACGGGAAAAGAAAACACTCGAGTTTGTTATATACTCCGTCGTGCTCGCACCAGTCGTCCGAGTGACTAAAAAACAGACCGTCGGAACGAACACATGCATGGCGATTATTATCGATATATTCCTTATAGTAGCCAATGAAAACATCGGTGAGTTCCCGCGGAACGTCAAAACGTTCTATTTGTTCACGGTACAGCTCTTTTTCGTGTAAACTGTGATGATAGGGTTTTAGTTTATCATTTGCAAGGTGTGTCAACTGCAGTAAAAACAACTTCCGACCCTGCTTTGCTTCCCCAAAAGACATAGCAAAAAACACCCCCCGACTCACTTAAACAGTCTTGCGAAGTTGGAGTCTCGGCCCGGAGACGTTTCGTACAGCGCTATTAAATCACGCAGTGCATCCAATAATTCGATTAGGCCGGTTTCACACTCAATTAAGTCGGCTATGTCTACAGCTGTCTTAGGACCGTACTCGGTATCGATTTTATTTTTGCCGCCCATTATTATCCTGGCGGCCCTCAAAGCTCCGTGTGTATGAGGCAATTCAAACTCACCCCGCGTCGAGCGTTCTACGCATTAGCCGCGGCGCCGAGCACCAGACCGGTGGCAATGCGCGTTTTTGCATCGATATATATATTATACAACTTTCTGTAAACAAGCTCGGGCGTAACCCTGTTCCTCTCGAAGTTACTATTGCTCCCGGCGAAAAAAAACGGCTGGGAAACGCTGACCATCTCGAAATAACAAACCAGTGGCAAATAAAGTTTCTCATCTTTGTAGGTATCGATAAAAAAGCAAACCAGGCTAGTACTGTAAGGCCATGGTTCATAAACAGAGCATACATTAACCTCCGGAAACTCCTTCGCTGCCTGATTAATTAACGGTCCGTAGAAACTTGCCAGTTTATCAATTACAGCATAATGAATCACGTCGTTCCCAATATCACTAAAAGCTCCATCGGCACGAACAGGCTCACAATGCTCCTCGATAAATTCCCTATAGTAAGCAATAAAAGAAGGCTCTAGCCCCTCGGGAACCTGAAACTCTTTTAGCGCGTCAGTATATTTCCAAATCGCAGGTTTGCTGCTCCGCACACCATACAGAGTGCCTAATCCTGTTAGCTGCGACAAAAACAGCTCCCTTCCCTTTTGCAATTTTTCTTTCAAACGAAATTCCCCCTACTTGTTAAACTCCCTGATACGCGTCATTTCTTCCGGCGTCACCTGGCTCTTTACGACCAATACCCTACCATTCCAAAACGGTTGAAAAAACCACCTAAAAATAAAATCTTTAATTGGTCCGCATAACAATATTACTTCGCCACAGTTCTTACACACCGCCGCGGGGAAAAGCTTGCAAAACACATAAGCGTCGGCATATCGCGGCTTTGTGCAGCAGGCTTCAAATTCCACACCTCTGTAAACAACCCTTCCAAACAAACTACTTCCACTTCCTATACGTTACCAACCTGTGAGCGCTTAACCACCGCAAGGCATCGGGCACATCTTCGCCAATAATCTTAAAATATTTGCGCTGTAACCTGAAGCGCTCGTCCCGCATCATAAATTTAGGGTCTAAATACAAATACTCCACAACCACCAAAGCTTCGATACGTTTAAGACCGTATTTGCGCATAAGCAGGCTGGTTGCTGCACTATACGCCGCACCCCGACTGCTGTGTCGCTCCGCCTTGCTTATATCGCGTGCGATGTTAAAGAGTTTCGGCGCAACCCTGTCTCGCAACCGACAAACATATTTCCACTCCGCAGGAGACGGTGGTCTATAAGGAGTACGGTCCTTAACTTGCAGTTCCGGCATCGTAAGTTCTCCCCGCTAAGTGGATTTAGAAGTATAAGTAGGGGGCCAGATAGTACCTATTCTTGGCATCGCACAAAAACATGCCCTAATAACATGCTTCTTAAACTCCAAATGTGCTTTATTAAGAGCAAGGTCACGATACATGCAAAAACTTACAGGACAAATTATATTTGAATCACAGTTTATCCCAGTAACCCTACAGTTGCCGCTCGCACTTTCGAAATGCGCGCACCCGATACAAGTACATTTATAACAAGAAGGGTCGCAGTTAAAGAAATCTACCAACCACTTAGCTACACAATCATCCGCGCACACCGTGCTCATCCCCTTTATTCAGAAACCGTTGGTCTTACGGTCAGCGCAGCAGCGAGCATTAAAAGCCTGTGGTACATCCGTTCCCCGACATGCATTGCCTGTTTCATTCGATTATACCTCCTTGCCTGCTTCGGTCGTTCGATTCGCTTTGGCAGATAGCACTCGTTGTGCAACCTGGGCAGCTCCATGCCCAGACAGGGATATTAACATTAGAATATCATCAGGACAGTTAGGGTTCTGAGCAAGCAGGCGAAAAACTTGCTCTCGGCGCTCTTGGGAACACAGTAGCGCGCGCTTGTACGCCTGCTCAAGGATATGCGGCGGCGCGTTTACGTTTAGCAATACTGAATCTCGCACCACCAAGAAAGAACTCGAAAAAAGTTCTGTGAGTAAAGGCACCGGCGTACAGCTATGAGCTCCAATTGCCGCTAATACGTGTTTACTCTTAAAACGGCCCGCGCACGTGCTTTTAATCTTGGCGATAACACCCGGGGAAAAAAGGTTAGTTCGCAGAAAAGGAGCCATTTCATCATTGGATACAGACTTACCAAACTGCAAAAACTCTGCCGCCAGGTCACCCAAATCCGGGTCTCGCACGTTACGGAAATATCTCACCACCAACTGCTTAAGTTTAGAGCGTGTATGATAATCACATTTATCAGTTACGGCATCACCCAAAAAGCGCCGGACAATAGGGTAGAGAACACAATTCTCTCCCTGTAGTCGCGCCATTGTCTGAAAAACGGACGACATGTACTCTATAGAATCTGCCGCCAGGGGGCAGTGCTCCAGGGCAATCAGGTCCTCGGCGGTTAAAAAGCGACATCGGACAAGCTGCTCAAAGCCACGTTTTATAGCCTCGAAATGACCTGGCGGCCACTCTTTCAAGTCCGAATAACGCCGAACAAGAATCTGTATTGCCTCATGCGGCAGTTCGTAATCCAATATCCAACTAACCACATTGAAATTACCATGCTCGGCTAGATATATGAAAAAATCCTTAGGTAAACTAATCCTATGGTGGGGATAAAAGCGCGTATGCTCGAGATGCGCATTTAGAAATTCAGCCACCGCGGAATAGGACGATGAGAGATTTTGCCCAGCATCATGCGCAGCTCGTGCGATGGCAATATCTACAAACACCTGCTCTCACCTCGTTTCTACACGGGGATTCATGGGCGCTATTTCTTAATCCTTAGCTGATTTACGGCGCGCTGGTGGTACTCGGGCTTATGGTTGGTTTTTACCACCTCACCAAGCTGTTTTTCCAGCCACTCTGTAGCTTCCTTGCAGGATACCCCCTTAAAACCTACTGCCTCCAGCTCAATGGCGCCGTCTGGACGAATCAACACCACTACCTCGCGCATACTAGCTGACATGCTCAACCACACCCTCTTTCAAGCCATTTCTAAAAATCTGGCGTGCCCTGATTGCAAATCTCAACCAGGTAATGTCATACATTGCGCAGAAGTTAAGAGGCACGACAAGCCTGTATTCATCCTTGCCCAGCATTACCCTTCCGTACTTATCCGTCTTGGAGTGTGGGTAGGGCGGGTCATAATAACAAGAACCGTAACAGAAGTACATACCGTTCAGCTCCTTAACACGCGAAAACACCCAGTGCGAATTACAAGTAGGGTGCTTAAGACGCACGTTGCGTTGCTCTCTCGCGCCCTCCAGTTCGGCCAAAAACATTAGCGCGGAAACAAAATCTCGCTTGTCGATATAGACGAGCAGCCAGGGCGGTGCCATCAACGGCGGCCTTGACAGCCTAGAAGAAAATAAGTGTTTTTTCTCGGAGCTTTGACCAAAAAACTCTTCAACAAACCTAAACCCAACGGGCTCAAAAAAACCGGAATGCTTATCCTTAATTCCCACCCAAATCTTTTCATAGTGACTTAAGCGCTTGGCTCGCCAGATAGTGGGCGCAAACAACACGTAATCCTTTTTTCCCTGCGCAGATAGGTGCAACGGCGGCAGGGAAAACGTAGAAAATAGATAGGGTGCGTAAAAGATGTGACAGATATCTAATACAGAACAGCCAGTAAATGCGAGAATAGTGTCCAGCGCATCGAAAGAAAAATGTAAAGAACTAACGTTCTTGTCATATAAAAAACCGTTCAGTTGAGTCCGGTGCGAAGCGGTGGTCACAGTGCTTTCGTCGCAATTAACCAAAACAAAACGTTTTCCATCGCCGCAAATAAGGCGAGCAAGGGGATAATGTTCTCCGTAGCTGTAAATCGTATCGTTTTTGAAGTAAAGCGACCGCGACCGGTTGCGGCCAAACTCTTGACACTGTTTGAACCAGGTCTCGATGACCCCTTTGTTGTTCGAAAAGACTTTGCGCACTAAAATATCCCCCTTTCAAAAGTCAAAACCCGCGCAGAATTAATTTCACCGTGCCGTCCTGAAGTTGCTGGCGGTACACTGAATATCCCTTGCGGCGCGCTTCCAAAACCGTCTTCTGCACGCCGTATTCCTGAAGTAACCTCTGCGCGCCCTTGCCGAGCTCTCGTTCTACATGACCGCCCCACCAGTCTGCCGTCAGTGTGTAGGTTCCGTTTTTCTCTCTAACCAGTCCCACATCGTAAGGGCCGCGCAGGCGGACCACGAAATCGCAGGTCCGCCCCCGGTAATATCCGCGCGGTTCGGTATTGCGCAGGAGCTCGTATCCGAGCTCTTTCACTGCTTTCTCCAGCGCGCTTACATCGGTTATTTGGGTTTTTACCATAGTATAGTGGGACATATTAACTCCCCTTTTCCTCTTCTTCACATTCTTCCTCTTCCTATACTGAATTTGACAGCAATTCGTCCTGGTTAACACAAATCTCAGCTGTCTTTGTAAACGGCAAAAGCCTGAGATTAAACTTCTCCCAAATGCTGTCGGGAATTTCTTGTATCGCATCGCCCCAGTTAAAATCGTATCTGATGCTCTTGTTATATTCCTTGCCCTCGGGCGTTGCTAGGTATTCCGCGACAGCATCCCTCATACTTCGCTCAATTTCCCGTGTGTCAGGCACGCCATCGCTCAGCCACTCAAAATAGTTGATGTAAGCTTCCGGCGGGTTGTCGTAACGCACCCGAACTAGCGTAATAATAAAAGGCCTATCGTGTCCCTTTGCGCAAATATCGGAACAACACACCTGCCATATACCTCCTCGCGCCCAGAATGAACTAACACTTAGTAATTGTGCTTTGCGCGTCCAAATCTACTACGTACTCTTTTCCGTTCTCGTCATAAACCCTAAACACGCGCGCCAGGTATGCGTCGTTGCAGATACATTCCAACGCCCGGCGCACCGCCTCCTGTGGAGATGTAGCACACAGCTCAATCTCCCACGACACAAAATAATTCATTCCTACCAACTCCTTATGCTTCGGGTCGCAAGAGGTCAACAATCGACCGAGCAGCGCTAAAACGATTATGCAAGTAGGAAAGCTCGATGCGCGCAAAAGCAAGCTTCTCTTCCGCTTCCTTAAGCGTGCGCCTTTCTATCACCGTGTGCTCATTGACCTGCGCCTGGCGTATCTCGGCGTTTTTGCCGTCAATCTTTACACCCTCCACGCGGTCCATGAGCAGCAGCCCTTCTTTTTCTTTAAGTTTCTCCCGGGCCTCGCTTACTAAAGACTGGAGGCCGACTATCTCGGCCTCCTTATCCCTAATCAGTTCTGGTAAACTCTCAAGCTCCTTAATTATTCGCACGTGAATATTTTTCCTGGTCATCTTTTTTACTCCTTTCATAAACATTTTCATATTACCTCTAGCGAACCGATGAGACCCAGGTAGCACCGTTCCAGCTCTTTAAGAGGAAAACTGTCCTCACCTTCCTCTATGCACACCGTGAAGTCCGTGAGCCGGGTCTTCTGATAAATTTTTTCCAGGAGTTTTGCAATCTGAGCCGGCTTGCCATAGATAGCCATGTCAATAAATCCATCATCAACATCTGTCCGACATTCCACGTCACTGCTTACATCGTATTCCACGTCAAAGTTCGTTTCAGCGGCCATCTCGGCGATAAGTGCCTGCTTAACAGAGTGAAACGTACGCTCAAGCGGAGAACTAAACGCATTGCAAGTAACCCACAAAACAGCCATTAACTACTCACCCTCCTCTACACTAACTTCAGTCCCGTCCGAGAGTATAACCCGGGCCTCTTCTTCGTGCACCTCGAAACTATCCGATAAATACTCCCCTCCGGGCGGCAGCTTGTCACAGTTATAAGCGATTTCCACTGCCTCCTTTAAACTGGACGCCTCTACCCTCATCCAGGTAGAAACGGTCCAAGACACGGGTAAAAGGTAAACTTTCTTCATAAACATTCCATCCTTCCTTTATGCAATTTTTATCCTGCGCTTGTAAGTGCCGGTAATTGCTGAAATGTCGGTCACCTGGCTCGCCGCGGTCACGACTTCACGCAACGCCCCGGCAAACTGGTCCAGCTTAGCGTCGGGAATTTCCCCGCTTAGCCACCGGTCGCGGAGATTGCACAGCATCTCTTCTATCTGCCTATCGCCCACGAAATTTAGCTGGGTATACTTGTCCACTAGCTGGCGCAGCCTATTGAGCGAGCGTTCCGTAACCACCTCGCCCTGCTTGACCTTCTCGGCAATTTTGTTACAGAGCTCCGCGGCCTCGAAACGCAGCTGCTTCACCACGCCAGCAATAAAGTGGTCGAACTCCCGGGAAAGCCGCTCGCGGTAGTTGCGAAGGTGCTCTTCGAAAGCCATCTGCTTAGCCTGTAACTCTTCGCCGCTTACCTGCTCCATGCCCGAAACGTCGGGCGCTGTAATAGTGTAAAGGTGATAATCAAAACTAAACCTAGAGCGCACCCACGCGGAATCGGGATAATACGGCTCCAGGTACTGGCGGTACTGCGCGTACTTCTGGAGCATCTTCTCACGGAGCTCGTCGTACGTCGCGATAAATGCCTCAGCGGCGTCCATAAACTCGGCCCTGATTTCGTCTAGACGCGGCAACGCCTCAAGCGCCGCCCGCCGTGGCATAAACCGGGTGTTACCGACCGGGAATATAAAACTGTAGCTGTCTACCAACCGCCGCGCGCGCTTTTCTATGCGCCGGAAATTGTTAATAACTTCCTTAAAAACAAGGTACTTGCGCCCCAAAGAATAGATATCGGGCACTTCCTTGAGCTGCAGGTCCTGCGCCGTAAGTTTGCGCTGACCGCTCCAGTAACGGATATCAACGTCGATTAAAACGCCGTCGGCAAAAATGCGCTCAAACTGCATCCGCTTCACCTCCTTCCTTACGCCTTTCTTTTAGGTGGTAACGCGCCGCATTAACGGCGCGCATAAAATCAGTCCGACCGCCATAAGTAAGCACGATTCCCATCAGCACCTCCTCGGTACAGGCCGGATTGCTTGCCAGAGTAGCTAGAATATCAACGTATATTGCGCGGGAAGCTCTCGTCCTGGCAATACGCTGGTAAATTTCAGCTAAAATCTCGGGCGGCGCGGCAGGATTCCTAGCTAAAGCCAATCTCACCGTTAAAGCAGGGTCCGCCACGAATTTTTCTAAAATATCGGGCGGTGTCTTCTCATTCCCGGCCAGCTCGCGCCTAACCTCGACAGCTCCCTTGTACGATTCAAACAGATACCGCAGCGTTTCCTCGGGTAGGCTAGGGTTACTCACAAGAGATAAAAGTACATGCTTATCTGGATAACGTTCTATAGGCTTTTCGAGGGCATGCGCCATTTTAGTCAATAGCCCTGGCGGAGCAGTCTTGCTGCATGCGATAAGCCTTTGCATCTCGAAAGACAGCATAAAACAGCGTAAGATATATTCTTTTTCTCTGGCCGTGAGCATGATTTTACGCATTAGATTACCTCCATCGGCGCTTACAACCTAGACTACCACGCTCTTTTCGGAGCACTGCTTTAATCTTCTCAACGCTATATCCTGAACGCCCGGAAAATCTTGCTGAAGCGACAGCGCCAAAACCACGTCCTCGGGGCAGGCCTCGTTTACCACCAGTGCATAAAGGAGACTTTCTTTTTGTTGTTGCCTACGTTTATTTTTTGTACACCCCCGCTTTATGGTAAGCCGATAAAGTTTCCGCAAAACTTCGGCGGGCGCGTTCCGGTCCTCAGCTATCACAAACCGCACATCGTAGCTCTTATCAGCAACGAGCTTAAGCTTCAGCTCTGCCGGCGCGGCCGGATTGCGCGCAACCTCTCTTCTGATATATGAGTTTTTGTTGGTGGCGACAATAAACTTTAAAACATCAGAAGCGGCGTTTGGGTTACACGCAAGCCTGTAAAAAATGTCATAACCCTTACACTGCGACGCCTGCAGAACGAGACGCTCCTGAATACTATGGGGCAGCGCCGAATTACCCGCGAAGGATGAAAGTATAGACTTGTCTAAATGCCACCTTGCCCATAACTTTTCAAGGACATGCGTAGGTGTCTTGGGGTTTCTGGCCACTGCGCGTAAAACAGCACTGTTAGAAGTATCTGCCAGTTTTTCAAGGGTTTCCGGCAGTGCATACGAGCTATCTGCAAACCGCGCCGGGTTGTCCAAAACAAACTCAATCATGGCCTGCTTTTCGGCATCGGTAAGATTTTCAAGCAACCCGCCCACCCCTTCGCTGGTTTAACACTTCTAAAGCGGTATCAACCACAACTTTATTACCGGAAAAAGAGGCTGCAACAACAACTTCCTCAGGAACATTGGGGTTCTCTAAAAGCGTTTTGACAAGGTCTGTAAAAAACGACCAGGGCTCCTTCGCTAAAAGCGAAAGTTCTGTATAAACGTCAATAAAAACTTCGTCTGGTAGCTTTGCGTAGGCCAGGACCGCCTCAATTCTATTCCTTCCGTCAAGCAGCCCCTTCTGTTTCCATTGCATAAAGGAGACTTTCTTTGAATCGTTTCTTTTCCAAGCATAGATAATATCGAGCAAAACAGGCAGGGGCAAATGTTCAACAATTATCTTTCTAACACTGCGACCTTTGTCTTCAAGCATTCTTAAAAGAGTCTCAAGCGATGTACTCGGGTTTTGCGCAACACCTTTACAAACCTCGTCCAAAACAGAGCGCGAGAGGTGGTCAAGCGCCTCTGTGGGTGTATTCGGGTTTCGCGCAAGGTTCTCGCGCACATATTTGGAGGGGTCCTTGCGCATCCTAAAAAGAACTTCGACCGGAGTATTCGGGTTCTTTGCAACACCGCAGCGTACCCCGGAACTCCTATGTTTTGAAAGCTGTTCCAGCACTTCCGCCGGACAATTAGAGTGGCAAGCTACATAATACAAAGCCCAGTTTTCCCACGTTCTTGCAGCGAGCTCGGCTAGTGCTTCCGGCGGCGTGTTAGGATTCCGAGCTATATCATAATAAAGAGTTTCAAGTCTTCGCTGCTCACGGTAATAAGTCCCGGAACAACGCGCGTTTAGTACCCAGTAATGCAACAGAGCAGAAATTGAAGTATGCTTTGCAAAGTCGTGCTGCAAGGGACTGCCGGCTATATAGTCAATCACCTCCTTGATTTCTTCTAAAGAAAACTTGAGTTCCACGTCCGCTCTCCTCCCTATGTGACTTGCCAGACATCCACAGTAACCTCTCTAAGCCCCTTAATACAGGGCCAGGTCAACTTACCGTCCGGCCACCGAACACCGATACGGATGCCGGTACAACCCTCCAGCTGACAAGGGCGAATCCTACCTGTAGGAATACCTTTCTGTGTTCCATCGCGATTTAAAACAACTACGGGGAGCACCACAAAATTATGCATTGCCGGGAACACACTCTTCAAAGTGAATCAGCGCTGATTGAAACTCAAGAACCCATTCACCCTCTCGCGGAACGCCAGCCGGATAAACCCTAATCCTTACTCTACTCAACGTATCACCCCTCCTAAAGAATGTTCCGCGTACCCTATACGGAAACTTCCCCTATTTCCGGACGAAAAACGCGCTTAAAACCGCACTTAGAACATTTAAGCACCACGTACGCCCCGTCATCATCCACATCAAATTCGTGGTTAAAGCGGGCACGGTCATAGTACACGTATTCGGACTCGCACTGAGGGCAGCATTCGTCATCTTCCGGGAAGCCCAAGGGACCGTCTTTTGTAAGCAGGCCAAGGTCTATCGCTTTCTTGATAACCTCCTCTATTTCATCAAAATCAGAAACCGACATACCCAAAGCAGTGGCAATATCTCTCACGTCAAAGCGCCACGGAGTCAATTCTCCACCGTCTTCGCGCCACGTGTACCAGTACTCTCGTATCACGTTGTCAATTTCGTCGTCTTTATAGACGTGGTAAATGGTAACGCCGCCGTGCTCTAGAAAGATATCGGGCTCCACCCAACCGTAAGGCATAATTGTTACCTCCTTTGATTAATAAATTAAAAAGCGTCTGTCACCGCCAGCCGGCTCACCTCGTCGACAATCTGTGAAGAATTATGTACTGAGAGTCCGAAGTGTCGACCGACACCACTAATTCCAGGTTGTTGGTGAAGGTAATCACTAGTGCATCTGGCGCAATGTGGCCTCCATCTTCCATGTGTGCTTCCCTGACCTTCTTACCTTTGATAGCTTTCAGGAGCGCCTCCACTTGCTTCTTCTGCATTACTCTTCCTCCTCTCCCTGAGAACCGATTTCTTCGCAAGCCGCCACTGTGCCGTACGAGACACGCTAGGGATATTTAGCAGCGACATCGCTAATAAAACATCTTCCGGCAAATTCGGGTTTGCCAATAAACCGTTTAAAATTGGTTCGCGATAAAAATCATACTTGTATTTCAGCGCCGCGGAATACAGTTTACGAATAGCATCTTCTGGTAAATTACCGTTTCCTGCAACTGTAACACGGACGGTTATGCTCGGGTCACCCGCCAACTTTCTCAGCGTATCCGGCGAGGTTTTTGAATGCAGTGCCACTGCTTCCCTTACATTAACATTAGCACCGGCCAACACAGCAAGAATATCTGCGGTAGCCGAACGGCATTTAGCAAGAGAAAGCGCAGTGTCCTCACAAGAAAAGCACTCTCTAAAATGAGGCTTAATTTGGTCAAGAATATCTCTAATAAAATCCGGGCATAAATTCTCACGCTCCCAAACAATCGCTCTCACTACCCCGCAAAAATCGCTGTGGGGTTTAATTCTGTCTCTAAACTTCTCATAAAGACAAAAGTTGAATATTTTACGCAAAAGCCCCTCCGAGGCGGCTTTAGCAGCAGCCAGACTCTTAAGTGCATTCACGTAACTATTACTTGAAACTCCTGTCAGCTCTTTCCTTTTAAGTATATCAAAGCACGACTCTAAAACCTCATTCGTAGCGCAAGGGCTCGAGGCTATACTGCTTATTAAATTCACATCTGCTACTTTAAAAAGGCGCTCCAAAGTCTGGGGCAAAATACAGTCGCTAATAATGAAATCATGCACCATGTGTTTTAAAACAAAGGTAACCATTGAAAAGATTTCGTCGGCACTAAGGTCAGGTACAATCTTTAATAACCGGTCTAAATCTGCGTCCACGCTTCTTTGTACGGCCGATTGCCAATTCATAATTCCGTTCTGGTCCAAATTCTCACCCCGTTCAGGTCAATGCCGTCAAGGGTCGGTAAATCGGTATCGCCGTCACGCAGCTTAAAAAGAAGCTATTCCTCCAAAACCTCACGGAGCACAATAATGCATTCATCCTCGGTTTCGCCGTTGGCCCAAACACCCGGACAAGAGGGTATCTCGGCATAAAATCTCCCATTATCTAATTGCTCGATTTTTACTTCTTTCATTGCGGCATCTATGAATGACGTGAGTATACCACCTGCCATTTTACCCTTTTCCCCTTATGTCTTTGTCTTCTACCAGACTGCGCGGTCTATTATACCGCCTCTTGCGCCTGTTTCCATAACAAACAGCCCCCAGGTAGGCCATCGCCAGCTGGCGCACACGCTCACGCCCCAGCCCGGCAGACCTGGCTATTGAAGTCATGGTTTCCCCCTGGTAAATGCGAAGCGCAGCTTCACGCTCACGCTCAAAACCCTCAATATCCGGGAAACCTCTCACCGCGGCTTCAAACAAGTAAGGCGCCATTCTTTTGTGACGCGCAAAATTCGGCTTCTCGGGTACAGCATCTTCAAACATATTCCCTAAACCTCTTCAATAATGTGAATATCCTCTGGGAAAAAGAGTTGAAGCTGCTCCAGTTCTGCTTCAGCTTCTTCGCGAGTCTCGCAAACGATGTCGTTTCTGACGTACACACAAGTTTTAACGACAAACGGCATCTCTCATCACTCCCTTTTCAGTAGCCATTCATACATGGGATTGCCGTTTTTATCCCGCGAACCGCAGTTTTCGCTTGACCAACAGCATGTAGCCCGACATACTCCGTTGCCGTCAAACGGGCACTTTTCGCCGCCTGCTTTGCCCGATTTACTCGACCCGATATAAACCGCAATCAGGCTTTCCAAGACCTGCGCGGCAACCAAGTTGAGCATCCGCTCGCCCGGACAGTTGCCGTACCAGATATCGCAACACCGGCCGGGGTCTATTGGATAGCCGCCTTTGGAATTCGGGCAGTCTTCTGCCAGGTGACAGTAATTACACTGCTCGTAATCATCGGCGTCCCAAAAGACATCGCCCATGCGGCTGACCGTCTGTCGGGCCATATTCCACAGCTCCGCGATTTTTTCTTCGCTTAATTGACTGTAATCCCGACACACAATGCGGAGCCACTCCTTTTCGTCTTGAGCATCTTGAAAAGGCGGCAATGAAACATTAAACATCGCTAAACCTCCCTCTGGAAGACCACAGCGCCGCGTCGTCCGCTGCAAAAACATAGTCGACAGGGACTTCCAGCGGGCCGACCACACTCACCACGTCAAAGTCTCCCGCCTCGAGCTCAGTGCCCAGCGATTCGCGCACGAGAGTTCGGGCCTCTGCCGCGGACCCGGCCTCTTGGACAATAAGAACGTGAACTACGTATAACGCCATAAAATCACCCCTTTTATTCGTTCTCGTTTTCGCTATCTTCGCTGTACTCTTCTAAAACCTGGTCTAACTCATCCCCCCACTGAACTTCGGGCCATTCAAAATAATCCGTCACATCCGTGTCTTCATAGTGAACGGCAATAAGAGCCTCAGCATCGGTGCTCTGCACGAGGTGTACCCTACCGTCCTTAATAACAACCAAAACAACGCTTCTTTCCTGTTCCACGTCTAATCACCTCCATATGAATTGAATCAGGCGCGCAGCCGCCGCGTCCCCTGAAGTCTTTCTTCTCGCCGCAGGTTTGCCAGCCGGGCGCGGTTTTTCGCCCACTCGCGCAGCCTGTTTATTTCTTCGCGCATTGTGGAAGCCAGCGGCACTGTTGCGCCTATCGCCTTGCTCAAATCGCCCACCGTGACTCTCCGCCCCTCAGCAAATGCCATCAATTGTGCTTCTTCGACTACCTCCCTAATTTCCGCGCCGCTAAAATCTTTAGTTGCCGTGACGAGCGTGTCATCCCAGCAGTCGATATTTCTCTTGCGAAGGTGAATAGAAAAAATTTCCCGCCGTTCCTCCTCGTCAGGAAGGTCAACGAAAAAGATTTCGTTAAACCTGCCTTTTCGTAGTAGCTCCGGCGGGAGCATTTCAATCCTGTTGACGGTGGCAACCACAAAAACAGGTGCGGTCTTATCGTTCATCCAGGTCAGGAGGTCGCCCATCACCCTCGCAGTAACGCCGGAATCCGTGGAGCCGCTCGACTGAAAGCCCGCGAGGCCTTTTTCTGCCTCGTCGATGAGCATCACCACCGGCGCGACGGTCTCTGCGAGCCGCAAGACCTGGCGCATGCGGCTCTCGCTCTCGCCGACGAGAGAGCCGTACACCCTCCCTACGTCAAAGCGCAGAAGCGGCCAGCCCCAGGCCTTCGCCACAGCGCGGGCGGTAAGAGTCTTCCCGGTACCGGGCACGCCTGCCAGAAGGATTCCTTTGGGAGCCGCTATGCCGAGCCGGCGCGCTTCCCCGGAAAAGGCGCACCGCCTTACGGCGAGCCACTCTTTCAAGTTCTGCAGCCCGCCGACCGCGTCGAAGCCACCTTCCTCGGCCGGGTAAAATTCGAGCAACTTGGACTTGCGGACGATGTTCACCTTTTCCTGCATGACCGTTTCCACCGCGTCCTTATTAAGGGCCCTATGTCTTACCACGGCAAGCGAAAACGCGTTTTCCGCTTCCTGCACGGTCATGCCGAGCGCCGCTTCTACCAACTTCTCCTCCGCTTTCTCGTCGACAGTTATAGGCAGCTCAGGCGAAGAGGCAACGTCGCGCAGCACACACGCCAGTTCCTCCCTGGTTGGAAGGGCGTACTCTATAAGCACTATCTCCTTCTCTATTTCAGGCGGCAGGTTTGCCCGCGGCGAAACAAAAATAAGGTGCCGGCCGGTGGTTTTGACCAAGGGTATCAAGTCTTTGATGGTTTGAAGTACGTCCGGCATGTCCAGGAAGAAGTGGAAGTTAATAAAAATAAAAACGGAATCCTCGGGCATCCTTATTACGGACTCCAGCGCCTCTCGCGCTCCGTAAACGTCAGACTGCGCCTGCTCTCCGCTGCCAGACAAAACGCTCCACCCCGTGGTCATACGCCAGCGATAAACGCGCATGCCCATTTCCGTGGCCGTGCGCTGTATATCAATACAGCACCGCTGGTCTTCGTGGGTTTCCACCCAGAGCGCCGGATACATGGCTTCCAGGTAATTAGTCAAAACCTTAGCGAAAGACATCTTGCCATTCCTCCCAGCCACAAATTTAAACAGACTTATTTTCAAACCCGGGATAGTAAGCGTCCTCAGACTCGACGGTCTTTTCAGGAAACGCCTTATTCAATTCGAGCGGGACTATAAAGCAGTTTTCATTAACGCAGGCCGCTAACGCCCTCTTTTTCAAAGTGAAGACCCCCTGAAGCTCCCAGACGACGTTCGGAAACTTGCCCGACTTATACTGCCCGACGAGCCAAATCTTCTTAAGGCCCACCTACTAAAAAACTCCCCTCTTGGTTTTAACAGTGTCCTTCTGCCGCTTGGTGACGCGCTCCAATAGTAAGTCGGCGATTATCAGCTGCAGCGCGTCCGTAAACTCGTCGGTGTAATCCTCCGCCCGCTGAGCTATATGAATAAACTCGTGAATCGCCGTCGAAAGGGCCTGCCTGATGTCCTTAAGCACAGTAACATTTACATACGCGACGCCGCTCTCGGCGTACCCCTTCGTCTCCTTAACAAACCTGGCCGGAACGATATCCACCTCGACTCCCTTGAAAAACGGGCTCAAATAGCGTTTAATAAGCCGGCGCACCTGGTACAGGTTAAACCGCTCCAGCGGCTCCAGCGCGCGCAGCGAGACCGGGTCGCACATTCCCAGTTCTTCGTTGACCCTGCGCACGGTCGATACGCCCATCTGCTCGAGCAGACTGGACCACCGATAGTTCAGGCTCAACGGAGTATATCCCAACTCGGAAACCCGCCTTATGAGCACCGAGTCCCAGGTATCCTGAACCAGCACGTTTTTGAACATGCCGCCCGCCGCTTCACGCCATAGCTGCAGCCGCTCGTCGCTCAAATACCGCGGGGCCAGGCCCTGGAGAATCTCCACGTACTCCTCGCCCTTCGCGAGCAGGGTCCTGAGCAACCTGTTTATCAGCGCCTTATTATCGCACCTGGCCCACTCGTCGCAGATAGCGTTTGTCAGGCTCGAAAAATTGACCGCCCACCGGTCGCGGTTGACCAGACTTTTATCCTTAAAGTTGTAAGAAAAGAGGAAAGGAGTCTGGCCTTCCCGCCCCTCGACGGAGACCAGCACGCCGTTCACGAAAATCCGCCCGCCCGGCAGGAATATCGTATCCTCGGACGTCGCCGGCCGCGAGCCGTCCGGCCCAAGGGTGTAAAAATACGACGGCGTAAGAGCGAGAAACATTTCCCTGACGGAATTAAACTCGTCTTCGCTCGCCCGGGCGCGGATAAGCGTACCCCTAGTTCGCGCGTTTTCGGAGTTTTCAAACGCCAGGACCAGGCACCCGAAATCGGGGTGAGTCGCAATCACCGGCCTCAGGCTGCAGCCCACAGTCTCAATCTCCACCGCGCGGCCAAGGCGGGCCAGCACCAGGCAAGCCAGTTTCAGGCCCTCGCCGAACTGTCCTATCGTGCCCTCCACTTCCCGCTTGCCGGACACGCCCATCACGAGCGAGGAAAGGCTGAGGCCGGGGCCGTCGTCCTCGACCTCGAACCAGCCGTCAGTCGTCCACCTGGTCGTCGAACGGCAGCCGTAGCAGACCGAAACGTCCAGGCCTTCCTGGACCAGTTCCCGCAGGGCTTCTATAACACTCCAGTCGGGGCAGTAAGAAGGCGATATGGTCGTGTACAACACAATCTCACTCCTTTACCTTACCCAAGCTCGCTGTAAAACTGTTTGACTTTCGCTACAAGGTTGCGCTGCTCCCTGTTCTTGGGCTCAAACTTACTAGTCAACCAGTCAAGATAACCAGCGTCGGCCTGGTACACTTCCGCGATAGTCTCACCCTTATACTTCCCGAAGGTAATTGTCGTCTGCCCGGGAACGTCGTTTCCCGCCGCGGTTTTGTCAACCTGCGGCTCGTATGCATCCAAGTCGTTCTCTTTGCCGTCATATGCGCCTAAATCGTCCTCATCGGTCCCAGAGGCGGACGCGATTCCATCCGAAAACTCCACGTCTGCATAGACGCCCCTCATCTCGAGCGCCGCGGTAATCCAGCGCGCCTTGGCGCGAATAAAAGCCATGATAGTAGGATACTGTCGCGCGATTTCGCTCTCGAGATTGAGCGGACTTCCTTCGCCAATAGACGAAATCACGCGACCATCGGTTCTCGGCCCCACACACTTGTAGGCCACAAACAAAGAAGAATTGTCGGCAATAAGGGCATACTCCAAGTCGGGCACGGGCACTTCCTCGCCGAATTCCGCGGCAAGCGCCTCAAGGCGGCTTGTGCGCACTACGCGCACACCGTCCTCTCTTTCCCAGGTATCCGTGTCAGGAATCAGTACTTTCTGCCCCCTAACCTCAAGCTCGAACATTTACCTCTCTCCTTTCCTATTTTTAGATAGCGAACCAAAAGCGCCGCAGAGCAGCTCAAAAGACTCATTCATCTTGTTAACACTGACAGAACCCCAAGACGCGGTAAGCGACCTACGTACAATTGGACTCCTGTCCAGAGCAAGCAACACCTGCAGGTCCTCGGGAAGGTCCGGAGCGTACGCCGTGAGCGAGCGGACCTCTTCTTTAGGATGTGTCACCAACGCCTCCCACACTGCACGGGGTTTCTTTTTCTTTGCGAGCAGCACAGCCATTAAAGTAAACATCAACTTCGACCGCGGGCTAGAGTTCTTGTCTGATTCAGCCAGCTGCTCCAAGAGAAGCATCACATCATCGACAGTAAACCGCCCTTGAAAAGCATCTTCAATTGAAGGTATCCTAGCAGCTGGCACTTACAACACTCCCCAACAGCGTTTCTGACGGAATCAGCGACAAGAGTGAAGAAGGTTCAACCCTGCAAAATTGCCCTGCCCACCACCGATAAAGCGTATAGGTGAGATAAAGATGCTCTTCAGCCCTACTCATGGCAACGTACATAAGCCGCTGCTCTTCGTCTTCCCTGCCCTCTCTTACCGAAAGCACGTGCGGGAAAATATTCTCGTTCAGGCCCGCCACAAAGACAACGGGGAACTCCAGCCCCTTGGCGGCATGAACGGTCATTAATCTCACAGCGTCGCCCGACCGTACGTCGCCGTCGGCCATGGTAGCGAGATAACTTATGAAATCGACCGCACCCATACCCTTCTTACTGCGCAGGATACCGGCAAGTTGAGAGAGATTCTCGAGACGCTCCCAATCCTCCTCGGCACGAAGCATGTCAATATAGCCGCTCTGCTCCAGAACAGCTTGAAGCTGTGTTTCGCCGAAGGGCATTTTACTAAGCTCCTCAATCACGGCGCGGAAATTACTAATGCCGGCTTTCGCGCGCGGTGGGAGCTCGACCAGCTCCGAGGCGTCATAAAAACTAACTCCCAATGAAGAAGCGGCGTGTATAATTTTCTGGAGCGTTTTATCCCCAATACCACGCGGCGGCACGTTAACGACACGGCAAAACGCATCATCGTCATGGGGGTTGAAAAGCAAGCGCAAGTACGCCACAGCGTCTTTAATCTCTCGCCGGCTGTAAAAACTCACGTTGCCGACGACTAGGTACGGTACGTTACGCTTCGCCAGGGCCTCTTCAATGGGAGCGGTTATGCTGTGCGTACGAACCAGGACCGCTATTTCCTGCGGCCGCCTGCCGCTGCTTATGTGTCTGACAACCTCGCGCACAATAAAAGAGGCCTCCTCGGCCTCCGTTTTGCCTCGGTACACCACTATCTCGCCGCCCGGCGGATTGCTAGTCCAAAGGTTTTTCTCGATAGCTCCCCTGCCTATAAGAGCATTTACCGCACGGACGATGTTGCCCGTGGAGCGGTAATTCTGTTCCATCTTCACTATCTTTGCATCAGGCCAGTCCCGCAGAAAGGTATCAATATTCTCGGGGTGCGCTCCCCGCCAAGTGTAAATCGATTGGTCAGGGTCACCCACCACAAAAACATTCCTGTGCCGCTCCGCCAAAAGCGAGACAATACGATATTGCGCTACGTTGGTATCCTGAAACTCGTCCACCACAATAAAATCAAAGGCTTTCTGCCAGCGACCCAGGATGTTAGGCATCTGGAGCAGCCGCACCGTGTTAACCAGAAGGTCATCGAAATCCATCATATTAGCGGCGCGAAGCCGTTCCTGGTAAGCATGGTATAGCCTCACCTCGTCAGCGCGGAAGTCGGCGGGCTCAACGAGGTCGTTTTTCAACGCGGAAACCCGCTGGCGCAGGGAGAGCACCAGCTGTCTGTCGCGCGGGTCGATACCCACCTGTTCGCAGGCGCTTTTGAAATACTTAAGGCTGTCCTCTTCGTCGGCCACCATAAAATCGTTCCGGTAGCCCAGACGCCCCGCATGCCGGCGGATAATGCGAAGGCAAGCGCTGTGAAAAGTGCCGGCCCAGAGCTCCCCGGCTTTTACGCCGACAAGCTTTTCGAGGCGCGCAACCATCTCTTCGGCGGCCTTAGTAGTAAAAGTAAGCGCCAGGATTTTTCCCGGCGCTATGCCGTTTTCTAGTGCGTAAACCACCCTGTGCGTCAGAACTAGCGTCTTACCGCTTCCCGGGCCGGCGATAACCAGCACCGGCCCAAACGGTGCGGTAACAGCCTCGCGCTGGGCGCCATTCAATTTCTGCATATCTCCCAACCCACCAAGAACAGATACAACAATTCTATGGCGAAGGGTCTGCATCCTTTACCACCAACCGCACACCACATACCTGTTATCTGCGCAGACTCGGAACCACGCAGCAAGAGCATGCGCTTCCTGCCGCGTGACGTGAAGCTCTTCCAGGCAGTCGTCATTTAGCTCGGCGGCGGCTTTCTCTAACTTAACTGCCATAGCACTAACGGCTTTGGAAGGGATACACTCCTGGTATAAAGACTCACCCGTGACCTTATAGACGTATCTGTCATAAACTTTACCCCGAAAACTCGGACCATTACCGTGCCCGGAAAACATCCCGCCTACCAGCACGCCCGGGACATCAGCGAAAGCTTCTTCGGGCGCCAGACGAATCTCGCCGTAATCGCCAATAGCAGCGTAGGTATCAAGCCCCATATTTTATAGCACCCCCTCTGTTTACAATTTGGCAAGTTTAATCCTCGATACAGAACTCATCATAAATGCCTACTTCTGTAAAAGATTCCACCCGTAAGTCAGCAAGGGGGTCGGCTCCTTTGCGGCCCTTCTTATACCAACCGTAACAAGTCTCAATGTTATCGTTACTCGCCCGAATTTCTGGATACGGGCAGCTGACGCGGCAACACTCTAATGGCTTGCCCGGCCGCCAGTACCTATTAATCTTCAGGCCGCAGGGAAGTTCTTCTGGAACATAATCCACAGGAACGCGGTCTGCAAAAAGAGTGTTGTAATCCATACGCATCATTCCCTTCTTTTAACGGGGCCGACTCGGCCGACCCAGCCGAAATCATATAAGCGTCTATAAGCGTTGTGAAAACGCCACCTGCTATTTTTGCCTTCCCCCTCGTTTCTCTTTCTTTCCGCCCTTTCCCTAATTATATCACAATTCTCTCACAAATCAAAACTTGCTAAAAAAAATGAGATACTTGTGGACAAAAATTACTTATACACCCATACACGAACCTGTCTTCGCCCCCAAGCCAGGGCCTTCTGTTTCGATTCCATAAACACATCGATACGGTACCCCTTAATATCTCCCCCGGTATCCAGGGCAACGGCAGGGCCATAATCTTCCACGTAGAGTTCAGTACCAAGGGGAATAACCTCCGGGTCCACCGCAACAACACCAGGTCGCGGCGGAACCCCCGAAGCCGTATCTTGCCCGGTATAGGTGTAGGCAGTAGCCTCCATAAAAAATTGCTGCTGACTTACAGCACGGCTGACCTCTTGCACTTCTTTTTCCCGCCTTAGCGAGTCCCCAACTGCGTCAAAATCAAAACCCACCGTAGACCGCAGCAAATAAAAATTGCCCTCCCCGCTTATCGAGATGGGCAAACCCGCCAAAAGAACAACCACAAAAAGAAAACTCAACAATACCCTAAACGCCATTTGCACCCCCAACACTTCTTACCGGGGCTTCCTCCCCGGCGCCTTTGTTATCATTGCCCACGCAACAGTCCTAAATTATCCCTGCTTTGTCTTTTTATTTAAGTATGAGCAATCCCGGGGTCCCCGTTCCCCAAACGCCGCTTGTACCTTAAAAGCGACTCGGGGTTCGTGCCCCTTTCCAAGATGGCGCACATCACATCGCCGGGAATATCAACATCGTCGTAAACGCGCCAGTACAATAGACAAAGAAGCGTGGGATTTTCCGCCGTTGCGGGCACCATGCGAACAAGGTGCGCCACGCGTTCAAGAATTGTGCTCAAAAAACACCCTCCTCCCGGTCCCTTTCTGCTCTAAGGAAACGACGGCCATACTCACGCGCTCGCCCTCCTCGGTTAAGCGAAAGGCGTGTATTTCTCTACCCTGTTTCCTTTTACGGACAAAAAGTTCGAGAAAACAGTTGCTGCAAAAAAAAGTATACTTGTCCACCCTGCCGATAGTACCGCTCAGACCGCAGAAGGGGCAGCAACGCAGCCACATAGCAATCTCCTTTCTCACTTAGTTACTGCCCAAAGCGCGGCCTGGAGCAAGTTGCCCCGCGGGTCGCCCCCGCGCTCAACATGCCCGGGTTGAAAATTCGCCAGAAACTTGTCCATTGCTTTCTCCGCAGAAGCATAGTCGCCGCAGGTAAAAATGTCCACACAGACAAGGCCGTACTCGGGCCACGTGTGGACAGCAAAATGACTTTCCTCTAGCTTAATCACCAGCTCTATTATGCTTGCACCCGATAGTCCGGGGTGTTTTTCAACCGGAAAGTCATGCGCAACCACCCCAACCGGGTGCAGCCCGGCCTCCTTCACCGCCTGGATTGCCCAGTCAAAAACCACCTTGTTTTCATCAGGGCACACTTTACAGTTGTAGGCATCAGCCCAAAAAGACCAACCGATAGGGGGCAACCCTACCACCTCCCGGCTATCCTGTTTTTTCTGAAGGCGGCACATCACCGGCTGCCATTTCTTTAAGAGACTTTTTCTTTGCCTGTGTTTCGGCCAAAAACGTATTCCACAGCGCCAATAGAGCCAGCGCTTCCCACGCTTGCCGGTGAAAGCCGAAGTTTAAATTCTTTGCTTGCATCCATTTAATAAAAGGACCGAAAACCAAATCGATATGTTTCTGTTTCATTAATTAATCCTCCGTAGTTTCTGGCTTAAGCACCGCTAAAAGGTCATGTTGCCAGACGATGACATACTTCTCGCCGTCATCCTCGAATTGAGTGCCGGCCCACTTGGCTAAAATAACATGGTCCCCCTTTTTAACGCCTACCGGTACACGCTGTCCGTTGGTAAGCAGAATGCCCGGCCCAACAGCCTCAACCACGCCTTTTTGTGTAGTCTCCCGCGCACACTCAGGCAAGATAACGCCGCCGGGCGAAACCTCCTGCTCGGGATAAAGCCTAACAATCACGCGCCCCTCCAAAGGCTCTAAATTATGCATAACAAAGCGCTTTACAGCGTCCCCCCTTATACAATTGAGGTGTAACTCTTTACTTGAACTCCTCGGGTTCAATAACCTTGGGTTCTGTTTTCTTAACGCCCTTTATTTCTAACTCCACATCATACTTCTTTATCGGCGGCATCCGAACAGTCACATCCGCAGGGCAAAAAAGCCGTGCCGCCAGACGATGACGTTTTTTGACGCTTTCCCTGAAAAAAAAGCTGCCATACCTATCCACGGCAGCCACGGAATCTCGGCCACTTCTATCCCTCCACTTAAACAATCTGTAAATCTTCGGGTTCGGAATTAAAATTAAGCATATCTGAACACAACCATCCCCAAACTCCCAGGGTTTATCCAACTTTGCCGAAATATCTATTCCCGAACATCCTAGTTTGCCTCTTTCCTATCCGACTGCCTAACAGCAGGAGGTACGTCTTTAACCTCGGTTAACTCAATTCGCTTACCAGGGTGACGTCTACGAACAAGTTCCTTCGCTGTTTCGTAAGAACTGCATTCTATCGTGCAGCGCCAGAGGCGTCCCCCCTCGCGGTACTGGTAGAAACCAACATACATACCTTCTTACACCCTCCTACCGCAGCCTTACCCGACCCGGCAAAAAGGTGTCCATCGCCACCCACGCCAGTACAGGCGCTCCTGAGAGAATATCCGGCCATATGCAGCAGACCAGCGACCAAAACTAACCCAAAGCATTTTATTCGCGCCTCCTTGGTCTTTTAAAAATATTACTTGCCCCATTCAAATAAGCCACTGATGAGTCAAGAGTACCACGCTGGCCGCATGGCAGACACCCTGCATACACATCCCGCCATCCCGGGCGCGATGTCACCCATGCCCCGGGTGATATATCAAGTCCTGACCGCACCACGCACACTTAATCGGCACCGGCCACGCCAAACCCCAAAAAACCATTGCTAAAACTCCCCTCCGCAAAAAAGCCATGAGTGCCGCTTGCGGTATCTTAACTCCACCCTGTCGGCAACCCTCAATATCTTTGCTGCCTTAAGCCTGTCCCTACGCAATTCCTCACGAGCCCACGAGACCAACTCAGAGGCGACCGTACTGCCGTAGTATTTGTTATCGCAATATTTATCTAAACATTCATTCATTGTCTCATCTTTCCCGCCACTACAGCGCAATAAAAAACCCAGGGACTATTGGCAGCGGAATCTCCGCTTCAATAGAAAACAAGCCATCGGGATACTTCTCCTGAAGAATCTGTAAGGCGTGTTCTCTCGACTCTGCCGCCACCAGAGCATAAAGCCAACCGTTCTCATCGAAAACCTCATCGAGAAACTCGCCCTCCTGCTCGAGCTCCGAAGAAAAAACACTCTGCCTTACCTCTTCTAGCGGAACAAACTCTTCAGGGTCAAGCTCATCCACAACCTTACCAAGGCGCGGGTATACTTCAGCAGCATATAGACTCAACTGGCTCACTGACTAAAACACCCCCAATAAACTTGTCAATTTTAAAATATAAATCACGTAGCGTACCCACGTTGGTAATAAAACAATCTTTCGAAATCTTGCTCATTATCAGCCGCACCTCACGCTCGGAAGCATGTTGCTCTTCGCTTTCGGATATCGGGACGCCATCACGCTTTAACAACCGCAGGCGCCTAATTTCGGCGGGGCAGTCAATAAAAAGGGGTCCAAACCCTGAGCTTATACAGCGCTCAAACTCATTTAAGTAACGACAATCTGTAATGACCACTCGCGCTGCACCTTCCCGCTCAATGCGCCCCATCAAGAAATCTATCCACACCGCAGGCTCTATCTCGCGTAGTTTCTGCCCGAGCACCTGTAATACGCGACGGCGTTCTTTCTCCACCAGTTCGGGAAACATCTCTGAGGCTATCTCCTTAAGCTTGTCGGCAAAGGCATACTTTTTAAAGCCGTACTTCGCAACAAGGTAGTCTGCAACGGTATCTTTTCCCGACCCGGCATGACCAACAATAACAACCTTCATCTTACTCTAAGTTCACACACCTTAAATGGGCGGCCCCGTGGCCTCTGCGGCTCCGCGCGTTGCAGGGGTAATCGACCGTACCCCCAGAGCCGCCATACCTCGGGACGCGAAAAGCCGGCTTAGCAGGATGTAACCCGCGCACAAAAAGTAGGACGCGAGACGCCACGACGTCTGTAGCGAACCGCTTTTGCGCTTCATTCCCGCAGGGAACCAGTATCAAAAAACCTTCCGAGAAGGTCCGAGCGGCCTTTTCTCGACCTCGCCCGTGCGTCTACTCTTCCGCCAGCCGCCCGTAATTCATGAACCCTTTACTGCGAAGCGTGGCCGGATTCGAACCGGCTATCTGGGTTCTTCGGGTGTTTCACCTAACTCCCAGACCGTTAGAGACGGGTGTCCCACCACGCCGCACGCCCCGCAAAAAAGTTTAATCTTTAGCTATAACGAAACTCCGGTAATCTCTCAAAACCCTCTCGCCCGCCCTCGCGTGAGAAGTCGCGCCAGTGCCTGGTAGTACGCTTTAAGCTGTACGCATGTGCCCTATACCCGATAAGCAATGCGCCTTCACCACAAGTCCTTTTCAGGAGGACACGTACTGCGAGCCAGCTTGCCCCCTGACCCTGGGGTGACACCCTCAGCGCGGCTCCGCATCGCTACGCCTGAACTGTTTACGTGCTATCGAGGTCGACGCTCCAGTTTGCTGCCTGAATCTCGGCGTCCAGCTCACGATAACGCTTCGCGTACTCATCCGCCGCCTGACGCCAATAGGCCACATCAACAGTAGGCACGAACTTGATTTCCGACCTTGTAGTGCGGTAGTCCCGCCCGCCAGCTGCAGCGTCAGCTAGTGCATGAGCGAGCTCGTACCTCAGTTTGAGGCCATCACGGAAAGCGATAGCTTCCATCAGACTCATATGACGATTGGGCATCATGGTTTTGGCGTTAGTACGATTAATAGCTATCGTGAGCTGCTCCAGGCTAGTGACTAACCTTAGCACTTTCTCCATCAACGCCTCGGGGTACTCTGCAGGTTCGTCACCCTCCTGCACCCTCGCGTCTGTGACAAGGCGGATGCGGAGAGCATTGATTTCCTCCTTAATCCGTTTTCGCTCAAGGAGAGCTTCGGCAAGTTTCAACGTGATTGCCTCCTTCCGTCATGACGTTTAAAGACCAGCTCAAACACAACCGTCAACCACAAAATAAAAAAAAACAAAAGCCACGACCGAGTACTTTGTCAAAGGCACACATTCTCTTTACTGTTACTCATTTGCTTTTTCTTCTATGCATTTACGCTTGCCATAACCCTTACACTGGCACATCCGAGTGCCCTGAACTTTCAACCCGCATGAATAGTGCTTAAGGTCAATGGCATCACCGCTACCACTACGCATCGTAAATTCCTCTTCCCAAATCGCTCCCCACCCCTGGCAGGTCCGGCACTTTTCAGGGATACATGAAGTACCAGTACTGTTGCCCATAGAATATAAATCATAAAAGCCAGGCGGTACCACGCCACGCCCCTGGCACACGGGACACCTGTGTATAACCGTCACTCACAACTCTCCTTTCAGACCTCTCCTGTTCCGGTTGGTGCAGGTTGGCCGGGGACTCGAACCCCGTTCCCGGCCCCACGGCACGCCAACCTGCGTTTATTCTTTTTATTTAGGGTACCAGTTCCACACAGGCGCGCCCCCCGAACATTCAGGCAAGTACAGGCCGTCAACTTTATCGGGCCGAACGTATTTCGCTAGAAAATCAACCACGCGCCTGCGCTCGCCGCCCTTCTGTTTATCGACCAGCTCGTACCTTTCAACCCTCCACACGGCGCCTTCCACTGGGTCTATCGCACCGTGGCCCGAGACTTGCAAGCGCGACATCGCTTCTTCAACGGATAGGGGACCACCTTCCCAAATCGTATTGGGACAAACAAAACCGCAGCTCAGTATCCTAGCCTTAAAGTCTGGAAAAGGCAACCGCTCTATGCCACGCATAATATCAAACGGCACGAACGGCTCGTGAAGCAGTTCATAGCGAGTGCCGTGCGCCTGCGCCAGCCACTCGCCGCAAACGCGCTCGCCCTCCGAAAGCAGCGCGTCAAAGCGCTCGTAACGCTCGGGGTGCAGAACCCACCTAGCGAACAGGTGGTGCTGTTCATAAGGCGAGGTTTCGGCGTTATACCCTGCTCTAACCAGGGGCACAATAACGCCGTTTATCTTCGCACAGGCGACATTACTCCCATCTAGCTTCTCCTGGACGATTACCACATCCCACTTGTCCCGCGCTCTCTTTGTGGCAATACGGTACTGCCCCTCGGAGCAGTGGTGGTCCCCGGGGCCCGCCCTGGAACCCGGAAGATGCGGTATAGAGCCGTAGCTTTTGTGTCCCAGCGGCTTACTTTTCACCGGCACTTCCCTCCAGCTGCAGGTCGCAAGACGTCAATTGTATACGCGAGATGACGATATCGCCGGCTCAAACCACAAGACTAGCGGAAAAATATCCTTGTTCATGCACAGCTCCCTCCTGCGCGGAACACCGCAACATAAACAGCCCAGCTACAGTACAAGCCGAACGCTGCTCCTAAGCCTCTTCCCAAAGCTTATGGATAACTTCTCGCACGGCATCAGGAGACAGTGCGTAACCCGCGGTGGCCGCGCGCCCTCCCCCTCCACGGCGTTTGGCCATAGCGCTCACATCGCACATCCGACCCCGCAGATATGCCTTCCCATAGGGGCTCCTGCTTGTGCCGCGGAGACCGAGAACTACCACATACTCAAGCCCGTGTTTCTCCATAAGGTAATGCGCAAGTTCGGAAATGTAATTCTCTGCAAAGCACACGCCATACGGCCTGCCTCCGGCGTCGCAAGAAAGGTGAACGTACTGCTCTTCACAGTAACGACGCACCCTGTCTTCCTCTACTTCAAGCAAATATTCTTCAAACTCAGTGAAAACCAGGCTCGGGTTAGCAAGAAAACGGGCAATAAACCTTTCTCTACCTAAAATACCCAAGAGACGATTCAACAACCGCGACTCCGGAAATCGGTGAACCCAGCGGTCGTAATCATCCACCCGCTCAATAAAATCCCGGTAGCTATCCCAGAAAAGAGTACGTTTAACCGTTCTGAGGCGGTCATAAAGCATCCACGCGCCACATCTGTCGAGAGAAACCCTCACCCAGTCGTAGCGATTTAACCACATGGCGGTTTCATGGTGGTCAAACAGCACTACGTTACCCCTTTTGTCAAGCAGTTCAGCTATCTCCGGGTTTACCGATATATCGGCAATATAAACTCTGACTTCTGGCGACTGCTCGGCGACGAGTTGCTTAACACGGTCATTTACTGTATCGTAACTCTCGCAATAAACAACGCCGTCTGGAAAAAGTTTTTTAAATAGCACCGCGCAAGCAACACCGTCCAGGTCATCATGCGTGACCAATACCATAACTTTTCCTCCCGAAACCGATACAAGCTAAGCAAGATTCCCTTCAGCACACTCGTCCGCCAGCGCAAACAGTGCTCCCACGGGCACATCGTAAAACTCGGCAACTTGCCGCGCCTTGCGTAGCTCAACTACTTTTCCTTTTTCCATATTAAGGAGCGTTTGCACGCTCATATGCATCCCTGCAGCAGCCCTGGACAGGGTCAGCCCCCGGGCCGTCCGCAAGACCCTAAGCTCGGTCACCCCGAACTCATTCTTGCGCGGAGCTACTCTAGCCTGCTCGGGGTAACGACGGTACTCCCTCCACACGATTTGGTTAACCGCCTGTCTCGATACGCGCAACTCCCTGGCCACCGCCGCCATACTCTTACCCGAGGCCAACTGTTGGATTATGTGCTTTGTTCTCTCGGACATATAAGGCATCCCGACTTCCCCTCCTCACGCACAAAAGACTGCAATCAGTTATAAAACTCAATAATTGGCTTTCCGCTTTCCCTTTGAGCATAAGCCATTTTATTCCACTTATCGTAGTCGTCTACAGGCAGCTGCGAAAGGCCTAACGCCGCAGCCCATCTGCCAGCTGCCTCGAAGTGCTCCCCGTAAAACATCAAAGGCAAAACTTTAGCGCCTGACACGTCCGAAATAAAAGGTTGAGTAACGGCCCTGCCACAATAGGGGCAAAAAAGATAATGCTGCACTCTCCTGCATAACAGCCTGGCGGCTTTCTCACTCATAGCCGGATACCACTCGGAGGGAGTTTTCCACAAATGTTCTATTTTCCACTCAACTCCAAAAGCGCGCGCAACTTCTCGCGCAAGCGGCTCGTGCCAGTCGCCCTCAATATGAACTATAGGACACCCGCAACCGCTGCAGGCTGCATAACCCCTTAACGGGTTATGGCAGCGGTCAATGAGTATCTTCACTTTTATAAACCTCCTCAGTAAACGGCCGGGGAATCCCGCTTCTCCACCCCGTACACACGTCCGTACAGGCATTTTGTACGCTGGCCGAACCAAACGTGTGCAGGCAATTTATATAGCGTCTCTGCGCCGCCGTTTAATAGCTACTCCGCCGCAAGCCTACCGGCCCAAAACTCCACTAAAAACACCAGGTCGTCAAAATCCACCACGGCATAAATGCGGTTGTCGCCCTTAAACTTGAAAGGCAGACAAAAAAAGCGCCCGCTGCCGTAAGCTTCGGCCTCCGCTTTGGTGAGATAGTCTTTCTTAATGGCTATCTGCTTTTCACCTCGGGCTGTCAGCGTACCCCGCTCTTTTACTTCCATCAACATTTCGGGTGTAACAGCGTCACCCTTCTGGCTTAAAGCTCCGGAAGCAGGAGTGCGACGTGCTATCTCAGCTACCTTGTTATAGCGTTTGACCACCTTCTTTTCAGCTTCCAGCCCCTGCTTCTCACCTTTAATCCGACCCTGGTTCTGTTTTTTAACAGCGCTTTTAATTTTGATAGGACTATAAAGATTGAATCCTATACAAGCGTTGCAGTACGCAGAATTCCGGCAAGACCGAATTTTAGGACATAAAAACATTTTAAACGGCTCCTTCGCCCATCCGCAGTGCCCGACAGGCACGTTCCGTCTCCTGGAGCGCACGGAACAGCCCCATGACGTCCGGGTCGGTACTATCCGGCCAGACGTCCTCCCCCGAGAGCATCTCCACGGCCAGCTCCGGGAAGTCCGGAGCGTCGCGGTTGACGGAGACATAAGCGCTGATAAAAATGTAGCGAAGGGCCATCTCCTTTAGTGTCTCTACCAACCGGTCCGCCTCCGGTGTGCCGTCTTTGAGCGCGTCCATGCGCTCAAAGAGGAGCGCCTGCGCCTCTCCGCCAGAGTCCATAAAATTCATAGTGTCGCCCCTCCCTAAACAACTCCGCCTCCACTTTGTAATGTAGCTACCCTCTTGGGACACAAAGACATCTGTAACAGGTCACGTCTTCCTCCCTCAAACTCATCGACAGCAGTCCTCCGAGTTTCCGCCACCGTCGACCAGAAAAGCTCGGTAAAACGCGTCAACCTCTCGACAAAGTATTCCGTTTCTGTAGGCACTGCCTCTACGACAACGCGGTCGTAAAGCGTAACCGGCACATTCCTCCTTCCTTTCTAACCAGTTCCCTCCTGACGCCAAGTTGCCGTCCTCGACCCGAACATATGTCCGGGAATGGCAACGCCGCCCGTCCGTGAGTGCGCCCTCGGCTCGCCGTCCCGTCGCGACAGAAGAGAACCGGTAACATCAGCCCTTGTATTCTGGCGGCTCTTCGTCAAATCGCCTGTACTGCTTAGCAGCTTCGTTATAGACCTTTTTCTTGTCGCTCGCCGGTATCTTGGTGCCGCCCCGACCACCATTTAGTATTGCTATGGTGGCTACTAGAGACCTAAAAACCACATGTGGCCCGCCTTCCAGTACATCAACGTAAAGAAACTTGTAACTACCGAAATTTTCGGGGTCATTATCGTCGTACCATAAAAAGCAAGTCCTGTACTTTGCCCAATTAACCTTCTCTTTATCGGGGCCGCCGGCCCATTTTCTTACCCTCATCTCTGCCGCATCCACGTCCCAGGAACGGTCCTTGGGAGCCAGCGGCCAGTTTTTCGAAGAAATCGCAGACATTCCGCAGTTAACCTCCTTAACTTCTCAAATTACTTTCTATTTTAAGCACAGCCAAGTCAGACAACAGGCGGTCCGACTTCTGCTGCAATATTTTTAAAATTGCGTCGAGAAATAAAAAACGCCTTCTCAGACGTGTTTCTATCTCAAACAAATTCACGTACTCGGGGTTGCCGTCTTCCTTGACACCGATTCGGAAGTTCTTTGCCGCCTCAATAGCTGCACCCATACGGGCACGCTCATTAGGTCCCTTGTAATTTGCCTTGAGAACAACCTCTATCTTTCTTTTAACATCCTCCAACGCATCCTTCACCGCGGTGTAATCGAAAACGACCTCGGTATAGAGGTCGTCTATAAGAGAATTCATGGATTTAACGTGTCCTTCGGTAATCTGAGCCGGAACCGTCACCCTCTTCAGCTTTGGCAGGTAATACTCCATCCTCGCCGCAAGCTCATCGTCAAACCCAGCGCAATAAGCCACCACACGCTGTTCAAAATCGCCTATAAACAAGCACCCCTTTCAAGAAGTACCACCGTCCTTATTAATTAATTCCTTGAGTTCGTTAATCTCGCCTAATAAAGAACAAAAGCGCTCATACTGCTTTTTACACGCCTTATATTCTGTCTCGAGCGCAGTATACCGAGACCGCCAGTCTTGTATTTCTCTCGCCTGCCGCTCAATTATGGCACGCATCATCTTGAGAAGGCGGTGCATGGGCTCTATCGTACCATCAATCTGCTTATCCAACTCAGCAAGGCTGACTGCTTCCCCCTGTTTTCCCCAGTAATAAATAACGCGAGAGGCACGGCGACTACCCACAGCCCCGGGCGAAATTGTCAGCAAACCAGCATTTGCCAACGCGTGAATGCTGCGGTAAAGAGTAGCTATCGCTAAGCCCAATTCTGTAGACACAGCTTCTATGTCCAGCGAAACTGGCTCGCCTGGTTTGACGTTTTTATCCAGCCACTCAAGCAGCCGTATTTCCGAGGGCAATAGCCTCACCAAAAACAACGCCACCTTTACTTCATGCCGGGGTAAATACTACAGCCCTTCTAAGACCAGAACATCTCTTATATCACTATTATATCACAGAGCCATGACAAAACAAAATTTTTCTCGTAAAATTCACAAGGGCGTTGATAAAATGGGGAGGCTACTCCGGATGACTGGCTTCAACCTGCCAGTATTTCAAGGGTAAGAAACGCTGACTGCCGTGACCGAAATCCCGTACAATCCCCCGCTCCAGAAAAGTTGCCAGACCAGTACGATACATCAATCCGTTCTCGGCATCATAAATGCAAATGTCTTTTACGCCGCGTACTCCCAGCTGTAAGAGCACATCGGCATCCACACCCCAAGCGTTCAGCTTGCGGTGAAAATGCTTCGAACGCTGACGCGATGAAGTAAAACAGCGCTGTTCGTGGTCTATAAAACCCACAGTTTTTTCCGCACCGTCAATGCTAAGCACCACTTTTTCAATGTACAACTCAAATCTCCCCCCGCGAAAAGGCCAAACTTGCAGCATGTCGCAGGTCAGCGACAACAAACTCTCTAAACTTCCTATTGTAACCGCGCAGCAAATACGACGGATGAAAGGTAGGTATAACTGCGTACTCACCCCACATCTTAATAGAGCCGCGGTTAACCGTAACACCTTCACCGCCAAAAAACTCGTACGCTGTTGCCCCAAGCGCCACTATAACGCGCGGACCGACAACTTCAAGCTCCTTCAAAAGCCAACCGGAACAAGCCGCCACCTCATCTTCAAACGGTCTTCTGTTCCCCGGCGGCCTGCACTTTACCACATTAGAAATATAGACTAGACTGCGCGGGCACCCGGCGGCCTCCAAAAGCTCAGTCAGGAGCCGCCCGGCGGCGCCGATAAAAGGCAAGCCCTGCTCGTCTTCGGTGGCGCCCGGCGCCTCTCCGACCAGAAGCAACGGTGAAAGCGCCATCCCGGCGCCGGGCACTGGAGCCGAACACGTTCCCCGGAGGCGACAGGCGGAACAGCTACGGAAACCCGGCAGGGATAAAACAAAAGGCAGATTACTCAGCTCCCTCATCCCAAAAAAGAGACCATGGAAATTCATGCTGTCGGAACTCACGAACAGAATTATCGTAAAAAACAGAAATACAATAAATTTTCTTTTTGTCTCCCGGAGCAAAGTACCTCAAAGCCCGAATCACGGCTTCTTCGGGAGAACTGGCCCTAACCCAAAAGCGGCACCGCACAATCGAACACATTTCCCCCAAAGCATCTTCGCAAGGTTCCTCCTGAGACCAAAAAGTTCCCGGTGGGTCGGAGACTCCGGCATCCATTTCAACCTCGACGACAAAATCAGGGTCAGACACAGCTAATCCTCCTGGGACTGACTTCCGAGCTTACCTAAAAACTGAGCCACAAAACCGAGAAACTTGACTTTCTCGGGCGAAAGCGGGTCCGCAGAACTCAACCCGATACTGCCCAGTACGTAACCCCTTTCCGTGTTCAGTATCGGACAGCCGGCGGCACGCTCGTCCGGCTCCAGATAAAGGCGACGGTCAGCCATTGCACGCGAAAGGAACCGCGGCATAACATGAGGATGCTTTGCACCCAGACAGAAAACAACATCGCGGTCACTGGCCAGAAAAACCGCGTCGCGAGTTAATTCGTGCAAAGACTGAACCGCTAAACGCCCTATGCCCGTAAGTCCAAAGACGGGCATGTACTTGCGCAGCACTATCCGGCCATCCTGAGTTGAAGTTATCTCCACGGGGTCTCCAGGTTTCCACCCAAGGACCTCACGCAACTCAGACGGTACGACCACCCTGCCGATATCGTCCAACCGACGAATTATTCCAAGCGAACCAAACAATAAAACCACTCCAAATTTTTATTGACCCCCGCGCAGGCCAGAAGGTATAGCGCACGTCTGCCAAGCAAAAGCAATGGCTTTAATCCTGCCACGGGGGCCATCTTCCCACACTACTAATTAAATAGGAACACGCGAGCTGCGACGCCCGCCGCCGGCGGCTGCTACTGCCTTGTTAGCGACAGGGCGAGCCGGCTGTGCCGCCCGCTGCGCGGTCTTAGCAGGCGGTGGAGCAGGTTGTGTATCTTCGGCCTCAACGGCCTGACCCTGCGGCTTGCCGTCGAGGAACTCGAACCCCTCCACGGTGACTTGAACCCCGTGCCGATTCCCGTTGTCCGTTTCGTAAGTATAGGACTCGAGTCTGCCCTCGACGCCTATTTTAGTCCCCTTGGCGCCATACTTGGCTACGGCCTCCGCGGCACCGCCCCAGAACACGAGGTCAACAAAATCAGCTTCCTCGCCCGGCCTGGGACCACGCGGAATCGCGAAACGCACACGGAGCCTGGCAGTCTCCTTCTCGCCGACGTACTTCAGCTCGGGGTCGGACGCGAGCCGACCGATAAGTACCACCTTGTTCACCGTAAATCCCCCTCCTCGTAATTTTAAAGTTTAATAAACACCTACAACGCGCCAGCTTCCTTGACGAAAACAACCACCCCCTCATAGATATTTAATACCGCCGGAAAGTCGTTTTTTTTCCTGTTAGATTCAAAAATTTCCAAAACACTTGCGCTCCTTCGAGTGCTCCTCCTGGCCGATTAGAGTCACAACGTATCTGCGGGCGCGCCGGTCCACGAGCACCACATCGAAAAACGCACCGCTACGTGCAACAAAATTGCGAAACCTGGTACGCCCCTTAATGTACCCTGGAATACTCGCAGCAGCCCTGATTACGTCGTCCTCCGAAATTTTCTGCTGACGCTTCTGGTCGAGTCGTAAACGCGCATGTTCGGTAATCACAATTTCCCTTTCAAAAGGGCAGGAAGTCATACGTTCCCACCCCGTCTCCACCACCACCGACAAAAGCAGCTTCAACGCTGTTTCTAATATCCCCTTCCAAAGATACTGGCCTTTTAGCCTTCTGAGGCGTCATAAAAAAAAGCTTACGCATAACCGCTTCACGCTTCTCTGAACGGAAAAACGAAAGAAGCCTGTACAGGTTGTGCTGCCACTTATCCCCGTCGAGGGAAAGCGGCAAAAGAATCTCTTCCGGGCAGTTAGGGTGTGTTAAAGCAAGCATTTTTACGATGTTCCAGGTCCTGCACCGCGAAAAGATAACCCGGTAAAGCGTCCTGCCGTCAACAGGATTGGCGTGGTGCACCCTGGCCATTCTTGCGGCAGCCGTCCACTTACTGTCGGAAAACGCTTGCAAAAGAGGCACAGGACAAGCAGGGTGCACTGCAAGATAGGTCAGGTAATTCGCGCACACGCGCCTGGCAACACCTTCGTGCACCGCATACAGCTCGTCCAGCGCCAACCGGAGCGTTTCAGGCTCATTACACTCAACAAACAACCGGCCAAGAGAAAAATTTTCCCTGAAGCTTGCAATAGTCGCCGGAAAACGAAAGTTGTCGCACGGCAAGCAAAACTCGCTCTCAGGATACCCCAACGGAACCAAGAGATTTTCAAACGTTAAGAGACAGACGCTCCACAACACGTGCTCCACTGAGAAACCGAGGACTACCGGCGCAACCGACAGCCAGTAAAGCATGTGGTTAGGAAAATGAACCCAGGCAGCAGGTACCACGAAAATCCCCAGCACAATGTTCCGCAAGAAAGAAATATACTTATTAACGGGAAAAAGGTCCCGCGCTCCTGCATACAAAACCCTCAAACTCGGGGTAAGCTCTGCCAACTTGGAAGAAACTTGTTCGAAAAAAATGCGAAACAAGGGCGTATCGTATTTAGCATGCGGCAAAGAACGCGAATGAATGCTGTCTTTCAAGCCGCTAACCACCGACAGATAGTTGCTCTCGGCGAAGCCCCACACTGCGCAATACTTGCTTTGAAAAGATAGCATCCTGTCAAGGTAAATCTCAACGGACTCGCAAGGAAACCATATCAAAAAACCACGTTCCTCCGTAAGTGGCAACACTTCGGGCGGCCACACAACAGGGGCGCGTAAAGGCAAATGTAAGGAACGTGAAAGGTCCTTAAAAAGCAATGTAGTGTAAACATCCTGGACCCCGCCCGCCGCCGGCTGGTAATGCCTGAAAAGGTCGTGCACCTGCCAGTAATAAGACCTGATTTGCTCCCAGTCTACAGACTTCGACACGTAAATACCCCCCCATTAAACGCTGACGACCACGCGAGAACTGGCTCCCTCCCGCCGCACAACAATATGCTGCTGAAACCGGTCCCAAAGCTCGCTAACGTGAGTAGTAAAGATAATCTTGGGAAAATACATTCCGGCGCGCTCTAAGGCTGCGACCAGATTTGCACGACCGCGCGTGTCAAGAACGCCAGCGCCCTCGTCAATAACCATAGTCTCAATCCCGTGCCCCCATCGACGCGCCACACAAACGGCAATGGCCACGCGCAACGCCAAGTCTACCGAAAATCTTTCTGCACCGGAATACGTAGCGTAAGGCCGCACACTGTCACCATAAATCACGTAAACTTCCAGCGTCTCCCTAACAGCGCCGCTCTTGGTCTCGCGGGCGGTCTCTAGCCTGACACGCATTCTACCCTCCTGCAGGACACCCAAGAACGAGTTTGCATAAGCCTCAATCTCGGGAAGCGCGTCGGCCAAAATCATGGCGGGCACACCGTACCGCCCGAAAGCGCGTTCAAGTGTTTTGTAAATATAAAGGTCGCGCCCCTGCGCTTCACTCTCGACCCGTGCCTCCTCAAGACGCTGCTCAGCAAGGGCTACTTCCTCTAGTCGGTGCCTTACACCCGCAAGCCTTAATTTCAAATCCTCGACCTGATTCCGACCCATCTGCAACCCGGCAGACAATTCACTGATTTTTTCGTCCAAAGCTGCAATATTGGAGGGCGGCGGAACCTCAAGCGCTTCAAACTCGGCCCTTAACTTATGCATCTTCTCCCGCGTCTCAGTCAGATGCTTTCTGTATTCCTCCAGCTGAGCCGCTAGCGTCTCAAGCACAGCTGCCTGACGCACAGCAGGCTCCAGCTCCGAAACTTTTTTACGTACAGAAGTGTGAAGATGCGCGTCGTAACCCAGTTCTTTTATTTCACGCTCCAACTCCGCGCGCTCGCTGCTCCAAACGTCCACCGGCGACCCCAGCTCCTGTACCTTTGCCCTCAACCCCGGGAGGCTGGCCTGCGCCTTGCGTGCATCGGCAAGGAACTCACACTGTTTCGAGCCGTCACAGGAAACTGTATCCAGGAGCTCCGCCTGTCTCTCGGCACGCTCGAGCTCCTTGGCCGCCGCCGCGAAAGCCGCCTCACGCTTTGCTTGGGCAACTTTAGTGTCGGCCTGAATTTTCTGTAGTCTTTGCTGCAACTCAGCATGCCTAACTGACTTCTCCTCCAAATCTTTTAACTGGTGAACGAACAAGGCGTGTTTCTCAGCAGCAGCACGTATCTGGTCTCTATTAGAAAGACGGTGTTCCAAGCCGGCAACTTTATTCTGATATTCCCCTGCTTGGCGCTCGGCTTCCTGAAGTTCGCGACGCAACATCTCTTGCCGCTGCAAAGCGGCGCGCCGCTTTTCCTCCTCAACTAAGGCCGCCTCCCGCTCGCGACGACAAAGGTCAAGTTCTCTCTCAAAGACAGCGACAGACGCCTGTTGCGCCTCGAGCTGCGAGTCTAGCTCCTGTAATGAAGCCTCGAGCTCGGGACGCGCAGACACCCTCTCCAGGAGTCCTTCTATCTCGACCTCCAGCGCTTCCACCCGATACTTGCACCTGTTTGCCTCTTCGCTGGCGACCTCGCCGTAAGCCTCCCAACACTGCAAACCAAACACACAGGAAAGCATGTCCAAGCGCTCCGCCGGCCGCGCCGCAGTAAACATGTCCGCCCTGCCCTGGGGTACAAAAATAGAAGAACACAGCGTCTCGTAATCTATCGCTAGAAGCTCGTCTATCAAGCTCTGCGTATGGGGAATATCCTTACCCAGGGGCTGCGACCAGACACCGTCAGAAAACTTTTCCAGGGTCAGAACACTTTTGCCGCGCTTGCCCAGCGTGCGGCCCCGGGTAACCCGCCACCGCTCACCACCAAGGATAAACTCTAGCGAAACAAGCAACTCTTTCTCTCCACGACGCACCAGGTCTTCCGCAAAATTGGAGCGCTCGGTACGTCCGTACAGACAATACAGCACGCTATCGGGCAACAGCGATGATTTTCCGGCGCCGTTATCGCCCACGAGACACGCCAGCCTGATATGCGAAAGGTCAATATCCGCTTCTTTATAAGAAGTAAAATTTTTTAAGTAAATACGTTGAATATTCAATACCACATGACCTCCCTAACAAGCTTGCCTTTGTTGGAAAACAGACTCACACGCCGCAGTCCCTAGCTTTTTTAATGCAACTTCGGTAGCCTCTTTATAATCCCCAAGCGCAATTCCGAGCAAAACCTCCTCCGGGCACAAAGGGTGCCTGACTATACGCAGCAAAAGGTTGAGGGAATAGTAATACGTTGTGCCCAATCGGTTGAGTAACGACATAGCGCGCTTATACACGCTCAAAACCGTTTCAACAGTGATAGCAGGGTTGTCCAAAACATAGGCAAGTGTCTCGAAAGAACGGGTCCTCGCAATTGCCCATTCTAGCATATCAACAGGACAGTTAGGATTTGCCAGTATTGAGCGCTTGACAGCCAGCTCTCTCGTCTTGCGGTAGAAAGAAAGTAACTCATCCGCAGTGGCAGACACATTTGACAAACTAACCCCCAAGGGATAACAAAACCACGGCGAAAGACCTTCCAAACGCCGCCCCGCGAAAAACTCCGGAAATCTCTCGTAAACCAAACTTCGCACCAAACAGACCCTGTCGTGCGACAGTCGTTCCAGGATTTCCCGCGGCGTTGTCTTAGAGCAAGCCATTGCCGCCCGCACGTGCTCCCTGGAGTCACGCAGCAAGCATTCGTATGCCTCAAGAGGTGTGTTTGGATGACGGACCACATTGTAAAGAGAAAGCGCCCTCACCCTTGTACCTAAACGCGCAATCTCGAGCAATAAATACGAAGGACAGCGCGGGTTTTGCGTCACGTAATAAGACCAGTAATAATCCCATGAAGAGTCTCTGGCGTAGTGCTCCAGTATTTCCAGAGGACAGTCGGGATGACGCAAACGATGCGCCTGTCCCGAAAAACTTCTCGGCATATTCTGAAGCGTCCAATTTTTGGGTGACAAACCCAAATCATTCACCTCGCTATCGGAGTTGAACCCAATAATTTCTCAAGCGCTGCTAGCGTTTCCTCGTCAGTAACGTAAAAAGAGTCGTCCACACCAATCTCTCACTTCAACAGCTCGAGTAACTGCCAGAAACGCAGTTCGGGCTTGCGCGCCCATAAAGTTTCAAGCCAGGAGAGCAGCTGTACCCTATCTTTTAGATTAGCCCTGCTCATATAACCTCCTGTTTTCCCATTCTGACATCCCTTTGCGATATCCCTCTTCATACGCCGCGTCCATGCACCGCTCACATGGCTCGACGCGAAAACACGGCTCGCCCCGCCCCCGCGTTCTAGTAAACTCGGTCTGATTACATAAACCTTCGCCGCACCGCGCGCAATACACCTCAATATTTATGGTCACATCGGGCACGAAAATCCTCCTTTCTCCAACTAAAACGCCCAAATTTACTCGCACTTTTGACAGACCAACAATACCTCCGCCATCCTACTCAGCGCCATTGTCCCTTTTTAAGCCATAGCGGCCATGTCCAGGCGTTCCTTTCCTGCTGTAAGTGCTCTTTCAACTGCTCGACCTCCGTTCTCAACTCCTGCACCTGCCGGAGCCAGTAGCGGAGCATTTCCTGTGCCAACTCAGACCCCATTCCACCGCAAATGCAGAGATTAGGGTCATTCGCAAAAGCCCAGTCCTTCTGCCAATCGCGCTCGGACATCTTATCACCTCTTCCTCACTCCTGCTATGCAGGGCTGGGGCCGGTCCTGCCCCGGCTATCCGACATACGGCCTTAACAATTGGTCGGCTCCGATACGCCCTTGCGGAATTTTTGATTTGGCATTTTTCAGCAGGTGGTTTAACCACCTGGGGATTCGGACACCTCGCCTACTTAGCGTGTCATCTCTTAAAGACCGACCGCGCATAATCTCTTCTATTCCTCGGCGTAAACTCAAGAAGATAAGTTGTTGACCGATGCTTCGCAACCAAGCGCACCAATATCACCCTTCTTCCTTTAGTAAACTTTGCTACGAAAACGCCTGGCCAGTATTTCAGCAGCCCGGATACTCTCGTATCTATCGCCAATTAGAGAAACCGCAAACAGAACATCTTCCGGGCAATTCGGGTGAACAATGATATACGCATAAGAAGTCCAACCATAGCGCCTGTATGTCCCCAGCGCTTTCCGATACGCAAGACGTACCATCTCCGGTCCAAGCTCGTGATGGGAATCAAGCACTGCTTCGACCGCCCCCAAGGAGCGCGTACGGCGCAAAAAGTCACAAACCAAATCTAGCGGACAGTGGGGATTACACACAAGATACATTCGGTCACATGCATCTACTTTGTAATAAAAAGCCCTCACTTCTTCGTCAGATGCCTTCACGTTAATCAGCTCGCCCGGAGTCATTCCCTCAAGCTCCCTACCTTGAAACAGGTCGGGCCGGATAGAGAATACCTTCCGTCGCACCAGCCACGACCTGTCGTGTAAAAACATCTCCAATGCGCGCGCTGTAAGAAACGGTGAATTTACCGCAGCCTGCCTGACCCGCAAACTCCGGTCCCCAGCAAGCACCTCGAACACCTCATCATTAACATTGGGATGCTGAGAAACACGTTCTCTTATCGCTCGCGAACGATGACGCGCAAGTATTTTAAGAACATCCGGCGAAGCGCTTTTATTCTTTAAAACGTGAAACGCCATATCTGTGTGAGCGTAAAACCTAAGTATTTCCTCGGGACACTTTGGATGCCGCAAGCGACGCGCCTCACCCGACCGGCTAGCCGGCATATTCTGAAGCGTCCAATTTTTGGGTGACAAACCCACTTTTCGGCACCCCCTTTCACTCTCCAGGTTGACTACTCCAAGCACCCCCACGGCGTATTTTGCTCGTACTTCGCAGCCTCCTCCAACGCAAACCTATAGCTGCGCTCCTCTTCGCCGGGGCCTGAACCAAATGTGGTCGCGTCCCGTACCAGGGTCGTATTGCCGCCAAATCATCCATAATTGACCACATTTCTTGCAACGATACACCCCTAAACTCTCGTAGCCGCCGTAACCGTAATCAAGTTCGCAAATTAACTCTATTAACCGCACATCGAGTTCGGAGCACTCATGCTCCACCTTTCCCGTTACGTTGTAAGGGGGGCAAACTACAAACATTCAATCGACCTCCTTGACCTTTTTAGAATTCTGGCTGACGAACACGGTGCTGCACTTCGCGAGGCATAGCCCATCTTGGTCTAGAATCCACAACTCACTCGCCATATACTCAGCAGCCTCCTCTCTCACGCCCACATACTAACTGTAATTGTTTCATTAGCTGACCACGTGGACACTGACTTCACTTTTCTTCCCACGCCTTGATGGTAGAGAACCAAGCGACTAACGCCAGCCCACTAAACAAAAGCAATGCGATAATAACAGCGCAATCAACAATCGTATCAAACATCGCCTGCCTTCTCTCTCTTATTTCGCCTTCGATTGGCCAATATTCTAGCAGCCACCCCACTATCATAATCATCGCCACCCAAAGAAACTGCAATCAAGACATCTTCTGGACAGTTCGGGTGAACAATAATACAGGAGTAGGAAAACGGATATCCCAAGCGCTCACGCGCCTCCAAAATCCTCTGGTAGGCAAGGCGCACCGTCGACGCACTAAGCTCGGGGCGACGGTTAAGCAGTGTTTCAACCACCGCCCAGCTATCTTCCTTCCGGCGCAAAGCATTCCGAAGCTCAGGAGCCCCTATGCCCATAGCTTACACCTCCAACACGACTAACAATTGTGTCAACCATCAGGCTCTTCCAGTTCTTTTCGCCACGGTATCACAAGACAGCCAATCTTCACCCAGCCATCGCTACTAAACCACAATGTTCCACAGTCAGGACAAGGCCAACTGCAATCCTCGATGTCAAACGACACGTTATTAGGTGACCTTGCTATAATACTGGCGCAATGACTGCATATCATATATTTCATCGCTATACCTCCAGCACAACGGTATCCCCGAAAGGAGCAGGTCGCTGACCGTCTTTAGTCAGCACCCAGAGGGTGCGCTGCGCCGCGCTCTGCGGCGCCGGCCCGTAACCGTCGGTAAAGTACACCACTAACGGGAACCGGTCCTTATCGGCAATTTCAAACGGCCACTGCAGGTCGGTACCCCCGCGGCCCTTAATTCTAACCTTATTCCGGGCCACGTGAGCAAGCGGCACGGGACCGCCTTCGCACCGCACGTCACCCCAGACCACCCATATGTCGGTACCGGAAACTCGACTGATATGCCTTAACTGACCGAAAGCTTCGCTCAGCTGTTCATTGGTCATGCTTCCGCTGGTATCTATAGCCGCAAGAGCCCTTAAACCCACCATCTTTCGCTTCCCGGGATATTCGGGGAAGCGCTTCGACTCCTTAAGGTAAGTCATCTTAGGAATCATGCGCCCGCGCCCGCTCAAAAAGCGAAAGAGCACCCGTCTCCAATTCACCTTGGTTTTATAGACCGCCTCGATGGCAGCGACCAAGGACCCCGGCAAGTTACCGCAGCTCTTGGCGCTGTTAAGCACCTGCTGCACCAGGTCTTTCATATAAGGCTCCAGGACCTCGGCAGCACCGGAAATTTCCGGCTCGCCGTGGTAACCGGAGTAATTCGCCGTTTTACCCTTGACAGAAACCTTAATGCGCACCTTCCCCGCTTCGCCCGCTCCACTTCCGCCACCGGCGCCCTTCCCACCTTCGTCTTCTCCGCTTCCGTCGCCTGCACGGGCGCCGGAACCACCTACAAGCTCGATTTCAATCGTGACCGCATTCTTAAGGAGTAACTCGTAATACTCCTCCGCGCTCAAGCGATGCGGCAAATTTAAATCGAACTGCTCGTTAAAGTCATCCACTGTCACAACGTCACCAGGCAGCTGACTTCTTTCAATGTGCTCGTTCACAGCAAGGTCGGCCGCCACATTGAACAAACGCAAATCGCGACTACCCAGACGCAAAGGATGACAAAACACTAGATGAAGTACCTCATGCTTCAAAACACCTACCCTGTACTTTTTATCCAGCGACTCAAAAAAGTCCCGATTTATCCTTAATCTTGGCGGCGTGTCTAGCGAGACGCCTATCGTCGGCACGTCACTGCCAAACGAAACGATTAAATTGCTCAAAAAGAAAGCGTAAAAGGGCTCGTGCAACAAAAAGGAAACCATAACATCTTGGTATTCCTTAACTTGCATCGCAAACCACCTCCTGGATAGCGTACTTCGCAATCTCGCGGAGCTTCGGCCACCCGTGCAGATACTTGAGCGAAGCTGCAGGTTGCTGGACGTGGAGCAGCTTGCAGAACATTACAACCACCTCGCGCGGCAGGAGCATAATGAAGTCTTCCACGACAGAAAGCTTTTTATGGTTTGGAGTAATCATGTGCACCAGCTCGCGCACAGTCAACGTGAGCACGTCCAGCCTGCCCTTGTCGAGAAGCTGTTTTACACGCTCTTCAATGCTGGCGAAGTTCTTCCCTGCGAGGACCTCGGCAGCAGGTATGGGCTTGACCGTCCGGTCGCGCAGGTAGCCCCAGAAACCGCCGGCGGCCGCAGGCCCTACACATCCGGCGACCAGCTCCAGAGAGAGCGGGGTTTCCTTTGCGCACAACGGCGACCTCAAGCGCAGAAGCTGAACCCGGCTCCACGCTCTCGGCCGCGGCGTCTTCCCGCTACCGTCAACGTCCTTAGCGATGAGCATCTCGGGGTGAACGTTAAGATACTCGAGAACGTCGCGGTCGTAATTACCCGTGCCAAGGCTCAGGTTATAGTTCGTATAATCTTCAATATGGGTCTCAACGGTAAGCTTCACTACCCGGTCGAGACCGGCTACGTCAATCACGTTGGTGGTATAGGCCGAAGTGTCGGGATTCATAGCGACCGCCATCCGCCAACCGGGCGCGATATAATGCCTGTTCACCCGCCTGTCCTGCAGAAGCGGAAAGAGCACGTGAATGGTCTGCGTGTCCGCCCGGTTCCACTCTTCCAGGACCAACAGCCCCTCCTCCGGAAACAGTCCCTCCCTAACGGCGTTTTCTGTAGGGAGAAAATCGGGCGCCAGATAACGGGTCACGCCCTTTTCCAGGTCTTTCTCGACCAGGCCCATAAAATCCGGGCCCTCGAGCGCCTGGGAATACAGCGGAAAGTAGCCAATCTCCAGCTCCTCGGCAGCTTGTCTCAAAATATCCGACTTGCCGATACCAGACTCACCCTCCAGACAGATGACCATGTTAGGAAGATTGACAAGCATATCTTTGACCACTTTCTTCGCGTCCGAAATGCGCACGCTAACACCCCCATAAAAATTCAAACCCGCGAAACGCGGGTCGGTTTGTCCTCCTCCCCACAAAAAACAAAAGCCGGCTCACACCGGACGGAAAACCGAGTTAATCACGCATCATAAACAGCGGAGGGGGTGGGATTCGAACCCACGGCGGGAAAATGCCGCTGCGGTTTTCAAAACCGCCGCCTTAAACCACTCGGCCACCCCTCCACATCAAGCGCTTTTCCCGACAACAGAGAAAACAGCCTGTGCCACCGGGCGCTCCGGGCAGGCCAATGCCAATTCCTCCACGGCCTCCATAAGGAGACCCAACAACACAGGGTCATTGTCACTGCCGAGGATATTCCGGTACAGCCTCCACTGGAACTCCAACTCACGCAACCTTTCGGGACTCAAAATGACACCTCCCTCAAGGGGTTGATATTAAACAAAAAATAACTCACACTATGCTCCCCTGCTTTCAATAATTCCCAAACCTTTCGCGTACACTTCCTCCAACAACTCCACCCCTTCGCGCTCCAGGTAAGCCCTCAACTGTTCTGCTGGTGGCAGCGCTGTAATTCCTCCCGCGATTACTTCTTCGCTCTTGACTCGCTCGATAGGCTGAACAATCAGTTCATAAAACACAGGCTCAGGCAGCATCGCCTTCAGCGCCTGGTAGTCAATACGCGCCAGGTCACTCTGGTGCCCGCTTATATCTAAGCGAACAATACACCCAGGCTGAAGCTTCGAAACCCCCTCAGCAACGTCTCGCATCGGCTCTTCACCTACCGTGATGGAGACAACCTCGACGGCCGGCGCCGAAACAGGAGTAAAAACAGGCTTCCCGCCCGGCTTCAAAACCACATACCCTTTTTGCGAAAGGTCGCCGAAATCGGTAGGCATGAGCGAGCCAGGATAGAAAACCACAGCGTTTTCACCGCATACCTGGTAACTGTGAATATGCCCGCACGCGACCAGGGGCCACCGCCGCAGAAGCTGTAAAGGCACAAACTCCTCCGCCGACACTCCCGAGGGGAACACCACTCCTTCGACAGTGCCGTGAAGAATCAACATGTCAGCCTCCGGTAACCCGGCAAGCGCGTCCCGCTGGTCAAGATGCTCGACAAACGGCAAACAGGCAATACGGTAACCGGCTGTCTCCACACAAGACGGCTCGGTGACAAGTTCAACATGACGGGGCACTGCTTCTTTCAGTAAGGTAAAAAGTTCAATCGGGTCGTGGTTGCCGCGTATAACCACCGTGGGTACGGCGACTTCGTTCAAACCGGCGCAAAACATGGCCACGTCGGTCAGCTTGACATCTCGCGGAACGTGAACGATGTCACCCAGGATTACGAAAAGGTCGGCGCGAGACGCCGCCTCCAGCACTTCTTCCCACACCCGGCGGTAGTGTTCCGTCAGGTCGCCGAACCGCCGGGAAGTAAAATGCAAGTCGGCGGTAAAAACAATCACCCTATCACCCCTAAAATATCAAACATAAAAGGCAAAGGCCGCAGATGACAAGACAGGCCAAAAGTATACACTGCAAGAGCGTCTTGCCAAAAAGGAACCTTTCTCCCCGTGCATGACGCTTGTGCACATCGCGCGCCGCAAAATAAAGCAATAACTGTATCAGGATGCGGTCCATAAGACATTCACCTCATTCTCCATTCTCGCCCCGCACGGCTATGCGACCAGACCGCGCGTGGGCAAAGGACAAACACAGTCTCTTTTAAGAAAACCAAGAAAGCCACAGAACCACTCACAGGAGACAAAATTCAACCAAATATCCACCCCCAACCTCTTTACCACATCCCACAAGAGACTCTCTTATAGCCGTTCGCACACCGCTATAACTGCGGTCATGAGGGTCGCCAGCATACTGCAAGACAAGACGGCTACCCTCGTACACATAAACAAACTCCCCGTCGCTCCGCCAGCGATACCTCTTGCCGTCAACGGTTACTGTACGAAGTCGGTTGTCGTCGTAGCCGACTTCGTACTCCGCCTCCACTATCCGGTACTCCACGCTTTTGATATCGCCCGCCAAGCAGTACTCAGCGCTCTTCTGCATCTCGTCCAGCGGACGAGCTTTCAGTTGTGTGAGGAGCTTCTCGGCCTCTTCATAGGAAACGGGCGGCCGGCTCCACGCGGGGAGCACCGTGCTCAGCATAGCTCCCCGTGTAGTAACACAGGACCGCATAGCACGATAACCACGAATTTTCGGCATAAACTACCACCCCTAAAGGAAAACATAATTAGGCTCTCTCATCTGAAGCTATTTTTATTAAAGCGTCAATAACCACCGGTATGGCCTCAACCGGTATCTCAATAAGACAAGAACCAGTATCGCCCCTGGAGTTAATCGGCCACAAACGCACAATCCCGCTGTAATTGGATAACCATAAACCGATACACTTGGCATAACCGTTACGCCCGAGATAATCAGGACACTCGCCACCCTGACGACTACACAACGGATAATCTATCCTAACCCCAAATCGTGATTCTGACATAATAAAACCCCCTACATAAATCTCTCCTTCAACAGTTTCAAAAGCACCTCAGGCCTGTTCAGAGATGGGTCATCGATAACACACTCTATAAGAAAATCTAGCGCCTGTCCCACAGGGGGACCTGAGCCGATACCGAGCGCCTCCATCACGTCGTGCCCGTCAACCGCGAGCTCCCGATAACCAAGAGGAGGATTCTCGCTCAAAACCCCAAAAAGCTCAGACACAAACTCGTCAAATGCGCGCGTATCCGTAGCGGGATTACCGCTGCCGAGGATATCGGCACGTTTGAGCGCGAGAACGTCATCGAGATACCCACCACACCGCCTGGCCAGACGCCGGAAACCTGCCCTGGTGGCAGGACGCTGAAACATGTGCTGCTTTATTACATGGACAACGCGCTCTCTAAACTGAACGGGAAAACGCAGCCGCTCCAGTACCCGCCCTGCCATCTCGGCGCCCACATGCTCGTGACCGTAAAAATGAATCTCGCCATCCGCGCCGACGGTAAGAGTGAGAGCTTTACCGATATCGTGCAGCAAAGCCGCCCAGCGCAGGTGAAGCTCGGACGGCACATGATTTAAAACCAGCATCGTGTGTCCGAAGGCGTCAAGGCAGTGGCGTTTGCCCTGCGCAACATCGTGTAAATTTACCACCTCCGGCAGAATTAAATCAAGCACGCCCGAAGCGAGCATACACGAAAAGTACCGCCGCGGGTCGGGGCCGAGCAAAATCTTGTTAAGCTCGTCCCTTATCCGCTCGGCGGAAATGGAATCAAAAATTTCAGGCCTGTCCGACAATATATCAACTATAGCCGCCAGCGAGGAAGCGCTCACGTAATTTTTCTTGCCGGCCGCGTCAAGCCTGGCCTGCATGTAAAAAGTCCGCAGAATCCGCAGGGGGTCCTCCGCAATGCGCTCCGCCGGAAAGCCGACAAACCTGATTACGGCACGCTCGCCAAGTAAATCGCCCATGCCCCGGCACGGGTCGACAAATATGCCGACAATTGGGTCATAAGCTATGGCGTTAATGGTAAAATCCCTACGACTTAAGTCTTCCTCAAGTGTGACGCCAAAGCGGATTTCCCCGGGGTAATGGCCGTTGTACCTGCCCTCAGCCCGATAAGTGGTCACTTCTACCGGACAGCCACCCTCAATAACGGTTACCGTACCGAACCTAACGCCCGTAAGCAGTACATGCGGAAACAAAGCGCAAACCGCCTCCGGCAAGGCGCTTGTCACCACATCCCAATCCTTTGGGGCAAGACCAAGTAGCAAATCGCGCACCGCGCCCCCCACGAGATACGCCTCGTAACCTGACGCCTGCAACGTTTTTATAACCTGCGCTACGCTTTCAGGAACTACCATTCCGACCACCCTCAGCTCGAGCATGCTCACCCCGAACTGTCCACCGTTCCCGACCACCCGCACTTGCGGCAGGTGTAACAGTGCTCGAACATATAAAACGACCTCACTTCGAAACTGTGGTCGCACTCGCAAATGCATTTATAGGGGAACTGATACTTATTTAAAACATTGTGTTTCTCCCAGGCACGCAGGTAATAGCCGTGCTGAATAAGGGCTACCTGATATGCCAAATCTTTGTCGTCGATACCTGCCACTCCCCGAACACCGCCACAAACTATACATCCCAAAAGAGTCGGAAAAACCACCCGACCAGGCTCTACCTTAATAACCTCTTTCAGCAACTTCCAACACCCACTTTCAAAGCGCGAATATTTTCCTGGGCATCAACTTCATTACAAATCTCTTTGTCGACCGCACGAACAAAAATATGAACGGTGATAACCGCCGCGTAACCAAGCTGCCGAGCCAAGTGCACCAGCTCAGCGGCAGTTTCCAGTCTCATCCCTGGATAATATTTAAACGGAATCAAGCTTTCACCCCTTTCCAAGGAAACATTACAAACTTGACAAACTTGACAAAAACGTTAAGTATTCCAAGCCAACTAGAAACTAAACCCTTGCTAATCTCCCCAGGCTTTTCGCGCAATGAACACCGTAAACCACACGAACCCTCCCCAGGTCATCAATGCCAATATCGCAACAAACGCAGCCGCCAAAAGAGTGCTAATGATGTCTTTCATACAAACCCTCCTTACATTTCATCACCTGTGTCATTCACAGGCTACCTGTCGGAGAAACTCGATAAAAAATTCCAGGTCATCGACCGGTATACTTATCCAACAACCGACTGCTTCTCGATGCCGCGAGTTAACCGGGCAAATATAAATTGTAGGCGGGTTCGTCCAGTCTCGCTTGTAAACGTTAACGCCAATGCAAGTTCCCCAGCCTCCACGACCAAGATAGTCTGTATGAGCTGAGAACTTAAGTTTTGGCAGCATATCTCACCACCTCTAAAAGACATCAACAGGCTCCGTAAAAATTACCTATAAAAAATCAGGAAAAAAAATCACTACTCAAAGATTGAATACCCCGCGCAATAAAGACTCTATCGAAAGCGCCTCGCTTAAGACCTGCCTGCACATCTTCAGACATTCGTCAACTGCTTGCCTGCCAAACAAAAGCGAACTCCTGGACAGGTCAATACAAGCGCCTGTTAGCACCGAAGCCTCCGCATACGGGAACATGCCCACGCCGTCGTCAAGCGGCGCAAACAAAGCGCCAAGGCGGTCGTTCCCGGGGCAATAAAGGTTAAACGCGACTGTACGCGCTCTTAAAGCCTGCTCAGTAGGAGCATCTTCCAAAATTTTTGTCAACTCTAAATACGTCAACTTTCAACTAACCCCCTAAGCTTTGTCGCCAGCCTTTCCCTCGCGTTCCTGCTCACAGGCTCATGAGGAGACATACTGAGCATAACCAGAACATCCACAGGACAGTTGGGATTGAGCGAAATATGCTCGAGCACCCCGTAATGATTATAGCGAAGCCCAACAACCGCCGCACGCCGGATAGTCTCTATAGGAAGCGACGGATTCTCCAGAGCGCATGCCCGCGTCCCTAAATCATTGTCGAATGCGAGTCTGGACAGCGCCTCCGGCGGCGTAAACGCATTCGCTGCAAACAACCTCCTAACAGCGGCATTCTCCTTGCTAAACCATAATCTTTCGCGCCCATAGCGAACTCTGTTTTCTGTCTCGCTAGACAATAAACGGTACAGCCTCACGACGGACTCCTTATCAAGAACGCCGCACCCCAGCAGGTATTTGCAGTCGTCAAAGTCAAAAATTACAATATCGCGCCGGATGCGTTCATTCACTATTGCGGCGACTTCTTCAAAAAGAGCAGGGTGAGAATCAACGATTTCAGCAATAACCTTCCCACAGCGCGTTGCGACAGCTAAATCTAAAAGCACATGACGGGGCGTATTCGGATGTTTCGCAAAATAACTGCCCATTGTTTCTCTCCAATCTGGAAGAAAACCCCAATACAACTTTTCAAGCAGGTCTGCGGGCAGCTTGGGATTATTTAAAAGTCCATCGAACCACAGCCAATTTACTTTGATAAGACTTGCGTCTACAATTTTTGCCAATATTTCAACGGGGGTTTCTTTATTTTCCGACAACTCGCTATAAATCTCTTCTCCAAACCTATTAAACAGCGCCCTGATAAGCTCGGGGTCATCAGCACCAGAGGCCGCAGATTGTAGCCAGGACCTCCCCCCTTGTGAGGCAAGAAACCTAACTATGCCTCTTATCTCGCACCTGGTCCACACACTAACACCTGCCCCGGGGAAAACGCTGCTCTAATACCCGCACAGCGGCAAGGCCGGCGTGAAAAGAAGCGCCGAATAAAAGCGACCACACGGTCATATAAGCCGCCCAGACTAACATGCTTTCAACCCCCTTGCCGTTCTCGCTTCAACGCAGCGCACCGCCAGCCTAACGGCAAGACCGGCAGCGAAACCCAGAGCAAAACCAGTACAGACAACAATAGCCGCTTTAACTGGAATAGTCATCTTTCTCACTCCTTTCTGTTACCCGCACCACGGGTTAAGAACGTCGCACCCAAGACACACCTCGCCCTGCCGCCCACAAAGCGAACAGACAATCAACGCCAGCTCGCCGTGCCACCAGGGACTGAAAACGGTGCCATCGGGAGAAACATAGACCTCGAACTCACGCATAGCTAGCGCTCCTCGCACATATCCAATCCAAACTGCGCTTTTAACCTTGCCACTTCACGAATTTTTCTCCTGGTCTGCGCTTCGACATAAAGCTCTTCGAGCCTATCTTCCCAGGGCCCAGGAATGTAAGTGACGACTGCGCCATGCGGCAAAGCTTGAAAAACCAACTTTTTCTTAAAAAGACCGGTCTTGACGTAAACGCTGCAAAGTCCTATCTGCGAAGAAAAAATAAATCCGTCCTGGTTCAAACGGTCTTCCATGCCACAACGGTCGGCCGGCCCGCCCAGCTCCTGCGCAACAGCGCAAACCTTGTCCAACAATCCCCCCTCTTGTGCCTGCTTACGGCGCAAGGCGGCGTTATCAACAATACACCGGTAATATTCCTCTGAAACCACTATTTCACCACCTCATAGGGATGCAAAAGGGCAAAAGTAATAACCGGGTCCAGGTCGGCATCCAGGCCCGCCTCCTCAAAATAAGAAGCAACCTGGCGATAAAGGCGCTCGTCGCACAACACGTTTAATGCTCCCCGCACAGCGGGGGTGTCGGGAAGAACCTTCCCCCCAGCCATAAGTCGGGCCCTCCTCCGCCGGAACCCAGGCATGTAGTAATAGTGCTGCCCGTGGCGAATGCCGCCCCTGCTTATTACTCTTGAGAGCCAGGCCGGCACACCGAGACCCACACGCTTTGTACCCCGTATACCACCGCGGGGACCGTAAACCTCCTGGCTGTCCAGCCCCGCGTCGTGACCCCCGGGAGCGACCGCTCGTAAAAGCAGATAGGCTATCTCAGACTTCTTAACTTTCATTGCCGCCATCCTCAAAGCCCACCCCAAAAACTTCGGCAGAAAAACTACCGCCGCAATTTACACAGTAATACACACTTTCCGTCTCATCCGTCCCGTCCCAATCAAGGGTTTCGACATGCTCAAGATAACCATTGACACGCCTGACAACACGGCAATGAGTTAGCTCTTCGATAAAACCGTCAGCCTGATAGCAGGCCGGACAGCGATAACCCTCCATTACTACCCCTCCTTTCGCGCAAGAAACTCTCCCAAAGCTACCGGTTTCTCGCCATCCCAAACGGTTATAGGAATATTTCTCTTTTCGAGGTTGGCAACTATCCGTTCAAATGCCAGAAGAGAGCAATCGGGTGGAAATAGCGCTCCACTAATGCCACAAGTTGCATTATAGTTATCGCCATAGCCGTTGTCCCGCGCCGCCCAGGCGGCGACAAAATTAACGTGGCCCTCGGGATAGTTCTCGGCAACAGCGAAGACAATGTCGGGATAGCCCCGCTGAGAAAACAGCATCCCAACGGGATACTCTGGCGGTCTCCCGCGCGCCTCGCACCGCTCCGCTTCCTCTAAGTGCTTGTAAGTGAGGCCGCAGATTTCGCACTGATATAAAACTCTCACGCTTTCACCCCGATTCAGACGTCCAGCAGCCTTATCCCGTCCACTATGGTAGTCCCCGCGATGCGCCTGTCGCGCATCCTTTCGAGCATTTTCTCCTCTATCGAGCCGGCGCTCACCAGCTGGATGATGTGCACCCGCTCATGAGGGCTGTCCAGCCTGTGGATGCGGTCGCTCCGCTGGTCCATTGCAAACGGGTTCCACAGAATGTCCGCATGGACGAGCGTGCTGCCGGCGGTGAGGTTGAGCCCCTCTCTGGCAGCATCGGTACAGACCAGCACCTTGTTTAAACCGGCGTTGAATACTTCCTGTATCTTTATCCGCGACTCGCAACTGTCAAGGGTAAAAACAGGGCACATCTTGCAATTATATAGTCCCGTTTTACAAATCTTAGGAACATCCTGGTGCACAAGAAGCGGCGCCTTCTCCACTCCGGCATCGACAAGCGCATACGCAATCATCTGCGCGAAGCGCCTGAAGCGGGTAAAAATCACCACCGACTCGCCGCCCGCCAACTTCTCGGAGACGATGTCCCGCAATAGGCTTATCTTAGGCGACGTCTCGCTTCCGCCGTACTTGCGGACCCCGGGGCTGGAAGACATCTTCAAGAGCGCCGGGCAGTCGGCCACCTCCTGTAACAGGGTAAAGACAGATTTGATTTCATTGGTCAGCCGTCTCGCGGCGGCAGCGTTTTCGGCGTCTTTCAGTGCTTCGAGGGCACTACGCAGCTTGGCGCGCAGCTCTCCATGCAGCTTCCTCTGCTCGTCAGTCATATCGACCAGTATCGTCTGCTCTATCTTTTCAGGTAGCTCGAGACCAACGTCGGACTTGCGGCGACGCGTCATATGGACGCTGATACGCCGGTGCAGGTCCCCCAGGTCGCGGTACCCTATAATCTCCGTGTAGTGTCCGTTGAAGGAATAAATAATATATTTCTTTTTGAACTCACCCAGCTTGCCGAGTATCCGGGCGTCAAGGATTTCAAAAATGCTGTAAACATCTTCGGCGTGCTTCTGAAACGGCGTGCCGGTCAGCAGAAACCTGTAAGGAACCTTTTTAACCAGGCTCCTGAGCGCGCGCGCCGTGTTGGTATTGCGGTTGCGAGCGTGATGTATTTCGTCGCAGAGAACGCAGCCGCAGCCCAGTCCCGCCAGGTAGTCGAGGTCCCACCTGTCACCCTGACGAATAGTTTCGTACCCGCAGACCGCTACAAATCGCTCTCCCAAAGAATCGTATATCGCGCTCCGCTTTTTTCTGTCCCCGTCCAACACAACCGCCTCAGTTTCCGTAAACTTATAAAACTCCGTCCTCCATTGAGACTTTAGATGAGAGGGGCATAAGATAAGTGCACGCGAAAACTTCCCCTCCTCCAGTCCGGCCGTTACCGCCATTATGCCCTGAAAAGTCTTTCCGAGCCCCATTTCGTCCGCTACCAGGCCCCGCTCTTTTTTATATAAAAAGTAAGCGCCGCGCCACTGGTACTGCCGCGGTTCGAACTTTAACAGCGGAGCCAGGAACTCCTTGAAATCAGACAGCCCCTCCCAAAAAGACTCATCTGGTTCGGGCAACTCCAGGCTTTCACCCTTCAGCTCTTCCATGGAGGTAAGGTAAGCCAAATTATTACCGCCAAAGGCGGCAAGTAACTTATCCACTACGGCAGGTGAATAGGGTATCCGCCAAGACCTAGTCCCGTCAAATTTAAATCCAAGCTTTCGTAAAGTACGAACATGCTCGTAAAATAAGTTGCCTGTCGCCCGCACCCGGCATACTATGTCCGAACCGACAAGGTCGACGACAATCATTATCGGACACCGCTCCCATAAAAAACATCTGCAGCCTAGCCAGGCGCTAGACTGCTCGCAAGAAATCAAAGGTATTCTATCAGTATTATATCAACCACACGGTTTACTTGTCAACCACTATAATAACTAACACGAGGTGTGTATTCACCGCAGTACTCACCCTCTTCGCGGAGGGCTTCTTCGATGAGGCGCGCCCTCGACTGCGCCCAGGGCCGCACGGAACCCACCTGCTCCATGCGGAAGTTGAGCTCCGTGAAATAAACTTTATCCCTGCGATGGCGGGTATAAGAATCGTTCAGCCGCCGCTCCAGCGAGCGAGCTACCTGAGCGTCGGCAATCTGCTCGGGCTCCACGAACTGATACAGCCGTTCAACCGGCAGATTAGAATCGAGTCCGAGCCTGTCAAGCGACCTGGCAAGTTTAATGCGGCAGTAATAAGGCACATATACCGGATGATACCTGAGCCCCTGCCGCACCAGGATGTCGCCGACTCTATAAACACGGGTCGGGGGTGCCGGCGACTCAGAACCAAAATCGCGGATATAAACCAGATACCGGCAGTTACTGCAAGACCTCATGACATCAGTCCTCCCCTCACAATAAAAAGAATCCCCGGCGATGCCAATAAAACGACACCGCCGGGGAAGCGGGAGAGATTTCTACGCCTCAGCGCTTTTGGCCTGAATGATGGTATAAGCTTTCTCGGCAGCCACCCTGGCCAAAGCGCCTTCCATAACGTAAGCAAGAGCGTCCAGGGCGCCGGTCACGCAGGTCACCCACCGGGACTCACCCTGGGTATACTCGACCGCACCGTCCTCACCGCGGATAATAGCGCCGTCTTCACCCCGAGCAGGAATGACAGGAATCATCTGCTGGTTCCGCCGGGTAAGCTCAAAGGTGCAAGTGCCGTAGTTGATATCCGGGCTAGGCATAACGTAATAGCTCCCGGGCTGCCGCTTGGACTCGCCCACGAAAAGGGAGAAGCTCATCAGATAAAAGGGACTCTTTGCGTCGATGACACGCGCAATCACACGCACGCCGTTGCCGTTCCGAGCCATTTGACCGAAGAGCATGAAGGCGCCGCTCACTAGCCGTTTTGCCTGACCGGTATCCCTGACCTCAGATGCCACTGCCTTAGCAGCCTCTGCTAGCCGCTTCCAGGCCGAAGGAGTATTAATGCGGAGCTGGGCAAACTCCCTCAGGAGCAAACCGCGCTCCGTCTCGGTTGCAAAGCCCGTCGCCGAAAAACCCAAAGTGCCGCTGCCTTTCGTAACATCCGCCACGGTGACAGCGTAAGCAATCCGGCCGTTGCTGCGCGCAAAGGGCTCGCTCACCTGCACATAGGCGCGCTTGAGATTCGCCATGGCCTTGGCCAACCCGCCCGCCAAATCGTTAAAAGTAATCTCCTTAGCGGTTGCCTTTGTCTTTTTGGACATACTTTCACTCCTTAAAATTCAAATTTTGATGTTAAACAACTCGCAACATGTCTTCCTCACGCAAATAGCCAGGGACAGAAACTTTTTCCAGGTTTACTTCTAGCACAATCACCTCCTTCTTCCTGTTCTGCGCCTCCTGCATTACCAGGGGCGTGTCATAAAACCGCATGCCGCCGACATATGTTATAGGAACAATAACGACATCAGCAAGGCACATCATCTCGCCTACCCGCGCCCTGTATGAACTGTAGCGGTTGTAATTCCCGAATGAAAAATACACAGGATGCCGCGAGTTCTCCCATTCGGGATGAACCACGGTTTCGGGAAGCGTAGCTCTTCCGTCCACGGCGAAGGCAATCACCCGCTTGCCCGGCCACAGAAAAGCCCTTTCCGCAGGCATAAGAAGCACATCGGCCCCCGTCTTCGCTACCGCCCCGCGCAGCTTGTCCAGCGGCAACAGGCGGTGGGGATAAACGGCAGCATACTTAACGCCCGACTGCTTTTTAAGCACACTTGTCCTTATCCTTGCGCCGCAACTGCACCTGTGGTCGACTACGCCAAACTCGGGAAATTTGAACTCGACTTTAACTTCCTGCTGCTCACCGCAGCTCCAACACGTCAATTTCATCTACTCACACCTCCCTATTAAACTTTTAAATTTGAAAACAAAAAAGCCCGCCAAGCCAGGCGGTCAAGCCCTTTAGCCCCGAAGGGGTCCGAGCGAAGCGAGGAGGCTTGACAGCCGCCGCGCAGGCGGGCTAAAATCTCGAAATTACTACTTGCTTACTACAGGAACAAGCGCATACTTCTTAATGGTATAGGGTATTTTCCGCGTTCGCGGCATGTTATATAGCTTAGTGAATTCTGTGCTTCCCAAATAAGCGCAGCGAACGCACACCATAAACTCCTTCGTAAGTCCGTAAGGATAAAAAGAGCCTCTCGGAGATAAAACAGGAATCTTACGCCAATCTATTACCATCGGAATCGCACCAGCTGCTGCAACATTACAACACTCGCAATATCTTACGACCGCCGGCCGGAAGGATAGGTTGTCCACTCCTCCCAGCTCCGGGCGGACGAAAAGCCTGCCTTTGGAGTCGTGATAAATACCGCGCGGCTGGTTTAATAAATCTAAGGCAACATGACTTCACCAACCCTGCTTTTAAAAACGTAACTTTAACCTTCCCAACCAAATTCTTCTTCGACAAAACGATTGTATTCTTCGGCGATACTCGGACTCCAACTTTCCACCAGTTGACCATCTTTGTAGAGATAGCTCCCGGCAATCTGCATACCGGGCTCGCACCACAAAAGCTCGAAAGTCAGGTTGGGAAATGTCTGCGCTACATAAGCCAGCCACCTCTCGGGGGGACTCCACGCCGTTTTAAAGAGATAACTACAAAACCCGGGGTGATGAGAATGAAGCACGACATCCCCTGCCACATCCCACTTGGTACCCCAGTGCGTCGCGCACCAGCAGTACCCAGCAGGGTCATAACCAGATTCAACCACATCATCAGGTACAGGGTAAAGAGCATTAAAGCAATACGTAGGCTCGAAGTCACCCTCTTTGAGCAATACCTTTGCTACTGAAGCGGCCCTCCGGCGCATTAACGTACAAATTTCATGAATAGACATGGGCCAGCAAGCAGGGCGCCCCTTAAAACGGCGGTCAAAGTCTTCTACAAGTTCTGGAGGGCCCGAAACATTCAATATGTTGGCGCACCAATTAGGCACGTGCACCACCCTCTTTCAATTTTTGAATCGCCCGCCCGCTAACTACTTCATCGTTACACAAAGCCATATGAACGAGCATTTCATCCGTACAGTACGGGCTATCCAAAATCGACATGTAAATAATCCAAACGTACTCGCTGAAGTGTTCATACTCCGAAAAAGCAGAATAATATTCAAAATAATATTGCACTGCCTCTGGAGGACAATGAGGCGACGAAAGGAGCACAGCTAACTCCATGAAAGATACATCAGCGCTGAAAATACGCTCACGAACACGTTCGGTAGGAAGTGACATAAGGTTTTCAGCCCAGGACTTACTGTAGTAGCGGCCCATTTGTCCAAATTTCTCTCTCGGATTGGCTATTTTCATTTGCGGTTAGTCCTCCTTAGATTCCCTCCCCATGAGACGCTTAAATAACCACTCTCCGCACCAGGTCATATATAGCAAGAATGACCACTATTGTTATTAAGAATCTTAATAACCAGCTTTCATACATTCTCTGTTTTACCTCCTTACCAGGACAAAGAATTCCTTTTCCGGCCGAATCCGGCGGCGCCAACCGCACCGCGCGCGGGACACACGAGGTAGACTCCCCCCATTATTTGTTTCCCCTCTCTAAAGCTCGTGGTAAACCGTACCGTCCACCACGTCCACTTCGGGGACAATCCCCAGACACCGTCCGATATTCTCCCAATAGCTCTGGCAAAATCGACATGGATTCACTTGGCCCTTGTAGGGGCCGTCTATAAACATCGACGCGTTAGAACCGGGAGCAAGGCCCCTTTTAACTTCCTCCACCAGTGCCGTCCACTCCGAGCCCCCACACGGGGATTCAGGGCCGCAGCAGCGATGCACGGTATACTCCTCCGCGCATGCTTCGCACTTATGAGTTCTCGCGCACACTGCGATTCCCCCTTCCGAAAACAGAACAATACTTCCGACGCTGCCATAATCTGTCAAATAAGTATTCATGGCAAGCAGCGTCTTCGGGTGCAACCCTTTTCAAAAAGAAAACACAAGTGTCTTCGCGGCCCAAGTGATATGCCCACCAATCAAAGTGGTAACACTGTCCGCATTTTCCCAATGGTATCACCCCTTTATTCCAGCCCCAAGAAACGCCGGAACTCGCGCCCCGTACCGCGCCAAACAAAGAGCAACTTTATTTTTGGGGTGTCACAAAACTTACTGGCGACATATTCTTCAAAACAGCTTTCGCAACGCCGAGTCCTTGCGCACATAGCAGTGCCTCCTTACGAAGTCATGGTACTCATCGTCGGGAAGGACTATATTCCGTAAGCAGCCTTGACAGGTGCCCCCATCCACGACAATCTTGCTCTTTCCGTTCTCCTTGATGTGAGCGGGAATAACCAGAATGTCGCCGCCGCAAATACTACAATGAGTGTCTTTGAGGAAATACATCTCTATCCCCCCCTTTATTGACATAGCCGCTGCCGCAAAAGCGCCAGGCGGTACGGGGTAACATTTTCCCTAAGAATTCCCCGCCGCACCGCCTCCCGCTCCGCAGCCATGCGCATACGCCGCAAGCCGGGATAAAAACCGGCTTGGTCCCCGGAATATTGGGTAATCCAGTACTTTAGCTCCTCATCCGAAAACGTCGAAAACCATTGCATAATTTTACCTCCCTACAGTAAAGAATTACCTGCCATTGTGCCGGAGAGTGTAGCCAGCCCACCCGAGCCTTTCAGCATCACCACCCTTCTCAAAAAACCTGTCGGAAATCAAGCCGGCCACTAGGCTCCTGTGGCAGTAGCGCTCGTCCCGGCAGAAACAGGAAATAGCCACATCCTTTCCCTGCAAGAGCTTCTCGACAATGGCCTTAATCCACTGTCGGGCCTGCGGCGCCTCCATCTCTTCCAAGAACCTGGCCCTGTACTCCTCCCACCGCGCCCGCGCCGGCCATTCCCCTGCTTTGTACCACCTGCGATACTTTTCGAAAAGCTCGCCGCTTGGCGCAAGCTGGGGCACCCAGAGCCAGTCGTTCCTGGGCCGTGACCTGGTTATCTGCAGCTTTAGAACTCCCTCCGGTACCGTCGTGCCCACAGTGCAAACCAGTAGCATTTTTCATCCCTCCCCCACTTTGGCTTATTTTTTAAGCCTACGGATAAACTTCATCCCCCACTCAAGGGGTATTTTCAGGGCAATTTTAGGGAGACTTCCCCCACCAAACCTGCAGAAGAGAACGTTCCCGACCAGCGCCGCCACCGCGCGCGCTGCGCCGGGTGCCTTCTTTACGCCGCTCTCCAGGGCGGCGACGCGACCTTCGAGCTCCAGTAAGCGGCTTTCGAGCTCGCGAATCCTCCGCCAGTACATTTTGCTCCCCCCCTCTCTAATGCAGCCGTCCTGCGTTACGCTTAAAAAACAAGTCCACCGCCGCTCCGTAGGAACTCTCAATTAGCCAAACGCTGTCCGCTTTCTTAAAGGGGCAAAAAGCAAACCCGGGGCAGTCCTCGGTGCACTCGTGCATGCTGGTGGCGGTGCCCACCGGCTCTTCCGGCACCCTGCCCGTGTTAACCCAATAATTCACACCGCACCACTGCATAATTTCACTCCTTTTCAAATTTGGACTAAAAACACCCGCCGCAGGCGCCAGGCAGTCAAGAGCCGCCCGCAGGGCGGCCCGGAGGGTGCGGGCTTTTGCCCCGCACTCTTGACTGCGGCGCCGAGGCGGGTAAAATAAAAAACAAGCCTTTCTCCCCCACTTTGGCTCATTCTCTCACCGGCAGGATACAATCTTTCCCCCACTTTAAGGGGTAATTTTAGGGTAGAAACGCATGTTGCCCCCCACCCAAGTTGACGCGCCATTATGTTCACGCCATTGTGTTTTTGTCAACAACATGCTTTAAAAAATTTATCACCCTGCGTTTATAGTTAAGACTAGCTACCCTATCACATGTAATAAAATAAACTACATAGGATGCTTTAATATATAACCAGGACTTGTCTATATACACATGTTAAAGATAAATAACTAGACCATGCGTTGCGCTAGTATAGCTAAACTAAAAAAGGGGCGCGCGGAAACGCTGTCTACCCCTTATAATATTATATCATATGGTACTGTATTAGTATATCACCTTTATATTACCTTAACTATCATAATTACAGCCAAGGTAATATAAGATAAGTCTTAGTTTTACTTCAATAGCTTAACTAAAACTCCGGTATCAGCATTTTTCCCTGAAAAATCAAAAACGAAAAGATTTACCCCGAGCCCCTGCGCTACCCTTATACCCTGCGCGGTACCCCCGCCCTTAGGGGAGGGGAAGGCGAGCACCACGTCCGCCCCGCGGACGATGCCGTAATTTCTGGCGTGCAGCGCGAAAACGCCGCGGCTCAAGTAGCGGGCCGCAGGGTGGTACTTGTAGACCGACTCCTTCCACTCGACGTCTTTTCGGGGGTCGTAAACCCGGACGCTCACATTCTTGTCTTTTAAGAAATCAGCGTTGTACGACCGCCAGGGCAGAAATACTTTTACACGCCTGCTCCCCGTCTCCAGCCAGCAAGCGATAGCCAGCTGGTCGATGCCGACTGCGTTGCCGGTGCGCAGGCAGTGGCCTTTTTGGGCCAGCGCGAGACACAGCTCGCGGCAGAGCGCAGCCTGGGCGTCGCTCGGCTCCCTGGTGCCTATTACCGCTATTTCCATATAATCACCCCCAATATTGTAACACGTTGGGGCGCCACCCCCGGTGTGCCGCCGAAGGCGGCGCCCCTTCGATTTAAATCCTGCTCCCGCGCAAAGAAAGAAAAGCGCCCGGCTCCTCCTGGCACTCCGGGCGCCGCTCGAGCATTTCACGGAGCTCGAGCTCGTCCTCTTCACGCCTGTCTGCGACGTACTCTATTACCAGTAGCAGGCCGAGCTCTTTTTCGTCCACACTGCCACCCTCCCCTAATTTGACTTTAACTTTCCTTACTCCGCTGCTTCAGAACCCGGACAATCGGCGTCGATTTCAGCACTCCACTCGTCCTCGTCGGTAAAATCGCCGGTTAAGACGGGGTGAATTATCTCCTTGCCACATTTAATACACTGCATGCAGTAGCCCTGGTTATCTGTTACTGCCCAGTCGTGTTTTGACATAACCTGACCTCCTTTCTTTAAATATTTTAAGTTTCAAACCAGATTAAGTCCAGACCGCCTTTAGCTCTCCGCACCTGCCCGACGCGCTTTTCTCCCGGGCCCTCGAGATAGACCATGACCTTATTTTTAGCGTCGGTTACCTTGGCGGGGTTGGACTCCACCAGCACCACCCGCCACGCCCCGAGCGGGCCGCCCTTTATGACGGCGACCATGAATTTCTGCTGGGGCGTTTTGTCCTGGGTGACGGTGAGCCCGGCTCCGTATTTCCATGTTGTCTTTACGGACGGCCATTTCTTCTCAAACATGGACTTCGCGAAAAAGAAAATCGTCTTTCTGAGAAGCTGCCGCTCGTTCTTGGTGAGCTGAAGCTCGTCGGAGCGGTGCTCTTTAGCGAAGGCAAAGCTCTGCTGTTTCACGATAAACCCTCCTTTTGATTTTTAATCGAAGCGCGGATTAAATAATCCTCCAGGAGCCGTTTTCCTCCACGGCCAGCCGGCCTTCTGCGAGACGAACACGCTTGCCGGCGTCCTTGAGAGTAATGTGGCCGTTTTCCACGGCGGCGGCAATAAGTTTCCGCAGCGCGGCGTATTCATCGGCACGCTCGCGCTCGCCGGGATAGCCGGCGATTCTGACGTCTTTCTCTTGCAGTTCCTTCAGCGTCACGGTTTCACCACCTTTCTACACTTACTGCATATCGGGCACAGGCGCGGCGACTCTTTTCTGTTTTTCAGCTGCCGTTCAAGATGACGGTCACCGTCAGGCCACACGCGGGCGAGCTCAAAGCCGATGCCCGCTTGGACAACCGCTTTCACCAGTTTGGCGCCGTCGCCCCGGCGATGTCTTTTCAGACGCTGCTCCAGCGATTCGGCGCCGTTTACGAAGCCCAGATAATGGCGGGCGTGTTTGTACGCCCGCTCAAAATGCAGTAAATAAACCACCTCTGTCTCACCTCTTTTCTCGGCCGGGCGTGCTTGCCGGACTTGTAGCTATGCGTGATTTCACCTCCTTTGGGAACGGGCCGCGGTACAGGTACAGCACCTTTTTAGCCGCCCGGCGGCGCGGGGCACCGGAAGGCGCCCCGCTCCACCGCGCCGGAGGCGCGCTTTCGTGCCGCCGAAGGCGGGGTTTCTTACGGGCGCCGAAGGCGAAGGATTAGGCAGGCATATCTAAATAGGGAGAACGGAAGGTGTACAAGAGGTCCAAGAAAAGACTGCGGCAGGGGGCATAATCGCCCGTGAAAAGCACGTGATAACTGCCGGAGAAGGTTTGAAAGATAACATAATGCCGGCCGCTATAGTGGTAAGCCAGCGCCAACTCTCCACCAGACACCACGGCAGAGCACAGAACCTCGGCACTGTTCATGACCTCACCCCCTTTCTCAGACAGTACCGATTACTTACACCAGGCCCGCCTCGAAAATAAAAAACACGGCATTTCTCAAACAGAAGCCGGACACACTATGCCTTTTCACCTATGTATCACCCCCGCCAGACGGTGCGCGGGGGCCGCTCCTGCCGGGTCCCCCCTGCGGGCTACCCCCCGGCACGCGCCCGACAGTTTTAGAAGAACCGCGGGGCAAAATTCGCACACCCCAGCGCCCTGTCACGCATAGCCTCTCGCTCTAAGCGCTGGATGGTGCCCACATACCTGTTGGTCGCCCGGTCGAACAACATACCACGGCGAATAATAAACGAGCGGTCGTTGTTTATCATCCGTGCTACCGCATCGCAAACGCACCGCGAGGTTACAGAAAGGTCGTCATAAGCCTTAACCTGATAGTCGACTCCCGGTTCGGGCTGGACCCTGCATCCCCTAAGAGAGCGATAGGGGCGGCTCCTTCTTGCCGCCCCTATCCACGGGTCTTCCTTGTCAAGCGCCGGGTCGTACGGCAGGTAATGTAAACATTGCTCACAGGAGACTCTCATTTGTACCACTCCTTGCTACTCCTCTCCCTCCTCGATGAAGAGGAGGGGGAAATCCTCCCTCACGCTGGAGAGCGGCCACAAGGCGCATTCCCGCACGCAGGTGTGGGGTGCGCACTTGACAGCGCGTTCCACCAGCTGCTCCCGTACCTCAGGGAGGAGGTACGGGAACGCCTCGTCCAGTGCGGCAGCGATACTCTCGCCGCCGCTCAGAACGAGACCCCAACCGAGGCGGGTGTCGCCCGCCTCGGGACAGAGGGGATACGGGTCCCCCCTGAAGAGCGTCCGTAGCAGTGACTCCGTCTGGATATGCCGCATAATTTCACCTCCTTCGCGCCACCGCGCGGCTATGCGGCCAACCGCGCGGTGGCGGTATTTTTCGGAGAGCTTCGCCCTCCCCGGAAGGCTCTCGTAAGCCCTCCGGGCAGGGCGGTTAGCCCTGCCTGCACGACTACCGCCTCTTTTTGAGTTCTTCCACCAGCTGCCGGTATGCCTCTTTAGCATCACGCTCGAGGGCATCCCGGTACTCCGGGCTCAGGGTTATTAAGTCGACATACCCCTCCTTGCCGTTGATAACCGCCTTAACGCTGGGGGGTAACAGCGCCGAGCCTTTTTTACCCTGAACCAGGCGGAAACCGTCGATAGTCATGTGCTTGTACAAAACCGTGACGAACGACAGCAAGTTTTTGCCGGCGCTCTTGGGCCGCCTGAAGCTAAAGCCAAGCGCACCAGATTTGCTCTCGTCAAGCCAGATGACGGTACCCGGTGCCCTGTGAATCAGCAGCGCTTCCCTCCTGTCTAACTCCCTCTCCAGCTCTCTAATCCTGGCTTCCGCGTCCTGCATGATACCAGCCTCCTTTAGAATCTGATTGGTTTTCTTACCCATGCCTGTCACCTCCATTTCGCCCTCAGGGCGGCGCATGGGAGCCGGCCCTTCACAGAGCGTTGATTTATTAGAGGCCTGCGGGCCTCTTTCATACCCTCTACAGGGGGCATGAAAAAAGCCCGCGCGAGGCGGGCTGATGGTTTAGGCGCTCTCTGTGTCCAAAACGGCATTCGCTGCTTGGTCTGCTAGGCGGTTTTTTTCGCGGGAGATGTGGATTACTTGAACTTTCAGCGCCGGGCACTCTGTAAGTAGCTCTTTTACGTGCGCTGCCATCTCTTTAAGTCCAGAGTTGCGGATTTTGAACTGGCCGTTGAATTGCTCCACGACTAGCTTTGAGTCCGAGTAGATGACTGCCTCAATATTGCCGCATTTCCTGGTAAGGTGAACGAGTGCCCTTATTGCTCCCTCGAGCGCAGACCATTCAGCGACGTTGTTGGTGGTTACCCCAAGGAACTTACTCTTCGTGAGCAGGGTTTTGCCTGATTCGTCCTGCAGGACCATTGCGGCTGCGGCCGGGCCCGGATTGCCCCGGCTGGCGCCGTCAATGTAGACGTTTAGCTTCATGGATTCACCTCCCTTCTCAGACAGTATTAATTGCTCACATCAGACCCGCTCTAAAAACAAAAAACCCGGCGCTTCTTAGATACGGCCTGGGCTTGTAAGGCCGGGCAGTATGGTCCTGTATCATCTTTTTTTGATTTTACCCAGCGTCCGCGCAATGCTGAAGGATACGTACCGGCGAGCATCTTCAGGTGTCATTGTTTGCCAGCACGTTACTCTGCCGTAAACTGCCCTGGCCCCCTCTTCGCGGGTCTTGAAGGGACCATACCACTCGATTTTCGGGGTTTTCTCATTGTGAGTGATAGCCCTTAAGTAAAGCTGCATTGTCAAACACCCCTTTCAACTACCTGCCGCGCCTGCACCAGGGCGGGCAAAACGTATTCGCGGTAGTCGTCAAATATACCCTTGATGTCGCACCCATGGCACCGCGGGCGGCGGCACTTATTGCAGGTAATTTCTTCGAGTAGTTCAAGGTCGTTGTAGTTACGAACTTCCTGCAGCCTCTCCAGGATTTTTTCCTTGAATCCCATAAATTTCACCCCCTTTCGTGGTATAATGAAACAGGAGGCTGTTGCCGGCCTCCTTTATACCCGCCCCATCTGGAGTGGGCATAAAAAAAGCCGGCCGTGCGGGCCGGCAAATTGGCAACGTGTTAGGCTTTGTTGGATTCGTCTTCAGGTTTGTTGCTGGAGATGGACTCATAGAGGTCTTTGCGGCAGGTCTCTACGAGTTCTCTGTCTTTTTCAGATAGAAGTGTCCATAGAATCAACTGTTTCACCTCCTTTCTGGTTTGAGCGCCCTGGTCGGGCTTCTTTTACACCCTCGGCAGAGGGCATAAAAAAAGCCCGCGCGAGGCGGGCTAGAGAGATTACAGGGTAACCACCTTCTTCACCGCTTTGAGCTGTGCGGGCAAGAAGGCGGCCATGGAAAACGCGAGACCGGCCAGGGCGCCAGCCACCATGAACTGGAGGACAAACGCCCAGACGGCGACCAGCACGGGAGTGTGCATGGCCACATAGTAGCCAGCGTAACCACCGGCTGCCATGCAGACGACCGTCGCTATCTCCCATTTCTGGAAGGGGGTGACCTGGGTGGTTTTCTTTCTAATCCACTCCCAGGCTGCAGCGGCCATCTCCTTCAGGCCTTCCCAGACTTTCCTGATGGCGTCTAACATAGTTCCACCTCCTTTCCTTTTTGTCCGGCCTGGTCGCGGCTATTCGCCTTGCCTGTTCACTCAGCAGCGCTCCCGTCAGCTGCTCTTACCCCAGGCATTTTCAGTGTGGGGTTGAGCGGCTTCATCCGGTGACCGGCTTTTTGTCCCTGGGCCGGAGCTTATGTATTCCTCCGACCATCGCCGGCGCGGCTCTCCCTTGCGGGGTCGTCGCTATTCGGCCTGCCCGCTTCTCACGGCGCGCATCTCTGCGCGGCTGCAGGCGCTTGGACTCTGAAGGCTCCCCTAGAGGACCCTTCCCCATGCCCTCATCAGAAGACATGAGGAAAGGTCTTTAGGGGGTGGGGCTTCGAACGCAGCAGGCTTTTTTTACTTACACTATCCATCCCCCACACCATTATTTACTTGGAATTTTCACTAGAATCGCCGCTCAAAAACTTCTGGCTTTAGCTACGGGGTTTGCGACTCTAATACCCCACCATTATTTACTAAAGATTTCCATTCCAATGGCCACCATTATTTACTCCGGTTCACCCGTAATACGGTGAGATAGTCAGTTTAACCTTTGCCAAGTTGAATTGACTGTTATAAGCAGGCGGTTTAGCAGGGAATTTCTCCGTGATGGAAAAAAAACGGCATTTTGCCGGTATTATATATTTACGAAAGGCTTTTTAGGGGGCCGGCCTGGCAGCAGGTTTTTTGTTTGGGGGATACTCTTATGTGTCAGTATGACCAGCATAAGTTGATACCGCTTAAAATTCATGGCGGCCTGTGTCTCTTTACCTGTTTAGAGTGTGGTTTTGTTTTTATTCAGGTAGTTGAGCCTGAGGACTGTTGTGGTGAGCATGCGGCTTATACCGCTGTCTGACACAGACACCTGGGGCTTGTCCGAAACCGCTCTTAATGCGCTTCAGCGTGCCGAACAGATACAGGCTGCCAGACACGGTCTCTATGCCAGCATTCCTATTATCTGTAAATTAGATAGGTGTCCTTATGCCCAAACCTGCCGGCTTATCGATGAAGGGTTAGCTCCTGCTGGCGAGCGTTGTCCTCTCGAGATTGCTGCCATGCAAAGATTATTTCAGGCGTACATGGAAGAGCTCGAGGTAGAGGATGACGCGGCGGTGGACATTATGCTGATTAGGGAACTTGTCAGTATAGACATCGCCATTTTGCGGTGCGAGAACAAGCTTGCTGTTGATGCCGACTTTTTACAAGAAGTCGCCGTGGCGGTTACTCCCAAGGGGCACATTATAACGAAGCCGGAAATACATAAGGCTGCTGAGTATAAAGACAAGCTACTGGAGAAAAGGCACAGGGTGCTCCAGCTCTTAAATTCTACCCGTAAAGATAAGGCGGGTTCAAAGCACGTCTTCATGTTTGACCCCTCTACCCGCGCGGTGGAGCTTTTAGAAAAAGCACGTGAATTTTTACAGGCGCAGAAAGCGCAGGAGGTTATCGTGGATGTCGGTTCGGAATCTGGCAAACAGGGCGATTAACGCGTTGGTGATTGGGTACCGTCCTGACGCTGTTTCGCGCGCATTTCTTGCTGACGGGATACTTGCTTTACGTAGGGGGCATTATCGGAGCGCGGCGAGTTTTCTTGGTGAGGGCTTTGGCAGTTATATGTGGACCAACGCTTCCCCGGGACAGCGCGTGGCTCGGATTGCGGGTGCCTGGGCGGCCTTGGATGTGATTACCAGGATGCGCAATTCGGGTAGCCTTGTGCGCGACAGGTACGGGCGCTTTAATATCGCAGGGGTACCGTTTATTTAACAAAGGCGGTGTTTTAATTGCTGGCCGCTTTATTGCGGGGTGCCGTTAATTTTGCAACTGGCACAGGGATAGGCGCATTACGCGTCGCCGGTATTTCTAAGGCCGCTCCCCGGGGGCTTGGCGGCTACCTGGGCGCAGGGCTGGGTGCCGGCGTGGGCTACGGTGTGTACGCTCTGGGCGCTGGCGCGGTGAGCGCGGTTCGCGGTTTGCCGCGAGCGGTTGGGACAGCTGCCGGAACAGGCGCCGCTTTGGCGCGCCATACTTCTCCGTTAGTTGAGGGGTTGGGAAGAGCTACCGTCGGACTTGCCAGGCGTTCGGTGGTATTGGAAAGACCCGCAGCGCAGAACCTTTACACCGGCATTCGCTTAACCGGGCTGGGCAAGACGCTTGCTTTGGGCGGTTTTGCCGTTTACGGAGCGAAGCAGGTTTTCGACGCGCGCGAGCAGATGGCCATGGGATATATAGGAGCAGGTGTGCAGCCCCTACCCTCTCTTCAAGCGGAAGGAGTGCCGAATCGCTATGACACCGGGGCGGACGGTGACTTGGTTTTCGCTTTGAACAGATTACGACATGGTTAAGGTGTTTTGTTAATGACTCAAGCAGCGGGCAGCGTTATAAGAAGTGCACTAAAAAAAGTACCCCTGGCCGGTGTGTTTATAGTAGGCGCTGGTATCTACGATTATCACCATTGGCGCTCGCAGGGGTATTCAGCCCCTATGGCGGGCCTGAGGGCAGGTGCGGAAACTGCGCTTTACACAGCCTTTCCGCCGCTTATTTTTGCCAGTATCGGCGCGCAGCTCGCTCCCCTCGGGTATACGGCAGGGCGCGACTTTATCCGTAACCAGCAGATGAAATTGCGGATGGGCGCCAATATGGGGCGCATCGGTAGCGGGTATTTTACTGATTCTCGGGCTGCCTTTACCATGCGCCAGCAGGGCACCCGGGCGATTCAGGAGTCTTTTTCCCGGGTCGCTTACGGCAACGAGGCGAGGATGATGTACAGGAGGTAGGTATTTAGGGTGGCTCTACTTTTCGGCCGTCTATCATCGATGGCAGGCGCAATTCGCAGTTTGCCGGGGAACATACAGACACGAGTTCAGATTCAGCGCAGACTTCGAGAGATAGCCCGTACTTCGTATTACAGAAGGCCGCGTATCGGAGACGCTATTCCTCAAAGGTTTACTCCTTCTCGTAGGTTACTTTATATAGGCGCGGGTTTAGGTACCGCTGGCGGTGGCTTAGCGCTTTACTTGCACGCTACGCGTCACGGCAAACCAAATCAAGAGCTTTACCAGCGGGGTCCGCAGTATGGACCTTACGGTTATTAGGAGTTAGGTGCCGTGACGATATGTCTGCTTCCGTTCAATTGACTGAAGATGAACTTTTACAGGCGCAAATTCTTGCCGACCCCGTTCAGTGGGCTTATGTTTACCTGAACTGGGAGGCACGGTGGTATCAGCGAGAAATTCTGCGCGATTCCGCCAATCGCCTTGTTTTGCGCATGGGGCGCCGCACAGGGAAGACCGAGACGTTAGCGGTCTATTGTCTTTGGTATAGCTTTACTAACCGCGACAAGACCTGTGTTATCGTTACTCCTTATGAAAACCAGATTACGGTCATCTGGGAGATGCTGGAGAAATTTATCTCCCGCAGCCCGGAGCTGCAGATGTCCATCAGGCGGAAGAGTAAAAACCCCTACATAGTGGAATTTCACAATGGTTCCAGAATCAAGGGGTTTACCGCCGGTACTAAGGCAGGGTCCGGCGGCGCCAATATCCGCGGTCAGGGCGCGGATGTCATAATCCTCGATGAGGCTGATTATCTGGTTGAGGCCGACATCGTTGCCGTAACGGCCATTGCCCTTGAAGCGCCTTCGCGGATTAGGATTATCCTTTCGTCTACGCCCACGGGAAAGAGGGAGTATTTTTATCGGGCCTGTACGGAAAAGAATAGTCCTTACAAACAGTACCACTTTTCCTCTCACGTCAATCCCGAGTGGGACGAGCAGGCGGACGAGGAATTCAGACTCTTTCACAGCGAGATTGACTACCAGCACGAGGTTCTCGCTGAGTTCGGCGAGGAGACCTCGGGCGTGTTTAACAAAGCTCTAGTGGAGAAGGCTGCGCATACGCTTTATTATGCCTACTCCAAACTTTCCGCGCAGCAGCGCCGGTTTGTGGCCGAAAACGGCATAGAGGTGCTCGAGCTTGGCCCTTACAATTTTGATGTCCGCCCGCTGCCTGCTTTACGCACGATGGGGGTGGACTGGGACAAGTATGGCGCCACGCCGCAGATTGTTATCACCGAGTACAATGAAAAGCTACAGCGGTTTCAGGTCGTGCTGCGCGAGAGCATACCGAAGAGTGAATTTACGCTCGACCACGCGGTCAACCGTATCGTCGAGCTTAACTCTATATACAATCCCGCGGTTATTTATTGCGACCGCGGTTATGGCGAATACCAGGTTGAAACTTTGCGCGCTTACGGCTTGAAACACCCAGAAACAGGGCTGGCGCGTAAAGTTAAGGGCTGGGCCTTTAACCAGAGCATCGAGCTGGTTGACCCCTCGACCAAGGAGGTTGTCAATAAGCCGCTTAAGCACTTCATGGTTAACCAGACGGCGCTTATGTTTGAGCGTGAAAGGCTTTTAATTTCGCCTTTCGACGACGAGCTTTATAGTCAGATTATCAATTACTCTGTTGTCAGGAGAACTTCTACCGGCCAGCCGGTCTATACATCTAAGAACGAGCACGCGCTTGACGCGATGATGTTGTCTATTCTGGCTTTTGTGCTAGAGTTCCCCGATGTTGCTTCCACTTTAGTAACGCCGACTGTTAATGCTAAGGTCTTTTTGCTGCGCGATGTGTACGCCAGGCAGGCGAGACGGCAGCAACAGGCTCTTAGGGCCGACAGAAGTGACGGCAGGCATTTACAGCCCGTGTCCGGGGTTAGTCTTACTTGGGGCCAGCGTGGCACGGGCGGGTTCTACAGACGGCGTATTAGGATTTAACTAAGGCATTGACGACTATTTGTCGTTAATGCAATATATTCCCCTCCTCCCTTCCGTATTTGCCGGCCGGCTCGCTCCCCCGGTCGGCCGGCCCTCTTTTGGAGGTGTTATGAGCGGTATCGATAGCCCGCGCGAGCGGGAAAAGATTGTATATAGGCCTCGCCTTGAGTACGAGCTACCCCACGCCCTTCCCGGGGATGCGCTCGAACATATCGACACCGCGGTGGTAATCGCCCGGACGGCGCGGTTTTCGCCCTTGGTTGCTGCAGCACGTCTTAAAGAATTGATGGCGGCGATACCCGCACCTCTAGGGGGAGACCCCCTTTTTCCAATTATAGAAGAACTCCGTTCTTCGCTTGGGGTGGTCGGCGGCCTTCTTTCTCAACAGATTGAGCTAGTGGGCGACTATGATAGCTCGCTGCGTGAGTGGTCTGTGCGGTTAAGCCTACTGAAAGACATAGAAAGCGAGCTGGCTGCACTTGAGTCTGAACTTCCTTGGGAGGCGGTTGTTTATCCCGAGGAGTACCCCGAGCACGCGGGGGGCGTAGAAAAGTATTTAGTGCTGCAGCGCAGGGTGACAGAGGCAAGGGAAGCGGCCAACGAGCTTACGCGTTTACATTTTTCCGTGGCAGACGCGGTAAATGTGCTTACACGTTATCTCAGTCAGGTGGAAGCCTTTCTGTCGTCGGCATCTATGCCAGCGGTTTGTGCGGAGGCGGTTTTGCCTCCGGAGGCGGTGGAATTGCTTCGGAGGCGCTTTTCTAGGCTTGAAGAGCAAGGGGATGCGTTTGCGCCGCTATCTTCCGTTGTAAAACAGCAGGAGTTGGTTGACCGTTTTATCGAGTTGCAGCGCTTACGGCTTACGTTTCTTCCTGCGGTTAGGCGTGCGTTTTTCGCCGGAGGTGAAGGATTTGCCGGTTTTCTCGGGGAGGAGCTGGCTGCTGAGGTATACCAGGTCGAAGAGGATTACCGCAGAGTAGTTTTGGATTTGCACAAAACGCTTGGTCTTTTTATTGAGGGATTACAGCTTCGTTTTGAGTGTTTGAGAAGGCGAATGTTAATTGGGGGAGTGGTATGACGTTAGAGCAGCGTCTGGAAGATGCACTGCGCGATTTGGGTATGCAGCGCTGTGCGTCAGCTGTCGAGCGTTTCCAAACGTTAACACGTGGGCGGCTGGCGGGAGGGCGCCTTGCGCAAATGTACAGAGTAGAGGCCGATGAGGTGCTATTATTACCTTTGGGCGACCTGCATCTAGGCTCGACATATAGTAATCGCTCTCTTTTTATGCGTTTTTTGAATTACATTGAGGAGACTCCGAACTGCTATACGGTATTTCTTGGTGACCAGATAGAAAACGCTACCAGGACTTCGGTGGGGATGGGGCTTTTTGAGGAAGACTTTCATCTTCCCGAGCAACTCGACGTATTGTACGAGATATTACGGCCGCTTGCTCAGGCGGGCAAGATATGGGGCCTGCACGACGGCAACCACGAGTACCGCACGGCCGCGGCGGTGGGGCTTTCGCCGATGAGGCTTTTGGCGCAGCGGCTGGGGGTCCCCTATCTTGGGTACCAGGGCTACCACCTCTTGCGGGTGCGCGACCAGAGCTACCGCATATTCACGGCTCATAACCGCGGCTCGGGCCGTACCCTCGCCGGGAAGGTGAAGGCGGTTGACGATGTGGACCGCGTGGCCGAGTGTGACGTGTATATCACTGGTCACGCGCACATCTTGCACCACCATACTAAGCCGGTTTTTTGGATAGCGGATGACGGTACGGTTGTTCAGCGCGTGCGCCATTACGTCATTTGCGGCTCGTTTCTGAACTACTGGGGCAGCTATTCCGAAAAGGAGTTGCTTATGCCCTCGGTTCAGGGTGCGCCGTTGATTACATTTTCCGGTCTGACGCACAATGTGAGGGTAACGACCTGATGCAGTTTTTTAAGCGCGTAGGAAATTTCGTGGGCAGTTTGTTCCGTAATGTTGCTTCCGATTCAAAGACTTTGGTCGACCTTGCTAAAGTGGTAAGGTTTCTGGGTTTTGCTTTTACGTCAGGCCGTAATCAGTTCGAGGCGCCGCCTATTGACTTCTTTACGTTGATGCGTGCCTATAATTCGGACGGCTATATCCGTCAGGCCGTGGATAAGCATATTAATCTCATGTTCAAAGCCGGCTGGAACCTTGTGGGTAAGAATGACAGGGCCGTTCGTTATGTGCAGTCGCGCCTGCGGCTGATGGCGTTTGTCACCGGTGTTCCTATTGAAACGTTTTTTGCAGGTATTGCCGCGGACCTGGTTAAGTACGCGAATGTGTTTCTGGTGAAGGCCAGGGTTAAGAGGCCGGTGATTGCGGCCGGCGTTCGTGCCAGTCCGGTGTCGAAGAGGGGTGTGGTAGGCGCTTATTTCGGGATGCACCCGGGAACGGTCAGGATTAAACGTGACGAGAACGGTCACGTTCTCCAGTATCAGCAACAAGTTGCGGGGAAAACGAAGGAGTTTTCTCCCGAGGATATAGTGCACATCTATTTTAACAGGGACGCCGGGCTTGCTTTCGGGGTGCCTTTCTTACATTCCGTGATTGAAGACGTTCGCTTATTGCGTCAGGTGGAGGAAAATGTTGCCCTCCTTTTATACCGCCACATTTTCCCGTTCTTGCACTATACGGTGGGTTTAGATGCGCCGGGGAAGGAAGGTACCGACGAAGAGATAGAATTGGTGCGCGAGCTCGTTATGAATATGCCTACCGATGGTGCCTTGGTGACTTCGGAGCGGCATAAAATTACGCCCATCCGTCTTGAGCCCATCGAGGCCGAGCCTTACCTGGAATATTTCGAAAACCGTGTTTTTGCCGGCCTGGGCGTTTCGCAGGTTGCCATGGGTAGGGGTGACACGTCTAGTCGTTCGACGGCTGAGTCGATGCTTGTTCAGATGCAGGACCAGATTAAGGCGATGCAGCGTGTCATGGCTTCTTTCATCGACCTCCACATAATTAACGAGCTTTTACTTGAGGGTGGTTTTAATCCGGTCGGCCGGCCCGAGGACGAGGTCAGATTTGTTTTTAACGAGATTGACCTTGATTCGTTGATTAAAAAGGAGAATCATGAGGTCTTTAAATTCGAGCATAACGCTCAAACTTTTGAGGAGATGCGGCGAAATCTTGGTCTTGAGATTGGGGTTGACGAGAGCCGCTTGTATTTCCGCATGATTTCTATCCCGTTGGCTGAGGCTAAGGCGCTTGCACTTGGTCCTTCTGTTGACGATACCGACAACCGGAATGCGCCGTCCAACAAGAAGGAGGGCGCCGGCGAAGAGTTTATATTTGCTGGTGAAGCGGCCGGTTTACAGGTTAGGCTCGGGTGTGCTGATGCCGCCAGGCGTTTGCAAGGGCTTTATGCCGAAGCAAAGGGTGATGTGGTGCAGTTATTACAGCAGTCCGGCACAGAGGTTCCTTCTGGTCAGGTCCTTGGCGTGTTACGGCTTACAGCCGACCGTATGATTCGCTATTTGGTGGCGTTTATAGAGAAGTCGTATACAGCTGGTGTGTATGATGCGGCCGGAGATATACCGGGGAATGTTGGTAGGCCGGGCATGCCGGCGGAGCTGCGTTTTCGTGTTTATAGGTACATCAATAATTTTGTAGATGATACCTGGGGCCTTATACGTGATGCTTTGAATGATATGGAGTCAAACGAACAGGCTGCGCGTGTGGTTGCTCGTATTTTTGATAGGACTGCCTATCGGCTTGGCTCTATAGCTTCTTATGAGGTCCCGCTGGCCCGTAATTACGGCTATGCGCTTATAGCTGTAAAGAACGGCCATACGACTTTGGAGGTGGTGCACACCGAAGGGTGTTGTGAGGGCTGCCGCGGTCGGGAGATGGTAAACCTTTCTTCGTCGAACATTGCCGATGTTATTCCTCCGTGGCATCCGTTTTGCGGCTGTTATGTGAGAGTCAAGGTTTAGTTTTAAGGTGGTGATTATTTTTTGGCCAAACCCTTTGAATTTCAAGAGATATTACTATTCGAGAACAAGCTTCCGGCGGTCTCGTCGGTGGTCGAGGGCGCTGGCTTCAGGGTGTTGACCCGGATTGAGGCTATTCATGCCGGGGTTACCAAGAATTTTAACGAGTATACCGAGGAGGAGCTTCGCCGCGCGGTAAGGACGTGGCTTAAGCCCTATCCCAAGCCGGTTCTTACCAATCACCAGATTTTCTGTGGCGAGCCGATAGGCCGGGTGCAGAATGCCCGTCTTATTAAGTCGCCAAAAACGGGTGCTCCTGCAATTGAGCTTGTTGCAGCTATCTCCGAGAGGGAAGCCGCGGAAAAAGTTCTTGACGGGCGCTATATTACTGTTTCGGTGGGTGGCATCTGCGAGCACGCTTATTGCTCGATTTGTGGCGTTGACCTGACGGTTGAAGACTGTGAGCACCGGCCTGGCCGGAAGTACAACAAGAAACTGTGCACCTACCGGTTGGCTGGTATCACCTTTATGGAGGTATCTTTTGTTAACGTGCCGGCTGACGAAAACGCACAGGTTACCGGCGTGCTCGAAGAAGGGTACTTATGGGGCGAGGAATCCCTGGTAAGCCTGAGTAACCCGGAACGGAACGTGTTTGAAAGCGAAGATTATTACATGATTGCCGAATCACTAGGTATTGGGCCGGGCAGTGTTTCCTCTGGTGAGGAAGGCAGTGCTGAGGTGCTTACTGCTGCCCATACTCAGCTTCATTCTCTCTGGTCGGCTCAGCAAAGTGACGATTACGTTCGCGCGCACACCGAAGTAGTTCGCCAGATGGTGAATTTGGGCATGGTTCACGAAGAGCTTGACGGGCTTGACGAGACTCTGCCCGAGGCGCTTCGCTCTTGTAGGAAAGGGGAGAAGGAAGCGGGAGACGAAAACATTTCTTCTTTCTTTGTTATTCTTTCCCGTACGCGTGCCGACTTAGAGGATTCCGAGGCCCGGAGACAGGCGGCGGAAGCCAGAGCAGAAGAGCTCGAGCAGAAAATTATCGAGCTCGAGGAGAAGGTCGGTGAACTTACCAAGGAGCGTGACCGGCTGGTTCAGGAAGCTGCGGAAGAGCGCCAGCGCTTTCTTTATGATAACCAGCGCCTGGTCGACGAATTGCATCAGGAGCTTGCAGGTTTTGTTGTGAGCCTTAAGTGTGCGCTGGGCGAGTCAGGAGATAAGACACGCGAAGAACTTTTAAAGGAGTACCTTGATAAGTCTTGCGATACGCTCCGCGAGTTACTGAGTGAGCTTTTGGGGCGGCTTGAGGATGTTCTTACCACTACCTATAACGTTGAGGACCCTACCCTGTCTTTTGAAGGTGATGAGGTTTGCGAGGACGAGCAGGAGACTGCTTTAACTAAAATCGGGGCCCTGATGGCGCTGTTCCGCGGGCCTAACCTAACTAAGAGAATCAATAAGGAGGCAAGATAACTTTGGCGTTATACTTTGACAGGAATCTTGGGCCGACATCAGGCCTGAAGCGCGTTGCGAGCACGTCTACCGATGTCAAGCGCACGCACACTAAACTTATCGTTAGCGAGGGGCCTGTACCTGCTGAGAAGTGGCTGATTGACCCCCGCCTTCGGAAGCTGTTCAAGTACATGAACAGCACTAGGTGGGTAGTCCTGCCCAAGGGCCGTATCGTTGCTCTTGCCACTAACGGCGGGGTGAATGATGACGGCCGCTTTGTCGGTTACATCAACCGCTTCACCTGGAATGCCCTGACTATCGCTAACGGCGGTGTGGACGTGACCGAGCTTGATAAGGACGGAAACACCTATACCCGCAAGGCTAACGTTCCCGTTGGTGTTGTGCCCTATAACATGTTCGAGCAGGACGAGCTCGAGGATATGGCAGACGTTCTCCCGACTGTCGTCCGTGACCACACCTACATTGAGGTCCCGCTGTTTACAAATAAAGTCGATGCGGAGGCCATCCACTGGGGTAGCGCGTACGGTACTTTTAAGGGAGGGGACATGCTCTGTTCCGACGCGAACGGCCGCTTTATCAAGTGGGAAGAGTACAAAACGGAAGAGCAAAGCTTTGTTGATGTTGCTGTCGATAGCGGCGTTGCCACTGTTTATGTGGACCAGCCGATTAAGCCCGGGACCACGCCCGTTATCGAGGTGATTGACCCCGCTACACAGACGCCGGTTGCGGGCGCTACCCTCGGCGATGTTCTTTACGCTTCCGGCAAGATTGTTATTGAGGGCCTTGGCACTCTTACCGCGGTGGATGTTCAGGTTGCCTATACCTCTGCTATTCCGCAAAGCCCGCTGCAAATTGTAGGCAAGGTCTGTGCTGTTGACCTGAATATTCCGCCGGAGGGTTGGCTTAAGTGGGCCGAGTGGGCACTGGCTGACCAGAAAACCATGGCTGATTTCGACCCGACCGGTTTCCGTCCGCAGGACCTTACCCAGGGTACCGGACTTACCGACGGAGGTTATCCGTATGACCCGGGCTATGTCGATGTTTTGAGCAAGCTTTATGGTCCTTCGGGTCAGGGTATTCCTGGTCTGACCGATGGCTCCAACATTGAGACTCAGTATACCGACGAGGTTATTGGTGAGATTCAGCCGAACCTTGCTATTGGCACCAAGTATACCTTCCGTTTGAAGCACCGTCCGGCTGTTTTGGGCTCTCTCACTGTGAAAATCGGCGACACCGAGGTCGTGCCTGACTACGTCGATTACGATGCCGGTCTGGTGATTATTATCACCACTCAAACGTACAGCACTGTTCAGACAGTAACCGCCACTTATAAGGCTACCGGTCAAGTTCCGGGTCTACCTACCAACTGGGACTTTAAGGGTTGTGTCGGTGGCCTGCGGATTATGTTAACGCTTTAACGGATTTATTATGCGAAAGGATGGTGCATAAGTTTTGGCTTTAACTTTTGAAGAACGGGTTCAGCGGATGCTTGACCCTAAGGCTGGTGTGACCGAAGAGGAGCGCGTTACGGTTAAAGAGGTTCTTGCCTCTCCCGATGCCGCTATTCTCATTCCTCAGGTTGTAACCGGCGTTATGCGCGAGGCCGCTGAGCCTTTATATATCGGGACAAGCATGTTACAGCGCGTGAATATTACCCAGGGTAGGTCCATTGTCGTCCCGTCTGTGGGCGAGTTGCGGGCACATGACATTCCCGAGATGGGGCCGTATCCTGAGGAGACGATGGATTTTCAGCTGCTCGAGGGCGGTGGAGAAATCAAGGTCGGTAAGTCGGGGCTTATGGTCAAGATTACCGACGAGGCCATTGAGGACTCCATGTGGGACTTAATCGGCATGTGGCTGAGAAAGGCTGGCCGTGCCATGGCCCGTCTCAAAGAAGAGAAGGTTTTCAGTATGCTTTCTAGGCGCGGTCATGTAGTCTTTGATAATTCTCTTAAGGAGCAGTATCCTGAGGCCAGGACCACCGGTCGTGACTTTAACGGCAGCTTTAACGATACCATGTCGGTGGAAGACTTTATCGACCTCTTTCTGGTGGTCATGGCCAACGGTTATGTTCCGTCTGATGTGTTCATGCACCCGCTTTGCTGGATGATTTTTGCAAAGCAGGATGTCATCGGCTCGCTTTCTTTTGCGGCGTTCGGCGCGCAGCCGAACCAGCAGATGGTGCTGCAGCCTAATTCGGTGCAGGGTCGTCTCCCCTTTCCGATTACTATTAATTTCTCGCCGTTCTGTATTTTTGACCGCGAGAATAAGACCTTTGATATGTCGGTTGTAGACCGTAATGAGGTGGGCATTCTTCTGGTTAAGGAGGATATTTCCACCGAGCAGTGGTCTGACCCCGCGCGTGACATCAAAAACATCAAGGTGAAAGAGCGCTACGGCATGGGCGTGCTTAATGAGGGCAAGGCAATCGCTGTGGCTCGCAAGGTTGCCTTCAAGCTTTCTTACCCGCTTCCGCAGCGCACCCTGGAAATGGATGCTGCTTCGATAGATGCTCCGCCTGAGGAAATAGTTTAACGATTGGGGGGCTCTTTTGTGGGCCTCGTTCGGAAGACCCTGACGTTTTTCGGTGCGCCCGGACCTTACAGGGTTAAGACTGTTGACAGCAGCGCGCAAGTTGCCGCTGCTCTTGTTCAGAAAACCGTGGGGGTGGCTGTGGAAAACACCACCCCCACGGCAAATATTTTCCGTGTCCGCGGTGTCGGTGCCGATGGGCTGACGAGTGATTGGGTTGTATTGCGTGTCTTGCCTGTTCAGGGGCAGCTTGACGCCGAGTACTGGTATCGCTTGCGCGGTGTGAAGAGTGCGACTGAGCTTTCGCCCTGGCTCTATTCGGACCCGATTAGGACTGCGGCGAGTGAACCACCGCCCGATGTGCCTCCGGGCGGCGATGATTCGATTCGTGTGGTCAGCTCGTTTTTACTTGACCTTTTCAGGTTTTACTTAACGACCAAGGACCGGGGAGCAAAGGTTGACCTGGAAGCGGCAGCGGCCTCTTTTGTGGAAGCCCTGAGCGCTGCTGACACGCTGGATGTCGCTGTAGACCGCCAGTTTTACGAACTTGCTCGACTTGTCGTAAGCGAGTCGGCCGATATCTGGACGGAGTTGTTGCGGCAGGTTTTGCAAGAGCCGGTGTTTGTCGATGTCGTCGAGTCGTGCCTGCGGTCTTTTGTCATGTATCCCGGCCCTGAGTTTGTCGATACCGGGTGGCTCGAGCAGTCGGTTTCCCGTCTGTATTCCACGATTGAGGAGAGGTTGAGCAGGCGGCTTTTTGAAAGCGTGTGTGCTCACATTTACGACGGCGGCGACCCCGATTCTGTTTTGTCTGAGCAGGCGGTCTTTTACGCTCTCCGTTCTTTTGTGTCTTACTCTTTGAGCGTCAGGCTTTTCGAGCAGTATTTGTGCGAACTTTTAGACTTCGCCGGCCTTTTTGTAACTGTTTTTCCGTTTGAGCGCCTTAATCTGGATATTACTCAGTCTTTCAGGGTCGTTGAGGCGCTTGAGGAGTTTTTAGAGGACCGCGCGGATTTAGCGGTAAAGCAGATACCGGAGCAGCTCGTGTTGAGTGAGTTGATAGACCTTCTTTTTGTGGCGGCCGCGTTTTTAGGTGCCGGCGACTTGCGGGCGGTTTTAAACGACCACTATATTTCTTCCTGGGTCAAGAGCACGGTACATGCGCGGACCGACGATGGGAGGATTTACTTTCACGACTTTTTCTCTACGTCGCAGATAACGGACAGGGTGAGGCTCCTTGCCGAGCTTCCGCTGTCTTTTAAATTCTGGATTGCGCTTCAGGATTCGCCGGCGGTCGGTTTTCTGGACGACGCTCATCATTCTTGGCTCAAGAGCGCCGTCACTTCGCTTGGCGTGGCGCTTGCCGAGCGCGTTGCGGCGTCGGGCGATTCGCTCGCTATCCTTTTGGAGGGACTGAGAGCGGCACTTAGGTGTGACGCATTGGTGAACGTTGCACTTGGAGTTGAAACGGTTGCCGGCCGGTCCGAGTTTTCCGATACAATTCCCCGGTTTGACATAGACAAAACAGACTGGCCTGTCGTTTTGTATTTTGGTGAGACGGCGGTTGAGGGAGTTTTAAACCCGACCGGCGGGCCGGGGCGCAAGGGATTTATTATGGGCGAATTTATTTTGGGCGAAGCCGTAATGGGGGAATAATGCTTGAACGTAATAGAAGCTTTGGCGTCCATGTTGCGCGACGAGGAAAGCTTTAGGAGGTTTATGACCCTGATGAAGGAGATTCAAATGAAAAGGGGTGCTGGTGGTTTGCATGATGCCGCGGTGTTTCGGACCCGCGGGCACATTAAAGTAGAAAAGTACGATTCTGACGGACGTGTCATTGAAGTCATAGAACAGCCCAACATGACTGTGGTTACTGCGCGCGACATTTTACTTAAGGCGCTTGCTGGCGACCCTACCCGTATTCTTTACAGAGAGCCGCGCGTTTCTAACCCGCGTGACATTAATACTTTATATTACGTGCTAACTTATAATAAACCGAGGCCGCTTTATAAGAATTGGTTCAGTACGTCTAGTTATTATAAGGCTTATTATGAGTACTACAACACACTGGTTAGTGGTAATAGCGGCGCTGAATTAGCAAAAGACTGGGAGATTTACGCGCTCGACACTGTTGCTTTCATGGGTTTCGGTGACGGGGAATTTACCCTTGTTGGTGATGCGAGCCCCTACCTTGCTTACACCGGTTCTGGCTGGCAGCAGCAGAGCGTTGCCGGCGCTGTCGGCGGCACTCTTCATACTACGTCTGTCGCTGGTGATGGGGTTGAGTTAAGGTTTAAAGGCACTACGGTTGCTTTTTATTATTCTGCCAAACAGGACGGCGCCATTGTAAACGTAATTCTCGACGGCGTTAATGTCGGTACCGTTAACCAGTTTGCTTCTGAGACTGTGAACGGCATCAGGCACGAGGTGGCGAACGACCTTGACCCTACTGTCGAGCACGTTTTAGTGTTGGAACACAGCGGGACGCAAGACCCGAACGCTGCTTCTCCGGCTTATATAAGCGTGGAGGCTTTCGAGTTCGATTCTTATTTCGAGAGCGCTACTGCTTTGAACGCTGAAGTACCCACCGAGCAGGCCGTTTTTGCTACTCCAGAGCTTTACAATACCACGCTGTCGGCTCCGTATACCATTACTCTCCTTCACCCTCCGCTTGTGACTGGCACCGAAAAGGTTTACCACCAGGGAGTGGAGTTTGTGAAGGCACCGGATACGCTGGCGCCTGCGCCGGGCCAGTACCAGTACGTTAATGATGCTGCGGGCAAGGTTGTCGGCTTCCAGTTTGCGGAGCAGCTTACCGGCGTTTCGGTGACTTACAGGTCGGAACAGGCTTATGCGACTCAGTACGGGCGTGCTTTAATTGAACGGCCTACCACGGCGCCCGACTACCCTTATTACAACTACAAGGACGGCACTCTTACCCTTGTGGCCGAACTGCCGCCCGGGGTCCCGAATTACAACATTACTGTCCGTGAGTTGGGTCTGTTTAACGGTCCGCGGGTTGCGGACGGTATTGAGGGTTGGGGCGATATTGCTGCAAAGATGTTTGCAGTCTCTCGTGTTTCTCCGATTACTAAGACTACCAGGGACGGTCTGCGTGTGAAATGGACCGTGGCGTTGTCGCTTTCTTAAGTTTTATCAAGCCTTTTTAGGGAGAGGTGTTGCATGACTCTTGATAACTTTGGCTTAAAAGCGCGTGGCAACGTGTGTGCTGAGCTCTATGACCCGGTGACGGGCGATATTCTCGATGTCATTTACAGGCGAAATATCGTTACTATTAATGCTAATGCCATTCTTGCCGGGCTGGTTTCCAATCCCATGAATGAGGTGCGCTATACCAAGAGCGCAGTGCTTGATACGGCTTCGGTGCCGGATGGCGATGGTTTTTACCGTTTAAACTTGCCCCTTGCGCGCTGCTCGCGGCGTTACGTAGAGCTTGTGCCTGGGGCCGCGACTTACGAGCTTGTTGCGGACAAACCTATATACAAGCTTGTAAAGGTTGTAAAAACCGACGGTGTAAATTCTACGGTTTTGGCTATTGGCTCTGATGTGCGCCTTGTTGACGAGGATGCAGGCAAACTGGTCTTTAAAGACCAGGTTGGGACAGTTGATAACGAAAAAGTCCAGGTCGATTACCTTGAGGTAACCAATTCTCAGGTTCGCATTATTGAGGGCAGCGAGTCTGTTAAGGTTGGTGTTACGGATTTCTCGCGCTCCTGGACTGGTGCGCCTTCTGACGCTGACAACACGTACATTATCGACTACGACACCGGCGAAATCAGTTTCGAGACCGCCAAGGCGGGCGTTCAGGTTTCTTTTGATTACAAGCAGGTTGCGGGCATTAGCCACATGGGGGTTTCGAACAAGCCTGATACCCATCCTGCCGGCGTTCCCATTATTTTTACTGACGCCGACAAGGCCAAAGTAGCTCTGGACGCGGAATACCCCGGTTGCCGTCAGCCTGTTATTTTCCCTGCTACGGTTACGGTAGGCACCGAAACTTCAGAGGTCAAGAACTCAAACGGCACGGTTAATTACGCCCTAAACTCTAACAATGTGCCATTGCTTGAGCTTATTTCTGTTACCCACTCGAACGGCACTGTTTACAATATCAGAACCGCGTCGACTACCGACCCGAACTGTGTCTGGATAGCTGACGCTTCGATTGGGGCGGTCGAGTTTTCGACGGCTCCGCCTGCTGGTACTATTACATTTAAGTACAGGTGGAACAGCGGCACCACGGTGACCTTTGTCGCCGACTTCCCACAGGGCGTGCCCGGCGCCGAGGACGCCCAGAGGACCGATATCTTTAACGCTGTTGGCGGCGCGAACACCACCTATGTTCTGACTTATCCCGTCAAGGTTGATACGACGCCGGCCGTGCTGGTTAACGGCGTGTCGCTTGCGCCCGACCAGTGGAGCCTGAGCGAGGACAGGCGGATTGTTACCATATTGATTACCCTTCTCGGGACCGAGACAATTACTGTGAATTATATCTATGACAAGACGTTTGCCGACATTTACGAGGTCGGTCTCTTCAATCGCCTTAGCGGGGGCGACATGTTTGCCATCTCGGGCATTGGCCCGATTACCAAAGACATTAATGTTGGTATGCGGGTAACGTGGAGTATTACGTTCCTGCGCGAGAGCAAGTAAGGGGTGAGGTCTTATGACCTTCCCGCGCGTTGATTTTAAGGACGGACTCGTATACCACGATTATCATTTCAACGGAATGCAGTATGAGATTGCAAAGGAGATAAAACAAAAGGACCTTATCAATTACTATGACCTTCGGCTTATCAACTCTGACTATCAGTATTCGTTTATTGAGCCGGCAGTTGACAAAAGCCGGTGCGATACAGCTCTGACCAGCGCGCATTTTGATACTAATGGAATGGTTATTACTACCAGCGAGCTTGGGGTTGTGCAGGACTGGTATTCTGTAAGTTTTACACCCCCTGCTCCTACCGTCGAGTTTTATCTTTATGCTGATGTGGAAAAACCTGCCGACACTGATGTGGTTTTCGAAGTGGGTGACGGGACTTCTTACACGGTGTTGGTTCTCGAGCAGCCCCTTTCTTTAGCTGTCGCTACTATTAAACTGCGTATCGGTTTGACAGCGTCTTCTGTGGATAAGCCGAGAGTTTATAATTACTGCCTTATGTGGAGGTAGGGGAGAATGGGTGTTACCGTTAGACAACTTGATGGCTTTATCAGGCAGAAGGTTGGCGTCGCGGGAGGCGGAATAAGCCTTGTGGGCGAGGTTCCAACGGGAGCTGTTGACGGTACGAATAATGTTTTTACACTGAGCGGTACGCCGCAGGTGTTGTTTTTGTTTTATAACGGCTTGTTTATGAAGCAGGGTGTCGATGCCGATTATACTCTGAGCGAGAACACGGTTGTCTTTTCGTCGCCGCCCGAGGCGGGCTCAATTTTATACGCTATCTGGGGGTAGCGACCAGTGCCGCTGAATGCACCGTATGTTATGTTTTCCGAACCCAAGATGCTGGCCGAGGACGTCGACCCTGCCAAGCCGGTGGTGGTTTGGTTCAATCGCGACCTGGACCCGGGTACGGTTTCGGCCGCGACGGTCAGACTTTTGGACCTCACCAATCGTGTGCCGGTTTCTGGAGAGGTTATTTACACAGGCCGTCAGGTTACTTTTAGGCCCGACCGGCCGCTGGCGCCTGAGTCCAGGCATCAGCTTGTGGTTTTAGGCGGCGAGAGTGGAGTAAAAGACATTCTCGGTACCGCCATGGCACAAACTTTCACGTTGGAATTTGTTACCGGCGCGTTGACGGGTGCGGTTGTGCCCGTCGTTATTTCGCCGGCAGAGCAGGAGGCTGTTGCGCCTACCTTTACCATTTTGTGGACCGCTGTCGGTGAGGGGTTCTACGAGGTGCAGGTGGCCTCAGACCTTGATTTTACTAAAGTTGTCTGGCCGCTTGACGGCGAAGGATATACGACTGTTTTCTCTGAAGATGGCAGTTTTGCTTCTGTGGTTCCGGCTCGGCCGCTTGAGCCCGGGTATTACTTTGTGCGCGTGCGCATGAGCGGTGAGGCGTGGTCGCGGCCAGTGGGCTTTGCTGTTTATGTGCGTGAAGAGCCCCTTGTAGCGGAAAATGTCGTTGATGAATTAAAAGTAGTGAATATGTTGCCGTCGCCCTTTAGCGGCAACGTTTCCCTCGATATCGGCAAGATTGTCTTGGAGTTTAATCGTGAGCTGGACCCTCAGTCGGTTTCTTCGAAAAGCGTTTACGTGGTTAAACTACCGGGTTAGGTGGTACTGTGGATTCTATTGTTTTGGAGCGCGGCTTTGAACGGTTTGAGGTTTTTCTTTCCGAGATTGCTCCTGAGAAGGCGATTCCAGGAATAACCGTTCAGTCTGAGGGCACGCGCGTTACGATAACACTGCCTACTTTGGAAGAGAACGCGCGCTACCTGGTGGTGGTAATGCCAGATGTGAAGGACCTGGCGGGTGTGTCGTTGTCCGCGCTTTGGTGTGCTTATTTTGCTTCGCGGTATTCCCCTTTATATTGCTCGTTACAGGACGTGGTGGGCGAGCTTGGGTCTGTCAGCAGCGAGTTGACGCCTGGCCTGGTTTACGACGCCATACGTGATGCCAGTCGGCTCGCTGATTATTTGACGGGTGTGACTGTGACGCGGACGGAGATACCGTTTCCGGTTGGCGAGTTTGTCAAGTACCGTGCCGCATACACGATACTGTCACAGATTATCACTAAAAGAGTTTTGGAGCGGGGCGAGTCGTATACACTCGGTGACTTGAGGGTGGATTTACGTCCGCCCCGCCTAAAGGAGCTTACCGATGGCTTGCGTGGGCAGATGGACTACTGGAGGTCAGAGATGCTTGCCGCCGCGCGTCGTGGCGGTGTTAATTGGACAGTGAGAGGTTACTTTACCTCCCCGGTCCCTGCATCGCGTCAGCTGTAAGTGGGGTTGGTTGTCGTGAACCTTCGCGCGGAGTTCGAAAGGGTCTTGGCGCGTCACGGGTACGATATTTATTACGTGCGGCGGGACTATCGCGTTCGCTGCCTGTGCGCTTATCAAGGTGAGCCGAATCCTCGGTGCAATAAGTGCTTCGGAACGGGACATAAGGTGTATGTCAGCAAGTACAGGACATGGCGCCGCAGCGCTTCCGTTCCCGAGAGCTTGGTCGGTCTCTTGCGTTTAGAACCCCCGGGTTGGACGCATCCGGACGCGTGGATTTATTACCTGCCTTATTATGTGCGACCAAAAGAACAAGATTTGATTATTGAGCCGCCGCGGGGACGTTATGTGGTGACTTCTGTGGAGACTCTGCGACAGGATATGCGCAAGGTTGCTTATTACCGGGTCGTTGCTCGCGCAGAGGTCAAGGAGTAGTTTGGCTTGTTACAGGTCGAATATGCTCAGCAGATTGTGCAGCTTCTCAATCATCCCCTGTCGCAGGCTGTTCTTATTATAGGTTTTTCCGAAATGGGCCCGGTAAGGCAGCCGGTCTTTGTGCATGGTTCCGAACAGGCGGTTGCACTTTTTGGTGCCGGTGATTTAGTTGACGCGTACCGCGAGGCATATGCTGCCGGAGGGCGCTTTCTCTATTTGATGCGCTTATCAGAACTTGCTACGGATGATTTTGCGGCTGCTTTTGAGGCCGTTTATCCAGTTCTAGTAGACCTCCCTTTCCAGTACTTACACCCGGCGCGTCAGTTTTTCGATTCTTGTACGTGCCTCGACAGGCTTTTTGATTTGTGCCAGGAGCGGGCGGCGCTGGGAGAAGAAACGCACTTTATATTGGGCTGCTCCACGCCTGGCGCGGACGTGAGTGGCTGGGTTGAGTCACTTTTGTTGGCCGCTCGGCATTTTCCCGTTGTGGACGAAACCGGCACGACGGTGTACCGCGGGTACCACTTTAGCGTTGTTCCACAGGTCGCCGTTTATCAGGATGCTGCCGGGGATTATTACACGGCTAGTGTTGCGGCCACTTATGCTGGAATGATTTCTGCGCATCACGCCGGTGTTGACCTTACAAATAAGAGCACGGGGCTTTTAAGTGTTGCGCCGGTTTTTCCTGAGGAGCAGCTAAAGCTCCTAAGCGAGGCAGGCTATGTTGTTTTCACTCCTACGGTCAGGCGTGGTGTGGCTGTTTATGCTGCGGTTACTATGACGGATACCATGTCCGATTATTACCGCTTGTTGTTTTACCGCGTGGCTACGGACACGGTCACGCGCCTGCGCGACGTGGCTCGTGATTATTTGGGCCTTCCTGCTTCTGCAGCTATTGGCGACCTTACTTTTAAGGAGGCGGTCGACGCTTTATTGCGTAGTCGCGTGGCGGCAGGAATTTTGAGGGATTACGAGTTCAAGGTCTCTTACGACCTCTTTAAAAATCGGGCTTTTGTGGAGCTGGTTCTTGTTCCTTGTGGTTCGCTGCGCGAAATACGTGTTAGTACTACGGTCTATGTGGTTTTGGGGTAGGAGGGGTAACTTGGCGGATTCTCTTGAGGTTATGCGTGCTGAGAAGGTTACAACTTTCCGGCAGTTTCTTAAACACCTGGATGACCTTTGGAGGCGGTGTGGCCACCAGGCGCCTATTTTAAGGTACCGGACGATGGATGATTGGGAGCAATATCCGGTTATCGTCTGTAGACTTGAGAGACGTTACCCCTCCGAGGGGGTCAACGAGAAAAAACCGCGTTTGCGTACTATGTTACATGATGCCGATAATCCTAGCCGTAGTGTCCGTCTCATGGGACAAATGTTTGACCATCGCGTACTCTTTAACATTATCGCGAAAAGCGCCGAAGAGGCGGACAGGCTGGTCGATGATTTTGAGCTTTTCATGGAAACGTACAAGGATGACTTTGTACGGATGGGGGTCAGGCTTTGGTTTGAGGAGCAACTTGCGGATGACGTGGAAACTTCCTGGCGTGACCCGGTGGTGGTGCGTCCGCTGTATTACATTGTACGGCTTGACCGTATTCGCCCCGAGTTTGTCGGCCGGTTAAACAGGATAGATTTGGACTACGAGCTTATCAAAAAGGAGTGATAATGGTTGATTTTAGAGCTGCAAAACCTCCCCGGTAGTAGGAGGGTTTATCGCGATTATAACCTTCAGGTTGCGGAAGCCGCGGCTACCGGTGTGGTTACGGACAGTGTACTTCTTATCGGCACGGCCGTTGATGGGCCTGTTGACGTTCCCGTACAGCTTAACCGCCTCGTGGATGCCGAGCTCTTTTTTGGCAAGAGTGTTGATGCTAGTGGGCTTCCGAACGGCATGTCGCTGGTGCGCGCTGCCAAGGAGCTATATTCGGCAGGGTGTCGTGACATCCGCTTGATGCGCGTGGGTGGCGAGTATGCTAGGGGCTCGGTTACCGGTCAGCCTGTTGCGCAGACGGTCACCAAGAGCCACCAGGAGGACTTGGGTCAGGCGTCTGGAAATGACGCTCAGACCGTCGCGCTTGACGTTCCCGACGGCGATGAGCTTGCTTTTGGCACCGTGGAGGTGCTGGTTGACGGGGTTATTCAGCAGTTTGGGTTTACGGTTGACTACGATGCTAATGCTGTTGCCTTTCAGGCCAATTGGTTTAGAAGCAACGCGGAGTATAGGATTAACTATCAGTATAATCACGTGATTGCCACACACGATATTGTCGGCGAGGAGCTTTTACGCGAAGACGATTACAATTTCCGCCTGCTGCATGGCCCGATAGTCTACGGCACCCTTGCCGTTTTTGTTGACGGCGTGGAACAGCCGGCCACCTCGCCGGACGGAAGCATTGTTTACTGGACTTACGACGAAGCGGCCAATAAGATAACCTTTGTTGACCCTGTAGCGGTGGATGCGGTTGTCACTGCCAATTACAGCTATGAAGAGATTCAGATAACGAGCGCGTCTGTGACGGGTGTTCTTAGCGGTTCCCCGCAGATTTTTAATTTGGATTACGCACCTGTCGCGGGGACGTTTGTACTTAAAGCAAACGATGCCGTTGTTCCGTCTACGGGCTACACTTTGAACGAAGTCGACAAGACTGTTATTTTGCTGCCGGGTAATGCTCCCTTGCTGGCAACTATCAGTGCTCAGTATAATTACACGAGCGCAACTACTGTCATTCCTGCGCTTGATGTACGCGGCATGTATCCCGGCGAGATATACAATACTGTTGTAGTCAATTTGACAGTAACTGATGAGGGTTTGCGTACCCTCTCCTTTACAAAGCCCTCAGGAAAACCTGGCGAGAGTTTTACTGTTGATTTAAGCGATTTACCCAACCTTGGCAAGGTTGTTGAGACTGTTAACCGTGACCCGCGCAATACTTTTGTCCGCTTGTCCACTAACGTGCCCGATTTTCCGCCCGGGGTTCTTGATGCTGCTACCGTGATTCTTGCAGGTGGTACCGATGGTCCTAAGCCGTCTGACTGGGATTATAAGGATAAAATGTATACCCTTTTAGAGAAGGCTTATGCAGCGCTTTATGATTACGATGTTGATTTTGTCGTACCCCTTGATGTTTATGCCGATGACCCGCTACCGGACGGGCGGAATTTTGCGGAACAGCTGGCGAAGTTCTGCGCGGTGGTTTCGATGGCCAACTCCGAGGTGCTTGGCATCATTAGCGTCAAGCCGCTTGGGGAGCTTACTCCCGAGGCTATCAGCGCGAAAGTGGACGCGCTCTGTGCAGAAGGAAAGAACGAGTATTACCTGAAGGACGACCTGGGCAACTATCTTTACGATGACGACGGCAACAGGATTGATATCGGCCGTTTCATTCAGGTGCATGCGGGTCCCGAGCCGGTGTTTGAAAATGAACAGTTGGGTGTTTATGCTGCTCCGGCCGGGCCGAGTTACGCGGGCATTGTTTCAATGCTGCCGCCGCACCATGGCCCTGCGGGTCATATGGTAACCGGCTCTCTGGGGTTGCGTTTTAGTTACTCTTATAGCCAACTCAACCGTCTTCTTGGCTCACGCTACGTGACGTTTCACGTGCGTCCCGGCGCGAACGCGGTGCAAGTTACTGATGGGCTGACGGCTGCGTGCCCGGCCTCGGATTACCGCCGTCTTACCACGATGCGTATTGTCGCAGCAGCTGTGGAGTTAGTCAGGCAGCGTTGTGAGCCGTTTTACGGCTTGCCCAATACACCTGAGCATCGCGGTGCTATGGCCACCGCTATTGAAGACGGACTAAAGGCAATGAAGTTTGCGGGAGCGCTTCTAGACTTTCAGTTTCAGATTTTCGCTTCGGTTTCCGACCAGGTTCTGGGCCGGTGTATGATTGACCTGAAGCTGGTGCCCGCTTTTGAGGTTGTTCAGATTAAGACGACCGTGACGCTTCGTCCCGCTCTTGGCACTGTGACGTAGCGTGTACGAGGAAAGGGGGGTTTAATCCCCCCTTTCCTCCAGAATTTTAAGGAGGTGTGTTTGTTTGACTGCTCCTATCAGTATTGAGCAGTACACTAGAACTTTTACTTCGTTTTCTGGTGCGGATATTGTGGCGACGTTTAACTCGCGTGTAATAGGCGAGTTGCAAGCGATAAGTTTTACGGCTACCCGTGAGAAGGCTCCTATTTACACTATGGGTTCGCCCGACCCGCGTTCTTTCTCCCGGGGCAAGCGCGGTGTGGCGGGCTCGTTAGTCTTTATTGTTTTTAACCGCAATGCCTTACTCGAGGAGATGTTGAAGGAGTATAAAGGTCTTCCTTTAGTGCGGGGTTATCAGACGTTTGCTGCGAATGTCGGAAAGTATGCCGACGAGATTCTTAGGGGCGCGTTAAGCAAGCAGGGCTATGCCGGTATCGCTACCTGGGACGAGATAATGACCAACCTTGGTTATAACCGGATGATTGAGCGCCAGGCGCCCATTGAATACGTGGACCAACTTCCTCCGTTCAATATTTCGGTTCACTTTGCCAATGAGTACGGTCAGCGTGCCCAATTGGATATCTATGGCGCGGAGATATTGAATAACGGCATGGCGGTTAGTATTGACGATGTGGTTACTGAGCAGGCCATGAGCTTTATAGCTCGTTCGTACAAAGAAATATCTCCGGTTGCTGCGGACGCTACGCTTGCGTAGAGGCGGGGCGGGAGCTCGATTTACCTTCTGGTTGCCTTGAGGGGGTGTTTTTGGGAATTGAGCGGGGTTTTTGATAACAGCTTTGCCGGGACGGATATAGTTGCGGGGATTGATGTTCCCGTTATCAAGGGGAACACTATCACCTTTGCGCATTACATTTTCGGCGAGCTTCAGACAATATCTTATTCTATTCATCGTCCCGCTGCTCCCGTCAGGGCGCTTGGTTTCTCCGGCCCGAAGGGCTTTACCAGGGGTTCGCGGCTGATTGCGGGGTCGCTTGTTTTTACGGTTTTCGACCGCCATATTGTGTACCGGATTCTTGAACAGTACCAAAAGGCTTTTCCATCCAGGGTTTTTACAGACGAAATGCCGCCTTTTCACGTGACCGTTGTTTTTAACAACGAATACGGTGTGAGGTCTGCTTTGCGGATTTACGGTATTTGCGTGGTGGACGAAGGGCAGGTTATGAGCGTTAACGACATGTATACCGAGCAGACCATGACATACGTTGCGCGCGACATGGTCCCCATGCACCCTGACCTTCTGTTTAAGGCAGGGGCGTGCTGATGCCGTCCATTTATAATTTCCCCACTTATGCACCCCTGGCCTATGATGAGTTTCACCGCGCCGTTTTCGGCAGTGCCGGCACTATTGAGTGCGTTCCTTTTTATCAGGAGTACTTTTCAGGCGCGGACGTAAACATTTACTTTCAGAATATCTTTATCGACGAGGCCGTTTCTTTGCAGTTTGTGCTGCACCAGGAAATCCGGCCGATTTACGGATACAGTTCGTATGTTTACGACGCGCTGGTTGTTGGGCGGCGTATTGTCCAGGGTTCTTTCACGATAAATTACCGTGAGCCTTATTATATCGAGCGTAAGGTGGCTGAGGCCCTGGGTTTCAAAAAGCCGCCTGAGGACAAGACTTATGGCGCTACGCGCAATATGTTTACGCAGCTCGCCAGTGGTCTGGCGAGCTGCGGTTTCGCATTGACGACAGAAGAAAAGTCTGCATTGAGTCAGGGGAAGATACCCGAGCGGCTCGCTATGCACATTGTTGCGCGTGATGACCCTCGCGTGAACAGTGTCGTTGACGGTTTGAAGGAGCGCCAGTGGTCTTTGAGCGAGGACCGTTTGGCAAAGCAGCGCAGGGAGCCCTTCTTCAAGTTTTCTGAGCCGCTCAATATCTACATTGCTTTTGGGCAAATGCCTCACCGTAATTTTTACTCGGCCACCTGGGCTCCGCAAACGCCGCATGATGCTTCCTGGCTCAAGGAGAGCGAAACCATCAGTCGGGCACTGCACCTGATAAACAGGCTTGGCCCGCGGCTTATGCTTTCCGAGGTGCAGATTGTCTCTGTACAGCAGGTTTCCGATGCGGGCGCGGAGCAGCCCGTAATGGAAGAATATGGTTTTATCGCGCGAGACCTTGTAAAACAGCCCCAAATCGTGGAGCGTCAGCCGTAGTTTTTTACTTAAGAGGAGGGATTATGTGAGTATTATTGAGGATGTGGATGTGGTAGTGCAAGAACAGGCCGACGTTGCCCTGCCGGGTTATACGCAGGAGCAGGTTGAAGCGTGGAAAGCGCAGTACGGGCAGGTTTACGTAAGCGAGTTTGGCGAGGGTGAAGTCTTTGTCTGGCGCTGTATTACGCGAGCGGAGTATCGGAAGATAATGTCTATGCAGAGGCTTGATATGTGGCAGCGTGAAGAAGAGATTTGCAAAATATGTGTTTTGGACCCTGAGGGGTACAACTATGCCACGGCCAAGGCCGGGATTGCCACCATACTCGCGGAGCAAATCTTGAATAAATCCGGGTTTATCGTTGATTCTTTGCCCCAGGAGTTATAGCTGGCGGGCGCCCCGGGGGGAAAGTGTTTGCCTGAAATTAACGAGGACGAACTTGCCGGGCGCATCGCCGAGTGGCAGGCGCAGTATGGGCGTCTGGGACATACAGAGATTGGCCGCGAGGAATTTTTGTGGCGTCTTCTGACCAGGGCGGAGTACAGGGTGCTTATGGAGGCCGACCTTTCTCCCGAGGAAAAAGAAGAGTGGGTCTGTTCGTGTTGCACACTTTACCCTCCTGGTTATGATTTTACGAATTGTTTAGGGGGAGTACCGACAACACTGGCCCGTGAGATACTGAAGGAGTCGGGCTTTTCGTATGACGGTAACCCGAACCCACTGGGGCGTGAGATGCTCGAGCGTTTTCGTGAGGAGATGTCTTATTTCGAGAACCAGGTGGATTGCATTATCATCGAGGCTTTCCCTTACTTGAGGCTTGAAGAGGTGGCTGCCTGGACTGTCGAAAAAACCATGTATTACTATTCGCGGGCTGAGTGGGTCTTGAGCCAGCTTCGCGGCATTCAGTTGGTTGACGTGGCCACGGGCAGGCCGGTTAGCGAGTTTTACCGTCAAGTACCTAAGCGTCGGGGCGTGCGAGGAGTTGCTGAGACCAGACAACCCGTTCCTACATAGTTCACCCAACGCACAGTATCTCACTCCTCCAGAAGAGAAAAAAAGTGTCTGGAGGAGTGTTTTATTAGGGGCCGGCATCGGGCTTGGAGCCGTGGCGGCCGCTTCGCGTTTGGGTCTTCTGGATGCTGCCGCGGCTTATCTTGCGAGGCACGGTCGTGCCGCCCTGGAGAGTATACAGCACTGGCGGCTTACGCGCAGGCCGGGCCTTGATTTCTCTGTCCTCGGGCTGCGCCGCGAGTGGGACCTGCTTAGTGGCGAGTACTCGCGCCGTCTTGCGCGTCCGCGTTATGAGCCTGGCTATCTCGAAAGACTTATTCTCGAGAGCGAGCGCGTCCTTACCAAAGAGCTCCCCTTCCACTGGGAGGAGTCGCTGCGGTTTGCCGACATATCGGGCGAAGTAAAGCGTGTCTTTGGCGGTACCGGTATTGAAGAGTTTTTGTGGGGCATTCGGCCGGGAGTTCTGCGCAACCTCACGCGAGAGAGGCTCGGACAGCTTGCGGTTCAGCGTCGCCTGCCCGCTACCGACCAGCAGCTTGACGACCTTTTTCGGATAATTGAGCGATATCAAAAAGAGGACTACAAACGTAAGCGCCCTGAGTTTTTCGCGCAGTTACACGCTAAGACCAGGCAGCTTTTTGAGGAGCAAATAAAGGAGCTGGCGCTTCGGGCCGGCGGCGGGCATGCCTGGCTTACCGGCCGGCGTCCTGCTACAATAGAGGAGCTTCTCAGGCGTGGGTATCCCTTCCCCGAAAGAGTGCGTGTGCAGCTCGAAGAACTTGTCCGTAAAGACAAGTCGTGGGCGGGGGTACCTTACGACCCGGGCGTATTAATAACACCGGAAGGCGAGATTGTAGACTGGCGCGTTTTTGCGCAGATAAAGAAGGGCGTTGCGCAGTGGCTTGAGCCTACGCTGCCCGGCCGTCTGTTACACCTGCGCGATTACCTTGAGATGGGCAAGGTGTCGCAGTTTTACCTTCTGCAACGCGGCACTCTGCACCCCGTGCTCACCGGTGTGCCCGGCGAGCGTGCGCTCATACCCGAGACGTACGTTTACGCAGGCGGCAAGGTTTTGCCGATAATGAGGCCTGACCAGCCGCTTGAGGGCAGCTTTATGCTTGCGCCGAGCAGGTTCGGCCTGGTGGAGCGGCTCTTGCGGAGCGTTGCGGACATAGGCGTTACTGCGCCCGCTGGGCAGAAGTGGTATGACCGCGGTGTTGTGGGTAGTGTGCGCAGAGCGCTTGATATCGGTTATAGCACTACGCCGAGTATTTTTGCGCGTACGCGTGACTTTTTCACCAAGTTTGCCGACCCCCTCTGGTATCGCAACCTGGTGGAGGGTGCAGTCCGTAGGGGGGTTGTTTTCGACGAGGCGACGATAGAGGCGCTTCGCAAATTCTTCAGTAGTACTACCCCTGCTCCTTCGCCGCGCGTTGTGGAGGTTCTCAAGCATGCCGCGGGTTACGGCGGGTACCGGCTTGAGACGTTCGAAGATTTTGCGCGCGTGCTGGATGTAATCGCGTCGCCTAGGGGCTATCGCGGTCCGCTTAAGTCTTTGTGGTACAGGTCGCAGCGCGCGCCGCGCGAGCTTGAGGAGGACGTGTTTCTTCTCACGGGGCGTCACCCCCAGCGTGCGCTAACAGGCAAGGATATTATCGCGCGTGAGCTCGGCAAGGAGTTTGCCCGCCTGACAGGCTATGACAGCGCTAAGGCCGAGCTTGACCTTGCGCTGGAATTGGGTAAGATATCCAGGCGCGAACATCTTGAGGCGTTGCAGCTGATTAACGCGACCATGTTTGAAGAAGCTGCTGCGCATGCGTCGGCTGCCGGCACGCGCGAGGAGGCCCTGGCGCTTGTCGAAGGGCTTTTCCGCAGTCCGAAGATGAGCCGTTTCCAGGAAGAGGTGCTCGGCTGGGCGCGCCGGACTTTCCCCTATTACGCGCCCGGCCGCTCCGGCGGCCTTCTTGCCGAGGAGCTTCTCTCAGACGCTACTGTCGCGGAGCTGACGCCTTCTGCTTACGCCCTTGGTCAGCGGTACACGGTGGTGCGTGCTGCCCCCTCGGTTTCTGAGGCAGTCGAGGCTATAAGGGAACGCAACGACTGGACCAAGCTTGCCGCCCTGGCGAAGGATGTAGTTTATACGCCGCTTGTGGGTGGCCGCCGTAATCTTCGAGAATTGACTTTTAATGTGGTCCGCCCGCTCGGTCCGTATCACCTTCTCTGGCGTCTTTCCGAAGCGCTCAACGAGTTTGGCCTGGGTTTTTCCGGCCGTTCTGCCGGCTCGGCGCTGGACTTATATTTGAGCTTTGCGCTCAAGCGGTTCTTGCCTGTTGTCGGCACCTGGGAGCTCCTGAATTATCTCGACTGGGAGCTGGACCAGCTCACCGGCTATTCCATGTACGAGCGCTGGGCGCGCATGGTCGTGCGCGGCAGGCTGGCGCTGGCGCCCGACGAGGAAAAGGCGGAGCATTTGCGGCACACCTATTCCATGTTCCCGTATCTGGAGCAAGCTGCTTACTGGCCGCACCCGAGTTTTCCTTTTATCGGATATGCGTTCTCTTATGGTCTTTTCGGGATGTCTCCGCGGCGTCCGATGAGCAGAGAAGAGCTGCAGCAGTATTATGCCGCCGGATATCAGGAAATGCGCCGCGGTCGCTTTTGGTTTTTCGGCTCCCGCACTCCGTGGTGGGGGTCGAAAGTTGATTACTACCTGCCCAACGAGTACCTGATGGCGCTTTCCGACTGGCGGTACTCACAGGAGCTCTATCCTGAAGATACATACTGGCGCTATAACTGGCTGCCCACGCCGCGGTTTCCGTTTGCGCCGATTCAGCGGCTTATCGACCCTTACTATTTCGAGCGACTCCATTATTATGACCGGCCTTATCCGCTCACTGCCCCGATGTTTGAGGAGCTTACGCCATGGGGGCCGATTTTAAACGTTACCCTGGGCGAGGTGTTTAAGCCTCGGCGCCTGATGCACCCCGAAGAGGTTATGGCCGGCCTTGCTGCTGCTGCGGCGGTGCCTCCGACCTCGGCAGAGGCGGTCGTGAGCGGTATACCGGCGCCTGCCGAGCAGCTGCGGCTTATTAATGAGCACCTTAAGACTGTGGGCGTCATGAAGGGCGGCACAGTCACACCGCAGGTCTACGTGCCGTATGCCGTGCCTTTCGGCCTGCCCGGCGGTGCCGGAGAGGCCCAGGGCGCTCCTACAGCTCCGTATTTTGCCGGTTACCCTGCTGTTCCGTACCCTGCCGCTGTGCATCTACCTGTCGCGGCTCAGCTTAGAGGTATCAACGCTGCCATCCGCGCCAGGGGCGAGTTTGTCGCCGCTTACGGGCCGACGCAGGAGCAGGTGCTCCCGCCGCACTTTTACCTGCCGACGGATGTTAAGTATCGGATGGGCGAGGCCGTTTATATGGCCCGAGAGCTCGCCGGTATCTACGGCTTTACGACAGAGGCGCTTTTCGGCGAGGTTATGCCCGACAGCGCCACATTACAGTCAGCGGCGAGGGCCTACAACCTTGAGCGGCGTTGGTGGGAGCTGGCCAATCTGGGCGGCCTGTCTGGCGGGATTTCGGAAATTGCGCGCCGGTTTTTGCCTCACCGGATGCGGCACATTGAAGAAATCAATCCTATTGAAAACCTTATGCCTCCGTGGTTGCCCGGGCCGGAGTATTTCAAAGATTTCCGCCATGGCGACCCGTATGCTATTCCTTACGGCGAGGTTCGCCTGCCCGGCGAGGCTTACTTGAGGACGCACGTTGTCCATCCGATGCCTGGTTTCGGTTTGTACGGACCGGTAGACATTTTTCTCATTCTCGCTGACGTGGCGCCGTGGAGTCCTCAAGCGCGTTTCTGGCGTGACGTCGTCACGCACATGGACCTTCCCGAGGACGTCAGGAAGCAGGTGGCCGCGGCCAAGCGGCGCATGGCGGCGGTAAAGCGGAAACACACTTTTTATCCCTACCACTTCCAGACTCGTTATACTGACCTTGCCCGCGAGCGTGTTCACGTAACCAGGGTGCTTGACCTGGGCATGTTCCTCACCGAGGAGTACCCTGAGCATCCGGTGCGTGTCGCGGGTGTCAGAGCGCAGGGCGTTACTGCAGAGGAGCTCGGCAGATTTTTACGTCCGGGCGCTGAGGTTACCATCGCGTACAACCCGTACCAAAAGTTTGCCGATGACACTTACGGTACGATTCGTGCCGCGGTCTATCTCGGCGATTTAAGCCTCGCTCGGGTGCTGGTTGAGCGAGGCTACGCCAAGGAGGCGCTCACCGACTGGTCGGAGGCGGGTGTCTGGTCGCGGTTTACTCCAAGAGAAATTGCTAGGGCGGCTTTCTTCGAGAGACTTGCTCACCTTGACACCCCCCTGCACACCAAGTTCCTTCACGTGCGCTCTCCGCTCGAGTCTTATTTGCGCGAGCAGGTTTATGGCGACGTGTGGGGCGACTGGAAGGCGCCGTGGTCGAGCTGGCTGGTTCCCACTTACCAGTCGTTTATTGCCCGTTCGCCTGCTCTGGCGGCGCTCTCCGGCGCTTTGTTAGGTGGTTTTCTGGGGCATTTCGTAATGGGCCGGCGCGGGAGATGGGGCGCCGCCATCGGCGGAGTAATGGCGCTTGGCGGGTCTCTCTGGCGTACCGCAGCGGAACATTTATCGGGTGAGAAGTGGATTCCCGAGCGTGTCCGCGAGGTGCGCGACATTGAAGAGTATTTTGACATCCTTGCTTACCTTAAGTACCGCGGGTTGTATGAATATGCCGCCAGGCGCGCACTTCGGGAAGAGCACGTTGATGTCGGCACTCTTCTTGAGCGCGCGCGGGTTGACTTGGAGCAGCGCAGAAAGTTGGTCGCCGGCCTGGAGGCGCGCAAGCGTCGGCTTTACCTGGAAACAGGCGAGCGGCGTAGCGAGGAAATAAAGGAAATAAATCGCAGGATAGCGGAGATACAGGCGGGTGCTGCCAAGGTCGTACCGCTTACTCCATGGGCTTCGGCGGCTCTCTATTATTATCAGCAGTATACTTCAACCGTTTACGGCTTTGAGCCGGGAACGCCCTGGACAAATATAATGCGCGCGTTGCCGCCCCAGGAGAGGGAGTACTTTACCCATTTTGCTAAGACTACTGACCCTGTAGAGCAGCGGAAGATTCTCGAGGTGGTGCCGCGCGGCCAGCGGCGAATTTACGAGTCTCTCTGGGGCTTGCCCGTCGAGTCGCGCGTTAATCTGGTCGAGTACTTCAGGACGCATTACTTGCCCGGCCCGGAATGGGCCGGCTGGCGTCCCGAAGTAAATCTCGAAGACATTAAGGTCCAGGTGGTTCAGACTCTAGGGAAGGACATTCACGACTTTGACCTGTGGCCTGCCGATGTGCGGCGGGCCGAAGCAGCGAGGGCTCCGGCTATCCCCGATATTTTCAGGACGGGTGTTCCTGCGGCGGCGCTCCGTGAGCAGTTGGAGCGGATACTTCTGGGTCTTGGGCTTGAGGGGGTATCAGTACGGGTCTCGCCGAGCGACCGCTGGCGTTTGGAAGTTGAGCTTACCCGCGACCGGACGGAGGAAGTCAGACGCAGGTTGCGGGAGGAGTTCCCCAGGTTTGTGGCCGCGTAACACGGGAGTGTTTGTATGGCGAAGAAAACGGCGGTAGGGCGTTTTCAGAGCAAGATTGTGGACAAGGAAGTCTTGAGGCAGCTTGAGTCTATCCTGACAGGGATTGAAGACCCGCGGGCTCAGGGCAGGGTCAGGAATCTTTTATTGAGGATAGAAGAACCTGTTTTGCGGGAGCTTGCGGGTCTCATTACTGAGATGCGCGGTGTCCAGCGGCAGCTGGCGCAGTTTCGCGAGGGTGTAATTCCCATATCTGAGGCTGTTACGCGCAGAGAGTTTTACAGCTGGTATAAGACGTTTGTCCGCGAAGACATCCGTCCGGGGTCGTATCTCTACCGCCCCATAGAAGAGTTGTTGGAGACATATAATAGATACGTCGAGCGCATTGGCGCCGGCGAGCGGCTCGGTCCTGGCACTTCACTTTTTGAACTGCGCAGGGCCGCCAAGAGTCTTACCAGCGAGCTGTATAAAAAAAGGATGGAATGGCCGTCCTGGGAGCAGTTTTTCCAGAAGCGCGCCGAGCTTACCACTGCGCTCTACGAGATGGCGCAACGGCATTCCGCTGTTCGCGGGCTTTTTGAGTATGTCGGCTTGCGCTTTTCGCCGCTTACTGCGGGCGATGTCCCACCTGGCGTGCCCGAATGGGCTGTGGAGCGGGCGCTTGAGCGTGGCGAGTTTACCGGTTATTTTCGCTTCGGTGGATTGAGGGAATCGTGGCGGCGCCGCTTTTTGTCAGAGCTTTTTTATTACGATTACCCTTCCTACCAGGGTTTTTTGCGCGGCCTTGAAAGTTACTCGCCCGGTGCCGCCCAGGCATGGAGCGGGGAGCCGGTCGACCTTGTTAATATCGAGGGTCGCCTGGCGTATCCCAGGCGGATGACTTATTACCGCGGCAAAATGGAATACGGCGGAATGTTGCCCGCTGAGGCTCGTGATTTATGGTCCGAGACCGCGGCTTCGGCTGAAATGGGCCTTCCGCCTTTGAAGTTACAGAGCACTCAGGAACTCAGGTCGTTGGTTAGAGAGGAGCGCAGGGGCTATCACCTGCGGCAGGCAGTTCGGGAACTTGAAGACCTCGAATATTTTAGTCGCGAAAAGGCGCTTCAGCGACGTTCGTCCTTGTTAGACCGGCTGGCTGCGCGGGTCGCTCTTGAGCGCGGCGAGCTCCCGGAGGCCGTCGTGCAGGAGTATATTGGGCGTGAGCTAATTGAACGCAAGACTGGTGCTCGCTGGCGCATCGCCGGCGCGGAGGGCCAGCGGGTTTTTTTGGAACAGGTCTTTGAGGACCCTTCCGCGTTACGGTTTAAATGGCCGTTTGCGACCCTGTCTGATTTTGTGGAAAATGTGCTTTTAAAGCCTGCACCGCTCGCTGAGATTGTTGAAAGCACGGTTGACGCCGGTGCTCTTACTCGCGAGGCGCGCCGGAGTGCTGACAGAAGGGTGGTGGATGCCCTCCTTGGCCTGACGGAGGCGGGTGAGCTTCGTTATACGCCTGCAAGGCTGAAGGGCGTTGAATTGGAGGTCTTGGCTCCTGTGGCCAGGGCTTTCGAAAGCATGCCTGTTTACCGTTATCTGTTGAGCGGTTCGCCCTACGCTGAAGATATAGTGCAATCGCTGCAGGAAAGGTTTGTTTCTTTTGCGCAGGAATGGGCGGCCAGAACTGGTTTTACAGAGGTTACGGAAGAGGCTAGGCGTCGATTTGTGCAAGACTGGTTAAAGGCAGCCAGGGGCTATCTACCCGAGCTTCTTGCCGAGCAGGCTGCCGGGCTGACCGGGACGCCGTTTGGCAAACTGGAATATGCGCTGAAGCGTATTGCTGATGCTCTCCCGGATTTTGATTTCGCTAGCGTGGAGGACCTTGCTACGCTTCGCGCCAAGGTGCCCGCTAGTATTCTTTCGATGCCCGAGTGGCGCGTACTTGAACAGTTGGCTAATTTGAATTTTGAAGAGCTCAAAGATTTGGCGCGATATATATCGGGGGCGGCGCAGGCGCCTCTTTCGCTTCATCGTCCTGTTTATATTAAGGGGGAGGAGACTGCTGAGCATTTACTTGACCGTATTGTCGGCGGAGTTAGCGCTGAGGAAGCCGCTTTAGCGAGGCTTTCTCCTGAGAAGCAAGAGAGTCTTGTGGGGAGTGTAGTTAGGAGGTACGGCGAGTATGTTGCTGAACGGGAGAAGCTGGCGGCTGCCATAGAGGCCGGTCGGGAAGTAAAGACTCCCCGGCTTGCCGACCTGATTCATGAGTTTGAGGGCACTAAATTTCCAGAGAGGTTTAGCACTGTTGAGGCGATTCAGAATATAGCGTACGCGTTGCAGCGCGACCCCTCCCTGGGAGAAGTGAGGACCGCTGAAGGTTACCTGGTGCGGCCCGAGCGAATTCGGGAAGATTTGGGTATCAGTGAATGGCGGGTCGTGGAGGGGCCCGAGGCCGGCCGGGTTTTGTATTTCGGCACGAGAGGTGGCAGGACTGCGGTACGCGCGGCCGACCTTCCCTCTCTTTTTACATGGGGCGGCTACGATGAGGCTGCCCAGCTTTTGGATTTGCCTTTTGCTACCCGCTTGAGCGCCCCGACGTCTTATTTTAGGGGTAGAGCGCAGGGAATTTTGGAAAGCGTAGAGCGCGCCCTCGCGCTGCAGGAGGGACAGCGCGTGGCGGTTTTCGATATCGAGGCCACGACGCTGCCCGAACTTGCGGCCGGGGCGAAGCGCCCGGAGCTATTCGGTCTTACTGAGCTCGGCGCAAGGGAGTATTTGGTGAAAGAGGGGCGTCTGGTTCCGACCGGGCGTTTTTTCCGTACATTTATACGGCCTAGCCGAGCTGTTGAATCTTTTGCGCAAGAGCTTGTCAGCAGGCGTGCAGCCGGCGGGGTGCTGAGCCGCTTTGAGCAGGAGTTTTTGGAGAACATAGAACGCATTGGCCTGGAGAGGCTAAAGCGGGGTGTGGTAAATCAGGACAGGGCCCTGAGGCGTCTTGCTGATTTCCTTTTGAGCGCCGACGTGGTTCTTGGCCAAAATGTGACGGGTTTCGATTTGCCGCTGCTCGAGCGAATGGGCTTTCCGGTGGCAAAGCCCGTTATCGACGTGCAGGCGCTTGCCGCGTACGCGGGAGCTCCTAGCACGCGGCTTGAGGCGCTTGTGGAGCGGTACGCCCCCGAAGCCGCCACTGCATACAAGAGGGCGGCGCACCGGGTGATGGGTGACATACAGGCTACTGCCGAGGTCTTTAATAGGTTAGCGCGGCAGATTTCCCCGTTTGAGCGCATGCGAATTGGCGACTACTTGGTCTTGCACACCGCGCCGAAGGAAATTCAGGAAGCGGTCGGTTTCCGCGGCACATACAGGGTTTTGAATTATATAAGAGAGGCTAATGCTCTAGAGCTTTTGCGCCTGGATACCGGCCGGACGGCGGTTCTTGCTGCACAGACCAGGGCTGACCTCGAGCACATGCTTTACACTTATTTTTACCACCTTGGCCGAGGCGAGGAAGCGGCACGGATGGGGCGGGAAATAGACCTGCGGTATGCCCAGGACCGTGCTGCCAGGATGGTCAGGCGCTCTTTGACCGACCTTGCGTCCGCACGGCGTTATGCGGAGACTTTTAGGGCGCTTGAGATGTACGCGGAGGCCGCCCGTATCCCGTCAGTAGCGGACATTTCACTCCTTCGTCCTGACATTTACGAGAGGCTGCCGGAAGAGTACCGCGAGCCCATCCTTGCCCTTGAGCGTGACGCACGCGCTTCCGCGCTCCTGAAGTACAGGCAGGCTTACCGGTGGTTTAAGGAAGAGTTCGAGCCGGTACACCTGCCGCTTATTGATGAGCTCGAGGCTGCCGTCGAGGCCGGTACGCTTTCTCAAGAAAGAGCCGGGCGGCTGTATGCGGCTTATACCGCGCGGCTGGCGCGCAAGTTCCCCTACCCCACTATCGAGAGGGCTGCCGATATTTTTGAGCAGCGCATCGAGGTTTCTCTTCTGCCAGGTAAGACGGCTGCGCTGCGCGTGGGAGTACGCCAGTGGGCGGAACAGAGCGTGCGGAGGGCGGTCAGGGACTACTTAAAGGCGGCCGGGATAAGGCTGGGCACTGAGGAGGCGGCCGCTGCCGAGCTCGGATTTATCCGCGGCACGATGTTGCCCGCGCTTCAGCGCGCTGGCATAAGCGTTGCCGTTTCTGCAGACGCTGACGCGACGCGGCTGGTGCAGGAAATATCTGCGGCTTTGGCGGAGCGCGAAGCTCCCCTTTTGGCGTATGAGGACGTTCTCGCGCCACGGACGGCGCCCGAGTTTTTGCAGGCGGCTGCCGAAGCGCGCGAGGGAATTATGGGCAGGATAGCGCGTCTTGCTGGAAGAGAGACTCTCACCGGTGCCGTGGAAGAGGCGCTCCCGGCCGAACCTCCCGGTGAGGCTTTGACTGAGAGGCTTAAGAAGCTCGGTTACGAGCGCGCGGCCGCCGCGGAGCGGTACTCGCTCTGGCGCCAGTGGGGCGGCGAGAGCGCGCTCGAGTGGATTCGCGGCATTATGCGCGGTAAGACGGCGCGTACCGTTATACCCGCTGCGCTATCGCTTTCCGCGCTTTACTTCGGGTTCCAGCTTATGCGCAACGACCCCCTTGACCTGGGGGTCGCTACGCCGCATGTGCAACCATTTTCGTATAACCGCTGGGGAATGCAGGCGGATATGCGCCTTTACAACCCGCCTGCCCCGGTGGCGTTTGACGTGCGTGTTGCGGCCACTGACCGGCAGAATGTCCGGCATGAAGATGTGGTCGGCCAGCTTTCGGAGGGCGTCCGGCGTGCCACTGGGGTGCCGATGCAGTTTAATTTGGCGATTAAAGATAATACCAATAATTTATCGCTTGACTGGTGGCAGCGTAATATCGCTGACGCCATCAGCCAATAGGAGGGCGTTTTGTGCGCACTCTGGCGCTTGTTATCGACGATTTAAAGTGTGAGAGTCCCGGTGTATGGTTGGTTAATCTGAATGGCCGGGTGTACAGGGTTTCCGAGACGGTATTTTCGTCTGCATTGCGTGCTTACCTTGAAAAGTTTGTCAAAAGGCTGCGGGTGTTTTGCGGGTTAGCCGTAGAGGCGACTTTTGACGGGGAGAACCTCGTGCGCTTGTCCTTGCCCTCTTCTTCGCTGGCGCTGCTGGCGCGCTACAACCCGGAAATCATCGCCGGCAGGTATGGCGTGGATGAGGTGGTCAGCGAGTTTGCACGGACCGATACTGCGCCGTCTTATTATCAGCCGCCGCCGCCCTTAGGCGAGCATCCCACCCATCGCGTAGTGATGGGGAGGGTGGACTGGTCGCCTCTTCACGACGCTTTCAATACGTACGATGGAGACACGTTTTACGTGCAGGGCCTGGGAAAGGTTAGGCTATGGGGTGTCGAAGCACCGGAGATACCTCGCTGGACGGGCAGCTCTTTTGAGGGCGAAGAGCAGCCGGGCGGTTACATGGCCCGCGATTACTTGCGAGACCTTGTTGCCGGCAAAGACGTTGTGCTTGAGATAGACAAGTCTATCCAGTTTCCTGGTTATCAGCCCGGACAGGACCCTTACGGGCGCTGGCTGGTGGTTGCGTACGTCAGGGATAGCGCAGGCAACTGGGTGAACGTAAACAAGGCGCTCTTGGCGCAGGACCTTGCGCGGGTTGATATTCAGTCGCAGCCGTCTTACTTTTCGCGGCACGATTTTTACCGGCTTGGTGCGCGTCCCTTGCCATTTTTGAAAGGGCAGGGGTGGCACGACCCGGACTGGACTGTGGCGGAGGACGACCGTGACCGGGTGCTTGGGCCGATTTATTTGCCGGATGGCTCGCTTGACCCGCACATAATGCGTTTGGGTGACGTTCAGTTTAGGGTCCCTCCCGAATCGATACGCGTTACCAGGCGCACCGCCGGCGTCAAGGTGCCCCTTATACGCGCCAGGACCTCTGCCTTTAAAGAGACAGGACATGCGGAAACGATGGTTGAGATAACCCTTTACTTTACTTCCGAGGAGGAAATCAACGGCAGGCCGTATCACACAACTCTGCCCAACGGCAGAAAAGTCACGTACTACGTGAACGGGCTGCGTGCATTGCTGGCGCAGTTTAAAAAGTGCCCCTTCCTTCCGGTGCAGAATCATTATTTGAATAATATTCACGGTATTGACGCGCTTACGCTTGCTAATTTAGAGTGCTCTACGCTGCCGGGTTTTCCTGGGGTGTTAGTCGTTAATCTTACATGTTATGTATTTGACTATACCGCCTATTTGCCTACTACTCTTGACTTTAATGCAGTGTTTAACTGGCCGCTTTTTCGCTATTATTATCAGCGTTCGCTTTCTGAGAAGGCGGGCGGCTTGTATTTCGCTCCTTTCGACGGGACGAGCAGCGACTTTACGTTCAAGATAATCTCCGAGGAAGAGCTGGCCAGGCGCAAGGCCGCGGAAAAGCGTCTTTATTCACAGAAGTATGCACCGTCGGGCGTCCGCATTATCGAGAGCATGCGTACGAAGGCGAAGGGCAGAAGCCTGGCGTTAAACGAGCAGGCGGTTCTGGACCTTTATTATTTGGAAGAGGCCTTGCGCGAGTGGCGGGAGGTGGTGGTTCCTCTTAAGAAGAAGTACGCCGACACAGGGGACGAGAGGTTTAATCCGAAGTATAAGTATGCCAGCGGGGCTGGCGCGCTTAAGTATTACAAGGTCATTGGCGGCGAAGAATGGCTCGAAATCGGGCTGAACAACATAAAAACAATTAACGAGGTTAGGCGGAATTACCCGAGCCGTATTATTGAGCATTTTGCCGTTTATACCGAAGCGGGCACGGCAGACATCCCCGTTTGTCTTTTGCGCTTTAAAGCACCAGGGATGAAGGGTATTTCGCGAGCAGATACTGTTATCCAGTCGCTTATCAAGAGGCAGGCTTTTATTGACCCCAAGAGCAAAAAGGAGTCTGCCTATCTTAAGTCCTTATGGGAAGAGGAGTACACCGAGTACTACCGGGCCCTGGAGATTTACCAGTCGGAGTTTGACATCGAAGAGGCGATGGAGGACTTTCCGATTGAATCCTTGTATTTGGTGCGGGCTACGGCTTCGATGCAAAACATTATTGTTCCGCTGCAGGTCCAGATGGCCGAGTCGCCTGCCCACCAGTATTTCGGCGGTCAGGACGTGGTAGTGCGCCTGGAATTTGAAACAGGTGATGAGAGCGCGATACAGGCGCTTCAGGAGCTGGTGCGGCGTGCTGCCTATCTGGCGCGTGAGTACCGCCGGCAGATTTTTACGGGCTTACTAGGATTCGACTCTTCTTTAACCAGGCTTGCTGGAGTTTCCGGTGTAGTCGTGAACGACATGTACAGCGAGGTGGACAGCCCGGGTCACTATAGGGTAGCCGTGATTTTGTCCGCCTATAATTATAACCAGCGTAGAATGTTTTTGCCCCAGAAAATCGGTGAGGCTAACTTTTTCACTAAGGCCGACCCAAACTGGCGGGAGCAGGTGCAGTTCGATTACATGAACCTGCGCAGCGTCTTGAGCACGGTGGAGCTTTATCCCGACCTCGAGCTGCCTACCTACGAAGAGTTGCACGCTGCGGGCTTCGTTAAAAGTATTGAGGGGAAACCCGTTTATCCCGACCCCGATTTTTACATTACCGTTCACACAGAGAGTGTCGGCGATATGGTCGGGGCGGCTCTGAACCAGCCGCTGGCGGGTCAGGTGCAGGACCAGTACGGCGGGAAGGCGAGGGTCTCGACTGCTGTGGGCGGCCGCCCGGGCGGTGTCGAATACAACGAAAAGTCTGCGGAAATGATAGAGAGGTCACGCGCTGCGCTGCAGGAGGGGTTTGTTGACCCCCAGGAGGCGTACGCTTCTGCGTTGGTGCGCGATGTGCCCGGGAAGCGGCTTTTTGAAGGCGGGCAGGTCTACAAGTCCAACCCTCCCGCGGCTGAGATTCAAAGTAAGCTAGTCCGTCTTGCGGAGCATTACGGGGTCCCGCACTATGCCCTGCTGGGCCTCGTGCATACGGAGAATAGTTCTCTCATGCATTTTTACTCTACTGACCCCAGGCGGAACGCGTGGCTGGGCGACGTGGGGAGCGTTTCCCGCAGCGATATCCCGATAATGACAACTATAGACGGCGGGCGCGTCCGGCACCTGACGGAGCCGTCGATGTCGAACCTGCGGCGTTCTACAGGCGTCGGACTGATGCAGATAAACTGCACCTACCGAAATGACGCGGAGATTCGCAAGATTGCCTGGGACATTGATTATAACCTTGAGACCGGCGTGCGCATTTATCTTGATAGATACAACGAGGTTGTCAGGCAGGGAATGGTTTTGCCTTCCGAGGTTCGCGGGCGCTCGGCGGATGCGGAGGAGGCGCGCTGGCTTGCCGCGGCGTTGCGTTATAAAGGATGGCGTTTGAATCAGTTCAGCAGCGCCGGAGCGCGTAAAGACCTGTCCCGTTTAGTTAGCGCCTTCGAGTTGTACAAGTCGTTCGGGACCGGCGGTTTTCGTTTTCCGGTCAGCATCCCAGAAGAGGGCTATCATGACGAAGAATTTCAGGAGTACTTGGAGGAGAAGGAAGCCGCAAAAAGGGGGGCACTTGTGCCGGATGAGAACGGAGACTTTTTTGCGCGCTCCTTCGAGGATATGCGGCGCTATGACAGGCGAGGCCGGCTGGTGCGGGCTTTCCCTACTTTCTTCCTCCTGCTGGTGGACGAGGGGCGGTACATCAATACTTACAAGCTTCACGATAACTTTTATTCATATCATGCTATTAACGATATCAGCGTGCACCGTTCCCGGAAGATAGCGGCCGACACCTGTGTCATTAAACTGTCTAATGTTTTTGGCGGCCTGGACACTCTGCCGCCCGTGCCGGAGCGACCGCCCGAGGATAATCCCCTTGCTGCGGCGCTCAGCGCGCTGAAAACCTTGCTCCAGGCGCCCGTGCGTGAACTTGAGCAACAGCGCTCTCAGGTCTTTGAGCGTCTTTACCTTCAGCCTGGCGCGCGCATTCACTTGCGGATAGGGTATGGCGCTGATGTGAACGACCTCCCTATTCTTTTTAACGGCGTGGTTACTGAGCTTTCCGCCGGCGAGGTAATGGAAGTCGTCGCGCAGGGCGATGGCATAGAGCTCACCAACAACCTCCCGTGGGGCCCTCACGAGGGACCTTCGGTCCTTGGCATACCGGGCGGCAAAGCTTTTGGCATTGCGCGGGAGCCCAGGGAGCTGCTGTATACCCTTTTGACTTACCGGGGCGGCTGGCTGAAAAACGTGTTGAACCGGTGGCTAAGACGCCACGAGTGGACCGACAGGTCTCCTCTGGGTATAGCGCACTTTGGGGACCCAGGGATGTCTGCGCTCTTTTTCTGGAACAATCCGGAGGACTGCAATGCAGAAATAATGCAGAATATTTATTCCGCGGTCTCCGTGCCGGTTAAGGAGGACAGCGACCTCGGGTTTATTGCCCGGCTTTTTGGGAAACCGGACGAGGACCAGTTCGAGATAAATCTCTTCGACAAAACTGTTTGGGACGTGTTACAGATACTGGCCGCGGCGACGCCGGACTTTATCGCCGCGGTTCATCCCTTTCAGTTCAGGTCCACTATCTTCTTCGGCAAGCCTTACTGGGACATGGTTTATGATTACAAGACCATTGCCAGGGTCCCTGGCCAGGGACAGGACAGCAAGGCCTTAATTCAGGTAGAGCCCCTGAAGAAGCCGTTCAGGCAGTTCCATATCTATTATTCGGGGTGCGATATTCTTTCCAATCAAATCGAGGCTTCGGCGCGTGACGTTCACACCTGCGTTATTGGGGTTTATACGGCGAATACCGGCCAGGGTGCCGACACACCAAAACTGACGCCGCCGATTTTTGCCGACGATGATATTTACCCCGAGGTGCAGCGGACGGTTCATGTCTTTACTGAAAACTATTTTGGCGGCATTCGTTTTCTCCAGAACGTTCCCCTGGTGGGCTTAATACCGCGCGCGGTAAACTGGGTCAGGCAGTTTATGGGCCAGGGCCGGGAGCAGGCGATACGCATTGCCACGAGCGCGCTGCGCGATTATGTAAAGGACATGTATCAGGGCGCGCTTGTGGTGATGGGCGACCCGTCCGTCAAACCCTATGATGTTTTTTACCTTCTCGATTTTTATGAAGATATGTCGGGCGTGGCCGAAGTCAAATCGGTTACGCATCACCTGGGGTTTGATACCGGTTTCGTAACCAGTATTACCCCTGACGCTTCGGTGGCCATAAGCGACACCCTGATGGTTCAGCAGTGGGTCTGGCTGAATAATGTCACTGCATTTGTCGCATTGCGCCTCTTGTCGATGAGGCTGGCGCGCGCTTTCAAGTATGGTGGTTCGACGCCCGTTCTGGCCAGTTTATTGGCCGCTGCGCAGAAGGGTAGAGATAAGTTTTTAGCCATGCTCCGCGACGAGAGGGTGCGGAAGGTATTGGTGCGGACGAGGGGTATAGGAATTGTCCAGCAGCTCGAACGGCTTGCCGCAAGCGACCACTTTGGGTTTTTCAGCGCCGTGCGGAACGTGTTAACGCGCGGTAGGGGCGCGCTCGCCGGGGCGGGTGCGGTTGTGACCGGCGGCGCGGCTGTAGCCGGCGGCTTGCCCTTGCTTGCCGCCGTTCTTGCAGAGTTTGTAGTGGTTGGAATTATTTCGCAGGCTGTTGGCAATGCTTTCAAGAATTTCCTTCTTACGCGCCAGGCGGTCAAGATATGCGTGCTGCGCAAGCACGGCAGGGAGTTTTCGGCCGGCATAAACGGACACAACGGCTGTGTTTACGGTGACAGCGGCGACCTTTTGACCCGATTAATTCGGGACAATAAATTTGTTCGCTTTTTCCTGCAGTGGGGTGTCGGCGTGGACGGCCTGGAAAACATGGTCGCCTACCAGCCGTTTGACGAGGAGCGCAGTGCTGATACGTACTTTAGGAAGCTGAACGACGCGCTCGAGGACGCTGGCGAACAGCTCTACGGTTTACCAGAGCACACGACCGAAGTGACGGGCGGCTCGGGCCGTGCCCGCCCGGACATGGGCGCGTTTTATGACAAGCATAAACTTACCCCTGAGGCCGCTAAACTTAATCTAATGCGTATTTTTCCTACCCCTGTGACCAGTATTTCGTCCGGTGTTTCTTACACCTATCTACGCCCGGAGGCTTGGAAGGCAATACAAGATGTGGGATATACCGTTTCCTTGCGCTTTAACGCTCCGCTGGTCATCACCTCTGCTTATCGCCCTTCGAGCTTTATCAACAGGACTCAGCACAGCACCGGATTTGCGATAGATATTGACATTCCCAAGAAGTACGAGAAGTACAGCGATTGGCATATGATGAGCAAAGAGGGACGCGAATGGCTCTCTTTTGTTGTCGAGCAGCTTGTGCGGCGGGGTTTTGTTGAGATAATCATCAACGACATCGACATTGTTAACGAGATGAAGCGCCGTTACCCTCGGGCTGACGTCAGGTTTTGCCTTTGGCGCAGACACCGCGACCACATTCATTGCGTTTATGTCCCGTAGGTTTTTAAACCGGGAGGAAAATATAATTCTTTTTGCAGGTATTATATATATAATAGGAAGGGATTTTTGACTTGCCATCCTTCAACGCGAATCCCGCCCTGAAGGCCATCGTCGAGAAGGCAGTAAAACCCCTGCTCAATTCCTATCGTCGAGACCTTAAGGGCCGCATTATTGCGTATTACCCGGAAAGCAATACGGCGGATATCGAGGTGGAGTTTGTGGGGGGCGTTGTGCCGCGGTACAATGTCCCCCTACCGCGTGTTTCCGGTCTTATTGGTAGAGACCCCGAGCCTGGTGATGAGGTCTGGGTTTCTTTTTGCGACGGCGACTTTTCGAGGCCCTATGTCCTTGCGGTTTTCGACTCTGCTTATACAAAGACCAGGGACGAGCTGTTTTTGAGGCAGCGCTCTAAAATCCCGGACTTTTGGGGGTTGTGATATGTTTGACGATTTACTCCGGGAAGAACTGGCAATGGTTGATATAGACGCGGCAATGGGGGAAGAGGGCCATGCGTCCGCTACGACTGTCGGCGTGGTCCATCCCGTAAACGGGGCGAGTGTGACCGTCGACGACCACGGGCGTATTGACCTTTTCACTGTTGGTCCGATAGGGCTTCGTTTCGACCCGCGTAGTGGCAAGCTCTTAATCCTTGCGCGGCAGATAGAGCTTTGGTGCGAATCGGTTTACCTTAACGGCCAGAGGGTGAATTTAACGGAGGTTAATTAATGTGGCGCTTACTGTCGGTTCGCTGGTAAATTGTTTAAATACGGTCGGTGTCGGGAAAAACCAAAACGCCTTTGCCAGAGTAAAAGTAGGAGAGCAGGTTTTAGCTGCAGATTCTGAGCAGGATGTGCTGTCTATAGAGGCAGGTGGTGCCTTGGTTGGTAGTGGCGACTCGGCCACTAAGAAAATCACATTTTCCGTTGACAGCACTGCTGTTGGCGGGCGACTGGCTTTGTTTGACGGGTATCTGTCGTCTTCCACTGAGGGGTGTACGCTGGTGGACCAGGAGATAGGTTGGTTTTCTAAGGCTAGTATGCCCACTGCCAGGAATGGCCTCACCTCCTCTGTCATCGACAATATCCTCTACGCAGTAGGAGGAAATGACGGCTCCTACTACCTCTCTACCAACGAAGCTTACGACCCTGCTACCGACTCCTGGACCACTAAAGCCAGTATGCCCACTGCTAGGAGTACTCATACTGCTTCCGTCATTGGCAATATCCTCTATGTGGTAGGGGGATATAACGGAGCCAGTCTCTCCACCAATGAAGCCTACGACCCAACTACCAACTCCTGGACCGCTAAAGCCAGCATGCCTACTGCTAGATATCATCTTACCTCCTCTGTCATCGACAATATCCTCTACGTAGTGGGTGGATGGAATGGCTCTTCGCCTTATTTTTCCACCAATGAGGCTTATAATCCCGATACTAACACCTGGACCACTAAGGCTAACATGCTCACTAGCAGAAAGGGTCTTATCTCTTCTGTTATAAACAATATTCTTTACGCGGTAGGAGGATATGATAGTGTTTCTTTCCTCTCCACCAATGAAGCCTACGACCCAACTACCAACTCCTGGACCGCTAAAGCCAGCATGCCTACTGCTAGATATGCTTTTACCTCTTCAGTTATCAACAATATCCTCTACGCCATGGGGGGAGATAATGGTTCACAACTCTCCACCAATGAAGCCTACGACCCAACTACCAACTCCTGGACCGCTAAGGCTAATATGTTGACTGCTAGGAGTTATCTCGCTTCTTCTGTCATCGACAATATCCTCTACGCAGTAGGAGGAAATGACGGCTCTTCCCGCATCTCCACTAATGAAGCTTATATACCAGTAGTTTATAATATTGTTTTAACTTCTGATTTAGGCCCCTCTATAATTTCTCTTGTAGCGTGTGACGATGGCATAGAAATTGAGATTGACCGTGGTAGTGGTTTAGGGGTTATAACTCTTACTCAAGCCGATGTGGGTAAGACCGTTCCTTGTGTTAGTGCCAGTGTGTCTTGTTCTTACTTGCCTGGCGTCGCGCGGCGACTGGCTGTGGTTTCCTGAAAGCGGGTGATGTTGGTTGTCGAAGACAATTGATGCTTTATCCGGCCTTCTTAATCAGTTAGGTGTAGGAGCTAACCAAAACGCCTTTTCTCATATTAAGGTAGGGGATGTTCTTATTTCCGCCGCACAAGAGGCGGATGAGTGGACTATTGCTGCCGGGGGTGACATACGGGCTTCGCTCGATGTTTTAAATAAAAAAATAAACTTTAATTTAGCGGGTGCTGCCGGTGAAAGCGTAAGGGTGTTATATGACGGCGAGCTTTCGCCTCTCACACAGATTTCTGCTCCTGTGATTATTGAAGAGACTTACGGTGACTTTGTCTCGGGTACGCTTACTGGCCTGGTGGTCACAAGTGATGGTGGTTTGGAGCTTGGTTCTTACCAGCTTAAATCAGAGGCAGAGACATGGACAAGAACTGGCTCCTGGACAGTAGACATAAGCGAAGGAAGTTCTGGTAATAGGGTATACTCTGGTGATTATACAACCCCGGCAAAAATAGAAGTAACAGTAAATTTACCGTGGGACGGTTATTATGAATTTACCCTTAACTGTGAGAGAGATAATTACCGTGCTATTGTGGAATTTTTGATTGATGGTGTGAGCAGGGGTACTTTCGACCAATATTCTCCATCAAAGATTGCGGACGCGAATTTGTCGCTGGGAACGTTTTATCTGACAGCCGGAAACCATACACTGACCTTGCGTCATACAGGAACAAGAAATGCTTCTTCTGCTGGGTGGTATATAGAGGCGGACTATGTTTTGGTAGAAAGAGATATCTCTTCTGGCACCCGTGTCTCCCCAGTTTATGACCTAAGTCAAGTTGGTATAGCGGCGAGCAGCACCATTTCCTGGAACGCTACCCTGCCCGCTAACACCAGCCTAACCATAGAGACTAATCTCTCCCTCGATGGCGGCGCTACATGGCAGGGCTGGCAAGCGTGTGCTAATGGTGGTCCTGTTCCCGGTATTACTGCCGGAACTGACTTAAGCAATGCCCGCCTCCAGGTACGTCAAACTTTTAGTACAGGTGATATAAGTGTTAGGCCTTCTTTGCGCGAACTAATCGTGTGGGTAGATACAGGGGTAAATATAAGCGTGTCACAGGTTGATTATGGCCAGTGGGTTACCAGGGCTTCTATGCCCACTGCTAGGCATCATCCGGCTGCTGGCGTTATCAACGGCGTTCTTTATGTGGTGGGCGGAGGTACAGCTACCTCTGCTCTGTCTACCAACGAGGCTTATGACTCTACTACCGATACCTGGGCCACCAAAGCCGCCATGCCCGTTGCCAGTTGTTATTTAGCTGCCGGTGTTATAAACAATATTCTCTATGCTGTAGGTGGGTATGCTGGTTCCTCTAATCTTTCTAATAATCAAGCCTACGACCCCGTTACCAACACCTGGTCTGCTAAAGCCAACATGCCTACTGCCAGGCAGTTTTTAGCTGCCGGTGTTATAAACAATATTCTCTATGCTGTAGGTGGGTATGACGGCACTACCCATTTCTCTACTAACGAAGCTTATGACCTTATTACTAATACTTGGTCTATTAAGACCAGTATGCCCACAGCCAGAACGGGCTTATCTTCGTCTGTTATCGGCGATATTCTTTATGCCATAGGTGGGCATAATGGTGTTTCTCAGGTTTCTATTAATGAGTCCTATGACCCCGCTACCAACACCTGGACTACTAAGGCCAGTATGCCTGTTGCCAGTAGTAGCTCAACTGCTGGTGTTATTGACGGTTTTTTGTATGTGGTTGGCGGAAATCCAGGCCCAAGTGATGTTAACCAGTGTTATGACCCTGTTAATAACGCGTGGTTTATTAGGGGTAGTGCGCTTACTAAAAGAGCAGGTGCAGCAGGCGGCGTTATTGACGGCGTGTTATATGTAACGGGCGGAGGTGTTAATACTACTTATTTTAACACTACCGAATGTTATATTCCTACCGCAACACGGCTGGTTGCTTTCGCACTGGGGCCTGCTCAGGTGTCTTGGCTGACGCCGGACAGTAATTTTCTTGTTACTGTGGACCGCGGAGCGGGGCTGGGTACTGTTCAGTTGGATTATGCCAATGCTTCTGGCAAGGTGGTTGCCTGTCCCGATGGCATGGTAAAAATCTATAAAATAGACAATGTTCCCCGCCGCTTGGCGATTGTGGGGTGATTTAGTGCCCAAAACTGTAGATGTTTTAAAAGAACAGCTTAACGCTGCCGGAGTGGGAAAAAACCAAAACCTATTTTCGACTATAAATATAGGCGGTACGGCCATTTCTGCTACCTCTCCCGAAGACACTTTAGAGCTGGCGGCTGGCACCAATGTAACCCTTAGTGCCGACCCTGTCACTAAAACAATTTCTATAGGTGCCACTGGTGGAGGGGGTGTTGGTATAAGGGTGCTTTTTGACGGCATGGTGGATTATACTACTCTGGGTGTACAACTTGTAAGTGAGTCGCCGGGGTACTGGTTTAGTAAAGCTGGCATGCCCATTGCTAGGCGAGGTCTTACTTCCTCTGCTATTAATGGTATCCTCTACGCAGTAGGCGGTTATAACGGCTCCTACCTCTCCACCAATGAAGCCTATGACCCTGCTACCAACACATGGACTACTAAGAACAATATGCCCACCGCCAGAGGTTATCTCGCTTCTTCCGCTGTGAGCGGTATCCTTTATGCTGTGGGCGGGTATAATGGTTCCCACCTTTCTATCAACGAAGCTTATGACCCCGTTACCAATACCTGGGTTGCTAAGGCTAGCGTGCCTACCGCCAGGGGCGGTCTTACTTCATCTGTTATCGGCGATATTCTTTATGTTATAGGTGGAGGCGTGGGCGCTTACGATACCTTTCTCTCTGTTAATGAAGCTTACGACCCTACCACTAACACTTGGGCAGCTAAGACTAGTATGCCTACTGCCAGGGGCAAGCTCACTTCTTCTGTTGTTGGTGGTATTCTTTATGCCGTGGGGGGGTATTTGGGTAGCAATACCCAAACCGCTGTTAACGAAGCTTACGACCCTGTTACTAATACCTGGACTACTAAGGCCAGCATGCCCACTGCCAGGTATGGTCTTGCTTCTTCTGTTATCGACGATATTATTTATGCAGTAGGGGGATGTTATGAATCATTCGGTAATGAGGGTAATTTTAATGTTAATGAAGCCTATAGTTCTATTACCAATACCTGGACGGCTAAGGCCAACATACCTATCACTGTAGGCAATACATGTTCTTCTGTTATAAATAATACTCTTTATTTAACGGGTGGAAGTCAGCTCCAATATCATATTAACACTAATTTTGCTTATCGGCAGGAATGCAGTTTTTCTTTGTTTTCTGGCGTAGGCCCGGCGGTTATTACTGCTGCTAAAATAGACACCGGGAAACTGCTCGTAGATACCGGTGCTGGTAACGTTACTACTTTAACTTCGGTGGACGTTCCGGTACCCTGTGTTAACGCTTCGGTAGAGTATCGGTGGGATGGAAGCCAGCAGAGAATAGTGGTTATAGGATAACATTCCGGCGTTCCCGGGTGAAAAATTTAAAGGAGGTATCTTTTATTTATGCTTACTGCTGTTCAGGCTTTACAAAGGTTGAGTTCCATGGGTGTCCAGAAGACGCTAGCCGATATTGAGGCTGCTTTGAATGCTATTGACCAGCAGGTTATTTTTGATGAACAGCGCCAGCGGGTTACTGTTCAGGTGTGGGACAAGGCGACGCCCATCAACGGCGTAGCGCCCGAGAAAATCATTGCCCGCGACGACGTGCCAGATGACGGCGAAATTTACTTGCTTTATGTCGACGGTAAGCTGGTTTACCTGCAGCCGCACGACCCCTTTCAGGCGGGCGTTGTGCCCATGACTTCAGAAACCGTAGTCCAATTGGCCAATCAGCATGCCGACCAAATAGCTACCCAAATGGCCGACGACAAGACATTTGAGGTATTACTTACCAGCTTAGCCTAATTTTTCTGCCAGGAAAGTGTTTCGAGTAAGCTTGTCGGCTACTCCACTAATATACGAAAGGAATGAGCGGCATCTCTCCTACACGCTTGAGGGCGGATGCTGCTGACGCCGCGTAATTTTGAGGGTGGTTCACTTGGATATTTTATTAACAGGGGATGGTGACCTTGTTGTAACCAACGACGACCTTGCCTTAACCGACTGGGCCGGTCAGGAAAGGCTTCAGATGGCGATGTGCCGCATTCGCACGGATGCGCCCGACTGGTTTCATCACCCTTCTCTCGGCGCGAGTTTAGGAGACCTTTACGGCGAACCCAACACGCAGGAAACGGCCTCTCTAGGTATGGCGCGCATTAAAGAAGCGCTTTGCTTTGACGGTTACTTTTCGCCACATGAAGTAAGCGTGGAGGCTGTTCCCGATTTTGATGGCGTTCATTTCTTTGTTCATATTGTGAGCGAGGACGAGGAGCGGCCGTTGGTTTATCAGGTCAAGGTTGAGTTTGTGCCCGGCACGTATAAACAGCTGGGCTAGGGGGTGGAGTTTTGATTGTTGCTCACAGGTCTTTTGATGACCTGATGGAAATTGCCGTTGCCAGACTTACTGAAAATACACCGATAACTAATTTTTCTCCCGGCTCTATTGCCCGCGCTCTCCTGGAAATCGTCAACGAGCAGATTGCGCAGTTTTACCAGGCGCTTGACTATAACCTGGCCATGGCTTTCGTTTCAAAGGCTGAGGGGTACTTTCTCGACCTTATCGGCGAACTTTTAAATTGTAAACGGCAGCCCGAGGAAACCGACGATAACTATCGCTATCGCATCTGTCACCAGGTGGAAGTACTTGCGGGGTGTAATCTTACCGCGTTGCGCCTTGAGGTTTTGAGCGTGCCTGGCGTGCGGGACGTAGTAATGAGGCCTTACGTTTTTGGCCCAGGCTCTTTCGGCGTTTATGCGGTGCCGGAAACAGTAGGCCCTCCTTCTCCTGCTCTTATTGATGCCGTTCAGGCGGTGCTTGATGAAAAGGCTGCTTACGGCATTCGTGCTGTCGCTCTTGAGCCCAGGATGGTCCCGGTTGATATTATGTTAAGTCTTGTTGTCGGTAACGTGCCTGATGCTTCTTCGCTTGTGCTGCAGGTGCGTCAGGCAGTCTGGCAATATATCGCTGAGCTGGGCCTGGGCGGGACGATGGTAATAACAGAAATCGTGCAGCGTGCCATGGACGTGAGTGATGCAATTAGTGACGTTAAAATCACTTATCTTTATGTAGACGACCGTCCTGCCGCTCTAGTTAATCAGGAGTGTCTGTGGGATGAGCTCTTTTACCCCCGCCTTGTCGAAGTGAGTTAAGCAGTACAGCCAGCGGTTCAACTATACGAGGTTCACTGTGTCTGCTGGTAGCCTGGGGAATTTATTTCCCCCGGCCGCGCCAGACTTTGAGGTGGTGTTCATATGCACATAGAAGACATGCTTCTTAGTAATATTAACCGTCCCCGTCGCGGGATTGTTCCCCGCGCGCTCGTTATTCACTGGACGGCTAACGCCGCTAAAGGCGCTGATGCCATAGCCAATGCCAAATACTTTAACCGTGGCTACAAGCAGAGCGGCGGCAAGTATCTGGAGCTAAACGGCAGGCCTTTTAATTACGCCAGCGCGCATTATATTATTGACGACCGCAGGATTGTGCGTTGCATTCCTGAGGACGAGATGGCCTATCATGTCGGCGCACGTCGCTACAAACCCGATGCATTGAAACTTCTCGGTTCTTATCCTAACGCCACTACCCTTGGTATCGAAATGTGTGTGAATAAGGACGGGGATTTCGGCAGGGTTTATGCTACTACCGTAAAGTTTTCCGCAGATATTTTAAAAAGGCACGGCTGGACTACGGCCAGCCTGTGGCGTCACTATGATGTGACCGGTAAGTTGTGTCCCGGTTATTTTACTGATGACCGCACAGCAAAGCTCTATGGTTTCTCCTCTGCCGCTGCCGGCTGGGAGAAGTTTAGGAATGACGTAAAAGAAGAGCTTAGCAGTATGGTGGGGCGTGCAGTTGAAGGCTATGTCGAGGTCGTAGTTAATGGCCGCAAATTAGGAGATAAGGCTATTATTATAGCAAAGCGCAGCTATGTTCCTGTTCGTGCCGTCGCAGAGGCTTTGGGGTTGAAGGTCGGCTGGGATGGCAGGGTTTTGCTCTCTACAAAAAGCGCCGTAGAGAAAGAGGTGCCTGTGGTTTTTAACGGCCGTCTACTTGACAAGGAGGCGGTTATTGTGGAAGGTAAGGCTTATTTTTCAACCAGGGAACTGGCTTACCTTCTTGGTTTAGAGGCTGGTTGGGATGGTAGGGTTTTGCTCTCTACAAAGTAGGAGCTTAATTGGTGAGAAAACAATTTTTAGGAGGTGTCTTTTTTGGCTGTTCTTGAATCCAACCAGTCTTCTGAGGTATCTGCATATGTAGTTGACACACTTGCTCCAGCGCAACCTACAGGGCTTGCGTCTACCGTTTCACAGGGGCAGGTTGCTCTTTCCTGGAATCCGGTTGTTGACAACGCACCGGTTGTAGGCGAGATTTTACAGGGTGTTGTTGATGGCGTAAATAAGGACTTTACTGCTAACTATACACCCGTCAAGGCAGCTTCGTACACCGTTTATTTGCACCATGCTGTTACCGGTGAGACCCTTACTGCCGACGCTACTTATACGGTTTACACTGCTGCCCACTCCTTCAAACCCGGTTCGGTTACGGTGTATGTTAACGGTACAGCGCAAACCACCGGTTTCACTCTTGATGAGGCGGCTGGCACTGTTACCTTTGCCTCTCCTTTGCTTTCTACCGATGTTGTTACTGCTGATTATACCTGGGTAGACCTGAAGACCGAAACTACCGACTATACTATTGACCTTGCTACGGGCGTTGTGAGTTTTGTTGTCGCGCCGGTTTCAGGCGATACCGTGGTCATGGACTACACGGCAGAGCTTACCGACCTGGCGGCGTATTATGTTTACCGGGCTGCTGTCTCGGGCGGGGCGCTGACTAAAATTGGTGAGGTAGCCTCTACCGTAACGGCGCAGGTTACCGATTATAACGATGGCACTGCGCCGGACGGCTCCACGGTGTATTACAGGATTTCGGCCGTTGATGACGAGGCTACACCGAATGAAAGCGTTAAATCCGCAGAGCTTGCGGTTCGGACTGTGCCTTCTGTGCCCACGGGCCTGAGGGCTACCAAGGGAGACCGCTTAGTTAACCTTTATTGGGATGACATGAAGGACAACGGCGCGAACCCGAACCTTAGCGGTTACCGGGTTTACCGCAGCACTGTGAGTGGCGGGCCGTATACTCTGGTGGCTACGGTGACGACAAATTATTATCAGGATACCGGCTTGACCAACGGTCAAACCTACTATTACGTTGTCACTTCGGTTGACGAGAACGCCTAACTTATGTCTTACATACGGCACTTGTTAAAAGTGCCGTAAATAAGGCATAAGAGTACGGAGGATATAATTTGAGCGGAGTAGCTATAGAAAGCCTTCCATCCAAGGAAGTTATGGTTGAGCTCAGGTTGGAGAGCTTACCTTCAGTAGAGATAGCCGTTAAAGTGGAAGACGAGCGTACCTACACCTGCACCATTACTTCAGATGGTGTGCGTGAGGTACTTGTCGGCAATTTTCTTCCCTGCCCGGTGGTTATTGAGGCGCCGCAAGGCGCGGTGTCCGAGGCCATTTCCGTGTCGGTGACTTATAAAGGTGGTGTTTTGAGGTCTTTTACTGAAACAAGCTCTCTTGCTGTATCGGATGCAAGTTCGGATGCTTATTACTGGCCGCGCGTTACTGACGTTGTTTTTGAAATATCCGGCGATGGTGAACTTCTCCAACCCGTGACCGTAAGTTATGAGCTTGGTGATATTTTGACACCTTCACAGCTTTCCAGGGCGGAAGTAAGGAAACTGGTTGACGGTGTTTGGTATAAGGTAACTTCGAGCCTCAGCGGGTCTGTGCTTTCTTTTGAGGTGTCGGACTATGGCACTTATGCCGTGTTCATCAACGAGTTTGCTTACTCGCGTTTCAGTCAGTATATGGCCGCACTGCTGCCTTCGTGGATGAAAATCCGCACCGACTCCCTTTCTGTGGGACAGCAGTTTTTGAATCACTTCGGTTTGGAGTTCGAAGTGCTTCAGGATTATCTTGACTGGTGTTTGAATAACCAGTTTATCGGTACGGTTAACCTGGGGCAGATAGATATAATTTATAAGGCACCACTTCCGTTTGGTATTACTCCTAATCATACCGTTATTGTTTCGGACGATAACCAGCCTATCGAATTGACGGATAGTGTTGAGGAGTTTTACAGAGCCAACGGTCACGTAGCTATTATCGATTATGAGCAGCGATATGTCTATACCAGGTATTTTTACAGTAATGGGCTCGATTTCTCAGCCAGCGACGGCACAGAAATTATCGAGGCGAAAAACATTCCTCTTGTACCCCACCATGTTTGGAATGCTTTGGACGAGTTCGGTTTGCTGCTGGGCGTGGCCAGGTGGCCGCAGGAGAGAAATGCTGAGTTTAAGGAGCGGATACTCGATGTCTTTCGGTATCCTGCGAACGCTACCAGACTTGGGTTGTACCGTGCTATAGCAAGGGAGCTGGGTTTTATAAGGCGCGCAGTCTGGGAGGATGATTCACAGGCTCTGGTTTTGTGTGACGAAAATATCATTCCTGAGACCGTTCTGGTTGACGGTGTTAGAGTTCTGTGCGAGCTCGGGCAGGATGGTAGCGTTACAGTGCCTCCCCAGAACACCGGTGCAAAGAGGCGGGTAACCTATATCGCCGGCTTTTACCTTCATACGCTGCATTCTCCCGAGAAAGACGATGTTCTCTTTAACCTTTTGTATGCCGGTGACTATGAGCCCACTGCCTATTTTAGGCAGTTGGTGGAACGTCTTCACCGCGAGATACCTTTTATGTGGGATGAGTTCAGGTGGGACGAGGGCTACTGGGATGTTGTTAATAAAGATTTTTTGGGTCTTGATTTTCTTCCTACTTTATGGGACGCGGATGTGGAAATCTGGAGGGCGCTTGACGATGATTAAGGCCGGAGGTATTTACATTGTCTGACGAAGTTGTTTTGCGGAAATACAATGTGCTTTTTGACGACTTTGAGGATGCTGATATATCCGACTGGCAGGCTTTTGGGTCAGGCGCTCTTGAATTTTATTCCGACGGCAATTGTCAGGCGCTTAAGAAGACTGCTTTTTGCGACCCAAACGGCGGTTATAAATTATTAAGCTCTCCTGTCACAGACTTCGAAGTGGTCCTTTTCTGGAACAGGACGCTGTATAATGCCGACTGTCCTTGCAATCGCATTTCTATTGAGGATGCGAATTGGAATGGTTATGGAGTGTGTTGGGTAACCACCAGTGGCGATTTCCTTATAGAGAGGCGGACCGGAAGCTATCCCGTTTCCATAACCGGTTCCGTTTCCGGCAATGCGCCGTGTGTTATAGGCGACTGGTATACGGTTCGCTTTATCAAGCAAGGCGATGAATTTACTGCTGAGCTATACCAGGGACGTACGCTCGATTTTTTTTCGCCGCTGGCGGTAGCGTCTGCGAGGGATTCCGCTTATAGCGGCGATTTTGACCGATTGTGTATCCGCGGCGGGTATGATTATCTGCTTGACAATATTAATGTAGCTACCCTTGTATATCGTCCTGTCTTGCAAGGGGTGCTGAATAAATGGGAGGGTTATGAGGCGTGGGAAATTCCTGTCGGCCAGCCTGTCGGCAGTGTGGGCGTCTGGGTTTATGATGCTGGCATTGACGCCCTTGTTTGTAGAGGTGACCAGGCTGGCTTTAGCGGCATGGTAAACAGGTCTTTTATAAACTGGGATGATTACGGGCTGGAAGTTCTGGCGCGGTTTGACACCGGCAGCGTTGGTCTGACGTTTCGCTGGCAATCATCTGACAATTTCTATTATGTGCTACTTCATGAACAAGGGTTCGATTTTGGCAGGGTTGTGGGTGGACAGTTAAGTGTTATCGACCAGCCTCTCAGTCCTTTTGTTCCTGTTGTCGGTCAGTATTATCGTATAAAAGCTTTTCTTACTGAAAACAGAATCCGGGTGTGGGTGGATGGCGTTCTACAGTATGATTTAGAGGATGATGGGCTTTCCCACGGTGCTTTCGGGCCTTTCTGTTTAATGCCCGGAGACGTTTACTTTACCGATTTTAAGGCGTATCTTCTACCGATTAAGGCGTTTAAATCCGGCATTGGAGATATGGACGACTGCTGCGTTAAGCCCCCCCGCGAGCATGAAGAAGCGGTCAGCTTTTCTTATGGCGTTCGGACCGTGAAGATTGTGGACTATGCTGTAAATGTTTTCCCGCTCATCAATTTTGGCTATAACGTTTGGGCGGAAGGTACCAAGGAAGAGGTCTTGGGCCCCTATCCTTTTAGCTTTGATTTAAAGGCTTATCCCGCTCAGGTTGCGACTGCCAGCCTTGTGGCCGACGGCGATTACCCTGCTACATTTGATTACGCCCTAGAAGCAGTTGCTGACGTGCTCAGTGACGAGGTCCCCTACTCTTTTAATATCAGGGTTAACTACACCGACAACGAAGGTGGTACCGGCGGCGGGAAGGCCGACATTATATGGCTTATCGACGGCTCCGGTTCGATGGGCGATGACCAAACGAATCTAGCGAACAACGCCGCCAGCTTTACTGGCATCCTCGACCAGAAAGGTATTGACTATCGCCTTGGCGTGGTCGGCTTCGGTGATACCTCTCAGCAGGTTAAACAGTATGACAGTCTAGGCAATGAGTGGACCATAAGTTCTTCTGAGTTTAGTAATATGGTCACTTCGGTTGGTACCGGGCTCTCGGGAACCGAATGCGGTCTTACCGCAATCAGGTACGCGTTAAGCAATTATACGTTTCGCCAGGATGCTAATATTTATCTCGTTCTTGTCACTGACGAGGGCGCTAGCGACGCCGGAACTTTGGCTGAGACACTGAGTGCGCTTGACCAGAAAAATGCCGTCGTGTTCGGAATCATTAGCCCTGGCGATGCGGCGGGCTATATAAACGGCGGCGTCATTGACGGTACGGGCGGCGTCTACCAAGACATTGCGACAAGTGACTGGAGCGCTACCCTGTCGCAAATTGCAGGGTCTCTGGCAACGCGGGTTGACGGCTATACTCTCGTTTTTGCTGCCGATAACCCCGCGCCTACGTCCGGTTGGTCTTTGGCTTCCAGCCAGACCGTGCGCCAACTGATTGAGGCCAGCCTTGGTGAACCCGACACCAATCTTCCGACAGATTTATTTACGAATACTACGCGGTATGAAATCAATTATTGCCAGGCATTATCCGATAAGCCGAATGTCGTAGTCGACTTCAGCGCTTCGGCTTCCAACATTGAAGGCGGTTCGGCGCCTAATACCCCTCCCGACGTGCTTGACGCCTATGTGGCAGGACAAGCTACGGAACCGGATATCAGGCAAGAGCAGGTTTCGCGTACTTTTCGCTGTAGTGATTTGCCTCTTTCGGCAAACAGCGATTTAACCAGGGTTGCGATTACAGAAACAACCGCTGCGGAAACGTTCTGGTCTGACCTGATAAGGCCCGATTATGACGATACTTTCTGGGGTCCGGCGTACGACCGCGGTGTATATCAGGCTGGTACCCCTGTAGGCTGGCCTGACCCCCTGGCTCACTATATCTGGCTGCACGGCGGGAGCGCTGTTGCGGGTGAGGAGGTTTACTTCAGAAAGAAATTCTCTTTAACCGAGGCGACGGATGTAACTATATACGCTACGGCTGACGATACTTTTGAGCTTTACGTCGATGGCGAGCTTAAACTGACGGGAAGTGGCTGGGAAAATGTTTACAGCGTGCCGCTTAGCCTGGCGGCTGGGGAGCACCAGTTGGCTGCAAAGGTCAAAAATATCTCCGACCTCACACTTGCCTGGTTTATTCTTACGGTTCAGCGCAATACGGACGGTGTTTTTCTTTGCTGCACTGATACTTCCTGGAAGGCCGTGCGTCCTGTAGCTGACTACGTCGTATCTACTACATACCCTGGTGCATACGTTACAACAGCTCCTGACGGGACCACGCCCATATATGCCTGGGCCACTGCCGAGGCTACTCACTACCACGGCGAGTGGACGCTTAATTTTGTTGCCTATGCTTATGAAGGCCAGAAAGTGGCGGCTCGCGCCGCCGACTACCTGCCTGTCAACGCCGCGGGCCGGCTCTATCCCGGGACCGAAGCGGCGTATGTTTTAAACAAGCTCAGCGGCGACGCGGCTGTATACTGGCTGGATTCCGGCGTGGCCGGCCCCGGCGACCTTACCGATTTCATTGTGGTTGCCGCTGACCTGGTTTATTACGGCGGCGTTTTTAACGGCCAGCTGGACGGCGGCCAGGTTGTTGAGTTTCCCTTCCCCGTCTTTAAAGACGAGTCGGGGAACCCGATGCCTGAATATGCCGACGTGCATTATGCGCTGACCGACCTTTCGAAAAATAAAGTCTGGTTTTATTTCTACAGCAATCCGACTCTTACTACCAGGGACGGGCGAGAGTTTATCGTTACCCCCGTTTCTCAAAACAAGGTAGTCGCTACTGCGCCTGCCGAATATGCTACTTCGCCCTGGACCTCGGATATCTATCACGGGTACGCTTCTGTAAACGGCCTTGAACCCATGGTCGGCGAGGGAGGCGGCTTTGCACCCGCTACTGTTCCCATGCCGGAGATTGAGATACCCCCCAATGTCACCGTGAGCCGTTACGTGGTCGGGGATATTTCTAACTCTTTTGTGCACGGGTATTTTGCTTCAACTCTACGTAACGAGACAACGAATCCTCAGGACAAAATCATTTTTGAAGGCTGGTATACCGAACCGATTAAGGCCAGCATACCCGTCCCCAGCGAAGAAGTAGTTACTTTTGCTACCATATTTCCGGGCGAACTGTATACTTCTCCACCTTTTGTTATTGGTGAGGGTGAAACCTTGGTTGTGCGCTCTCTTACGCCCGGCGTAGAGGTATGGGTCGATGGGGACACGGTAAAAGCCAGGGTTTCCGGTAGTCTATTTTGGGGCAAGTGGAGCCCCTACATTCATTCAGGTCATTATGCCCTTGGCGAAAAACAGCATTATCTATACGCGCAGCGTTTTGTGAAGACGGGGGTGCCGGACCAGAGCCTGCGGATTTATCTGAGTCCAATTCCACGTCAGGGGGCACCGGTGGTGGTTGTCGACTCGCGCGGGAACGAGTTGCGCCCGGTGGCTTTCCGCGACGACGCCGGCAAGCTTACCCTTTACAATACGGAGAGTTTTTCGGGGCTTACGACCAATATTGTTTACCTTATGTATCGCGATATCGAAGATGTTTCGGTTATTTTAAACGATGTGCCGCTTGACGGCTGTGTGGTGGAGGGTAAAAAACTTGTGTTGCCCGCTCCCCTTAAAGAGGCGGATGAACTGTTGGTCCGCTACCGCCTGCGCGGCTCTTACTATATAGAGCCCCTTGAAGGTGTCATAGACACTGCGGTGCTTCAGCTCTCGCCGCCGTGGTATGACGGCCAGTATGACTCGGTAACGGTGGACTACGAGGGTTCCGCGTTTGACCCTTACTGCTTTGCCGACGGCGTGGAACTTAATCCCGTGCACAATCATAACCACACTGGCTTTTTGTATATCAGTAACGCGCCGCAGCGCGTTTTGAAACTTTCCGTTAACGTAACTCCGAGGTGTATACGGCTCGGTTCGCAGCAGCCCGTTGCCGTTACGGCCAGGCTTGTGGACGACCTCGGCAACGGCGTTCCCGGCGAGCTTATAAGATTTACTTACACCGTTGCCGTCGAGCGGCACTTCGCCGACGTTTATACCAACGAGGCTGGCGAGGCATACTGCGAGTTTGTGCCCGAGGTGTCCGGGACTTTGACGGCCCGGTGGCGTGACGAGACGGCCGTATTTGAAGTGAAAGACTTCGACCCCGGCTTTTTGCCCGAGGCGCATCTCTGCGTTGATGTTAAACCCGAAGTGGTCTCATACGGCCAGGAAGCGTTACTGACCGTGCGTCTTTATGACGGCTCCTGGCTGTCGCTCTCCGGTGCCGATGTTACGTTGAAGTATACCGATGACGCCGGTGTAGAGGTACGAAACACGCTTACGACCGACTCCTCTGGTAAGGCGACTTACGTGTACAGGGGTGGAGCCTTAAAGAGGACGGTCCGCTTTGTCTTAGAATACGAGGATATTACCGCCTGGGCAACTGTGCTTCAGCGCGGCACTGCGTAAGGAGGAGCCATGCTCGCTTTTAAAGTGCGAAAACCGGACGGCACTCCCGCTTTACGGATAGGCCGGGAGGTGCCCGCTCAGGACGTTAATCTTGCCTATATCTTTGTTCCCCCGCTGCGCGTCGAGGAGAACATCCAGGTGGTTGACGTTTCGGCTTCGCTGGTTGAGAATTTAGTCCGTTTGCTGCGCCTGGAGAGCCTGGTTGCACCGGACTTTGCCGGTTTGTTACATTACCTGAATATTACGCCCGAGGGCCGTTTTGTCTACGGCCCTGTGGCAATGCCTTCTCCCTACTTCGTTCTTACCGACTTGTTCTATAATAAGGTCCTTGATACTGGGCATGCGCTTTACTACAAGTATGAGGTTTTGCATTACGACCTGCCCGGGCTGGCCGGCAAGTACGCCGGAACGTCCATCGCCGTGGTTGACGGTGAGGGAGTGGAACTCGCCCCGGACAAGTATTACGAAATATACCTTGAGGAAACCGCCCTGCCTAATGTTTATCGCGCCTGTATTTACACCGCTTTTAATACCGACCAGAAGCAGACTTATAAGGTGCGATACAACAAATATGCGGACGGCCTGGTACTTCCAGGGCACGAGGAAATCTTAAACGGGACGTCCGTTTACCACAGGGCGGCGATGGAGGACGTGCTGTCGGCTTCGTCCAGGGCCAAGATTTTTGCCGTGCAGCAGACCCCCGAGGACGGCTACCGTGTTTACGTGCCCCAGGCGGCGACGGTGGACCCGCGCCGTTGGGTTAATTTCAGCTGGCTTTTGAAAGGTCGCGGTTCCGATGGCAAGGATTACACGTTCGGCTGGGTGTCGGACAGAATTTTGCCTTATACCAGCTTGCTTGAGGCGGAGAAAGCAGATTATAACACCGACGGTACCAAAAAACTTACCGTCGAAAACCTGGGCGCGCGCGACCTTTTACAGAAGGCCCTTCCCCCCGAATTTCCCGAGACCGTGCACATCTCCAGCTACTCTGTCACTGCTGATAATCCGAACGTGCAGGCTTTTGTCGAAAGTGAACTTTTGCCGGCGAAGGGCAAAGACCTACTTTCTTCCCCGGTCTGGGAGCTGCCCGAGAACAGCGTGGTCATCGACCGTCCCATTGAATTTATTTACACTGTTTTTCCTGAGGAGTTCTGGGGCGAGCTGGAATGGGACTGGGAAGCCTTCGGTTCGGGCGTGATTAACGCCGCTGTCGAATGGGACACCATAGAGGAGGTGCCGGTGGAGATACCGTTTGGCTGGCGGCTGAATTACGAACTTACCACCACCACGTCGGAATCCGTTGAGGTTACCGACGAACTTTTGAGGAGTGAAAGCCTCTGGCAGGAATTTAATAAGGGTTCTGGCAGTGTCGGAGTGTGGGAATTAGACCCTGGCCTGCGACAGATTGAGAATAAGGTAAACTGTAGTACGCTCAGTGGTTTTATTTTTAAGGGCGATAGCGAATGGATAGCAAAGTACGGCAATCCCTTTACCGACGCTGTTGAGTGGGAAGTAGACTTCTATCTCGAAGTGCCGTGGACGACTGAATATACGGCGGGTTATAGCTTTAGCGACGACGACTGCGTGGGCATCATTTTCGCTGCCAAGGACACGAGTAATTTCTGTTATTTTCTATGGGAAGGTGAAGGTCCCGCTTTCAGGCATACTTGCGAGTGGCAATCGCAGGGAAGGTGTTTGGGCGTAACAGGTGTTAAAACATGTCAGAGCGCGACTGGGTGCCCACCACCGCTTGATTATTGGTATCTGTGGCCCTACGTGACGGGTTATCAGGGCAAGTACGTTCCTCAGGTAGGAGCGACTGGTCCTGTTTGGCATAACCCCTATGTCGGTCTTCCGGGCTATACTTCTCGAGCTAGCGGACCCGCTGATGCGGCAACGCGTTATCAGAATTTATTAGATTATAATAATTTTTACGAGAGTTTTGATATCTACACCGACGGAAGAAAATATGGTTTATCTAAGGCGCACAAGCGTATTTTCAAATGCCGTAACGGCGGTTTGAATTACGCTCACTTTAACGACTGGACGCGCGACGGTGTGGGCTGGTACGGCGGCGGCCAAGATGACGCAGGGCCTGGGGGTTGGCGCTATCACAGGGTTCTAAAAGATGTCTCAGAAACAGACCCACTATACCCCGAGGGGGAATTCCCTGAAACTAAGAACACTGAGCCTGGCCCTAACACTTACCACGTTTACCTCCACGTTAAAAAGCGCCCGGACAATAACGTTGACGTGTGTATAAAAATTAACGACAGGTATTTCATTAACACCTTTGCCTGGGATAGCAGCTATCCTGTCTATAACGATTACGGTTTGAGCGGTTGCGGCTCTTTCGGTTTCTTTACTTTTTCGCAGGCATGCCGCTTTAAGGATATAACGGTGCGTTTTGCTTCTGAAAAGACGGGGACTATAACCGACACCGCCAGGTTTGATTACAGCGATATATTGGGGCCGGAGAACGACGTTTCTAATCCCAAGAAAATAAGCTCCAGTACCATAGAACAGCTCAAGGAAGACCTTTTCCTGGACGCCTGCAACCAGCTCGGGTTTGACCCCGATGAAACGGATATCAACAGCGCGAACCTGAGCGTAGTTTCGAGAACCGATGGCATAGAGGTGTACGTGGGCTCCGACGGCTACGTTTACGCTTACATTTCCGACCGCTCTAAATTTATCACCGAAATTCCCGTCCCCGTCGGGGATGGCGCCTGGGTTTGCAGGGGCATGCGCTACGTTTCTAAGTCTGATTCTTCTGATTACATGACGCACGAGTATAAAGTTAGCGACTATTACGGCGCCGCTGCCGTATCTGTGCCTGACGTCGTGAGCCGACAGTATCTTTATTTCAACGATGCACTGACGCTGATGGTGAACTATGCCGGAGACGACAACGCGCCGGAGGACTTTCAGGACCTTTACTGTATCCAGCACGACCAGCTTGAAGACCTGCCTTACTCCAAGGGTATGCCGTTCAAGTGGGGCGAGATAAGCACGGCGGTCTGGGTAAAGGAATCCGCCGGTGTTACGCTGGAGTTTTACCACACCGACCGCCTTAGGGTTTATTTAAACGATGTTTTAAAATACGACCGCCCCGGGGGTCAGGGGTCGACGACGCTAAGCCTTAGAGCAGGCTGGAATACCGTCCTTCTCCGCTACGAGGACACTGATTTCAACAAGACCGCCCAGATGGTTCACGTCGGCGCTGACGTGGAGCGGAACAACAATTCTTGCGTGGTCATGCTCCGTACGCTTAAGTCTTGCCTTGACGAGACCGGCGTGTATTACACGGTGAACAGCTACATACCCGGAACCTATGAGTGGTCCACGGAGGAAAACGGCAAAAACTTGCGGGGTAAGGGCTATGCCGTTTATGACGAGACCGAACAAAAGTGGGATATATCGCTCGACCCACCTGTTTTACCCCCGGAGCCCGAAAACGCGCCCGGCGATGTTTACGATTTCACGTGGGAGGGCGTGAAATGCGCTACGCCAGGTGTTTCCATGTCGCTCGACGGCAATACGCCGCGGGCCTCGGTAAACGTCAACCCGTATAAAGACATAGGACAGCCGGCGACCTTTAGCGGCACCGTACAGAAGGACGACGGGTTGAAGTACATGCTGGACGTCGGGTCCGTTAAGGATGCCTGCAAGATTCCTCCCGACGCTGACCCGGAGCACGTGCGGCTAACTCTTAAACTGGGCGATATATACGGAAACAACGCGGACGGTCGGGTGAACCTGCGATGGTACAATGCAGGCCGGTTTTGGGTTGACCAACGTGACGGGGAGAACCGCAGCTACCTTGTCAAACTGGAGCCGGGCGGGCAAGTGACTGCATGGACGAATTTTCAGGACCTGACGGCCGTTTCTGTTATGGCGATTAAGTTTGACGAACTTCGCCGCATTCACGTAGAGCTTCCCGCTCCCCTTGATGTTTATCTGGACAACTGGTACCTTCGGGTGAAGGACGGGTCGTTTGTGTACCCCATTGTTCTGCCTTCTTCGGCAAACTACGAAGCATGTCCTGAACTGCAGCCCTATGCCGGTTCCGAGGTGAATTTATTTTACACACTGCCTGAATATTTGCGGCAACCGTTCGACCCAGATGTGCCGTATGTACGTCAAAAAGGCGCTGTTCTTCAATACATAGACGGGGGCGTGTTTCGTGCAGCTCACAAGCCGCTCTATGTGGTAGAACGGGTTGTCGTTAACCCCGGCGCGCCCAACGAGCGCGAGGTTGGTGTGGCGGACGTCGACAGGGCGAAGGGTTTAATTTACATTGAGGAAAGCGTTTATCCCCAGGATATTGTTGTTGCGGATTACGTTTACGAAAATCTCTATTACGAATATAGGGGTTGCGATGTAGCCGGCAGATTTTTCCATTTGAACCTTAATCCCTCGCCAGGGCACAGTTTTACGGCGCTTGTTGACGGACCCGGACTGGTTGTTCCCGGTGATTTTCCTTCGGCCTGGCGTGGCGTTCCCGAAGAAGTTACCTCTTGCAGGCTTTTGCAGCTTTGTTTTTACCTGTATCTCCGCCCCGTGGCCGCGTTTAGCGGCCGGGAGCTTATTCCCGGCAGTGTCCGATACAATACGCTTTTTCATACCACAGAAAAAGAGTACTTCGACCCAGATAGCCCACTCTACGACCCGACTGCTTTTTTATTGGCGCGTGTGTACGTGAGGCCTAATTCTACGCCGCAGGATGTTGTCATCCTTGATACCAGGAGCCGCGGTGGTGGTCTTGCCGATGGATATACACACTCCGATTACTGGGATATTGCCATGGCAGATGGCATTGCGTATCCGGGCCAGGGGGTGATAATTGCCCGCTTCCCGAGGGGTATTTTAAAAGAAAACGGCGGGCAGTTTACGCGCGAGGAAGTAGAGCGGGCGGTCAGGCGTTATCTGGCTCATGGGGTGCACCCGGCCATCGAGTATTTTTAGGAGGGAGTTTTTATTGTCTGCTCTCTTTTCTATCCAAATGACTCAACAGCAGCTGGAGGCTATTGTTGGTACGCTTGCTTCGCGGATGGACGCTTGTGAGTACAAAAATAAGAAGCAAGATATTCGCCTCATGGGTGCTGAGACCAACCTAGTGGCATTTGACCGCAAAATGAATACCGCCACCGCCAAAATAGAAACACTGGAGAGTGTTACGGGTTATATCACCGACCGTGAGGTTTTGATTCCGCGCACAATGGTAACGCCGGTTATCACCAGCAATACTTACGAGCTTCCCGTGCTGGAAAAAGGCAGTTATGTCTCTGGACTGGTAACGGTTTTGAAGGATGACGGTTCTGGTCCGGTGGTAATTAATAATACCGTACTTACCGCTTCCATAGTTGATTCGCATGTTGAATTTGCCATTGTTCCGAATTGTCCCGTAATGCTGAAGTATACCATCCGCGTCAAACTAACCGATATTCCTGAAGATTTTCTTTTGTCGCTTCTTGAATCCAATGGTGCAAGCGCTGCCGTTACCTCCGATATCTTGAATATTTATCAGCAACTGAATGCACTTGACGCCGACCTTCTTGACGAGCAGCTTACACCCAAGGCACTTTACGTTCAGGCGCAGGGCAGTACAGTTTTCGTGAGTTGGGCGTACCAGGATGTTCCAGAGCTCAGCCACTTTATCCTTGAAAAATGGAACCCCACCACTAATACCTGGCAGCCATATGACGGACAACAGGGAGTAGTAACGAAGTAGATGTTTTTCCTGCGTGATTTTGCGAAAACAATTGTTGACCGCGCCCTGGAGAGTACCGTCGTGCGTTTTCTTTCGGGGTTGAAGCAATCAGGCGTTATTAAATCTGACGAGGAATACCGCCGTGAGCTTGACCGCGTCAAGCAGCTCATTATCTCTCCGCCGTCGCTCGAGGTATCGCTTCAGTCCGGGCGGACCGACTCTATGCTTTTCAACGACGCTGGCGAGAAGCTTTGCTTTGGCCTGCAATATCTCTTCGACCTTTATAATGAACTGGACAGGGTAACGTCAAACCATTGCTGGCTGCTTAACGGCCGTGTTGCGGACGCGGAGCGGGGTTTGGCTCAACTTTCCGAGCAGCTTGCCCTGTTGCCGCCTACGGTTGTTGATGGCGCGGTGGTAGTCGACGAAGACCTTGCTGCCCCCCGTTTTGTTGCCGGTGGTGACTTTACGCATGCCGACCTGGACGGTACGGTTTATGGAGCGGAGTACCTGGGGGCCTTTAATGGTGGCTTTACGCTTGCTCCATACATGGACCGTGATGCTGCTCTTACCGGGAGCGGTTATCCGCTGGTGCGCGTGAAAGTTGAACGTTATGTTGGCGTGCCCCTGCCCCAGGTCGAAGCGCCCGTAGAGAAAATTGTTGACGGTCAGCCGGTAACTGCCTGGCGGGAGACGGTTTTGTCGCCAAGCCCCATTGATGTTACTCCAGGTTTGGTGTTTAATACCGCGGCAGACGACGCGTTACTGTACGGCTCGGCCCGCGGAGGTGCTTTCTGTGAGCTGTCTTTAGTTTTCAAATACCCCGTGACCGTTACCGAGTTCAGCATAGCCCCTGCTGCTCCCTATCCCATGGAACTGGTAGGACTTCTCGTTTACGAGGACCAGGCCGGTCCGGGGCGCCTTGTGGCGCGGAACGTAAAGCTGGAACGCGATACCATTGTGCGCTTTCCTGCTGTTTCCTGTGTCCGCGCGCGTTTCTTGGTCAGGCAGCTGCATTGCGAGCGCAAGCGCTATTTTATACCCCCTGCGGTTCTTGACGAGCTGTATATGGAGCAGAGGCTTAAAGAGGAACTCTGGTTTCCGGGCATACGCGACGTTGAGGAGCGCAATTACCGCGAGCAGTTTAGGGGCTGGGAGGGTCTCTCGTTCTCGCCAGAGAGCCCTGGTATTGACCAGGTGTGCTACGAGTACGTTTACGGCCTCCGTGAGATAGGCGCCCGCGAGAGACATTACCGTGACTTCAGCTTTATGGTTTCCGAGCCGTTTGTTCTTCCTGGAGACGCACGGACAGCGGAGCTTGAAACCGAGGAGGAGCACCCGCGCGTCTCCGTCTGCGGTAACGACGTTGTTGCTACATCTCTTGAGTATTTTATTGAGTGCGATGGGGAGCTCTACCCTATTGTTCCCAAGGGTAAAAACGTTGTGGGCGAACGGCTTTTTGGCCCTGCCCCTACTCTGCGCTTCCCCGTTGCTGGTGACCTCAAACTCTATCGTAACGGCGTGCCCTTTTCTGACTTTGACCTCATTGATGATAGGAATTTAAAAATAAGCGGGTATAACAGTCAGGCCATATATACCGCCGATTATATTCCCTCGCCGCAGTCGTACTTTGTAGAGTTTGCGAAATCGGCGGCGCCGCGGGAGTTTGTGGCCGGTGCCAGCCGCGGTGAACGTTTTGACGGGACTGACGCCGGTGGCAGGATAAAACTCAGTTGCACGCCTTATCTCGATTACAGCTCTCTGGTTGATTGGCGTCCTGTTGCGGATGCCGACGTCCCCCGCCTGCTGGTGTCGACCGGTGTTTCACCCCTGCGTGTCGTGGTCGCGCAGGGCGGAGAGTTTGTGGAATTCAATAACGTAACCGACTATTTATACGGTACGGCGGTCAAGCCAGGTGACAGGGAGTTTGTTCATTCCGGCCGCGACATAATCTTCGCGTCTCCGATAAACGCAGAGATTATAGTTTACTACAAGTATATTGGCGCGGAGGTGCGGCTGCGCGCTGTAATGCGCCGCAACATGTACGGGCACACTTCCCTGACGGGCGTTCTCAGGCGTTACCGTTTGCGCATTCACGTTGCTTCTTAAAGGAGGCTTCTCTTGCTTAAAAGGTACTGTTTCTTGTCGGGCAGACTAAAAGATTTCTTGCGGCGCCTTGTTTCTTCCCGTGTACGCCCTACCGGGGCCGATACCGCTGGCGATACCCTGTACGCCAGGCGCGAGTTTTTCAGGCGTTTAGCCAGTCCTTCGTTCGTTTTTCGTCCGGCCTATCCTCACACTCCGCCTTTTTCGGTTGACTATAACGCCATGTTGAAGGAGGCGGTAGAAGACCTTGCCTTTTTGCGTTCCGCCGGCGAGGCTATAGCGTTACAAGCGGAAAATGACTTTAATTATCACGTTGCAGAACTAAAGAGACTGGAAGAAAAGATAGAGTCAGTCGGGCGCCGTACGCAGGATTCTCTTCTACGAGAACGAGTTCTGCCTGGCGCTTATACAATCAGGGAGAACTTCAAGCAGGGCACCGGTTTCAGTGCTGTTAACTTTCCGATGGCGTGTATCGCTCCCTACGGGGTTACTCTCGGTGAGGTCAGCCGTGAAAACGTATCCCCCGGGGGTGCCGTACGTATTCTCCCCGGGGAGATAATTGAGGGCACTTACTTTTTGGGGACTTACTCTAACGGTTTTCCGGGCAATACCCACGAGTACGTTGGCGGCAAGTTTATTGGGCACGCAGACATCCACGCCGATTATGCCGCTGTTATTGACGGCAGGCCAGATACCTGGTTCGAGTATGAACTTGTCAGTATCTTACCGGAACACCGCCCCTCTTACGGCCTCCACTTTTCCGTACCAGGTGCGGGGAGGGTAAAATGGGACCGGCGCCCCTACGGCGGAAAATTAACGCTTGCGCTGGAAATAGTTTTTGATGAGCCTGTGATAGTTAACCAGTTTACTTGTCGTTTCTATGTTCCACCCAGAGCGCGCACACCGCTGTTTGAGGGTGTGCGGGTGTCAGGCGACGGCATAACTCCGCCCGTGTCGATAGGAGGCTACTTCTCTTATACCAGTGCGGGCGAATTCGTCTGCGCTTTTATGCCGCGAGAGTGTAGGGTGGTGCAGTTGTTTTTCAGTCAGCCCCACAGCTATACGACCGACGTGGGTTGCATCGCCTACAAGTATGCAAGCGACCCTGCGGCTGAGGTAATCGGAGTACCGACAGTTTCCGGGCAACTTGTGGGTGAGCCTTCGATTCCTGTTGACTTGCTGGGTCTTGAGGTCAAGGGAACGCGTGCTGATTATCCTTATCGCAAGAATATCTCTCCTTTGGGGATGCAGGAAATACTGGCTCGTTTTTTCACCGACAGCGTCGCAGTTCAGCAGACTGTAACGGTTGTGCCGGCGCAGCGGTATGTTATCGGTATACGCGATGTCGAGATTAGCGAGGCAAGGTATCATCCCGTTTCCGAGCTCATTTCTCCGCCGTACCTCTTTAGTGTCCCTCCCGCGCGGCTCGCGCTGCGGGTAGACGACTATATACCCAGCGGGACATCCGTAGAATACGCTGTCAGTACGGACCGTGTAGTGTGGGCACCTATCACGCCGCTTGGTAGGGGTAGCGGTGACATCCTTAACATTGTGGTTGACCCCTCCCTCGAAGAGGTTTCGGCTGTTCGGGGCGAAACGATGTTTCTTAAGCGTCCCGCGAGTTCGTTTTTTGTTAGGGTGCTTATACGCGGAGCGGAAGATAATAGTTTTCTTACCCCTATTGTAAGGAGTTATGACGTAATCTCACTCCCGGAAGGGGTGTCGTGGCTTGGCGTTGGCTGATGTGCAGCTCAGGCGGGTATTGGAGCGTGTAGTTAGGGGGGTGATGTCTGCCGGGCGTTATCCCGCCTTTGATTATGTGCGGGGTAGCCTGGCAAAGTGGATAAAAAGCCATCGCCCGGGGTATCCCGTTGCCGCCCCTCCGGCGGTAAAAAAGCGTGCCGTTTCTTCTTCGGCAGATTATAACCAGTTCTTCGAAGCAGTTGGGGAGGATATCGCCTGTTTGTACGAGCAAGCCTGGGACGTACTCGAGCGCTTGCGGTCTGCTTACATCGTACTGTCCGACCATGAGCGTTACATGGCGTCGCGTCTCGGGCTCCTGACCTTAAACCGGCCTTTTGTGGGCGATGATTTTTCTACTTGCGACCGCGTAGACCTTACCGAAACCACTGCGCTAGTGGACCTCAGCGCAGGCGAAGTAAGGCTCGATGAGGTTGTTTCCGATACTGTTTTTGTTAATCTTGACGAGGCTAACGTGTCCTTTGAGATTGTTTCACCGTATATCACCTACGAGACGCTTTCTCCGCTTGCGTGCATGTTTGACGGTGCTGATAACACTTATTGGCTGGTACGTGCCAAATCCCCAACGCCTGGTGATGTTACGGTCTCTGTTACGGTGGACATAGGCACACCGGTGGAACTTAACAAGGTTGAGGTGGAGTTTCACGGGCGCCCGCCGGACGTGAAGCTGCTAACCTCCACGGATGGCAAAGACTGGGATGAGCATACGGGTGTTAATTCGCCGTGGTTTTTTTCCTCTGCGCGCGTCAGGCTCGTGCGACTTCTAATGAGCAAATCCCAAGACGGAAAGAGCGAACAGTATGATTATTATTTTGGTATAAAGAATCTTACTGTTTGCCGTACCGGTATAGTTGAACGGGGAATACTGGTCTCCAGGCCTTTTGTCTTCGACGCTGCCGTCGTTAACAAGCTGCGTCTGTTGGCTGAAACTGAAACTCCTCCATTGACGAGCGTTGATTTTTACTTAAGTCTTGGAGAAAACAGTGATATTTGGTTGCCCGTCCAGCCCGGCGAAATTGATTTGGGGATTATGGACCGGCGGGAGGTTTCTTTCAGTACTGTAGACGTGAATGATACGGTTGGCGGGATTACGACCTACATTCTCGGGCCCGGTTTTGAGGTAGACACTGTTTGGTCACCCGAGCTGTACTGTGGCGTGGACAAGTACTTGAGGGGGCGTGCGTACCTTAATGCAGAGGTTGACTATGTTCCGTCGCTTACTGATTGGGAAAACATTACTCCCTGCGCCAAGGTGTACAGTTATCGTGACAAGGGTAGCTTGTTTGCGACCGATACCTATCTAAACGTAGACCAATTAACGGACAATTTCTTTTGTTACGTTTTTTATATTTATTCGCCGTCTGTAAACGATAAGTGGGTGTACTTTAGCGTTTCGGACGGGTACCGCTTCTCCGGTTATTTAAATAATAATCTACTATCTGTTGCAGGCAGCCGTGCCCTGCTGCACCTGGTGCCGGGATGGAATGAGTTTGTTTTTTTGGTTTATAACTACGATAGCAACAAGAGGACCGGCCTGGGATTAACCTGGGACTGGATTCTGGGAAAGGAAGTGGTCCGGGCGCGGCGTGAGCCGTTCGAGTATGTCGCGTATCCGTCGCTCAACTACCGGACGCCGCCGGGCATGGTCGGCAGGTATTCTCTTATAAAAAAGGATAATCTTTGGCACCCGGTTATAAATTTCGACCCGGCTGACAGGGGTCTCCGGCCGCAGGATTTTACCCTTATTTACGGGGTACCAAGGGTCGCGTTCAACGCCTTGCGCTTCAAAGCGGTTTTGGAGCGCAAGCCCGCAGCCGGGCATGTAACGCCGCGCCTCAAGTATTACTACCTCGAGCTCAATTAAGGAGGTTTCTTTGTGGCCTTAAAACTAGAATTCCTCGATGCCAACGGCAACCCCACTGGCCAGTACGTTTCTACCGGGGATATGACGTTGCCGCTCCAGACTACCCATTGGATGAATCTGGGCGACGGCCGCGATGTTGCCGTAGTCAAGGTGCGCGTCGTGAACGATGACCCGACCAATTACGAATATTACAACGTGGTCTTGGATGCCAGCGACACAGACCCCGCGGCTGGCGCTTCCACGAGTTGGTTTACCTTCAGGTTCGTGGGTGATACCACTTGGCTTGCCTCGCTTGCAGTCGGCACGGTACTTACCAACTCGAACGCGATTGAAGTTAAGGTCCAGCCGCCGAGTACCACTTCGGCAGGGACTTATACCGACGTAAAGCTTAGACTTACTTATGATGAACTTGATTTGAACGCCTAGGCTCGGTTTGGGAGTGCTTAGATGGCCATTATAGTTAGGAAAATTGCCGACCTGCCGTATCCGTCACATACGGTATTGGCTACTAGATTAAGTAACGGCAGAATTATGCTTGTGTGGGGACAGTGGCTCGTTGGTGGCGCTTGGCAAAAATCTCAGTATATATACGAGTTTAATCCCTGGACTGTCGCCCTTCAGGGCGTTGGCAGCATACCGGACCAGGGTCTAGATGGCCCTTTTGGTGGTTATAGCGCGGCAGATGGCTGGGTTCACGCTTTCAGCGCCGGTGGACCCTTATGTACAGTCCCCGGATTTGCAAATCCTGTAGTTTCGGAAGGGCGCAAAATCAACCCCGTCGATTATTCTGTTGTAATGACGCTTCCGTATAGTTCCACTCCTTGGGTGGATGTTGGCGCCGGTTATACAGGTACCTGGACCTGTGCTGCTGTAGTCCCTTCGGGCAGGATATATTTATTTTGCGACAGCAAGGTTTATTATTACGAGCCCGCTTCCGGGTATTATACTTCTTCTCCGATTGCAACTTTGCCTATTTCCTATTTTTCTCATTCTGGCGCAGCATATGCCGCCAACGGCAGGATATATCTGTTCGGTGGTGGAGCTGGTACCCTTCTTCACAAGCAAATTATAGAGTTTAATCCTTCAAATAACACCTCCGTGGTTGTAGCTGATTTGCCTAGCGCGAGGCGGGGTGCCAGGCCTGTCGCTCATCCCAACGGGAAGATTTATGTATTCGGCGGCTATACCGGCACTGACGCGACAAACGAAATAATTGAGTTTGACCCCAATACGAAATCTGTGTCCGTTGTGGGTTACATGCCTCAGAATATAACTTCAATGGGCGTGGCTCTTGGAGGGGATAATAATATTTACCTCTTTGGTGGGTGGATTAAGAGTAGCCCGGGCGCAGTAACCGAAATTTACAGGCTTTTTGTCGATGCTACCCCTCCTGAAGCGCCCGTACTTTCCGCCACGGTCAATAACCAGGACAGGACGGTAACCCTGAACTGGACGGAAGTCAGTACTGCGCTCTCGTATAAGGTCCAGCGCTCCACGGACGGCATATCTTTTAGCACTATAGCTACGGTCAGCGCACTCTCTTATATAGATGCCGATTTGCCTTATCAGACATATTACTACCGGGTGGTTGGGGTCAACGAGCTTGGCGACGGCGCGCCTTCGAATGTCGTGGTAGCAGAGCTGGTGGACCCCATTACACGCGGTTTGACACGATTCTACGATACCGAGCAAGCCGTTTATGTTCCGGTTTTTCAAAGACTGACATCCTTGTTTGACACGGCACAGATTGTCAATAACCCGCTTGAGACAGGCCTCACTGCTTTATTCGACACGAAACAAGTTGTTTATGTGCCGGAGCTGAACGATGAAATTTTCTTCGATACTGTGCAGACAGTCGAGGTTCCTTTTAACGCAGGCTCTGCCTTTTTTGATGTTAAGAATTTGGTGCGCGATGCTTCCGAGTTAACTAAAACGTCGCTGTTCGATACCGAGCAGAAGCTTAAAGAGGCGGTATTTACTCAGGGCGAGGTATTTTTTGACACGAAAGTTCGTTGTCTTTACTCCAATCCTTGTGCCATTCTCCACGACGCCAGACAGACGGTGGTCTGGCCACACGTGGCAGCCGCCAGGATTGACGCTGTGCCATGCATGAGGAAGCGCATGGCTTACTACAGGGCGACTACCGACTCGCACGGCTTTAACGCTATCTGCGACGAGGCAGCGGCCGACCTTTCTCTCCTTAGTAACCGTGCTAGCGTCAATAATGCTGCGCTTGAAGACTTATACAGTAAGCTTTTTGAAGCCTTATCTGAGATTGCCGGGAGGTTATAGTAGTGCTTCAGCCCATCACTTCCAGCCGCGACCGCCCGCGGTACCGCGGCCCGCTTTCATCGAACACCTTTAATAGATTTGTGGACGATGTCTTTTACGACCTGCATGGATTATACCAGCAGGTTTATGACGGGAAGGCCGAGCTTGAAAGGGCTGTACGCTACCTGCAGACCGAGATTACCGCTCTCAGGGGGCATATCGATTCCCTTCAGTTAGGCAATCAGCTTGCGGTACAGGCGCGGGAGATGACCGTACAGTACCCAAACTCCGCACAGGACGCGGCTGACAGCACTCCCCGAGCTTATATAGATAAGACGCACAACGTTGTTACCCTTCCGCTCAAAGGCACGCCTGTCCCGAGGGCATACAATTATGACATTTTCAATAGGCGCGCCTTTGTTGCGCCCGATACGAAGGTTTTAGTGGGCGGGGGGCAGGCACCCTTTGTTGAGGGCGATGACCCTCTCTACCTTGTTGACCCCGAAAAACGCTTTTGGCGCTATTGCCTTTCTTATCCCGCGGGAACGGCGCCTGCCGCCGAGGAGATTTCCGTTCAAGTCTCACTCTCGTCAAGCTTCTTAAGCGACTATCGCGTCAACCTCATTACTTTTTACCCGCACCCGCTTTATACTCTGTGGGTCACCGACCTTGGCTGTGCCTTAAGAAGCGGCTGGCAGCAGGTGCCTGGTTTTGTGCCACTGGAAAAGATTACTCCGGTTTGCTGGTGTTTTCCTGTTATTGAGGCAACCAATTTTAATATTTCACTCCGTCAGTCTTTTGCCCAGACCGAAAACAATAGGGATGTGTTCGTTTTCGGGGGGCGTTACTTCAATATTTTTTACCAGGAGTATGAAGACGCTGGCGTTGTACTCTCATGTTTTGAGATAATGCCGCTTACCACGGTTGTTAGAGTAAAGCATTATTTTGCGAATGCTGGCTGTCTTTCACAGCTGTCTGTCGATGGATATGAGCGGCCGACTTCGTTTTTTACTTTTGAATTATATAAAGAGGAAAGTGACGGTACTCTAACTTATCTTGCAGACTGGCGTAGCATCCCGGCGAATAAAGTGTGGGTACGCACAGTACTCAAGAAAGACCAGAACGGGACCACTCCGGCTTTAAGCAAAGTGGCTCTTGAAATAAAGCAGGTGTAGGGGGTGAATTTTTTAAGATGCATCAGCCACCCGATGAGAATTACGGGCTGGCTTACTGGTGTCTTTGGTTCGACTACTTGTGTTTTAAGTGCCGGCAATCATGTGAGGATAAGGTTCCAAGGTTGCTTTATAGGAGGGTGACGAAATAAATTGCTTAGATTTGAATCCGTTACCGATACCGTCGTCCTCGGCCTAAAGGCCCTTTTGTTTTACGCTCTAGGGGATATAACTTACCAGTTCTATTATCTCATTTTCCTTATTATAGCCGACACGGCGCTGGGACTGGTAGTTTCTATGAGGTGTGCCCAATTCAAGTATTCTGTTTTCCTAAAGAAGTTAACGGGAAAAATTGGCTTTTACTTGCTGGCCATTGCTCTTTTCAACGCGTTTGACCAGATTGCTGAGCTGCCGCATACGGCTCGCTGGTTGTGCTTGATAGCGCTTGCTGGGTTAGAGTTGGTCTCTGCTTTTAAAAACCTAAGCCTTTTGGGTTACCCGAATTTGGCTAAGGCTCTTGCGCAGGCCTACCGCGATATTTTTCGGAGCAATCTGCCCACGCTGACGGAACCAGTGGAAGGCGAGGGTGAAAAATAACCATGACACAAAGGTTATGTAACTATTTGCTTGGTTTATTGATGCTTGTTTTGCTCAGCGTTACGCGCCTCTCCTACATACCCCTGGGAGGAGGGCACTACCTGGACGTTGGCATCACGGTGGTGATTTTTATTGCCATGTTTGGCTCTGCCGGCACAGCCCTGTTCCCCGGTCTGTGTTGGATGCTCCTGCAGTCCGTTTTTGCGCCCGGTGTTTATTATGCCTCGGCTTTGGTCGGCGTTTTTGCAGTTTTCTTTACGCGCACCCTTCGTTTTAACACTTATTTAGCGGTGGTATTAGTGCACCTCGTTTATGTCGGCAGCCTTGTGCTTCTGATGAGACTGCCTTATGGCGTTGCTGCGGTGAAATTTCTACTCGAGCTGGTCTTCAGTGTTTGTCTCCTTTCTGCTCTTGCTAAAAGCTATACCAGGCTGTCTGCTGGGGTCAGCGAAGTGTATTTGCATCCCCGCCTGTGGGTGTTTCAAGAAAAATTCAGAAGTAAAAGTTAGGGGAGTGTTGTCAACCACCCCTGACTGAAGTCAGAGGCTTGGGTTGGGGGCCTGGTCTGGCGGGACCGGGGGCAACGGCTGACTATGATGGCTCCCACCCGGGGCAGGCGCGCCGGAGGGCTGAGAAGTAGCCCGGGATGTTTCGCTAGTCTCGGACAGCTACGGCCGAACCGCTGAAGGTCAGAACCATAAGCACGGTTGGAATCGTGCCCAAGTCCTCCGGGCAGCGTCGAAGCGACCGTAACCTTCGGGGCCGCAATCGGCCCTCCGAAAGGGGGAATGTTTCGTGGGAAAAGAAGTCAAGAAAGCGTGCGCATTGTATTTCAACGACCGGATACCTGTTATTTCAAGAGATGACAGGCCGCTGATGCCCTGTAAACCTTCGAAGGCGAAAAAGCTGCTTAATTCCGGCAAGGCTGAACCCAGGTGGAGCAAGCTGGGGCTGTTTTACATTCAGCTAACCATCGAGATAACGTCTGAGTACAACGCAAACCAGCATTTCATTTTAGCCAACGACCCTGGCTCAAAGTATGATGGTTTTGCCCTGGCCTGCAAGTACGTCCAGCTTCGCCTGATGGCGGTAATGCCGGAAGAAGTTCACGGGAAGATGGATGCTCGTAGGAATCTCCGCCGTGCGAGGCGCTACCGAAAAACCAGGAGGAGGCCGTGGCGCCCCAGGAGTCCCGGTCCCGACTGGATAGCACCCAGCCAGCTGGCGAAAGTGTTGTTCCGGCTGGCGATAGTCCGGGAACCGTGCAAACTGTTTCCGATAAAGTGTTTCATTGTTGAGGACGTGAAATTCGACCACTATAACAAGCGGTGGGGAAAGTACTTTTCTACCGTGGAAATTGGGAAGAGGTATTATTACCGGGAACTCCGGAAACTGGGTACTCTTGTTCTGGTAGAGGGTTGGCAGACCAAACTCTGGCGGGAGGAAGCCGATTTAAAGAAGACTTCCCGGAAAGACGCATTAACTCCTGAATCGCACGTCAACGATGCGGTAGCCATGCTTTTGGGTTTAGCAGGGTGCGAACCGGACGAAAGGGTACCGTTTTACATCTTGCGGCGGCCTGAATTTGTCAGGAGGAGCCTGCACCGGCAGAATTTCCAGGAGGGCGGTGTAAGGCCCCTTTTCGGCGGGACTGCAAACGGCGGCTTCTTCCGGAAAGGCGACTATGTGGAGGCGAAGAGAGGGGGTAAAACCTACCGCGGCTGGGTGTGCGGGCTGCCGACGGAGAAGACTCCTCTGGTGGGCATAATGGATGCCCGGAGAAAGCGCATTGGACAGTTTGTGCCGTCGAAAGTGAGATTGCTGAGGCGGTCGGGAAATATTTTGTGGGAGAAAATTATCTGAAAGGAGGGAAAGCCGCATTCCTCCCCTGACTGAAGTCGGAGGAATCCTGCGGCGAAAGCTACTTGATGTCCGACTATACTTATCTCTATATTTGTGTCGCGGTTGCTGTGTTAGCTGTCACCTATGTTTATCTCAACGCTCGTTTTAAGCGTAGTCGCTTCCTGACTATTTTAAATATCGCGGAGAAAGCAGTTCAGGCCGTTGAACAGCAGTACCGTGCCAAAACAGGTGAAGAAAAAAAAGCTATTGCTTTTGCAATGATTCAGGAAATATTGCTGGAACTTGGTTACAAAGATATACCCGTTGAGCTGATAGACATGGCTATTGAAACGGCTGTATTTGCGATAAACAAGGTTCGCAAGCAAGTCGAACAGGTCAAGAAGGCCTGTGACGAAACTACCCCTTTGCCCGGTATTATCATCAACAGTTAATTTTTCCACGGGTTTTGCGATAATATTATTAAAAACTTGCCCCGTTTATTTGTTGATTATAATAATTGTGATATAATGTACTGTGAGGGGTGAGTTTGATGCAGGAATGCCGGTTTACGGTAGAAGTCCTCGAGGGGAACCTTATTAAAGGGGAAGTAAGTATCCCGGGGCGGTGCTGTGCTGAAGCATTAAGTCGCGTCGACGAAAACGGTAGTATTGGCGCTGTGGTAACCGCTCTTTTTAACACCTGTCTTGATTTTTGCAAGACCCTTCTGGACTTTGGGTCCAGGGAAATTACAGCCCGCCCCGGCGTTTTGTCTTCTGTTTCTATAGAGGCCACACCGGTTTCTGCTGAGTGCACGGCGCAGACCTCGGACAGTTCTGACTGGTGGCCGGTAGAGGGACTTGAAAGGTTGCGCGCCCTTAAAAAGCGTTTTGGCTTTACCGACAACAGTGATTTCGACCCGTACATCAGGAAATTTAGCAACGGCTTGTTACAGAGCTGGGAAGATATTACGCCTGAAAATATCCTGGCCTTTTGCGAGTATCTTGAAAACATAGACTAATTGTAACATGTTCTGGGACGGGAAATCGTGTTCGTGAGGGAATTAGGGGTCAGGTATTCTAACGGTGTATTCAGGCGTAATATTTTTGTCGAGGAAAACCAGGTGCGGGATTTTCTTTCTAACTATCAAACAGATGTATTCTGCTCGGCATTGTCTTACGGGGTACCCAAGCTCGAAGAGCGCTACGATAGCGAGACTCTTTCCCGTGCCGTAAAATTCGGTGATTTTTATGCAGATTTTGACGGGGTTAACTTTGAGCACGTTAGGGAAGATGTTCTCACTGCGTGTGCCTACATGAAAGCAATCTTCAGGATTGACTACGATGACCAAATTATTTATTTCAGCGGCAAAAAAGGCATCCATCTTGTTATTCCCGCAGTCGTATTGGGTATTACGCCTACCCAAGACCTGCACCTAACATATAAGAGCTTGGCTGCAGAAATATCCAAGGTCCTTAAACACCGGACTTTGGACCTGAGGGTATATGACTCCAGAAGGTTATTCCGCATACCCGGCAGCAGGCACTCTTCTACTGGACTATATAAGATTCAGCTTTCTGTGGACGAGCTTCAAAATTTCTCATCGCAGGATATATACGCAATGGCAACAGTACCACGAATCCTGGAGGAACGCGAGCATTTGCCTAGCTATCCTGCACAAGCACAGTTAAAGAAGCTCCGAGAGATTAGGGACTCCTTCGGACCCGTAAGGCTCCGTGTTGTGCGACCTATAAGCGACGTTATGTCGGACGCGCCTCTTTGCGTCAGGTGGCTCTTGCAACACCCTCCTACAAGGGGTCACCGGAACAGCGCATGCATAGCTTTGGCGAGTTTCCTCTTTCAGTTGGGCGCTTCACAGAAACACCTGCGTGAAGTTATTGTCGACTGGGCCGGACGGACTTGCCCGCCAATGCCCCTTAGAGAAGTAGAGTCTATCGTCGAGCGCGCGGGCTTGTATATTTACACATGTAGGTCTATGCGTGAATTGTCGGAGTGTGAGGGGGCACTTTGTGAGTTTATTACCCGAAAAGGTTCAAGCGACTCTTCGCCAGCACGAGTTACAGATGTTGGAGATTGTCCAGCGGATAGAAACACAAACGCGTGAGGGTGGTAGCGGTGGCATAAAAACAGGTTTCCCGATGTTCGATAGTCATACGGATGGATTGCAACCGGGACTCATTATTATCGCTGGGAGGCCCAACCAGGGCAAGACTGCTTTTGCCTGCCAGATGGCGTGGAATATGGCGACCGGTACCGACAATAAAGTCTATGCTCTTTACATCTCGATTGATGATTCGTTGCGGGATACAGTTGCGCGGGTTGTAGCTTTGGACAGACGCATACCGATTGCCGCCGTGAAATTTCCCGACAGACATCCTGCTTATGTAAGGATGCGCGAGGCGGGGTTTCAAAGACTGGCGCACGCAGTAAGGGCCTTTAAGGTATTGGACCAGACGTCCGTTCAGTCAATTGAGGCCCTGGAGGAGGTTGTGCGTGAGCACTTGCTGGCGCTGGAGCTTGCCAGGGAAGGCCGGCAGTTGGTTTTGTTTGTTGATTCTTTTCACGACTTAATAGTGGAGAAGAGGGGTGATTTAGACCGGTCGCAGAGGTACGAGGTTGTGGCGTCTGAACTGGAGCGGATGGCGCAGGTGTACAGCATTCCGGTAATTTGTACCGCAGAGGTTCGTAAGGTTAACTCGAACAGGAGGCTGATATTCGAGGACGTTCGCGAGACGATAAAAATATGTTACAAGGCGAAGCTTATCGGCCTGATTCATAACGACGTCGACTGTAAGGGCGAAAACTCGCCGATGTTTTGGACCGACAAGAACGGCCGTATCCGTCCTGTTTTAGAGTTTCATTTTGCCAAAAACAAACTTTCTTCGTTCAAGGGACGGCTGTTTTACAGGTTTATCCCGGAATTTTCTTCGGTGGTCGAGGTGACGTCGGAAGATAATAAACGGTACTTGTCCAAAATCATGGAATAAAGTAAGGGGGACGCTTAAATGCAGCAGTTGCTGAATTTTCTGAGTCTCAGACAGCGGGAGCTCAAGAACCGGATGGACAACCTTGAACATTCCTATACCGAGCTAGAAAATTGTTTTCATGGCCTGATGGGCCTCGAAAATTGCTTCTTGTCACGGGGAAACTTCGGCAACGTCATTGCTGCGATAGGGCGTGAGCTTGATTGTGTTGCCGATGCTGTTGCCGTTGCACAACAGGAGCTCACACATATCGAGGCGGTGGTTGAAATGATTAATGCGGGCAACGACCAGCTGGTCCGGGCGCTGTCCGCATATTTAAGTGGTACGGGGAGGAGCGCATGATAAAGTTTTACTTTAAATCGATTTCTGAGGTGGCCGCGCGCGCCGCTGTCATTCTCAGGGAGACGGACAGAAAGTACGACAGCCTCAAGAGCGAGATTGGCTCTTTACAAGATGAGCTGAAAAAAGCAGATATGACTGAGGTATCTTCGCTACTTAATAAGTTAAGGCCTTTACTGGGGCAGTTAGAAGAAGTAGTAGAGTTCCGTAAGTGGCTCCATGATATCGTGCAGGGTGCTGAAAAAGTGGAAGATAAGGATGAAATCGTCGAGCTTTCTCTGCGCCAGATGTTGATGCTCTGGCCGGAGGGCCAGCAAAAAGAACCCAAGGGGAAGAAAAAGAAAAGATGACCAGACGGGTGTGGTTCGACAAACGAATCCAGATTGGATACCAGTATTGGGAGCTGCCGCGACACAAAGCGTTGCGGCAGTGCGCTAATTTCGAGGAGTGCCGTCTTTGCTACCGGTGTCGGGCTTTTGATTTGAGTTTCGCAAAGTGTTTGAGCTGTTCAGTGCCCACCTGCAACACACAGCGGCACACTCCGGAACTTATATCGCGCATGACCCTGCGCCCCGAGGTGAGGTGATTTATGCGACCGCTGGTTCAGGTTGTGGTTTACGGTCAGCCAGGGTTGAGGGACGATGAGATGAGCCACATTTCTGAGGTGCTAAAAGATTATGACGTTATATTCTCAAGGGAAGACGTAAAGCTCTATGTTCAGGACCCCGAGGTTTTGCGTCGTGTAGGGGAGCAGCTCGAGCTTGTCTTGGTACAGCTCGCTGAGATAAGAAGACTGCTTGGTTACGGCATAAGGGTCGTGGGATGAAAGGTTTGTCGCTTGGGGAGGGTTGTTTGTTGTTGTCGAGTCTTTTTCGCCAACTAGCGTGCGACTATAGCGAGCTGGCCGAGGCGATTGACTATCGTGGTATCCAGGTGCACGCGAAGGAGGAGCCCAGGTCTATCAAGGAGCTAAAAAAGATGTATCGCAGTTATTTGCCGTTTCGTTTCACCGGTGAGGTCGAGGCGAAATATTCCTTTATGTATCCCTTTCGGCATCTGGTGTACGTTACGGACCTGGTCCGCAAAAGGAAGCTTACGCCCCGCGAACAACAGATTTTACAGGAGAAACATTGGGTGGCTTCCGAATTTGGCGTCCATCCCGATAAAGTAATAATTCACACGATGTGGGAAAGCTACTGATTGCCTATACTAGGGGGAGCGCGATTGGTAGAGAGCGATTTATTTCTATATCTTTCCTGTCCGCTTGCTTATCATTTTAGAAAATCTATTCCCACCCGGTCTTCTTTTTCCGTGGAGGGCGTTTACAAGCTATCTATGCGTCATTTGTGGTATGGCTTGATGGACGCAAGGTGTCCAAAGTGGCGCTCTGTTGCTAATGTATTTTGCCGCCACTGGAGAGAGGGCATCCAGTCGGGGGACCCGGGCTGGCGACGGTACAGCGGTCGTGAGGTTTCTCACCTGGAGTTGCTGTACGAGCTGTATAACAGAGAAATGTCTAAGACATCAAAGGTTGTTATGGCCGGTCAGCCTTATAAAGCTGACTTTGATGGTATTGAGCTCTGCGGCGAGATAGACTTGATTCGAAGTATCCCGGGTGAGGGCGTTGAACTGGTGGAGGTGCGTGTTGCCCCTCCGTACTCCTTTTTGTTTCGGCGTGATGTTACGCTGGCAGCAAAGTCTTACGGCTTTCGGTCCCTCTACGGCACAAAGGAAAAGCACGTATCCGTTATTTGCATCCCGAGCGGGAAAGAGATTCACGTTAAGTTTGGCCACGTTAATTATCTCAGGCTGTCCGAGACGTTACGTGCCGTAAAAGAAGAGATTGGACGCGGAGTTTTTTACCCGCGCACTTCCGAGAGCGGCTGTGCAGTGTGCAACTATATAGAGGAATGCAGGCGCTGGCCCTTCAGCGCTCAAGCTTTAGAGGGGAGTGGGGGTGTGTAGGAGGTAGATTGCTTGTTTACTTTAGCGGACCATAAAATCTTGAAGGTGCAGGATTTTGTCCCGGGAGAGGTTATCGATTGGGGAGTCCAGATGGTTATGGCTCCCCTCGCCTGGAAGTTTGTCAAGGGCGATGGAGTCAAGGTTGCTGTGCTCGACACGGGCGTAGACGTAAACCATCCGGACCTCAAAGAAAATATCCTCTGTGCTGCCAATTTCACCACTTCTGACCGCGGCGATTTTGTGGACAGACATGGGCACGGAACTCATGTGGCCGGTATAATTGCGGGCACCGATAATGGCCGTGGCGTGGTCGGCGTAGCGCCGAAATGCAAGCTTGTTATCGCGAAAGTTTTAGGCGACGACGGTCGCGGCGAGCTGGAGTGGATTGCCGCTGGACTCTTGTGGGCGCTGGAGCAGGAAGCCGACATTATATCTATGAGCCTGGGTACTTCCAGTCAGTTGCCGGACGAGTTTCACTCCTTAATTAAAACGGTCGTGGACGCAGGCGCTGTGGTTGTAGCTGCCGCCGGCAACGAAAGCGGCAGGGTGGGTTATCCCGCTGCTTATGAAGAGGTGATTGCCGTTACGGCGGTCGACCCCGGCATGGACCCGGCAGTGTTTACAAATCGGGGGCCCGAGGCTTTCGTTTCCGCCCCGGGTGTTGATATCCTGAGTACGTTCCCGCCTGCGCGGTATGCTGTGCTCAGCGGCACGTCGATGGCGGCGCCTGTAGTTTCAGGCGTGCTTGCACTTTATCTGGCTCTTGCTTATAAAAGGGGGCTGGAGCTGCGCCCCGGTGAAGTAAAGCAGTGTTTGGCGCACGCGGCTGTTGACCTGGGCCCAGAGGGACGGGACGACACTTATGGTTTCGGTCTGATTAACGCTGTGAAATTATTAAAATTTAAAAGGGTGTGATGTTTTGAACGATAAGCAAGCAGCCGAAATGAAGGAAAAGGCGCGGTATTATACTGCAATGCTTTTTCTCGCTTTAAATGGTGCTATTCATACTTACCTCGGCATTACCAAAGACGTGCCGCTCGACGACCACGGCTTGGTCTGGAGGGATTACGACCAGGCCTTTAATGAGCGGTTCATAGCGCCCACAATGGCCCATTTGGAGAATAATAAGTGCGGCGTTGCCGAAGTCTGCTTGTTCGCGCTCAAGATGCTGGAAGTCGCCGGCCAAATGGCCTCACAAATCGAGCGACAGGAGGGTTTGCATTGATTGCGCACTTTATTGAAGACGAGGACACACCTTTGAGGGTGCTTAAGGACCTAAGCGAGCTAAGAATCTTAGAAGAATTGGATAAGTTACAGGGCAGTGAACGCATCAAAAAAGCACATGAACTTTATTCAGCGGGAAAAATCACGGCGAAGACACTGGTGTACATTATTACTACTGTGTCTAAGTAACGGGGGACTGAGAAATGCCTGAGGTTTCGACGCGAAAAGACTCGGAAATGGTATGGGCTGACTATTTTTTCACCCGTGAAGAAGCGAGGGAAATAATAGATTCTACTCGCTTTGAGTCGGTGGATGACTGCGACATTATTTGCAACCTGGTTTCACAGAACAGTGATGAATGGGAAAACTGTAAGCTCGACCAGAAAGTAATGTGGATTAGGGACGAGCTAACGGAGGCCTACCTGAGGGATTATATTTGGCGAAATTATCTGATTAATTTCTCAACCAAATACAATAAGCAGTTTGACGATTTTATTTGGTCGATACAGTATGATGGCCCCGACATCCTTTTAACCATCGGTCTGATGCTGGAACAGGGGGAATCTGTTGACGACAACGACTTAAAAAAGATTTCCATAAAACAAAGTGATGGTAATGTCATTTACCTTGACAGCTATCGTTAGTCTGGACCCCGCGAGCTATGTGAGTGGCTATGCCGTCAAACGAGGTGCTGAACTGGAATACGGCGAGATAGTGCTGTCGCCCAAAGCCTCTCTTCAAGAGAGGCTTTGGCAATTCTATACCAAGGTAGTTGAGCTCATACAGAGGTCAGGAGCAAAGGTCGTGGTCTGCGAGGACCAATTTGGTCACAAGAACTTGAACACATTCAAACTTTTATGTATATTTCGTGGGGCGGCCATGCTGGCCGCCGCGTTTTGCGGTGCGGAGTTTTGCCTCTTCCCTCCGGCGCGGGTAAAACTGATAGTGGCTGGCAAAGGAAACGCCTCAAAGAAGCAAGTCGAGGACGCAGTAAAAAGATTTTATAACATTCGAGATACTTTAACTCACAACGAATCTGACGCGATTGCGCTTATTTATGCGTGGGAGGCTGAGCATGCAAGTTGAAGACGATATTGAGTTACTTATAAAGTCTTACCAGGAAGGCGAACCCGTAGCCGGGAAGATTATACAGCGGTTTCGCCCCTTGTTGTCCAAGTATATGGACTTGCTTCGTGGCAATGTAAATGTCAAGGACCGGCCTACGGTGGTTTTCCTGTCTCTTTTTGTAGCCGACGAGCGCGCTCGTAAGGAGCTTTTGAAAGGGCATTCTTCATCGCCGTTCGCGGCGCGCGTCGCAAAAAGCATCGGGAAGGCTTTGGACAGGTGCCTTCGGGACTATGAAGACGCGGAAATTTACAACGAGCTCTGTGTAGCGCTTTTAGAAATGGCCATGCGTTATAAATACGAGGGGCGCAGCTTTTTGGCGTACCTGTCGTCCAGTTTCCACTTCTGGGTTTATCGCCAGCTGAGCAAACTGCTGCAGGATTTTGTTTATTACTGTGATGTTGACGGCTATCCTTCTCCACAGACCCCAGAAAGTATTATCGATATATCCTGGGTCAATGAAAGTTCGTTGCCGCCCTTCAGTTCGCTGACACGCTTTGAGCGCTTGTTGCTGTACAAGCGTTTTGTAGAAAATAAGGGGCTTGGACAGATTGCTCTGGAAACCGGGTACAATATAAGCTCCATCTCAAAAAAGATAAGTCAGATTAAGGCCAAGATTGAGGCCGAGTTAAAGGAGGAAGTATCGGTATATCGTTAAAGGTGCGCCTCGGTGCAATTCAGACGCTGGCTACAGCAGAAACGGATAGTGTCAGCGTCAATCTTTTTTTTCAGGGATGCGACATTCACTGCAAAGGTTGTCACAACCCCGAACTTTGGCCGCTGGACGGCGGGCTTGAGGTATCCGTGGAAGAAGTTACAGAAAAATTAAAGTCTTGGCGTGTATTTCATGACGCTTTGGTTCTGTTAGGTGGCGAGCCTTTACTCCAGCCCGAGGCAGTTATAGCGCTGGCGCGCGCCGGCAAGGAAATGGGTTATGAACTCTGGCTTTTCACCGGCCGCGAATATGAAGAGGTTCCTTCTGCGATACGTGACATTTTTGATGTGATAAAGTGCGGTCCTTATATCGAAGAGCTTAAGACCTATAGTTTTCCTGCTTCTACCAATCAGTATGTAATAGACAAGAGGGGGATATTTAATGCAGGTTACCTGCACCTTTGAAAAAGAGTTTGACGAGTTCTACTACGGCTTAAACAAAAAGTTTCTCGAGCTTGAGGGAATCAGTAAGCGAAAGATAGACGTGGGCGCCATGTCCCACGATTACTTTACTCATAAAATCTCGGACATCTCTATTGATGCCAACGCTAATATTGACGATGAAAAAACCCCCAACAATTACGTGATGGAGATAACAAAGGGGCTTTTGAAGCTTGAGGGCTATTACCTTCTCTGGCGCTATGCTAAGAAGAGGTTCGGGATAGAGCGCGCTAACGAGCTGCTACGCTCTATTATTGAAGGAGACGTCTATTTCCATGATGCTTCATCTGTGAAGCTTCAGATGCCATATTGCCTGGCTTTTTCAACGGCACCGTTAATGCATGAAGGGCGCAAGTATGGACAGCTTCACTCCCTGCCGCCCAAACGCGCAGATTCTTTTATGGCGCAGGTAATCGAAACAACAATGGATTTGTCACAACAATTTGCCGGAGCTGTAGCTCCTGCCGACCTTATTATTAATTTTGCCTGGTACGCGACACGGGACGGCATTAGCGATTACGAAGCGCTCCAGCAGTTTCAAAAATTTGTTCATGTGGTCAATAACAAGTTCAGGCTGGGGTGCGATTCGCCTTTTACTAATATTTCCCTTTTCGACCGTCCTAACCTGGAAGCCGTATGGCGTGATTATGTTTATCCCGACGGCTCCAGGCCAGACCTCGATTATGTTATGCACCTGCAAAAACTTTTCGGGGAGTGGTTTGCCGAAGGCGACCCTGCTTCGAGTCTTCCCTACCGCTTCCCCGTGTGCACCGTCAATATAATGGTTAAGGACGGTGCAATACAAGATGGAGACTTTCTTGCCTGGGTAGCGAAAAACAACATCAAAAAAGCCTGTTTTAACATTTACGTTAACGACGGGCAGAAGATAGCCAGCTGCTGTCGTGTCTGCAACAACCTGGAGGAAATGCGCCTGAAGCGTGCCGATACCTTCGGTAACGGCGGAGTGAATGTTGGCAGCCACCGTGTTGTTACCGTTAACCTTCCTCGCATTGCTCGAAGGGCCAAGGGCAACCGTAAGTTGTTTTACAGCCTGCTTGAAGATGTGCTCTGCAAGGCGCGAGACCTATTACTGGTTCACAGGGAAGAGATTCTCGAGCGGCGTATAAGGCAGGGATTTTTACGATTTTTCAGGCCGCTTAACTGGTTTAATCAGGGCATGTTTTTCTCAACAATAGGCATCGTGGGCGTATACGAAGCTGTAAAGTTCATGGGTCTGGATATTGTTACGCCGGATGGCTTGTCTTTCGCGGAAGAGCTTTTGAAAACTATAGACTCCTGTGCCGATTGCTTTACCCAAGAGACCGGATGGGCTTTTAACGTTGAACAGGTACCGGGCGAAACGGCGGCTGTTACTCTTGCAAAGAAAGATGAGGCGCGCTTTGGCTCTAATCCCTACGAACTTTACAGCAATCAGTACGTGCCCTTGATTGAGGACGTAGACACTCTCACGAGGGTGATGGTCAACGGAAAGCTTCTGGATTTAACTTCGGGAGGGGGTATCCTGCACTTAAATGTCGCCGACCCCATTAAAAATGCTGTGCAGATGAAAAAACTTATTGAAACGTGTGTCAAGTCCGGCGCTAGCCATTTTGCCATCAATTACGGGTACATCGTGTGCCATTCCTGCGGCGGGGCTGTCGTCGGGGGAAACCGCTCGGCGTGTCCGGGGTGTGGCGGCACGGATATTGATTATTTGACGCGTGTTGTGGGTTACTATAGCCGGGTAAGCGCCTGGCACCCGGTGAGGAGAAATTATGAGTTTCCCAGGCGCATATTTGGTTAAAACCTTACTTGGGGGGTTATAAGTGAGAGAGGCTTTTTGCGAGCAAGCTGACAAGTATCTTCGCGGGGAGTTGGACGAGAAGGGTTTCGCGCGCTGGTTATTTATCAACCTGCCAGCTATTGACGACGGCAGTGACGAGATTATTTCCGCAGCCGCGGAGTGGGCTCTAATTGGGTTGGTGGGTTTTGCGGAGGGCTGGGTAGCACAAGAGGAGCTGTACAGTGGTTTCACGAAGCTGCTATCAAACCTAAGGGACCAGGGCATAAAAAATTAATCACGGGAAGGTATTTAACTTGAGGATAAAGATAAAACGTATCGACAAAAGTCTTCCCCTACCTGCTTACCAAACACCCGGGGCCCTGGGGATAGACCTGTGCGCGCGTGAAGATGTTGTTGTCGCCCCGCTTGAACTCAGGCTCATCCCGCTCAACGTTGTCGTAGAGGTGCTCGACAAAAGGTATGCAACGCTGTTAGTTCCCAGGAGCAGTCTCGCCAGTACCGGACTAATTCAGGCTAACAGCATAGGTGTAATCGACCACGATTACTGCGGCGAAAACGACGAAATAAAAATTTGCGTATATAACTTAAAAGACGAGGCCGTTACCGTGTATCGGGGACAACGTGTCGCACAGCTTCTTTTTGTTAGGTGGGAGAAGTGTGATATAATAGAAGTAAGCTCTGTGAGCGACCGCTCTCGCGGCGGCTTCGGCTCGACGGGATGATAAACTTGGAGCTATTCGGCGAGTTAATTGATGATTATCTGGTGGAGACTCAGGAAAAACGGGTCGTAACTACCATTTCCCCTTATCTCTTGGGCCAATGCACCAGGAAAAACGTTATGTCTATACTTCAGTATCCTGCGTCTCCACCTTCCCCCTCCTCTCTCCGTAGATGCGATATGGGGGAATGCATGCATAAGCGGTACCAGAAGCATTTTGCCAGGATGGGTGTTTTGGTTGCCAGGGAGCTCCAGTTAAACGAAAACAGCCCCATTCCACGTGTGGCTATACTGTGCAAGAGGTACCGCATCAGGGGGCGGCTTGACTTTGTTGTCCGTAAAGACAAGCTTTATGTGGTTGAGTTTAAGAGTGCCTCTGAGAAGAGCTTTTTGCGCATGGTCAAGAGCGGGCCGTATAAACATTATATCGACCAGCTACAGCTTTACCTGTTTTTGTCCGGGATAAGAGACGGCTTGATTCTCCTAGAAAACAAGAACACCCAGGAGACGCACGAGTTTTATTACGAATTAGATTCGGCTCGTATACGGTGGCTCTGCAGAAAGATGGACTGCATCAACCACCACGTTTTTTCGCTCATGCTGCCCCCTCCGGAACACCACCGGGACTCTTTCGAGTGTGTGTATTGCGACTATACCGAAGCATGCTGGTCCAGTGAGCCCGAAAGATACCTTATAGAAAACCGCAAGTATCTGTTAGGTTTGCTTTTAGGGGAGTAGGGATATTGGACTGGTTTTTTGCTGCATTGACCTTTACGGCAACGCTGTTGGCTATCCACAAGAGGTGGTACGCCTTTTTGATTTTTGCCTGTACCAATGTCTGGTGGATTGTTTACGACATCGGCAAAGAAGCCTATGCCCAGGCCGCACTTTTCGGTGCTTATTTTCTCTTGAACACGTATGGGCTCAGGAAATGGTACGGGGAGTCGAAAGTAAGCGGAACAGAAAGATAATCTATTTAATCTACCGGCTGAATAACACGGGGAAAGAAGGGTAAGACATTGCGTTATGAGCCCAAGGAAGTAATTTTGAGCGAAGACGAACTCAGTTCGCTTTGCAGCGAGTGGCAAGAAATATTGGGGTTGCAACACTGGGCAATCAGTGTTTCCGTTAACAGAGCGCCCGATTTTGAAAGCACTCCTCCGTCTACGGGCAGAGTAAAATGGCAACTTGACCGGCTTTTGGCACATATCCAGGTGTTGAGTTCGCTGGATTACAACATGAGTTCTGCCGCAGAAATCGGGCTGCCGCAAGACATGGAGCAAACCCTGGTGCACGAGCTGGTGCATCTCTTGTTTGTAGCAAGCAATGCTACCAGAAGTGACGGTGGTTTAGAGGAAATATTATTTGAACAGGGCGTCGACCAGGTAGCGAACGCCTTGGTGGCGCTTAGGCGAATACAGAAAGCTAAAGAGGGGGAGTAGGGGATGTCCATCGATTTAACACATACTATTAAGAAAATTCAGTCACATAGGTATGCTATCGTTTCTGAGATGGAGGCGAAGATAAACAAGATAAAAGAGGAATACACCGGCATTCTCCAAAAAATTGATGCCGCCCTGGAAATATTGACAGAAATGAACAATGCATGCCTGAACTGCAGTGGGCGCGGTTTCTATAAGAAGATTGATGCCAGTGGCAATTGGGACAGAGTAGAATGTGAGGATTGTGGCGGCACAGGGCGCGCTAAGTAAAGTGGCATCCTGAAAAGGAGGGTAATGTTGTCCTTTGTTCATCTGCACTTGCACACTCCATACTCTTTTCTTGACGGGTTTTGTAGGATTGACAAGCTCGTTCACAGGATAAAGGAGATGGGGCATCCGGCGGTGGCTATTACGGACCACGGCGGGCTCTGGGGTATTGTAGAGTTTTACAAAAAATGCCGGAGTGAGGGCATACATCCCGTTATAGGGTGTGAAGTGTACTTTGCTCTAGACCGGACCGTAAAGGAAAAAAGGACCGACAGGGCCGAGGAAATTGGCCGGGAATACGGACTTGATGCTAAGGCGGTCGAGAAGGCGCTCAAGATTATCCGCGGTGCGCCCGAAAAAGTCGAAGAATTTCTGCCCGAGGTCGCAGGTTCCAACTGGCTTGAGTTTCTCAGAAGGGTAGATTCTTTGGGGCTGGATAACTATCACCTGGTGCTGCTCGCAAAAAACGAGGAGGGACTTAAAAATCTCTATTACATTGTAACCGATGCATATCAAAACGGCTTTTACTATAGGCCGAGGACAGACCTTTCCGTTCTCAGGGAGCACGGTAGAGGGCTCATCGCCTTATCTGCGTGCCTGGCCGGTAGGGTTCCCTATCTCCTACTGGCCGGACTCAAAGAGGAAGCCGAGAGACTTGTGCTGGAGTATACCGACGTCTTTGACGAGTTTTATTTAGAGGTTCAGCCCAACCGTCTGCCAGCGCAAGCAACCGCTAATGCGGCAATGCTCGAGCTCTCAGCAAAGACAGGTATTCCTCTTGTGATGACCTGCGACAGTCACTATATATCGCCGGACGACTATGAGGCTTTTGATACGCTTCTGTGTATACAGACAAACAAACAAGTTGCAGAAGAAAACAGGCTTAAGTTTGATAACGATTTCTGGCTTAAAACAGAGGAAGAAATAAGGAAACATGCGGCTTACCTTGAACAGGAGAAAGTTGACGAGGCGATGAAAAATACCGTTTTGGTGGCTGAAAAGTGCCAGGTCAGCTTTGAGTTTGGAAATCTTAGATTTCCTGTGTACCAACTACCCCCTGGGGAGACGGCCGAATCGCGTCTCAGGGGTATCTGTAACCGCCGCCTGCTCGGCTATATGTTAGACACAGATGAAAAGGTAGAGTCCTGCAGCGAGCGGCTGGAATATGAGCTCGATGTCATCTCTAGGGCAGGTTTTGCCCCTTACTTCCTTGTAACTCAGGACTTTATAAACTGGGCCAAAAAAAACAATATCATGGTGGGCCCAGGGCGCGGCAGCGCGGCCGGCTCGCTGGTAACTTATCTCCTGGGGATAACTAATCTTGACCCTTTAAGGTTCGGACTCTTATTTGAACGGTTTCTCAACCCCGAGCGAATGGAGATGCCGGATATTGATGTGGATTTTGACTACGAGTACCGGGATAGGGTTATCGCTTACGCCGCGGACAAATTTGGTCACGACCGCCTGGCACACATCTGCACCTTCGGGACTATAAAGCCGCGGTCAGCAATTAAAGACATCGGCAGGGCCCTTGGTTTGAGTTATGAGGTCAGGGATAAAATTTCTAAAAACGTTCCCGAGGGAGCAACCAGTATTGCAGAAGCGCTTGAAGAGTCGCCCGTGCTCCTGGAATACCAAAAACAATATCCAAAACTTTTTGAGCTGGCGGCCAAAATTGAGAACATTCCGCGTCATGTCTCTACCCATGCCTCGGGTATTGTTATAAGTCCCGGGCCGATAGTGGACTATGTTCCTCTTTTTGTTGATAGGACCGGCCAGCTTGTCACGCAGTTCGAGATGAACACAATAGCGGAGTTGGGCCTGGTGAAGTTCGATTTCCTTGGCCTAAAAACCTTAACTGTTATCCGCCGCACTCTCGAGCTTATAGAGGAGTCTACCGGTAATAAAATAGATATAAACCGTATTCCGCTCGACGACCAGTGGGTCTATAGGCTGTACCAGGAGGGCGAGACGGACGGCGTCTTTCAAATGGAGGGCGACGCCTTCAAAAAGATGTTAAAAAGCCTCTGCCCTACGCGGTTTTCCGACCTTGTCGCTGCTGCCGCGCTTTTCAGGCCCGGACCGCTGGGCAGCGGCATGGTCGAAGATTTCATCGACCGCAGGCACGGCCGCGCGGAAATCGATTACCCGCACCGGGACCTGGAGCCGGTTTTGCAGTCGACCTACGGGGTTATAGTCTACCAGGAGCAGTGCATGAACATAGCCCGGGTGATGGCGGGTTACACCCTGGGGCAAGCAGATTTATTGAGAAAGGCCATCGGCAAGAAAAAGCCCGAGATGATTGCCGAACACCGGGAGTACTTCATTCATGGCTCCGAGAAGCTCGGCATTCCTGGAGCTGTAAAGCGGGGCTACAGCGAGGAACTGGCCGCGCATGTGTACGACCTCATGGAGAGCTTCGGGTCCTATGGCTTTAACGTTTCGCATTCCACTTGCTATGCTTATATCTCTTACCAGACGGCGTATCTAAAGACGTACTACCCAGTTCAGTTTATGACTGCACTGCTTTCCATGGAGTCCGAGTCAGGTGATGCCGAGCAGGTCAAGCATTACATTGATGTAGCCAGGAGAATGGACATTGAAATACTTCCGCCCGACATAAACCGCTCCGACGCCGGCTTCACCATGGAAGGCGGTGGTATTCGGTTAGGGTTGTTGTCTGTTGACGGGGTAGGTACCAAGGCGCTTGAAAAGATTCTGGCCACCAGGCCCTTTAAAGACTTTGACGACTTTGTCGAGAGGTCAAAATCCGTTAAGACTGTAGTGCTTAATTTGATTCGAGCCGGCGCATTTGATTGTTTTGAGCCTGACCGGAGCAAATTGATAAATTATTATTTCGATAAGTACCGCCCCAAAGATAAGAAGCGTTTTGAGGCACCACCCTTCTGTCTAGCTATAAAGAGGGCATATGAGATTGAAACCCTTGGTTTTCCCTTGACGCTTACTCGCTGGGAAAAAGCTAAGAACGGAGAAAAAATTACCGTAACAGGCGAAGTTACCGAAGTTTTGCCGCATACAGATAAACGCGGAAGAGATATGGCCTTCGTCGCCCTAAAAACACGGGAAGGAGTGAGAGATGTCGTAATCTTCAGCGGCGAGTACAAAAAGTATCAAGAGCAAGTAAAGAAGGGGGCGAGACTTCAGGTAGTGGGGAAGAAAGATGGTGAAAAGGTTCTTTGTGACCGAATCAAAACGGCTTAAAGGGGGAGTGAACTAGGAGCATTTCTCAAGCTTAAGACAATAAGACATAAAGTATTCAGTCATAACTTTATCTGGCGCCTGGGATATTTAGTCCCGGGCTTTTTTTATTTTTGTTGGGGCCCTCAAAATAACAGTTTCAGATGTATAACGTTTATAGAAAGGTGTGAAAGCATACACCAGCTCGGGGGGGTACTTATGAGCAAGACCGACTTCTGGTACGATTTAGGATACGCGACAGGTTCTTTGTTAGGGAAAACAAGTAAGACAGCCCTGAAAGCGGCCTATACCGCATGCTACTTAATAGGACAAGTTGTTGTCGAAGGGACTTGTTGGCTGGGACGGAAGGCGATAGAAACCGACTGGAGCGGGCTTAAGCAAAAGTTAAACCGCAGGTATAAAATAGTTGCCCAGCACCCCACTATTAAAGCTGTTGAAAATTCTTGCGCACAGATATACTTACGGCTGCCCCCAAAATGGCGGCTGATTCTCGAGGGGTCCTTGCTGGTGGTGGTGCCGGCAGCAGCGCTAAAGGCTGGATTTTTCCTACCAGATAAAGACATTGAGCTCTTCGGCATCAGGTGGCACCGCCTGTGGTTTTTTCACAGCGCTTTAGGTTTTTGGCTCTTGAAAAAATTTTTCGATAAGTATAACCAGTGCAGGGACGATAGAGATATGCTCATGAAGTTAGTTGCGGCCCTGGGCGGGGCCGCAGCAATAGGCGTAGGACTCCACCTTGCAAAGGATGCACTGGTTGACGGCGGGAAAAGCGTAGTCTTCGGGATACCAGGGCTGTTGGGGATAAACACTATTATACCCGGTACCTTTATAGACGATGATGCTTTTCTGTTAGCCAACAGCCTGTGGGCGTTTAAAATCAGTAAAGACTTTTTCGTATATGCTTTTGGCGACGACTACGGAAAAGTAAAGGAATACGTGCAGAGAAACTATCTTAAGACACCAGAACGCAAAATTTGTAAATGGGCGTCAAGAGGAGGCTGAATCATTGCAATACGAGAGCCTAAGATAAATTATGTTTCGGGCGCGGGAAGCGCTAGACGAAGACATAAAAGCCCGGGTTAAAACCCGGGCTTTTATGTCTTTTGAATTAGTCACCCTCGTATACCCATACCCCGTTACGTTGTTTATATCCCGCAAACTCCCTGAGCATAAGCTCCACTTCTTTATACGGTCGAGGCTCCATTCCGGGGATACATACCGCACTATAGCTACCTTTCCGAGCCGTCATTACCCGTCCGTACTCGAAAAGTGGTTTAACCTTGAAACCTAGCCTGACAAGGTCTTTCATGGGTATATAAAAAACAAACCTCATAAGGACCGGAGTTTCAATTTCTATTTCACTATCTTTCAGCAAAGCTCTCACGCGTCTTTCCACGTGGCTTATTTTAATTTCCTCCCCACTTCTTAAAGCTATTGGAGCATACACCACATCATAAAAATTTTCAGGCGTTACTTTTTCGGTGGCTAGCAAATTACTGAATTCTGTGTCTATATAGCCTGCCAGAGCGTTGATATACCTATAATTTTCTCTCTCAAGTCTTGTGTTGTAATCAGGAAGCGTCGGCGGTACCGGTACTTCCCTGTCCCACATGGTCTGCAAAAAGAGCGTGTGCAAGTGGGGGTCATAGTAGTATTGTAAAGAATAAGCGTTTATCCCAGGCGGAAGGTTGTTTACATCGTAAAATGGCGCAGTAACCCGCACTGCCTCGACGTAAACCCTTCCGTCCCACTCGAACGTCGCCGCATCACTGAGAGTGGCCGTCCGGTTGCCGTCCCTGAGGGTAACCGTACCGGTCTCGGGGTCGTATGAACCCTTCCAGCCGATAAACTTCTCTATAGCTTCCAGGCTGATGAACGGGCTGGCGTACGGTAGATAGTACACATACTCTACCGTCGTGGGTATCTTCACCCCGTTAATGTAAGTGGTAACAGGCCCGGGGACGCTGAAGCCGGGGTGGGGTTTTTCCTGACTTACCCCTGTTTGTTCCTGGTTCTCTTCCTGCTGGGTTTCATCACCCGAGACCACAGATACCGTCCGCGTGTCCTCGTTCCACTCTACCGCGCATTCCAGCATCTCTACCACGAAGCGCAAAGGAACCATGGTACGGTTATTTTTAATGTAGGGCGGCGAGTCCAGAGTCTTGGGGTTGTTGTTCACCGTGGCCTGAGCTTTGCCGATGGTCAGGATAATCAGGGTATCGCCCCTGATGATTATCACCTTCTTCGGTCCCGGGAGATATTGCACGGTGGCGCCCAGGGCCTCGGAGATAACTCTCAAGGGCACCATCGTTCTCCCGTTGACTATTTCAGGAGCGACGTCGCTGTTTATTTCCTTGCCGTCCACCACGATATCGACATTCTTGTCTCCGCCTGTATTATTTTGAGATTTGCCTTTATCTCCGAGATGTTTAAGCCACTGGTTATAGTCTTTTGTTCTCAGGTCAAAATTAATCTCGCCTATACGATAGTCTTCGCCCCGTACCACCAGCACTTCTACATATCGCCTCAGGTCAGGGCAGGTTCGGTAAATAAACTTCCAGGGAACCATAAGATTGGGACACTGTCCAAATAAAGTAATTGTTCCTTGTACAAACGGCGTCAGCTGCAGCGGGACCTGAACCGGCGTGTACGGGCCTGGGCCGTCTGGCGTCATGTTCAGGCGGTATTCTGCGTACGGTTTGTCCGCAACAAAACGCAAATTAAATATATAGCCGTCAGCCTCGGAGTCAAAACCACCCACGGTTTCTTCGTCATTCTTGCCCTTGCCCAGGTAAGCGCCTTCCGACGGTATACAGGCCAGCCTAATCAGGCCACCTAAAGAGATAAGTTTTTCCTCGTGCGAGCTGAGAAACTTTGTTTCGTTTGTGCTGAGCGGGAATTCTAAGACGCTTCCGGGCGTAACCGCTGCTGGTTCTTCTTCTGTTGCTTCGGCACTCTTTTTGGTATCTTCAGATGCATCAGTCTCTGAGTTGGCCTTTTCGGATAAGTTAGTTTCAAGGTAACCAACCTCCCTGTTGACGTCGTACCCGTACTCGTAGTCAAAGAGCTCAGCGAGGTCGCCAGCATAAATGTGAAACACTCCGCCCGAGATAAATGTCTCTCTAGACAGAAGGGCTACCGCGCCGTCGGTCAGACGCATTACGTTGTACGTCTTGGGCTGAACTTTATAAGACCTTTTGCCGTCCGTTAAGAGGACCCAATCGAAAACGTACTTCTCGTTGACCGTGGCTTTAACGGGCAGGTACTTGTTAATGCAATCGGCCGTCAGGTAGATGTCGTTGTTCTCATCCACGTAGTAGTACCTGGTAAGGTCCGGGACCGGCTGGTCATTAATATACAGCGAAGTTGTTTTTGGCTGCACCCAGTAAAAATTATCCGCCTGCGCCGGTACTGCCCACACCAGAAATAACAATAACACCGCCACCAGCAGGATGCGCTTTGCCATCTTTACACCCCCATAAGATTTAAGTAATAAATCTCTCCCGCCGAAGGTCCTGGCAATAATATCTAATATCATTATAAGGGCGGTCTGCCGACTATCAAAGAAAATTGTCGAAAAATAGGACAAAGGTCCTATATTAATAAGGCGAGAGTTGGTATCGGACAGCCACGTTGTAAGAAAATAAAAAAAACTTAGTAGTGCTCTAGCTCAAATCGTTTTATCTTTTCACCACTGTAGACATATCATCCCGTGCAGGAGGGTCCTTTAGCAAAGCATTCAATTCGGCATATAAATGCTTTGCGTCGTCAGCAGTGAAGTATAACCGCAGGTTGTCAACTTCTACAAACCCCCAGTCCGGGTCTTTGTACCCGGCACTGAGATTAAGTTGCAATTGCGGTTCCATTTGTCCATTTTCCTCCACCTCCACTAAGTCAACAGAGATGATTACTTCGTCGTAATCCTTTCGCCACCACTCTAAGTACATCCTCTTCCCCCCTTCGCTTCTTAATTCAAGATAAAATTCTGTTCTTATTTATCCCTTCTGGTGCGAGCCTTAACTTTTACCCAATCAGAACTTGTCCCGCCGATATACACCGCCCCGGGATTTCTGACCACCAGGCCTTCCCATCCGCAAGCAAGTATTTCCCTGGCAAGTAAATACAGCTCTTCTTTATTTTTTACCCACCAGTAAGGAACTACAGAAACATACCCTCCAACAGGTAAAAGAGGCCTGATTTTTTCGAGAATTTCTACAGTCCTTACTGTATCTATGTTTTTTTCATAACCGTATTCAAGCACTCCCCAAATGGCGAGCTTCAGGTTATCGTCAGCCTTGCGGGCGAGCAGCCCGTAAAAATCTTGCAGTGTTCTGCCTTCGTTCCAGTATAGCTCGCCCAGATAAATACCGTCCGGCAGGCATACAGCTTCTCTGGTCACGGGGTAATCCCTTCTAACTCTGCCATACTTTGATTTGTTAACGGTGATTGCCCTACCGTTCTTGACTATAAGGTACTGCAGCTCGCCGTCCAATTTTAGGGAAGCCAGCGCAGGATATCTAATATGTTCCGGCTTTCCCCGATACTTTGTTTCAGGAAGAAAGTAATTCTTCCAGAAGAAGGTTTCCATAACTGTTCCCTCACAGCAGTACTGCTTCGTATTCATAGTCCACATCGTCCCACGAACCAATGTCTATATCCTGTGCTATCTCTATAGCTTTTGCCCCATCTTCCGCCTCAACGGTAATTACATAGGTTCTGGTCATGTAAACGCTAAACAGAGGCACGTCATTACACCTCCTTCTTGTATTAACCCATGACCTCTTTAAACTGCATGGCGAGACTACCATTCAGTGCCTTCTTCCCAGGCCTTGTCTTTGGCAGTTTGGACGTTGCAACCCGCTGCGGTCGCTTGCTTGCGGAATAGCCCAGCTCTCGCAAGGCCTCGGCAAGCCTTTCAGAACTTTCGGGAAATCTGGCCCAGTAATAGCCTACTAATAGCGGGTGACACTTGCTCAGGACGGCATTGGTTACCTCGGCTTCGCTGAAGCCCTCGGCCAGCCATTCTTCCCGCACCTTAATCAGGTGCTTTTTCATTTGCTCTTTGCTCATAAAAGCTTTAAGACCTATCGGCCTACCCTTGAGATGCATGAATTTATCCCCCCTTTCTCATTTTTAAATTAAAAAACCCCGCTTTCAGGCGGGGCCGCTAAATGTCTTGATTAAATTAAATTAACTTTTTACCGATTTGCGATACGTGTAAGAATTTTCGTAAATTCCCGTGAACAGGTGTTACATGCTTCTGCACATACAGTCCGGTGGTGTTTTTCCTGCTTTTGGATAAATGCCGGCAAACCCCGCTTTCGGAGGTCGGCGACCTGCTCTCGGGCCTCGGCTTTAGTAAGATTGTGGTTGAGAAAACACACCGTGTCTTGTTTTAAGTCGTAGAGAAATACCTTAAACATATACAATTACCCCCATTCAATAAACAAAACGACGGCCTTCTTCTACTTCTTCCTGCCAGGCATCAATGACTTCGCCGGTTTCCAATTCTATTTTCCACATTCGCCCTACGCAGCGGTCGCGCTCAGAGTCGTCTAACCTGCGAATGGGCTTAAAGCGCTTCCCGTTGTGCTCGCTATACTGCTCGAACGGAGTCTCGAACCGCTCTTTAAATTTTATACGACGCATTATCTTATACCCTCCTCTTAACATTTCCTCGTGTTCCTCTTCTAAGCCATACGTACCGTCGTATGGCATAATGCTCTCTGTCTAAATTTAATGCGGCTCTGGCTGTCGAACTCATCTCGTCAATCAACGCTTTTAAACTTTCTACGGTATTACAACTATTACAACCGTAACCTATATCTGAAATATAGCTCAGTGCAGCTACCAAGATTTCCTGTATACTGGCTTCTTTAACAATATTATCAAGCTCGGCTTTATACTCACTCAACGCACTATCTCTCCCCTTTTTAGAACGGTTCTGTGTCCAGTAGTTCTTCTGGTGTCGGGCAGGTCGCTTTATCAAGTTCTTCTAAGTATTCTTGGTATTCTGTATCATAACACCGGCTACATTGTTTGTGGCCCGTCTCCTCGTTGTACAAATACTGCTCTCTTGGTTTGATGATTTTTCCGCAGTCATCACACTTAATCCACGCTTTACCCGTTACCCAGAAAGGCATTGTTTATTCTCCTTTCTATTCTTCTTAAAAACCGCTTGCTTTGCTACACGCACTCTTCTGGATGCCACTCCCAGTGCCCGCACTGGTACTCGGGGAAGTCTTCTCCGGTTAGCATACCGTCGATAATTTGATTGGCCCACTCCCTTGCCCTGGGTCCAGCGTAAGACACGCCTGCCATCAAAAAACCAAGGCCTTTGCCTGCCATGCTCTCATTTATGCAGTCGCGGCAGACTATTAAGGTTTCGCCGTTGTCTCCTTCGACAAGGATAAGATTGCCCCAGCCACCTGCATCAGTATCGTCAGGCGATTCTGGTTGCATCTCCCCACAAATACTACAGGGCCATAAATAAAAGCCATCAACTACCATAGCATATACCCCCTGTTTTTAGTTTAAACCTTTTAACGCTATAGTTCAACTTTCAGCTGGTCGTAAAGCCACTCGGCATCCTTACCTGCTTGATGTGGAAGAGAGCATTCACCAGGTGGTCATACTCATCCGAATCCTCGTCCATATCCGCGGCTATCTAATAGAGACCGCCCTTTTCCATCTCTTTACATTCCTTTATCATTTCCGCCAGTGCCTTAATCACATTTTCTATTGCCTACACCCCGACCACTCCTTTCCACCGTCTCGCAGGGCTTTGTAGACCAGGCCTAAAAAACCGCGCAAATACTTTCCCCTTGCACGTATTGTAGAGGCACCTTGCAGCGAATTCTACGCGATACTACCCGTGGTACCACTCCGGAAAACCCTGTGCTCCCTCCCGCGGAACGTAAAAAACACAAGGAAAGCCGAATCCAGCATTGCCAATGCCAACTTTACAGTGCCCTTCTGTGTTATAAACACAGGAAGTGTAAGGACAATACGGGAACAGCGGTAACTTATTTATCACGCCTCACCTCTTTTCTAGATAACCTTTCTTTAATATTTCTAACTCTAACTCTGTCAGTGAAAAAGTTTTCCACGGGTGACACTCTGGCATGTTCTTCCTTCATGTCGTCATTTAACAAATATACATAACGTTGTGTCATAGAAAGGGAAGCGTGTCCCAGCTGGCGCTGCACAAAAAACGCTCGCGCACCACCGCGGAGCATCATAATTGCCGCCGTATGCCTGAGCTGGTACGGTGTAATTTTCACCCCCAGCTGCCTGGAATAAAACTGTAGCCTATGTGCCCACGAGCTTGTAAACATTCTGGTGCCGTCCTGCCCTGCAAACAGTGGCACACGTTCATCCCACTGGCGGGGACGAACGTTAATGAGCCGCATTATCGCTTTGGCCGTACCCGGGGAAAACACTACGGTACGCTCTGTCCTTGTTTTGGCGGTCCTCGCGGGTATGCGGGCTTCAAGGGAGCGCAGGTTAACGTCCAACGGCAGGAGGCTTAAAGCCTCGCTTGGACGCACCCCGGTGTCTAACTGGAAGAGGATTAAGGCATAATCCCTAATCCCCTGGTAGGTCTTCAGGTCGCAGAGCTCGAACAGCCTGACGACCGTCTCATCATCGAGCGCTCGGGGCCGGGGTTCGTCCTTTCTCTTCTTTATGGAGTCGACAGGGTTAGCTTCGAGGTACCCTTCCGCGACACACCAGTTAAAAAAAGCTTTTAGGTACTCCCGGCGCAGGTTGTGGTAGGCAGCTGAGTACTCTCTGAACCCCTCAAAGTGAATAAGCACGGCCTTTCTTAATACTTCGTAGCTTTTTAAGGCAGAAGGGTTTTGCCTGAAAAAGGCGGCAATGTGATAGTAATAGTCGCGTATTGTTCTCTCGGATACGCCCTGGGCTCGCTTAAAAAGCCTGAACTCCTCGAACAGTACCCACCATGCGCTGCGCCTTCGGGAGTCCTTTAAAAACAACGGTCTATCGCGGTCGTCACTAAACATAAAGCGGCTCCTCCTTTATACCGTTGCTCTTGAAGGGCCGCTTTCTGCGACATCGGTATACTCGTTTTCAGCCTGCTTTTACGCTGGTAACTGTGGCAATTTTTTCCTAGGGGTACTTCTCGAAAGCCCTGGTACAGTTGGGCTTGGGTTCTCTGGCGGGGGAGGCAGGACTCGAACCCACAATCTTCGGTTTTGGAGA
>JBFLVI010000001.1:0-178788 GCA_040758635.1 Bacillota bacterium | reverse complement strand
CGACTTCGGCTTCAACCCCAAGATCCCGGCGGCGACCATCCGCGACCTGGCCACCTGCCGCTTCGTGGAGCGCAAAGAATCGGTCATTCTCTGTGGTCCGGTGGGGGTGGGCAAGTCACACATCGCTCAGGCCCTGGGGTATGTCGCCTGCCAACAGGGTTACCACGTGCTCTACACCAAGACTGCTCATCTCTTGCAGAATCTCGGCGGCGGGCATGCGGATGGTACGTGGGATAACCGTCTCCGCAAGTACTTGAAACCCGATCTGTTGATCCTGGACGACTTCGGACTTAGGGAACTGACGCCGCAACAAGCGGAGGATTTATATGAACTGATTTACGAACGCCACAAGGCTGGCTCAATGATCGTGGTATCGAACCGCGCGCCGCAGGACTGGTACGCCTTGTTCCCCAACCCGGTCTTGGCCGAAGGTGCCCTGGACCGGCTGGTGAACAGTGCTCATCACGTCCTGATGCGCGGCAGGAGCTACCGGCCCCTGCATCGCCCTGACCGCGGTAACGAGCCTATCACCACACAAAACCAGGACGACTTGCAAAGGTCCCAAACGGAGACCTCTACGCCAACTCTTCCGCTACCAGACCAAAGCGCAACCACGGCTGAATCACAGATGGGGACTTGGCAAGGTGTGGTACCGGTGCATAATTAGTTTAACACGGCGCTACACGGTACCAAGGTGGGTGAATTTCTTGGCACCCCCCCCTGGGTGAATTTCTTGACCTCTGACAAACCCAGAGTATAACTTTCCTGGCGCTGAGCCGGGTACCCCGACAACCAAGCGAAAAGTTGGGATAAGTCTTTTTGCAATCACGGGTATTTGATGTTTCGTAGTTAAATGAAACGTTTTTCTCATAGGATTTTTAACAGAGAAGTATAAGTTAGGTAAGGAAAGAAGATTGCAGGTGATAGGAAACGTGATCCCGCCTGGGAGTTGATTTGTACTGGCAAATAGGCGCGAACTGGAAGCCATAGAGGCGGTAATAAGTGAAATTACCGCTCGGGCCCGGTCCCACGGGCTCGACTTCTTCCCGATGCGGTTCGAAATTTGCCCGGCGGAAGTGCTGTACGCCTTCGGTGCTTACGGAATGCCTACCCGTTTTTCCCACTGGAGCTTTGGCAAGGCCTACCACCGGATCAAGACCCAGTACGATTACGGGCTCAACCGCATTTACGAGATGGTGATCAATACCGATCCGTGCTACGCCTTTCTGCTTTCCGGGAACTCCCTGATCCAGAATAAACTAGTCGTTGCGCACGTGCTGGCGCACAGCGACTTTTTCAAGAACAACGTCTACTTCAGCCACACCTGCCGGGAGATGCTCGACGTGATGGCGCGGGCTGCAGCCCGCATCCGCGGCTACGAGAGGCTTTACGGGCGTGAGCGGGTGGAGGAATTCCTGGACGCCGTGCTGGCGATTCAGGAACACGTGGACCCGTACCGGTTGGTGCGTTGCCCGCGGGCAGCCGGGAGGCGAGACTGGGGGGGCCGGCAGTACCTGCCGGCGGGCGACAGAGAAGAACAGCAGGAGGCCCGCGAGCCGGAAAAAGATCTGCTGCGGTTTATTGCGGAGAACGCGCCGGAGCTTGCCGACTGGGAGCGGGACATCGTCTGGACCGTGCGGAGGGAAACCCTCTATTTCTGGCCCCAGATCGCCACCAAGATCCTGAACGAAGGCTGGGCCGCCTACTGGCACGTACGCCTGGTGCGGGAGCTGGAGCTCGGGGAAGCGGAGGCGCTGGAGTTCGCCCGGATGCACGCGGAACTGCTCCGGCCGGGAGGGTTGCAGCCCAATCCGTACCTGCTCGGGCTGCGCATCCTGGAGGGAATCGAGCGCCGCTGGGGAAGGGAGAAACTCTTTGAGGTGCGGGCGCTCGAGAACGACGTCTCCTTTGTCCGGAACTACCTTACGGAGGAACTGGTGAAGGAACTCGAGTTGTACGTATACCAATTGCAGGGACAGGACTGGCAGGTGACAACCCGGGAATGGCGAAAGGTTCGCACGGCGCTGGTGGCCAGCCTCATCAACGGGGGCTATCCCTACCTGGTCGTGCGTGACGGAGGGTGCGGGCGCCGCGGGGAACTTTACCTCCAGCACGTTTACGAGGGAGTGGAACTCGACCTTTATCACCTGGAACGGGCGCTCGGGCACGTTTACCGGTTGTGGAGGCGCCCGGTCCACCTGGAAACGGTGGTCGGCGGAGAACGGACCGTTTTTACCCACGACGGGGAGCGGGTCAGCAGAGATTGATTCTGACCGGCGGCGGCAAGGCAAGTGGTTCCGCCATGGTTTCCTTAAAAAAGTATTCTTGCTAAAAAAGACTGACTGCCATTAGGTTATAGACGAAGGGTGTCTGAAGTGATAATATTTTAATATGTTAACTACTTTTCTGAAGAGTGCTGGCAGTTAAGATTTCCTGCCAGCGCCAGCGTCGGCGGGATTACCGGCTGATTTTGACGGTGCCGGCGAAGGTTGGTTGTCCGAGGCGGCAAGTTTGATCGCAGGCCGGCCCAGATATGTTTTCGGGTTCAAAGAGATACGGCTTCAGTTGCATGAGGTGCAGTGAAAAGTGATTTTAGCGCAGCGCTTGCCCTGGCTGGTTCTTGCGGGATCATCACTGATCGTTTTGTCCGCCCTTTTATATTTCCTCCATTATCTCATCTTCAGGGATCCGCACCACATCGCCATCTACCTTCTCGGAGATTTGGCGTTCCTGCCGCTCGCGGTATTGATGGTGACCCTGATTCTGCACCGGCTGCTTGCCGTATCTTTTTTCACTGGCGGTGCGGATGAACCCCTTCGACCCGGAGGCGACGCCGGTGATTGAACGGTGAAAGAGGTAGTGGAATGAAGCAAATCCTGGGTCGGGTCGTGGCGCTTTCCCTGATGATGATGATGGTGATGGTGGGTTCCAGCGCCGTCATTCCGGTGCTGCCCCAGTACGCCCGTGATTTTGGCGTGAGCATCGCCGTCGTAGGACTGGTGATCGCCACCAACAGTTGTATGCGCATGCTGGTCGGCTTCCCGGCGGGAGTTTTAACCGACCGGTGGGGGCGCCGGCCTTTCGTCATTGCCGGGATGCTGATTACGGCTGCCGGCGCACTGGTGGCCTGGTCGGCCACGGCCGTTGGACCGCTGTTTGTGGGACAGGCACTGATCGGCATCGGTGCCGCCTTTTATGCGACCGCCGCCCTGAGCATGGTGGTGGATATGGCCGACGCTGCGAACCGCGGCAAGGCGACCGGCCTTTACATGATGGGTTTTCACCTCGGAGCCGTTTTCGGCCCCGGGATCGGCGGCTGGCTCGCCTACCGGTGCGGAATCAATTCTCCCTTCCTGGCCTTCGCCGTGCTCGCCGTAGTGGCGGCCGCTGCAGCGACCTTTCTCACCCGGGAGACGCGTCCCCCACAAGAGCCGCGGGCTCCGGGCGGTGTGGTGAAGCCGGACCTGCCCCGCGAAAACTGGAGCCGGGCCCTGACGCGGAACCTGGCGATAGTTTATTTCGTGAACTTCGCCTTCCGCTTTGGCTTCCACGGCCTAACCTGGACCATTCTCCCGCTGTTGATCGAAGATCTGGGGCTCGACACCCGCGTGACCGGCTTCATCTTCATGACGCTGGGCGGGTTGACGATGCTCTTTTTCTTCCCCTCCGGGGTGCTGGCCGACCGGCTGGGGCGGCGCAACGTGATCATTCCGGGAGCGCTGATCGCCGCCGGTGGCTTCCTGCTTTTTCGGTGGGCGGAGACCCTGCCGCTGGTGATTATCGCCTCGGTGCTCCTGGGTATCGGCGGCGGGTTCATTTCCACCATCCCGGCGGCGATGGTGGGTGATTTTGCGCCCGAAAAACTCCGCGGGACGGCGATGGGCATCTACCGCTCCATGGGAGACCTCGGCCTCGTACTCGCCCCGATCACGCTGGGTTTTGTCGCAACGTACGCCGGGTTGCCGGCCACTTTTTGCGTCACTTTCGGCTTGTGGTTTCTAACCACCCTGACCCTTTTCCTGCTACCCAAAGGTTTGCCGGCGTCAGTCCGGGCCGGAAGCGGAAAGGTCAAGGCTGCAAGAAGTACATGAGTTCAGCGTCGTTGACGCTGACCACCGGCGCGATGCTGCAGGCACCGATGCACCCTTCTAAGTTTCTACGGGCATGGGAGCTTCAATGCGGCGAAACGGGGTGCGCCCGGGTACGTGAATGCTTTTTCGAAAAAGGATTTTGTGTTATAAAGAAGGAAGGTACGGCCGCGCCGAGGCGCGGTCCCGGCCCGGCCCGAAATCCCTGTTTTTTAAAAGGGACGGCGGTGTTATAATCCTTGTATACACCCCTGTAAGGAGAGATTGCTTTGTCAACGATCGGTGTCGGACTTTTGGGTTTGGGCACGGTTGGACGTGGTGTTTACCGGGTCCTGGAGAAGAACCGGGACATCATCTCTGCCCGGCTGGGAGCATCACTGGAGGTGTTGCGGATTCTCGTCCGCGACGCGGAAAAGGACAGAGGGATCACCCTCCCGCCAGGACTCCTCACCACCGACCCCGCCGCGGTGCTCGAGGATCCCGCGGTGGAGATCGTCGTGGAAGTAATGGGAGGGATCGAGCCGGCGCGCCGGTACGTGCTGGAGGCCCTCTCACGCGGGAAAAGCGTGGTCACGGCGAACAAGGACCTGCTGGCCGTTCACGGGCGGGAACTCTTGACCACGGCAGCCCAGAACAAGGCCGACCTTTTTTTTGAGGCGAGTGTCGCCGGTGGGATCCCGATCATCAAAATCCTGAAGGAATCACTTGCCGGCAACCGGATCCAGGAAGTAATCGGGATCGTCAACGGGACGACCAACTACATCCTGTCCAAGATGACCAACGAGGGCTCCGATTTCGACGCCGTACTGCGGGAGGCCCAGGAGAAAGGTTACGCGGAGGCTGATCCCACAAGCGATATCGAAGGTTTCGACGCGGCCAGGAAAATCGCCATTTTAGCTTCGCTGGCCTTCAACTCGCGGGTGACGCTCGACAACGTCTACGTCGAAGGAATCACTAAAATCACACCGGAGGATATCCGCTACGCCCGCGAGCTGGGCTACGTGGTGAAGCTCCTGGGGATCGCCCGGGAGACCGGGGACGGGATCGAAGTGCGGGTGCACCCGGCTTTGGTTCCGGCGACGCACCCGCTGGCCGCGGTAAGCGACGCCTTTAACGCCGTCTTCGTACGCGGGGACGCGGTCGGGGAGACGATGTTTTACGGGCGCGGAGCAGGGGAACTGCCCACCGCCAGCGCCGTGGTAGGTGACATAATCGCCGCAGCCCGGAACAGGCGGTTCAACATCCCGGGACTCATGAGTTGCACTTGCTTCGAAACAAAACCGGTCCGGCCGATAACCGCGGTCCAGACGTGCTACTACCTGCGGTTGCGGGTAACGGACCGGCCCGGAGTGCTGGCGGGGATTGCGGCCGCCTTCGGAAACAACAACGTCAGCCTGGCAGCCGTCACCCAGAAGACGACCGGGGTTATCGCTGAGTTGGTCCTGGTTACCCACCGGGTGCAGGAAGCAAACCTGCGGGCGGCCGTGGAAGAGCTCAAGCGCCTGCCTACCGTGGAAACGGTAGCAAACATCATCCGGGTTGAGGAATGAAGGTTCCCGGCGCCGGCAGAACGAAGGTCAGGGTGCCGGCAACCACGGCCAACCTGGGTGCCGGTTGTGACTGTTTGGGACTGGCGCTTTCGCTTTACAATACGGTGGCAGTGGAGCTTGCGGGCAGCGGGCTGGCGATTACGGTCTCCGGAGAGGGGGAGGACGCTGTCCCCCGGGACCGTTCCAACCTGGTCTGGCAGGCGATGGAAAGATTGTGGGCGAAGGCGGGGTTTCCGGTCCCGGCCGGGGTAAGGATCGCGCTAAAAAACCGGATTCCGCCGGGCGCAGGCCTGGGCTCCAGTGCGGCGGCGATTATCGGCGGCCTGGTGGCTGCGGACGCTCTTGCCGGAGGAGTAACGGCGCGGGAAGAGATCCTCACCCTCGCTACGGCGCTGGAGGGACACCCGGACAACGTGGCCCCGGCACTGCTCGGGGGCGTGGTGGTGGCGGTGGCCGAAGGAGAGCGGGTGGTAGGATTAAAGTTCCCGGTGGCGCCGGAACTCAAGGCGGTGGTGGCGGTGCCGGATTACCGGGTGGCTACGGCTCAAGCCCGGGAAATCCTGCCGCCGGCATATCCGCGCGAAGACACGCTTTACAATGTCGGGCGCGCGGCGCTGCTCGTCGGCGCACTGGCTTCCGGACGTTACGACCTTCTGGGGTTCGGGATGCAGGACCGGCTGCACCAGCCATATCGGGCGCCGCTGGTGCCGGGATTGAAGGAAGTGCTGGCGGCGGCGGTTGACGCGGGGGCTGCAGGCGCGGCCTTGAGCGGTGCGGGGCCGGCAGTCGTGGCCCTGGCCACGCGGGAAACCGGGCGAATCGGGGCGGCAATGCTCGAGGCGTTCGGTGCGGCGGGAGTCAGGGCGCGTGTTTTGACCCTGGTTCCGGATAATGACGGTGCGCTGGTGGAGGAGTTTCCGGACTAACCTTTTTCAGGATCGAGACATAGGTTACATAATGAGAGGAATGTGGGATTCTTTGCGCTGGGGAGAGTAGGGATGCTGATTGTACAGAAGTTCGGCGGCAGTTCGGTAGCGGACGCGGCGCGGATTAAACGGGTGGCGCAGCGGGTCTGGTACACGCGGCAGGAAGGGAACGACGTGGTGGTAGTCGTTTCCGCGATGGGTGATACGACAGACGACCTGATCAGCCTGGCCCGGGAAGTAGCCGTTGAACCGGCCGCTCGGGAGATGGACCAGCTTTTGAGCACGGGAGAACAGGTTTCGATCGCCCTCCTTGCCATGGCCCTGCAGGACCTGGGTGCGGACGCGATTTCCCTTACCGGGCAGCAGGCCGGGATTACCACCGACGGGGTTTACGGCAAGGCTTCCATTACTGGTGTCGCTGCGGAACGATTACGGGCGGAACTTGCTGCGGGAAAAATCGTGGTGGTGGCCGGTTTTCAAGGACTGGGACCGACCGGCGACGTTACGACTCTGGGACGGGGCGGCTCGGATACGACGGCCGTGGCGCTGGCGGCGGCACTGGGGGCCGATAGGTGCGAGATTTACACTGACGTGGACGGTGTTTATACCGCTGATCCGCGGCTGGTACCCGAAGCGAGCAAGCTGCCGGCGATTTCGCACGACGAGATGCTGGAACTGGCAAGCCTGGGGGCGGTGGTGCTTCACCCCCGGTCGGTGGAACTGGCCCGGTTCTATGGCGTGCCGCTGGTCGTGCGGTCGAGCTTCAACAACAGCCAGGGAACTCTGGTAAGGGAGGATAGTGGCATGGAGCGGACACACTTGGTGAGCGGCGTCGCTCACGACCTGAACGTCGCGAAGGTAGGGCTCTTCGACGTTTGGGACCGGCCGGGAATCGCCCACAAGCTTTTTGCAGCGCTTGCAGCGGAGCAGATCAACGTGGATATGATCATCCAGGGAGCGACGCGGGACGGCCGGAACGACATCGCCTTTACGGTGCGCCGGGATGACTTGAAGCGGGCGCTGGCGGTAGTGGAGAGAATCAAGGACGCCATCGGCGGCAAGGGTTACGTTTGGAGCGACAAGGTGGGAAAGGTTTCGATTGTAGGAGCCGGAATGATCACCCGTCCCGGCGTGGCGGCGGCGATGTTCGAAGCGCTCAGCGCCGAGGGGATCAACATCGAGATGATCAGCACCTCGGAAATTAAGGTTTCGTGCATCGTTAAGGAGGATGATGTGGCGCAGGCAGTGAGGGCGCTGCACAAGAAGTTCGGGCTTGACAAACTGGATGAAAAGTAAAAAGTCCTGGTACCGAGAACCGGGGTCGCCACTCGGTTTTTTAATTTGCGTGGCGTTTTCGTGAGGTGTCACGGAGGCAGTTCCGGCGGTGTTTCCATATTAAAGGGAGTCGTTCACGACGATTAATAACTGTCGCCACCGGGAATAAGAATATGGACCCGTAAGCTGGTTGCTTAGATGCAGAAGAGCAGCATAGACGGAACGCCGTGAGAAGCGAGCAGAGCAAGGAAAGCCGGATGGGGACGGGCCGGAGCCCAGCACTCAAAGCAGTTTTTGAGCTTCGAAGGAGAAACCTTTATTATATTAGTTTAAAAAAGTAGCTTTTCAAAGCGCAATCATAGCATTGAGTGCTGGGTGAGGACCCGGACCCAGCCGGCTGACGAAGCTATGCGAAGCTTATCGCGGCGCCCAACGAAAGAAGTGTTATTTTCAGGGGGGAAAGCGGGGGGCGTTGGTGAGCCGCACCGGTGCGGAGGAAAAGGAGGCGGCGTTTCAGGCGCTTTTTGAGCGTTACTACCCTGAGCTCTGCCGGCGGCTGTTGCCTTTCTTGAGCGACCCGGCCGCGGTTGAAGACGTGGTTCAGGAGGCGTTCTTAAGGCTTTACTACCGCCCGCCGGCACGGGAAGACAACATCCCGGGCTGGCTTTTCCGGGTGGCGGTCAATCTGGCCTACAACCATCTACGCACCGAAGAAAGGCGCCGGCGGCGGGAGTGCCAGGCCTACCTGCAGACGGGAGAGACGAGGGAGGACGAGGTTTTGCGGCGCGAAGAGGTTGCACTGGTGCGGGAAACGCTTGCGCGGCTGGCTCCCCGGGACCGGTTCTGTCTTCTGCTGCGCTTCGAGGGGTATGGGTATGCCGAAATTGCGGCAGTTTTAGATGTACAGCCGGGATCGGTGGGAACGATTCTCGCCCGCGCGCGGGAAAGGTTTCGCCGGGAATTCCGCGGCGGCGATAGGTGAAGCTTATGTGCTACGACCGGGGTATTCTACAGGCTTATCTTGACGGTGAACTTTCCGGTTTGGTCATAGAATCCGTCCGAGAGCACGTGGCCGTTTGCCGGGCGTGCGCGGAAGTGTTGGGAGAGCTGGAGCAGAACGCGGCGTTTGTCGATTCCCGTCTGGGGGAACTTGCCGGAGCGGTCGTTTTTGATGCGGATACCGCTGCTGCCTGGAAGCGCTTTAAAGAGGCAAAGTCACGCCGGCGCCGGCGCGGAATCGCGTCTGTTTTTGGGGGCAGGCGGTTAACTGCCGTTGCGGCGGCGGTTGCGCTGGTGATGGTCTTTTTTGCGGGTATGAGTTCCCTCGACCTCTTCAAAATTCGCAAGCAGGCGGTAGAAGGCCCACCAGGGCTTACGGAACAGGCGAGCCCGATGAAGAAGGCTCCCGGGGGCGCCGGAGGCGAAAAGCTGCCGGCGGGAGCGCGCTCTGTGGCCCGCCCCCCGCACGAGGATGGTGCCGGAGAAGCGCCACGGGCCATGGTTGCAGCTCCCCCGGCGGAGATACACGTCCCCTTTGAGATTGCAGCCGTGCGGGAAATCTGGCTCCGCGTTCCAGGTGAAGCCCCGGTCGGCCTGACGGAAGCGGAGAAGGAGCAGGTAGTAGCCTGGTTTAACGCGGGAGTGCCGGTCGGAACGGCACCGGAAGATCAAGCCCTTGAAAGCAAGCCGGAAGGTGTTTCCGTAGTGGTTTGCCTCACCGACGGCAGCGAAGTTGTGTTGCTTGGCGCAGACCCCGGGGAGGTGATGGTCCGGCGCCTGCAAAGCGTTTATCGCCTGCACGCGCCGGAGTTGGCGGCGTATCTGAAGACGAAGGGGGGTGAGGTTGGTGAAGGAATTACTGACCGGTAAGCGGTTAGCCGGAATACTGGTTGTGGCGGTTCTCGCAGTGTTGACCTGCCAGTACGGCTTTCGGAGTTTGGCGGGGCCTGCGCAACAGGCTGTGGCTGCAGCACCGGCACCGGGTACGGTCACGGTGATAGGACTTGGGGAGGTGCGGGTGCTGCCGGATTCGGCCCGGGTGAACCTGGGGGTGGTTACCGAGGCGAAAACCGCGCGGGAAGCCCAGACGGCGAACAACCGCTCCGTGAACGCCGTAACGGATGCTTTAAAAGCACAGGGCATTCCGAAGGAGAACATCCAGACCAGCGAGTTCCGTATCTGGCCGCAAACGGACGAGAAGGGAAGGAAGATCGTGTCGTATCATGTCACCCACACGCTGGCCGTTAAGGTGGACGACGTGGACAAGGTCGGTGCGGTACTTGATGCTGCGGTATCCGCAGGTGTCAACCATTCTTACGGCATTTCGTTCGAGCGAAGCGACCGGGCGGCTTTGGAGCGGGAGGCGTTAAAGAAGGCAGTAGCGGAAGCGCGGGCGCGTGCCGAGGCCCTGGCTGCGGCGGCCGGCAAAAAGATTATCCGGGTGGTCTCCGTTAGGGAGGCCGGCACGCAACCCGATTTGCCGGCCTACAAAAGGCTGGCAGCCGAGGCCGGTGCCGGGGGGGTGCCTGTGGAACCCGGACAACTGACGGTTACGGCTGCGGTGGAAGTCGTATTCGAAATAGGCGATTAACCTTGGTTAAAAGAAATGGTAGGTGAGGTCCAGTAGTTCAGGGAGGCTGCACGGGAGCCTCCCTGAATTCTTACCATAGCTGCGCCTGCCGGACTAAGATCATCCAACCAGGTCGAGGTGTTGGATCGCTCCCGCATCCCTGTTTTGGTGAGATAGACGCCGAAGCGGTTCAGCGTTCCCAGCAGCGTGTTGTGAGGTGGTTCATCGGCTGTTGTGGGTATAAAATTGAGCGTTGATCGTTGGGGACCAAACGGTGCAGGGCTGCTTTTGCAGATCTTTCGAAACGTGATATCGGCGGGAGCGAAAACTCACTTTCGCCCGTTCTTGAAGAGATCGGCGAGTTCGTCGAACAGGTCGCCTCTCGGCCGCCGAGGTTGCCGGCCGGCGTTGGCTGCCGCTGTCGCGAGCACCAGGGTAATAAACTCTTGGGTTTCGCGGGAAAGCAAAGTGCTGTCGAGTTCCGGATTTATTTCTTCTCCACCGTAATAGGCGGCAAGTGTGAGCCGGAGGTTGCCCCGGTACCGGTCGAGCAGCCGGCGCAGGTAGCGGGCGCCGCCGAAGATGTTTTCCACCGGGTCGAAAGGGTCGTTAATCTTCAGCATTCTCGCGGCGTCCGGTGTCAGTTGCATGATGCCCATTCTTCCTACCGGAGAAAGGTTGTCGGCTTTGAGGCCCGAAAGAACCTTGCCGATTGCCTTGAGCAAGGCGGGAGAAAGACCATAGCGGTTGGCCGCGGCGCGAAAAATGGCGTTTAAGAAAGGGCCGTTAAGACGCGGCAACAGCCTGGTATCGGGTGCGTCCAGAAAATCCCGAGGTGAAGTGAGCTTTTCCGCCTCCTGCCGGCGGTATGGGGAGAGATTCTTGTCCGGCAACTGGGTTTTACCTCCTATAATTGTTGATATGTGTATTTTTGCGGGCGATGCCCAATCTCCTTTGGACAATTCCTGTTCTTTTGTCGTACGGAGTCGGCAGGTAAATTTAAGATGGAAGGGAGGTGCTTAACGGCTTCGACAAAAAACCAGGGTACTTGCCGGGTGACAAACTGAGGCGGCTTTTTACGGTATGAATTTTTGGTAGCAGCAGCAGGAAACTGGTGAAGATTACCGAATAAACCAGATTATAAAAGAGATCGGCGACCGGGTTTTAAGAGGATCGTCCGGGAAAGGACAGGCATTCCGCTTCGTGCACGTGTCGAGAAGAAGGTTGCGGTGCGGGGACAGCGGATACAAACCTGTCCAACACTTCTTATAGATAAGGATTTTTCAGCATGGACCCGACAATTACCCTGCTGTGCGTGCTGTTGGTATTCATTCCTGAATGTACCTTGGTGGGGGCTCTTGGCTCGCTGGTAGTAGGCGCGCGACCGCGGTGGTTCCAGGTACTGGCGGTCGGTACTCTTCAGGCCGTGGCCGCTTACCTGATCCGTTTGGCCCCGGTGCCCTTCGGCATGCACACGCCGGTGCTGGTGGTAACACTGAGCATTCTGATGCGGGTGCTCTTACGGACCGACTTCTGGGCGGCGCTGGTGGCTACGCTTTTGGTTGTCAGTGCAGTGTTAGCCATGGAATCCATGTTTATCCCAGCGCTCTTATACTTCACAGGCTATTCTATGAGCGAATTGTTACAGCATTGGTATCTCCGGCTCCTCTTTAGCCTCCCGCAGCTTTCAGTACTCGCCCTGCTCACGTGGCTGTGCTGGCGCTTCGACTTCAAGCTCTTTGGACCGCCGCCGGGTTTCGACACCGAACGGCAGGAGTGGCAGGCTTTGAACAGGTCCTTCTTCCTGGTCTACGTGCTGGCGGCGCTGCCGGTACTGCTTCTAAACATAGTGAATGAAGCCTTCATTGTTTTCCGCGCGGGCGGATTTCCGGACCGCTACGTAACCTTCTTTCTGACCGGGATTACAGCGGCCGTGCTGGTGCTTGCCGCCTTGACCCCCGTCAAAATCCAGGCTATCAGCCGGGCGCTGGTGGGCCTATACACGGCCAGGAAAGCCGCCGAAAACCTGGCTCACGTGGGGGAACTGCTCTGCCTTGTACGCCGGCAGCACCATGACTTCCACCACCAGTTGCAAACCGTTTACGGCCTGCTGGAAACCGGCTGTTGTGAGGAGGCGCGGCAGTACATCCGGAAAACCTACCAGAGCGTGAGCGGACCCCTGGAACTAATCCGCACAGACCACCCTGCGGTTACGGCGCTGCTGTACACCAAAGCGGCCGTAGCCGAGGCCAAAAAGATCAAGTTTAAGCCGGTGATCGAATGTTCGCTGCACGGGTTGCCGCTCGACCCGATAGAAATCTCTTCGTTGTTCGGAAACATCATTGATAACGCCCTGGAAGCGGTGGAAAGCGCTCCTCCCGAAGAAAGAGAAGTGCGGTTGGAGGCAAGGCGCGACCCGGACAATTATGTCATCATCGTTGCCAACCGCGGCCGGATCAATGCGTTGCAGGCGGCGCGGGCCTTTCAAACAGGGTACACAACCAAACGCGGCCATACGGGAATGGGCCTGGTTTATGCCAGAAAGGTTGTGGAGAAATACGGCGGGAAGATTACGGTTTCCTGGAGCGACACGGAAACGACATTCAGGGTTCTCCTTCCGGTAGCTGAAAAGGAGATTCGCGGAGAACTGCCTGAAAAGGAAAAAGCAGGCCCTTGGCGCTCCTATGAATTCACAGGGGGAGAATGCCGGTAATGCCGGTGAGTGTACTGATTGCCGAAGATGACCCGGAAATGCGGCGGGTGTTGAAAAGGATCGCCGAAGAAAAAGGGGGTTTGCAGGTGGTTGGCGAAGCGGCAGACGGCGCTGCGGCTGTTAAGCTGTTCGAAACCCTGCGGCCCCAGGTGGTTTTCATTGACGTTGACCTCCCGGCAAAAAACGGGGTGACGGTGGCCCGGGAAATTTTTCACCAGAACCCGCAGGCGCGCCTGGTATTCATAACGGCATACGACCAGTTTCGTGCCGAGGCCTTTGAAGTCTATGCATGCGACTACCTGGTCAAGCCCTTTAAAATTGAGCGCCTCCGGCAAACAATAGAACGCCTCTGTCTTGAGCTTTGCAGTGAGACTGCACCCCAACCGCCGTCCCGGCAGCGTGCCTTGGCGGGGGGACAAACGGAGGATCTGCGCCTCTTCCGTGCCGGTTCCCGGTTGATACTTCTGCACCTTGGGGAGATCGTCTTCATTACCAAAGAGGGACGCCGGACGGTTGTTTACCACACCGGCGGCTGCGTCGAAACCACAGAAAGGCTCAATTCCCTGGCAAAAGAACTGCGGTACCCCTTCCTGCGCACCCATAAGGGGTTTATCGTTAACGTAAATATGATCCGGGAGATTATCCCCGCCAGCCGGACCTACGAGCTGGTGCTGGAGTACACCGAGAAGCGGGCCTTAATGACTCCCAAAATGTTCAGGGAGCTCGAGAAGTTTTTGGAAGCAAAGAATCCTGCAAGAAGAAGCAAGCGCCGATAGCCTCTTGTGTGCCTCCCTATTCTCAGACGCGATTTTTACCTTTTCAGACGCTTATTTGTAGTTTTTAGGCTTCATTTTGTAAAATTCAGGCCTACTTGGTAGACAACGGCTTTTCTTCTTCGTAGAATGGAACCAACAGTCCTTGGAAACGGTCTGGCGGCGGTTTTAAATCTGACAAAAGTGAGGTGGCTCAGGTTGTATAGTAGGCCCAGAAGGGCGGCGGCAGGTTCCTTTAGCCAGAATGCAGCGGCTACCGGAAAAACCGTCCTGATCATTGAAGATAACTCCACTAACGCCAAACTCGTCCGGGACGTCCTGGAATTGCAGGGCTACACGACCCTGGTAGCCAGGACAGCGTGGTACGGGATCAGTCTCGCGAAAGAAAAGAAGCCCGACCTCATCACAATGGACATCGGGCTCCCCGAAATAGACGGACTCACCGCAGTGGAGATACTGAAGGCGGACCCCGACACAGCGAACATCCGTATCCTTGCTGTTACCGCATACGCGATGGAGGGTGACGCCGAAAAATGCATCGCCGCGGGTTGCGACGCATACCTTTCCAAACCGCTGAGCATTAACGGCTTTTTAACCGCGGTCAAACAGTTTCTCGGTCCTTGAGAAGTTCAACTTTGGGTTCTGCCGGTATCAGCAGGCAAAAACTGCTGACCGTACCCAGGGTTCCCTCAACCCAGAAACAGCCGCCCCGCAGCCTGCTAAGCTCGCGTGCAAGCACCAGGACCTTTTCGCTTTCGGAATCTCTCCCGGGCAGCCTCAGACAGCCGTATTCGCCAGCCTGCCATCCGGGGGAGAAAGTCCGCCAGACGCTGAACAGAAGTTTTTCCTCGGAGAGGGAACAGCGCAGACCCACCTTGCCACCGGGAGCGGTTTTTTCGATTACCAGCAGCAGCAGGCCCGTCAACGTTTCCGCGAGCAGCATCTGCGGAACAAAAGCCCCTGCCGCTTCGGGGGGAATTTCGAAAACCAGGTTCACACCGGCGGATTTTGCCTTGCTGGCCACAGCTCTTTTACAGCTATTCGCCAACTCGGAAACGGATACCACCCGGTTGCAGTACTTGTCATCCAGAGTACAATTCTCAAAAAAACCTGAGAGCACCAGTTCGAGCTTGAGTCCAGCTTCGCGGATCAGATGCAGGTAGCGGAGAGTCTCCTGGGACCAATTCCCGGTCTTTTTTAAGAGTAGAAGCTCCGAAAAACCGATAATACTTGTCAGGAGAGTCCGCACCTCGTGGCTTAAAACCGCGTGAAAAGGTCTTCTCTCTTCTCCGTTGCCGTAAGGCATGTAAAACTGTGTCATTTCAAAAACGTTTTCCTCCGGCCTCTTTGAAAAAAATCCATTTCTTTCTTCAACTTTCCGGAACATGGTTTCTACCTCTTCGATATTTGTAATGGAGTTGTTCGGAGAGCGCCAATCTGGGCTTTAGACTATCATGCCCGGGGTGGCTTGTCAATATCTCCAGGAGAACCATATTTTGATATCTTATGCAGAATTATGTCACAATTTCCGCCCCGGCAGGGTTGAGGCACATTCTGCCTTTATAGACATATATTGGTCATGCGGACTGGTTTTGGGAACGCAAAATGAAGGAAAAGAAGGAGGGATTTCCTTGAAGAAAGAACCGCATATTGAGAACCAAGGTGCAAAAATACACGTGGCGCTGGGTAAATATCCTTGTCCGGACTTGTGGCTGGCTACGGCTTACGTACCGCCCCAGGATTACGGCAAACAGTTCCCTGTCGAAGAAGCGCTAAAGAAGGGTACCCTGTGGCCGGACCTCTACTCCCCTTATCCCTCGGACCCTTAATAGGTGGTGACATGATGTACGACGAAGGGCAAATGGCGATGCTAAAGAAGCTTCAGGCTTTAGAGTTTGCGGCCATAGAGCTGACGCTGTACCTTGATACTCATCCGTACGACCGCGCCGCATTAAGAGATTATAATCAATTGGCACACGAGCTGATGGAACTCAAAAATAGGTACGGCGAAAAATACGGGCCGCTGATGGCCTATGGATTCGATACCGCCCAAGGCGACTGGAAATGGGCTGAAGAGCCCTGGCCCTGGGAAATAGATTGGTGAGGAGGACAGGTAGGGATGTGGGTTTACGAAAAGAAATTAGAATATCCGGTGCGGGTCTACTCCCGGGACCTGCGGATGGCCAAATTTTTGACGGCGCAATACGGCGGTCCTGATTCCGAGCTTTCGGCCGCAATTCGCTACCTCAACCAGCGTTACACGATGCCGACGCCGCGGACCAAAGGGCTGTTGACCGACATCGGCACCGAGGAGATGGCCCACTGGGAAATTGTCGGGACAATGATTTACAAGCTTACCCGCGGGGCCACGGCCGAAGAAATGGAGCGAGCCGGCTTGGGAAGCCACTACGCCCAGCACGACAACGCCCTCTTTCCTGCGGATGCCAACGGAGTGCCGTGGACCGCAGCCTACATCCAGGCCCACGGGGACCCGGTCACCGACTTGCACGAGAATATGGCCGCCGAGCAGAAGGCCCGCGCCACCTACGAGCACCTGATCCGCCTCACGGACGACCCGGGCATCAAGGATACGCTGCGGTTCTTGCGGGAAAGGGAGGTCGTGCACTTTCAGCGCTTCGGCGAAGCCCTTGACCACGTGCACGGGTATATGAATGCGAAGAAGGTATTTTAGGCCTGTCTGCTGCTGCGGATAGTAGAAAGAGGCCCGACTGCGAAGCAGCGGCCTCTTCTTTTTAACGCGGGCAACAAGGGTCATTCGGCAGCCCGGTCTGAAACGAGTTGAAGGGTAAAGGCGAAGACTGAACCGGCACCCGGCGTGCTTTCCGCCCGAATCGTTCCGCCGTGCAACTCCACGATGCGTTTGGTAATAGCGAGCCCCAACCCGGTTCCACCGTAGCGCCTCGCGATCGAACCATCAGCTTGCCGGAACGCCTCGAAGATGTACGGCAGGTGCTGCGGCGGAATGCCTATGCCCGTGTCTCTAACAGATATTTCCAGCAATTCGCCCTTTGGTTCCGCAGAAACTGTAACCTTTCCGCCTCCCGGGGTAAACTTTGCCGCGTTTGAGAGCAGGTTTGTAAAAATCTGCTGGAGGCGGTACCGGTCGGCGAGAACCCTGTATTTGCCGCTGGGAAGAAGGTTCTCGATCACCAGTTCCTTCTTTGCTGCTTCGGGAGTGATGAAGAGGAGCGCATCCATCAGGGATGCGTAGGGGTCGACTTCCTTAAGTTTGAGCTCAATCTTTCCGGCTTCGATTTTAGAGAGGTCCAGCGTGTCGTTGATCAGGGCCAGAAGGTTCAGACCGCTCTGGCGAATGTCTGTCAGGTATTCCTGCTGGCGGGCATTAAGGGTTCCAACCGCCTCGCTCAGGAGGAGTTCGGTGAAACCAATAACGGCGTTGAGCGGAGTGCGGAATTCGTGGGACATCCTGGCCAGAAATTCGGACTTTGCTTGCGTGGCCTTTTGGAGCGCAAGGTTCTTTGCCTCGAGGTCGGCACGCTGGGCGGAGAGTTCCCGGGTGAGAGACTGCAGTTTTGCTGACTGGGCCTGCAATCTTTCGGCCTGGTTCTGGAGTTCTTCGTTCTGGGCAAGGAGTTCGTCGTTCAAAAACTCGAGGCGCTTCGAAAGTTCACGCACCTGGGAGTAGGCAAAGGCATTTTCGATCGCAATGCCGAAAAGAGGGGCCATGGTTTCCAGTTCGGTCACCCTGTTTTCGGTGAGCGGCTTCAAACCCGCGAAACCCAAAACACCGATGAGTTTTTCCTGGGAAATCACCGGCAGGTGAAGGATCCACTGGGGAAGCATTCTGGCCGGAACGCTGTTGACGATGTAGTGCGTATCGGGGGGTACGGAAGTAACGAGCTGGCTTTTGCCGCTTTGGGCGCAGGCGCCCGGCAGTCCTTCACCCATCATGCAGATCTTGTTCTCCGGGGGGGTAAAACCGTGGTGGGCATAGAGGACCAGGCAGTCCTTTTGCACATCATACCGGTAAAATGCAGCCACCTGGAAGTCGAATTCCGCGCAGAAAACGGCTAGGGCGGTTTGGGCCAGGTCTTTCGGGTCAATTGTCTTCAAGAGGCATTCCAGGATGCGGTCCAGCCGGGCCTGCGCGCCAAAGCGTTCTTCAAGGGCGGCAGCCATCTCGTTGAAACTCCGGGCAAGCAGCCCGATTTCGCCGCCGGAAACTTCCGGAGCACGGCACGAAAGGTCGCCGGCGGCAAGCAGCCCGGCGGTGTTTGTTAAGGAGTGCAGCGGCGCCGTAACCCGGCGGATGATCAAGATGATGATCAGCAAGACCGCCGCCAGCGTTAAGGAATTGGCCAAACCTTGAATCAGGACGTGGTGGACTGCCGGAGTCATGAATTCCGCCCGGGCTTGCTTGACCACCAGCCCCCAGCCGGTCCGCGGCAGGTAGCGGACGGCGGCCACAACCTCGGTACCGGTGTAGTCTTGGACCTGGATGATGCCTTCGTGACCCTCGAGGGCGGCCCGTACCTCCGGAGTATCCGGCTTGAAACGAAGGGCGGAACCGGGCCGGCGGCGAAGGTCGTTGATCACCACTCCGTCGCGGCGCACCAGGATGATCTCACCGGTCTCGCCGAGCTTTTTCTGCTCTTGCGCGGCGGAAGCGATAATTGTTTGTATTTTCACGTGAAAGGCAAGCCAGCCGAGAAGCGCTTCGGTTTCCGGATTGTGAACCGGGACGATGTAGTCGATTCCCGGCAAACCGGTCCAAAGACAGGGATGTGCGTCCTGCAAAAAAGGCGGGTTTCCTCCGTTGGCAGGTATTGGAAAAGGATAACGTCCCGAGGGGGTGGCACTGGCGTTTGAAACCAGGACTTCTTTTTCCGGGCTTATAAAGGTAATAGTGGCGTAAACGGGTCGTTCGTTGCGGATATGGTTCAGGCGTTCCCGTGCTTCCCTGCGTGCCTCCGCCCCGGCAGGGTCCGGCAGTGCCCTCTTCAACACCTCGATCAAGGCCGGACATTTGGCGTGGTGGGCGGCGTCGTCACAGTAGTAATTCAGAAAGTTCTCGATGTTTTGCCCAAAGGTGTCGGCCAGAATATTCAGGCTTCTGGCCGCGCTCTGGTGGGCGTACCGGAGTTCGTTCTGGTAGTTGAAAAGAATCGTGGTAACCGCGGCCAGCAAAAAGACAAGTGTTACCGGCACAATCAGTCTGCCCTGGATACTTTTTAGAAAAGTTGTTTTCAGGTCAAAGCGCCTATTTTTCATGGCGATGCCCGAATGGTAAACTTTTCTATCGTTATTCCTCTTGAAATAATGTTACTAAATTAGTAAATTGTCAACACTTTTCTGCCTGATTTAAACCGTAACTTCCCCATAGAATCATCTGACTGCGACTTTTCCGGCTGCCGGCACCGCAAACGGAAGAAAGTTGACACCCGGTTTTTTTCCTGGTATAAATAAGCCAGATTTCAGAAGTTTTGGGCTGGTTTTTTGCCTAAACGGCACTGGACACCGGAATGCAGGCCTGCAGGTGGAAACGCAGTATTTGGTTGTTACTGAAGGTTTCAAACGGCCTTTCTGGGAGGAAAACAAAGTGCACCCAGATATCGAACGTGTCCTTCTTGCGCGTGAAGAGATCCAGGAGCGAGTCAGGGTTTTGGGTACACAGATTTCCGCAGATTACCAGGGGAGGGAAATTCTTACCGTAGGGGTACTTAAAGGCTCGGTCGTTTTTTTGGCAGACCTGCTGCGGGTGCTGACGGTTCCGGTGGAGATCGATTTTATTGCGGTTTCCAGTTACGGCAAGGCAAGTGCCTCATCCGGAGTGGTAAGGATTTTAAAGGACCTGGACCGCAGCGTCACCGGGAAGGACGTCCTTCTGGTAGAGGATATCGTGGATACTGGACTCACGCTGAAGTACCTGAAAGAGCATTTGTCGTCGCAGCAGCCGGCCGATCTAAAGGTTTGCGCCCTTTTAGACAAGCCTTCCCGGCGGCGCGTGCCGGTAGAAATTGACTATTTGGGTTTTTCAATTCCAGACGAGTTCGTGGTGGGTTACGGCCTGGACTATGCAGGGCGTTACCGGAACCTGCCCGACATTTGCGTCTTGCGGCGGGATGTTTATGAAGCCGGTAGATAGGTTGCCTGATCCGACGGCGGAACTGATACTCATCCTTGACTTCGGCGGCCAGTACACCCAGTTGATTGCCCGGCGCGTGCGGGAGTGCCGGGTTTACTGCGAAATCTTGCCCTATCATACGCCAACCGATGCGATAAAGGCCAGAAAGCCGTACGGAATTATTTTGTCCGGCGGTCCGGCGAGCGTTTACGTGCCGAACGCGCCGAGGCTGCCGGCGGCTTTTTTTGAAGAGGTCGGCGTTCCTGTCCTGGGTATTTGCTATGGGATGCAGTTGATGGCCGGCCTTTTAGGCGGCAGGGTGGTCCAGGCCGGCCAGCGGGAGTACGGGCACACGGCGCTGACGGTGATTTCCAGAAGTGGGCTTTTTGCCGACGTGGAGCACGAAACCTGGTGCTGGATGAGCCACGGAGATAGGGTGGAGGCGGCTCCGCCCGGATTCGAGGTGACGGCCCGGACGGCGGCGGCCCCGGTCGCCGCGATGGAGGATCGGGCCCGGGGTCTTTACGCGGTCCAGTTTCACCCCGAAGTGGTGCACACGCCCCGGGGGAAAACGATTTTAGAGAACTTCCTGTATAAAATATGCGGGTGCAGCGGCACCTGGACCATGGGTTCCTTTTTGGAGGCAGCCATGGCCGAAGTGCGGCAGGCGGTGGGCGAGGGGCGCGCTATTTGCGCTTTGAGCGGCGGCGTCGATTCCTCGGTGGCGGCGGTGCTGGTACACCGCGCAATCGCTGATCGCCTGACGTGCGTTTTCGTGAACCATGGACTCCTGCGCAAGGGAGAACCGGAGACCGTGCAGGAAGCCTTCCGGCAGCTGGGCATCCCTTTAATTTACGTCGAAGCAAAGGAACGGTTTCTCGCTAAGCTCCGGGGCGTAGCCGATCCGGAAGCCAAGCGGAAGATCATCGGCACGGAGTTTATCCGCGTGTTCGAGGAGGAGGCGCGGAAAATTGGGGCGGTGGAGTTCCTGGTGCAGGGCACGCTTTACCCGGACGTGGTGGAAAGCGGAACAGCCACGGCGGCGACGATTAAGTCGCACCACAACGTCGGCGGATTGCCCGAGGATTTGGAGTTAAAACTGGTGGAGCCGCTGCGGTGGCTCTTTAAAGACGAAGTGCGCCGGCTCGGGAAAGAACTCGGTTTGCCGGAAGAAATTGTCTGGCGGCAGCCCTTTCCGGGCCCGGGACTGGCGGTCAGGATCCTGGGGCCGGTGACGGAGGAAAAACTGGAACTGCTGCGCGAAGCCGACGCCATCGTGACCGAGGAAGTAAAAAACGCTGGGCTTGACCGGCAGGTCTGGCAGTACTTCGCGGTGCTGCCGGATATCCGCAGCGTGGGCGTGATGGGAGATTCGCGCACGTACGCCCATGCGGTCGCCGTCCGGGCCGTGGAAAGCCTGGACGGGATGACTGCGGATTGGGCGCGGCTGCCCCACGAGGTGCTTGAACGGATAGCGAGCCGGATCGTACGCGAGGTGCCGGGAGTCAACCGCGTGGTTTACGACATCACTTCCAAGCCGCCGGCGACCATCGAGTGGGAGTAAGGTGTTGCCGGGAGGCTGACGGTGGTGTATAATAACTTTGCTACGTGTGTGTTGGCGGCATAGCCAAGTGGCCAAGGCGACGGTCTGCAAAACCGTTATGCGGCGGTTCGAATCCGCCTGCCGCCTCCAAAGGATGAAGATGCGGCAAGGGTTTCCGGGCCAAGGTCACCTTGCCGCTTATTTTTAGGAGTCGTTAGGAGCTCCTTGGTCGGCAGAATCGGAAACAAGGACTAACGTTATGTACGATTGTAAACCTTACCTTCGAAGAGCTTCCTGTACGAGTTCGTGCCTATGGTTTAAACGGATTAGCCTGTATGTTTTTCCCGAACGTTCACGCTCGAACTGCTCCACCGCTCCTTCACCGATTAAACGGCTGAGGCAGTCTACCATAATGTCCCGAGTGCCTAATCCCTTGCTCACAGCCGCCTCTACAGACTTACCGAAAGATATTGCCGGATATTTTCTTTCACCTTCATCCAAAAATCGAATCAGGTCTTTCATTGTTGCGGTTACTTCAGCGGCTGGTTCCCTGGGGATCGAACCGTTGGTCGGGAGTAACGGGAGTTGTATAACCTGCGAAGCAGCATCGAATAATTGAGAACTGACTGTGCCCCGGACGCCGACAACTATTACCTCCCGCCCGAGCCGGTTGTGGATATAACCCAGACACGGTGCAAAATGGCCGTCTCCTGTTACTACTAAAAAAATGCTGATATTGTCTTCCAATACGGTTCTGTAAATCCAGTCTAACATTACAAAGTCGGTATAAGACTTTTCCTTTACGCGAGCAACATGGTGCGGGTTTATACCTTTGTTGCGTAAACGGGTCATCTCTTTTTTTAAATCTTCATTGTCTTCAAAGTCCGCAAAAGCATCAATTTTAGCGATATGACCGTACTCGCTTGCAAGCTGTGATATTTGGTCTACGGCTCCAATGTCAAACGGCTTTGTACGATGCTGATCAAGGAGCCCGTAAAACAAACTTTCATAGTCAATAAAAACAGCTACACGTTTCTTTAGGCCGTTGGCCGTTTCCATCTTGGAGCAGAACCTCCTTTACATAGGATTTAGGAGGATTCTACCGACCTTGAGTTGTCAAAGAACATTTATTATCCATTTTAAACATCCTTGGTCGCAATATCAATCTCGAAGGGATCAACGCTACAGAAACCTTACATTTTTGGAGGAACAAGTACCGAAAATGAGGGGGGCAACAAGAATCCGGAACCCGCACGCTACGGGTTTTCCGACACCGGTAAACCCTTCAAACAGCGTCTCCCGCTGTTTTCCCCGCCGGTTAACGGGGCTCGCGGGGCGATCACGATGGTAATGCTGTTATAGATGGTTTCTCTGCTCCTGGTAAAGAACGGCGTTTGAATCTTTTCCCGGACTTCCACGCGGGGAACAACCACGGTAATTTCGTGCGGGATCTTGCAGGTGGATATTTTCGTGGCCTCCATCAACAGCGGGGAGAGTTCCACCCGAGCGTGGTCCCTGCTCTCCGTGCGCTGCAGCCTGAGAAGCTTCTTGATTTTTTTCACGGTCGCCGCACCCGCTTCCAGCTTTTGGCTTTCTTGCTGAATTATATGTACCGGCGAGGTTAACAGTGTAAGGCGGTGACCGGGATAGGGAAGGTGCGGCGTTTTTTTGCGCAAGAGGTTCAAAAGATGTGCTTGACGGACATTAAAAAGCAGCAAAAAATTTTCTTGACGGGTGCCGGGATATTCTATAAAATTATACAAGATAACCACCTTTAAGCCGGTCCGGTGAGGCCGGAAAGGGGGAGAGGAAATCGGGTCCGGGAACGTAGAGCTAACGCCTGCTCACCCATCGGTGGTGAGAGGCATTTTTTGTGTCCGGGGGGTTTACGGGGGCCAGTGGTGAAGCTACGAGAAAAGGCGCAGATCCTTGACGCGGAAGGCATCCGGCGGGCGCTGACCCGCATGGCCCACGAAATCATTGAGCGGAACAAGGGCGTCGGTGACCTGGCCCTGATCGGAATTCGCCGGCGCGGGGTGCCGATCGCAATCCGGCTGGCAAACCTGATCCGGGAAATCGAGGGCCGGGATTTGCCGGTGGGCTCGCTGGACATCACGCTCTATCGCGACGACCTGACGCAACTTAGTTACCAGCCGCTGGTTTACCGGACCGAGGTGAATTTCCCGGTAACGGGAAAGCGGGTCGTACTGGTGGACGACGTGATCTACACGGGCCGGACGGCGCGGGCGGCGCTGGACGCGCTGATGGACCTGGGGCGGCCGGCGGTGATCGAACTGGCGGTGCTCGTGGACAGGGGGCACCGGGAGCTGCCGATAAGGGCGGACTACATCGGAAAGAACGTACCGACTTCGCGGAAGGAAGTGATCTCGGTTCTCATCAAGGAGATTGACGGCGAAGACAGGGTGTTAATAAACGAAAGGGTGGAATAAAGCGTCCTTTTAAAGGCGGTCCGGTGAGGCCGGCAAGGGGCGCGCAAGGAAGAGCGAGCACATAGCCGGCCTCGGCCCGGTAAACCGGGCGGAGGCCGTTTTATTAAGTGGCCTTAGGTAAAGGGGGGTGCAGGCGTGCTTACCCAGAAGGATCTGCTGGGGCTGGAAGAGCTGACCGCAGATGAAATCAGGATGATTCTCGACACCGCCGGGGCGATGCGGGAGGTAATGACGCGGGAAATCAAAAAGGTTCCCACGCTGCGGGGGCGGGTGGTGGTTAATCTTTTTTACGAGCCCAGTACACGGACCCGGGCTTCTTTTGAGCTGGCGGCGAAGTACCTGAGTGCAGACACGGTCAACATCTCGGCGGGAAGTTCGAGCGTGGTCAAGGGCGAAGGGCTGCTGGACACCGCCCGGACGGTTTCCGCCCTTGGCGCCGACGTGGTGGTCCTGCGCCACCGGGCTGCCGGAGCGGCGGCTTTTTTGAGCCGCTACGTCCAGGCGGCCGTTATTAACGCCGGCGACGGCATGCACGAGCACCCCACGCAGGCGCTGCTGGACCTGTACACGATCAGGGATTGTAAGGGAAAGGTCCAGGGCCTTACGGTCACCTTCGTGGGCGACATTCTGCACAGCCGCGTCGCCCGCTCGAACATCTGGGGATTGAGCAAGTTAGGGGCGGCGGTCAGGGTTTGCGGTCCGGCGACGCTGCTGCCTCCGGGGCTGGACAAGCTAGGAGTCCAGGTATTCACTTCGGTTGACGAGGCGGTGGCGGGAGCGGACGTGATTTACGTGCTGCGGCTGCAACGCGAGCGGTTTGTTCAGGGGCTGTTGCCTGGAGAGGAAGAATACGCCCGTCTTTACGGGATCAACGAGAAAAGGCTGGCGCGTGCGTCTGACGACGCCATTGTCATGCATCCGGGTCCGCTCAACCGGGGTGTAGAAATTGCGGCCGAGGTAGCCGACGGGTCACGGTCCTTGATTACGGAACAGGTGACCAACGGGGTGGCGGTTCGGATGGCCTGCCTTTACCTTTTGGCCCGGAGGGAAACCGATGACAAGTTTTATCATTAAAAAGGGTAGGGTTGTTGACCCGCTCCACGAGAGGGTTTTTCCGGCAGACGTCCTGGTGGTTGACGGAAGGATTGCCGCCATCGGTCCCGGCCTTGCCGGCCAGAAGGACACGACCGTGATCAACGCCGAAGGCTGCCTGGTGCTGCCGGGACTGATTGACATGCACGTGCACCTCCGGGAGCCGGGTTTCGAGTATAAGGAAACGATCGCCTCCGGAACGCGGGCGGCGCTCCGGGGAGGATTTACCGCGGTATGCGCCATGCCGAACACCCGGCCGGTATGTGACCGGGCGGCGGTGGCCGGATTCGTGCTGGACAGGGCGCGGGCAGCCGGGAACGCCAGGGTATACCCGGTGGGGGCACTGTCAAAGGGGAGTGAAGGAAAAGAACTCGCTCCTTTTGGAGAAATGCGTGATGCAGGTGTGGTGGCCTTTTCGGACGACGGGCGCTGGCTGGCGGATGCACACCTGATGCGGCGCGCGATGGAGTATGCGGCGATGCTGGACGTGCCCGTGATCTCTCACTGCGAGGACCCGGCGCTGAGTGCGGGCGGCGTTATGAATGAAGGGTTTACGGCAACGGTTCTGGGCCTGAGAGGAATGCCCGCGGCGGCGGAGGAGGTGGCGGTTGCCCGGGACATCCTTCTTGCGGAGCTTACCGGGTGCCACTTGCACGTGGCGCACGTAAGTACGGCGGGAGCGGTTCGGCTCATCCGGGAGGCCAAGGCGCGGGGCGTGCGCGTGACCGCAGAGGTAACGCCGCACCATTTCACGCTGACCGAGGAAGCGGTGCGCGGATACGACACGAACGCCAAGGTAAACCCGCCGCTGCGCACGGCCGTAGACGTGGCGGCGCTGAAAGAAGGGCTGGCAGACGGGACCATCGACGTGATCGCCACCGACCACGCACCGCACAGCCAGGAGGAGAAAGAAACCGAGTTCGATGCCGCGCCGTTCGGAATGGTCGGACTGGAAACGGCCGTGGGGCTGGTTTTTAGCGAGTTGGTAAGCCAGGGGGTGCTTACCTTGCCGCAGGCCGTCGCCAAGATGACGGTAAATCCGGCGCATATTCTGGGGCTTGAAGCGGGAGTGCTCGCGGAAGGGGCGGTTGCCGATATCACGCTCGTGGACCCGGAGCGTGAGGAAGTGGTGGAACCGGGGGGCTTTGCCTCGCAGGGTAAAAACACCCCGTTCGCGGGATGGCGGCTCAAGGGAACACCGGTCGGGGTGATGGTGGGCGGCCGGTGGTTTGAAATACGGCCGTTTGGAAAACGCCTGCCAACGAAGAAGAAAAAATAACGGAAGGAGATTGGGATGCGCGCGGCGCTCGCACTCGAGGACGGAACGGTTTACCACGGGGAAGCCTTCGGCGCCGAGGGCGAAAATTGGGGCGAGGTGGTTTTTAACACCGGTATGACCGGGTACCAGGAGGTCCTGACCGACCCTTCGTACTGCGGGCAGATCGTGGTGATGACCTACCCGCTGATCGGAAACTACGGCGTCAACGATGAGGATTCGGAATCGCGGCGTTCCTTCGTCCGCGGATTTGTGGTCAGGGAGGCGTGCGATACACCTTCAAACTGGCGCTCACGCCGGGGCCTTGCCGCTTATCTGGCCAGTCAGGGAGTGACCGGCCTCGCCGGAGTTGACACACGGGCGCTCACGAAGAGACTGCGGCGTTACGGTACCATGCGCGGCGTCCTGAGCACCCTGGACCTTGACCCGGAAAGTCTGGTGGCAAAAGCGCGTGCCTGTCCCCAGTTGACAGGCCAGGCACTGGTTCCCGAAGTGGCGACAAAAAAGCCGTATGTAGTACCCGGTAGCAAGTTCCGGGTGGTGTTGTTCGACTTCGGCGTCAAGGAAAACATCGTGCGCTGTCTGAGCAGGCGGGGAGGCGAAGTGGTCGTGGTGCCGCCGCAAACCACGGCGGAAGAGGCGTTGAAGTACGCGCCCGACGGAGTGATTCTTTCCAACGGGCCGGGCGACCCGATAGACGTAAGGTATGCCGCCGATGCGGCACGTGAACTGATCGGTAAAGTACCGGTTTTTGGGATCTGTCTCGGGCACCAGATATTAGGGCTTGCCTTTGGGGGGCGGACATACAAGCTGAAGTTCGGCCACCGGGGAGTCAACCACCCGGTTAAGGACATTGTCTCGGGCCGCGTTTACATCACTTCGCACAACCACGGTTTCGCCGTGGACGGGGAGTCCCTTCCCGAAGAGGTCTACGTTTCGCACGTCAACGTCAACGACGGGACGGTGGAGGGGCTGCGGCACCGGTACCTGCCGGTTTTTTCCGTACAGTACCACCCGGAGGCGTCGCCGGGCACCCACGACGCCGAATACCTGTTTGACGAATTTGTTGCGCTGATCGAACGCGAGAGGAGATAGGGATGCCACGGCGGAGAGACCTGAAAAGAGTCATGGTTATCGGTTCCGGCCCGATCATCATCGGGCAGGCGGCGGAGTTTGACTATGCAGGGACCCAGGCCTGCCGTTCCTTGAAAGAGGAAGGCTTCGAGGTGATACTGATCAACTCGAACCCGGCGACGATCATGACCGACGCCAACATCGCCGACCGGGTCTATATCGAGCCTTTGACACCTGAATTCGTGACCAAGGTGCTGCGCAAAGAGCGGCCGGACGGGCTGCTGCCCACCTTGGGCGGCCAGGTGGGGCTTAATCTGGCGCTCGAACTAAGCGAGGCGGGAATCCTGAATGAGATCGGAGTAGAGCTGTTGGGGACACCCCTGACAACCATCAAGAAGGCGGAGGACCGGGAGCTCTTCCGGGCAATGCTCCGGGAAATCGGCGAACCGGTGCCCCAGAGCGTGATCGTTTCACGGCTGGAGGATGCCGTTGCGTTTGCCCGCGAGATCGGGCTGCCGCTGGTGGTCCGGCCGGCCTATACCCTGGGCGGCACGGGAGGCGGGATCGCTAACACCGAGAAGGAACTGGTAGAGATCGCCGCGCGCGGCTTAAAACACAGCATCATCCACCAGGTTCTCCTCGAGCAGTGCGTCGCCGGTTTAAAGGAAATCGAGTACGAGGTAATGCGCGACGGGGCGGACAACTGCATCACCGTGTGTAACATGGAGAACCTCGACCCGATGGGGATTCACACCGGCGACAGCATCGTTGTGGCTCCCTCACAAACTTTGAGCGACAAGGAGTACCAGTTGCTCCGGACGGCCTCCCTCAAAATCATCCGGGCGCTCGGAGTGGAAGGCGGGTGCAACATCCAGTTTGCCCTGGACCCGAAAAGCTTCCGGTATTATGTCATCGAGGTCAACCCGCGGGTTTCCCGCTCTTCTGCCCTGGCCTCGAAGGCCACCGGCTACCCGATCGCCAAGGTGGCCGCGAAGATTGCCGTCGGGATGAGACTGGACGAAATCAGAAACGCGGTGACCGGGAAGACATACGCCTGCTTTGAGCCGTCGCTCGACTACGTCGTCGTAAAATTCCCGCGCTGGCCGTTCGACAAGTTCTCGCTCGCCAACCGGGTCCTCGGCACCCAGATGAAATCCACCGGCGAGGTGATGGCCATCGGGCGGACCTTTGAGGAAGCGCTGCTGAAGGCGGTCCGTTCGCTGGAAATCGGGGTTTTCGGCTTACGGTTGCCGGAAGCAGAGAAACTCCCGGAAGAAGACCTGGAGAAGAAACTCACCGTTCCCAACGACGAGCGGCTTTTCATCGTGGCCGAAGCGCTGCGGCGCGGCTTTACGGTGGAACGACTGGCATCCCTCACCCAGATCGATCCCTGGTTCCTGGAAAAAATCGGAAAGATAATCGCCTTCGAGAAGCGGTTGGAAATAGAGAGAGGGTTTGGGCCTCAAAGACTCGAAGAAGCCAAGCGGTTGGGTCTGTCGGACCGGACGATTGCCGAACTTACGGCGGTTACCGAAACAGAAGTCCGGGAAAGACGGGGCACAATAGGTTTACAGCCCGTGTACAAGATGGTGGACACCTGCGCGGCGGAGTTCGAAGCGGAAACACCCTACTATTACTCCGCCTACGAGACGGAAGACGAGGCGCCGCCCGAAGCAGGCCGCAAGGTCGCCGTGCTGGGTTCCGGCCCGATCCGGATCGGCCAGGGCATCGAGTTCGACTACTGCTCGGTCCACTGTGTTTGGGCGCTGCGGCGGGAAGGAGTAAAGGCCCTGATCATCAACAACAACCCGGAGACGGTCAGCACCGACTTTGACACCGCGGACAGGCTGTACTTTGAACCCCTTGTCGCGGAAGACGTGATCAACATCCTGCAAAAGGAACAGCCTGACGGCGTGGTGGTTCAGTTCGGGGGGCAGACGGCGATCAACCTGGCTAAGCCGGTTGCGGCTGCAGGATTCAGGATCCTGGGCACCTCAGTGGAGGATACCGACATTGCCGAGGACCGGGAGAAGTTCGACCGGCTCCTGGAGGAACTGGGAATTCCGCGCCCGGCCGGGGGGGCGGCTTTTTCGGTAAACGAAGCCACCGCAGTGGCACGCCTGATTGGTTTTCCGGTGCTGGTGCGCCCTTCATACGTCCTCGGCGGGCGGGCGATGGAGATCGTTTACAACCAGGATGACCTGGTGGAGTATATGCGTTCGGCGGTCCGGGTCAGTCCGGAGTATCCCGTGCTGGTGGATAAGTACATCTTCGGTAAAGAAGTCGAGGTTGACGCCATCAGCGACGGTGAGGACGTACTGATCCCGGGAATCATGGAACACGTGGAGCGGGCCGGCGTACACTCGGGAGACAGCATTGCGGTTTACCCTCCTCAGAGCCTGACGCCCGAGATCGAAGAAAAGCTGGTGGATTACACGGTAAGGCTGGCACGGGCCCTGCGCGTGCGGGGCTGCCTGAACATCCAGTACGTCATCGGCCCAAACAAGGAACCGTATGTGCTGGAGGTCAACCCGCGGGCCAGCCGGACGATCCCTTACCTCAGCAAGATTACCGGGATCCCGATGATTACCCTGGCCACGCAGGCAATTTTGGGCCGAAAGTTGAGGGACCTGGGATATACGACGGGGTTATCCAAGCGGGGAGCGTACATCGGGGTCAAGGTTCCGGTATTCTCGTTCGCAAAGCTGCTGGACGTGGATGTTTCCCTCGGACCGGAGATGAAGTCTACCGGCGAGGTAATGGGGGTGGACCGGGATTTCGCCACGGCGCTTTACAAAGGTTGCGTGGCCGCCGGTTACTCCTTCCCACAAGAAGGCACACTTCTGGTAACCGTCGCCGACCGGGACAAGGAGGAAGCCGTCCCTGTCGTGCAGGAGCTTGCGGGTCTGGGTTTCAAAATTCTGGCGACGGCTGGCACGGCAAAAGCCCTTCAGTCTGCCGGTGTCACGGTGGAAGTGGTGAAAAAGCTCCACGAGGGATCACCGAACATCGTGGATCTCTTGCGCGCGGGCAAAATCAATCTGGTGCTGAACACCTTGACCAGGGGGAAAATGCCCGAACGCGAAGGTTTCCGGATCAGAAGGACGGCGGTGGAACTGGGAATTCCTTGCGTCACCTCGCTTGACACGATGCGGGCCATCGCCTCCGTCATTAAAGCTAAAATGGAGGGGGAGCTCATTTCTGTGGTACCGTTGCAAGAATACCACCTGGAGGAGGCCCAAGTGTGATTTACGAAGTAGAAATCGTCACCCAGCGGAAGGTGGCTACCGGTTGCTACCGGCTTGAAATGTATGCTCCGGAGGTGGCCCAGGCAGCGCAGCCGGGGCAGTTTTTGATGTTAAAGACCAGCATCACCCTGGACCCGCTCCTCAGGCGCCCGTTCAGTATCAGCGCGGTAGACCGGGAGCGCGGGCTGGTGAAAATCCTGTACCGTGTGGTGGGAAGGGGAACCGCCCTTCTGGCGGGAAGAAAATTAGGGCGCCGGCTGAACATTTTCGGTCCCCTGGGGCGGGGCTTCACCGTACCCCCCAACGGCCGCTTCCTCGTCGTGGCCGGCGGGCTGGGCATTGCGCCGCTTTATTTCCTGGTTCAGCGTTTGAAGGCGCTTGGAAACGAAGTGGTCGTTTTCTACGGAGCGCAAAACCGGTTCAAGCTTTTGCTTCTGGAGGATCTGGCCGCCATGCGGGTGGAGCTTTTCACAGCCACGGACAACGGCTCGTCCGGGCATAAGGGAACGGTGGTGGACCTGCTCCGGACAAAAGGAATCCCGCCGGCAGACCTCATTTACGCCGCCGGCCCCCCCTCGATGCTCAAGGCGCTTGCGGCGTTGCTGCAGGAAGCCGAGGTGCCGCGCGCGGAGTTTTCGCTGGAGGAAAGAATGGCGTGCGGGACCGGTGCCTGCCGCGGTTGCGCGGTAAAGGTGATCACGGAGGAAGGCCCGGTGTATAAGCGGGTTTGTGCCGACGGGCCGGTTTTTTTAGCTGGAGAGGTGGTATGGGAATGAAACCCGAGCTGGAGGTCAATCTGGCGGGTCTGAGGCTGAAAAACCCCGTTTTGACGGCGTCGGGGACTTTCGGGTTCGGACTGGAATATGCGCGGCTGGTAGATCTTGGTGCAATAGGGGCGGTGGTCCTCAAGAGCGTGACCATGCGCCCCCGACAGGGGAACCCGCCGCCGCGCGTGACGGAAACGCCGGCCGGGATGCTGAACAGCATCGGCCTGGAAAATCCGGGCGTAGCGGCGGTCGTGAAGACGGTTGTCCCGGAATTGAAACGACTTGGCGCGAAGGTCATTGCCAGCGTGGCGGGAGAAACGGCGGAAGAGTATGGGGAGGTTGCCCGGCGCTTTGCGGCGGCGGGAGTAGACGCAATTGAGGTCAACCTCTCCTGCCCCAACATCGCCCGGGGCGGCCTCACCTTAGGCTGTACCCAGGATACGGCAGCAGCCGTGACGGCGGCGGTACGTGAGGCCGCCGGCGATCTTCCTGTTTTCGTAAAACTCGGGGTTACGGGAGGGAACCTTTTGGAAATAGCCGGGGCGGTGGCGGAAGCCGGAGCCAGCGGTTTTTCACTCATCAACACCCTGCCGGGGCTGGCAGTGGATTTCCGGCAACACCGGCCGGTTTTGGGCAATGTCACCGGGGGGCTTTCGGGCCCGGCAATCAAGCCGGTAGCGCTCTGGGCGGTCTGGCAGGTCTACAAAGCGTTCAAGCTGCCCGTAATCGGGATGGGCGGTATTACGAGTACAAGCGACGCCCTGGAGTTCTTCTTGTGCGGTGCAACCGCGGTGGCCGTTGGAACCGGGAATTTCGTAAACCCGTGCCTCACCACGGAGATCATCGCCGGGCTTGGGAAAGCGCTGGCGGCGGAGAACATAAGCGATATCAAGGAACTGATCGGCGCGGCACACAACCGGGCTTAAAATCCAGGAGGTCGGACGGGTGAAGGGAAAAGAGCGCTTGCTCGTGGCCTTGGACGTGGACGACTGGCAGGAGGGGCGCCGTCTGGCAGACCTTTTGGCAGGCGTGGTCGGAGGTTTCAAGGTGGGGATGCGGCTTTACTACCGCGCGGGGGCGGGGGTGCTCGCCTACCTCCGCGAAAGGGTACCGGTTGTGTTTGCCGACCTGAAGCTGCACGACATCCCGTCCACTGTGGACGGGGGTGTAAGGGCGCTGGTGGCGCAGGGAGCCACGCTGCTCAATGTCCATGCGGCCGGCGGCCGAGCCATGATGGCGGCCGCCCGGGACGCTGCCGCCGATGAGGCAGAACGCCGCGGCCTTATTCGCCCCAGGGTGGTGGCGGTGACGGTTCTCACCAGCCTTGACGAAACGGCGCTCAGAGAGGAAGTGGGGATTCCGGAACCGGTTGCGGTGCGGGCGCTGGCGTGGGCGCGTCTGGCCCAGGAAGCGGGTCTGGACGGCGTGGTTGCTTCGGCTTGGGAGACCGCGGCCATCCGCAGGGCCTGCGGCCGGGATTTTATCATTGTTACGCCGGGGATACGTCCGCAGGGGTCCTCACCCGGCGACCAGTGTCGCGTGGTAAAGCCGGCCGAAGCGGTGCAGGCAGGAGCGGATTACCTGGTGGTTGGAAGACCGGTAACGGGGGCACCGGACCCTGTACGGGCGGTGCGGGAAATCGTAGCGTCTCTTGGCGAAGGGTAGGGATGGCGTTTTGAACCAGGAAGAGGTCCGGCAGCTTTTTACGGCTACCGGCGCCGTACTTAGCGGGCATTTTGTGCTCACCTCCGGCAGGCACAGCGACACCTACCTCCAGTGCGCCCTGGTGCTCCAATACCCGGAGTACGCGGCCCGGTTGGGCGCCGCTCTGGCGGCCCGCCTGGGGAACCCTGAGGCTGCATGTATCGTGGGACCTGCCCTCGGGGGGGTTATTGTGGCGCACGAAGTGGCGCGGGCGCTAGGAGTGCGCGCGGTTTTCACCGAAAGGGTCCAGGGCGTGATGCAGCTCCGGAGGGGCTTCAGCGTGACGCGGGGCGAAAAGGTGGTGGTGGTGGAAGATGTCGTCACGACGGGCGGTTCCGTAAAGGAAGCGGCAGCCGTCGTGGAGGCCCTCGGGGCTGAAATAGTGGCCTTCGGGGCGCTTGTTGACCGGAGCGGCGGCAAAGCGAGTTTTGACCGGCCTTTTTGTGCGCTACTGTCTGTAGATGCTCTAACCTGGGACCCGGGTGAATGTCCGCTTTGCCGGGCCGGTATTCCCACGGTGAAGCCCGGCAGCCGTACGTAAAAGTTCGAAGACAGAAAACTTCCGTTAAAGTTACCTCGCCGAAGGCAGTTTTTCAACGGCACTCCTGCAGTCTTCCCCAGGAGGGTGTTCAAAACTATTTAATCATAAAAAATGGGTCGTCTGCTTTTAGGTGGTTAAATTTGGGAATGGCCTGGAGACCGTTTGGGAAGTGGGTCGTGAGAAGTTGGAAGTGGAATCACGAAGGAATTCGCTTTGCGAATTCCTTCAAAAAATCTCACTTCTAACCCCCCACTTCACACCTCTCATCTGGCAGGCGAAGTTCGTAAAGCGGTCTCCCAGTCGGGTTGCGGTTCTGGTGGTGGTGCGTAGCGGCCGTTTTCTTGTATACTTATAAGAAAGTGGCAGGAAGGAGTTACCTTTTGGCGGTAGAAGTGCTTCCCAAAGAGTTTGGCGAAACCCGGGGATACGACGTGGTGGTCCGGCAGAAAGGGGCGACGGTACAGGACTACCTTGACGCTTTAAACCACGCCTTCCATACGCTTGTCCTCACCCGGACGCGGCGGCCGGAACGCGCCGACTGCTGGGGGTGCGACCGTTGCTGCGCCGAGCGCGCACCGCTGACGATTATTGATTGTCTGGTACTTTCTATGGCTACGGAAACACGTACCCTGCCGGATTTTTTGTCCCGTTATACGTCCGTAGTGGTTACCGGCCCGGTGGTAGACATTACCCTTCACCGGTTGGAAGACGGATTCTGCATTTTTCTGGACCGCAAGGACCGGACGTGTTGCGTTTACCCGGCACGGCCCTTTGTCTGCCAAACCTTTTTCTGCTGTCCGGCCACGTCCCGGGCGCTGGCCCTGCGGGAGGCGATCGTGAACCGGGGGGAGGACGAGTTGGTACGGCGCTGGCTCAAGACCAGAAGGGCGGTGCATTACGCGGAGAACCCTTGTGTCAACCCCCGGGATTGGGCGAAGACACCCTTTACCGGCCAGTGGCAGTACAACGCAGTGCCGCTCAAAAAAGTCGTCCCCAAGCAACTCTGGCGGGAGCTATACCGGCCAGGGGTTCGGGAGTAGCCGCAACTGGAGGTGATGGCGTGGCAAAGGCGCGGGCACACGTAATCGTAAAAGGAAAGGTACAGGGAGTGTATTTCCGTGGTCACACGCAGGAGCAGGCGCGTGCGGCCGGGCTTACCGGCTGGGTCCGCAACCTCCCCGACGGCAGCGTGGAAGCCGTTTTTGAAGGAGAGCGGGGCGCAATAGAAAAGGTGATCAAATGGTGCCACGAAGGACCGCCGGCGGCGCGGGTGACCGGAGTCACGGTAAAGTGGGAGGACTGGTGCGGGGAATTTGATACCTTCAGCATCCGCTGGTAAAGTAGAAACAGACCTGTGAAAGGAGTACTTATGACCAAAAAGAAAACGGGCAGCAGTCCGGCCGATCTGCGGGGCACACTACCGCCAGAAGCGCCAGCGGCGGGAAGGACGCGGGAAGAGTCAGGCGTTCTCCCCAGGCCGGGAAGGCTCCTTGACCCAAAGGGACAGGACCGCCATGCCGAAAAGCACGAGGGCGCCGGCAATAAGAAAAGTCTGGCGGAACCCCAGGTGTTCCGCGACGAAACCGCCAAAAGTGGGGCCGATAATCCAACCGATAAACCAGGTGCGGTCGTAAACACCCATCGCCCAGCCCCGGCGCGCCGGCGGCGCAAGGTCGGCCACCATCGCGGCCGCCGCCGCTCCAAGCGCCGCCCAGGCGGCTCCCTCGGCGGCCTGGATCGGAAAGGCGAGGCGGGGGTGTTCCATCAAGGCGTAAGCCAAAAAAACGCCGAGAAATGCGACCATCGAGCCGATGATCACGGGTTTTCTCCCGTAGCGGTCGGCGAGACGGCCCAAAAGCGGACTGACAAGGGCTCCCGCCAGGGCTCCCGTGGTATAAATCAGCCCGATCTGGCTGGCGGAAGCGCCGAGTTCGGCAAAGTAAAGGGCAAGGACGGAGTAGACCATGCCCGAACATACCATTACCGGAAGGATAGCGAAACAAAAGGCATAAAGGCGCTTATCCAAAGGCTGCTCACTCCTTTCCGGATATTTTACCACAAAAAGACACCGGTTGTCCGAAGCCTGCCTTCCGGCGGGTTGCAGACGGGTAAGGCAGGTAGTTTCGGCCTCTGCAGGCCGTTAAAAAAGGAGCGCGGCACAGACGGGCGAAGTCTTTCCACGGGAGGTAGGCCGCGGATCGTGGTGGATACGAACGTTTTAATGGGAGGGCTGATCAATCCCGTAAAGGCTTCCGGGCGCGTGCTCAACCTGTGGCTCGACGGCAAGGTGGACGTCCTGCTCAGCCCGGCAGTCCGCGACGAATACGTGTGTATCTTCAACAAGATGCGTTTTGGTTCCCAGGAAGCGGTGGGGCGCCGGGAGCGGGCGATGCAGAAGCTTCTGCGCCAGGAGAATCTGATGCTGGTCGAGCCGGACTTCAGGCTCCGTGTCATCGAGGAGGACCCGTCCGACAACCGCCTGCTTGAATGTGCGGTGTCGGGCCGGGCGGACTACATCGTTTCACAGGATAAACACCTGTTGAGGGTTCGCGAATATGCCGGAATTAAAATCCTGACCGCGCAGGCTTTCCTGCTGCGGGAGTGTCCCGAGAGCAGAAACCAGGAATAGAGATGGAAAAGCGTTATTACACGTTTAACCGTTTCCTACGGGAAAGGTTTGGCGGTCCGGTTTACAAGATCCCGCTCGCGGCGGCTCTCGGTTGCCCGAACCGCAACGGCACGGTGGGATCGAACGGATGTGTCTTCTGCGACAACCGGGCGTTCAGCCCCTTTGTGGAACAGGATTTTTCGATTACCGAACAGATGCGCCGGTTCAAAGCAGGGAGGCGCCAGAAGGGACGATACATCGCGTACTTCCAGTCTTACACCAATACGTACGGGCCGCTGGCCCGACTGCGGGAGCTCTACGAAGAGGCGCTGGCCGATCCTGAAGTGGTGGGGCTCAGCGTGGCTACCCGGCCGGACTGCGTGCCCGATGAAGTGCTCGATCTGCTTGAGTCTTACACCAGGCGGTGGATGGTTTGGATCGAGTACGGCTTGCAGTCCTGCCATGACGAGACGCTGAAGCGCATCAACCGGGGGCACGACTTTGCCGCTTTCGCCGACGCGGTCAGCCGCACCCGGGGGCGGGGTATCTACACCGGTGCCCACGTGATCATCGGGCTGCCGGGCGAGTCGGCCGAAAAGGTCCTGGAAACGGCGCAGGCACTGAATACGGTTGGGGTTGACGGGGTAAAGCTGCACCAACTGCAGGTCTTCGGGGAGACGCCTCTGGCGGCAGACTGGGAAGCAGGAAAGGTGCGCACTCTGGAAGTTGGGGAGTACGTCTCCCTGGCGTGCAACTTCATCGAGACCCTTTCTCCCAGGGTGGTGATCCTGCGGCTGGTGGGGGACGTGACCGATGACGCGCTGCTCCTGTCGCCGCGTTGGGGGGTGAGTAAGGCCGAGGTGATTGCCGCGATAGACCGGGAACTCGAACGACGCGGCACGCGCCAGGGCAGCCGGCTGTCGGGCGGGTCAATTTAAATTTTAGGGGGGAGTCGTTCACGACGATGAATCGTTGCCACCGGGAATGAAAATGTGCGTAGGACCTGCGGCAAGACCGGAGCCGCGCCGTATGACGAGCTGTGAACCGCACTTGGCGAGGCACCGGCTCGGAGTCCGGATGCCGGCACGGATGCCGGCAAGCGCAACCGAGGCAGGGACGCCGAGTTTGCGCGGTGCCGGACGAAGAGCCGGTGATGAGCGATAGTGCGGTCAGCGCAGGAATCTGGCGCGAGCCGGTCTGCCCGGGGCCGCTGCAAAAACCTTTTAGGGGAGGTAAGGAAATGAATATTGAAAAGGCTTTCCGGTTTCCTCTCGAAGGCAACGGGCTCGGGCTGGTTCTGATCGGCGGGCTGATCAACCTGGTACCAATACTCAACTTTCTGTGCCTCGGGTACACCGTAGAAGTAATGGAACGGGTTAACGACAGAAGGTACGAAATGCCTTCCTGGAGCGACTGGGGAAGAAAATTCCTGAAGGGTCTGGGGTACCTGGCCATTTCGCTGTTCTACCTGTTTATTCCGCTGCTCGTAACCCTGGCCGGCGGAGCAGGAAGTTCAACATACAACAGCGCCGCCGCACCCGTTTTCGGCGGCATCGGACTCCTCGGCCTGCTCCTGCTGCTCGCTTTTGGATTCCTGGTACCCATGAGCATCGCGCGCTATGCCGCAACGGGCTCACTGGCGGAAGGGTTCCGGGTCGGCACCGTCATCAAGTACATCGGAGCGGCCGCCGGCGGATACCTTGCCGCCTATCTGCTGAGCATCGCCGTCTATTTCGGGATTGGTGTCGTCAGCGTGCTGATCCCGTTTCTGGGCTCAATCCTTGCCGTCTTCCTCGCCTTTTACGCCTACGTAGTCGTGGCGGCCCTGTTTGCCGGTGTACACCGGGACGCCGTATCGGCCCTCGAGTCCGGCGGTTAAAATAAGGGAGGCGGTGGCAACCGCTGCCTGGGGCGATAGCAGGTACATTTTTGGTGGGAAAGATAATGCGCAGCTCAGTTTGGCTATACCGGCTGTACGATGTGGCTCAGGAAGTTGACCTGGCCCGGGCCGAGGAGCTTCTGTCGGTGGAAAAACCGGTCTCACGGCTCAAGCTCTCGCGGGTACGGCCCAAAGCCCTCGAATTTAAAAACCCGCCGCTGACCGTGGAACTGGAAGGGCGTCCCTTGAAGGTCGGGGAGTGGGAATTCGCCACGAACCCCAGCGCCAGAGTGTATGACTTCGGCGTTTTAGGTGTGGTCATCCGCCTTTTGTTGCCGGAAGAATTCGGCTATGTGCAACTGCGAAAGCTGTCTGTTCTGGTAAGCGAATTCGAGGAATTCGAGCCTATATTCCGAGCCTACCGGGACGACGTCTTGAAGGCTCTTCGGCCGGCGCTTGCGGGTGAAGGAATCACGGGCTTCGCGGAGGACTTTGTGGTCTTTTTTTGCGAGGAATGGCCGCACGACTGGGACCCGGTACCGTTGCTCCTGGCCGAGCCGGGAACGGTGAGTCAGGAAATGCACCGGGAAACGGTGCGCAACCATTTTTCTTACGGCGAAGACAACGCGATTATCACCTGGGATGCGGCGCTGGTCACCGACCCGACCGGGAGCACGGACGTGCCGGATTTATTGGAGTTTGCCAACGCGCAGCTCCTGGAGCTGCGCTATTACGACAGCGTGCTGGACCGGGAACTGGCGACGATGTACGACGCCATCGAGGAGGCGGGCCGGGGAGGGTACCGCCGGCTACGGCAGTACCGCAGCATCATGCGCCGGATGATGGAACTGGTGATCGAGGTCACCGAAATCACGGAACGGGTTCAGAACGCGCTCAAGGTTACGGAAGACGTTTTCTACGCCCGGGTGTACACGGCCGCACTCAAGATCTTCCGGGTTCAGGAGTGGCTGCGGAGCATCAACCGGAAGGTCGAGGTGATCGAACGGAGTTACGCCATGTTGAGCGACGAACTGGTCACCCACCGGTTCCTGGTTCTGGAAGCCGCTATTGTGGTGCTGATCGCCTTCGAAATCATTCTCTGGCTCTGGACGCTCAAATAATGGGGGGGGATTATAATGCGCGTCACGGTGCTGGTGGAAAATACCGTCGGCCGCCCCATGAGGCTATTGGGGGAGCACGGCTTGAGTCTATGGGTGGAGTACGAGGGACACAGGCTCCTTTTTGACACGGGGCACCGCGGGGCGGTGGTTACCAACGCCGTTTGTCTCGGGGTCGACCTGCGCGCGGCCGAAGCGGTGGTTCTGAGCCACGGGCACTGCGACCATACCGGCGGCCTCCGGGACGTGCTCGAATTCATCGGGAGAAGGATCCCTGTTTACGGTCACCCAGACATTTTCAGCGGCCACCGGGTCACGTCTCCCACAGACCGCTACGTGGGAATTCCCTTTTCCCGGGAGGAACTGGAGGATGCAGGGGCGGAATTTGTCTGGGTCAGGGAGCCGCGGGAACTCTTCCCGGGCCTTTGGCTGAGCGGGGAGGTGCCCCGGAGGACGTCCTTCGAGAAGGGTGACGCCCGGATGTACGTTTACCGGGAGACGGAGCGGGTGCCCGATCCGCTGGCCGACGACCTGAGCCTGTACGCCGTAACGCCGGCAGGACTGGTGGTGCTCCTTGGTTGCGCCCACGCCGGGGTGGCGAACATCGTCGAGCACGCGCGGAAGGTGACCGGAATCCCCAAGGTGACTGCAGTCCTGGGCGGCACGCACCTGGCGCCGGTGGACAGCGCACAGCTTGCTGATACCGTCTCCTACCTGAAGGAGCTCGGCCTGGACCTACTGGCGGCCAACCATTGCACCGGCCTGCCGGTTGCGGCGCGGCTGGCGGAGGTTTTCGGGGAGTGTTTCCGCTTCGCCAGCACCGGCGAAACCTTCACGTTTTAGAAGCGGCGGGGCGCGGCTGCATCCGGTCCTGCACGACCAGGCCTTTGACTTGCTATTGTTTAAAAAACGGCGGTTTGCCCCGGCCGTTTTTTCCTGTCTGGATTTCCTTGAAAACAGTAAGGGTTGCCGGAAGTGCGCACCGCACCACCATTTTTTGCTGCGCGGCCGTCTTTCTGATATGATATAGAAGGTGGTCGCCGTGAAAAACAGTGATGTCTGTACCATTTTCCGGCAAATGGCCGACATAATGGAGATTTTAGGGGAGGACGCCTACCGCATCCGTGCCTACCAGCGGGCAGCGCAGAACATCGAGAACCTTTCCGAGGATATTGCGGCTGTAGCCGCGCGGGGAGAACTGACGAAGATCCCGGGCATCGGCAAGGAACTCGCCCGCAAGATCGAAGAGATCTTGAAGACCGGCACCCTGCCGCAGTACGAACAACTGAAGCAGAAAGTACCGTCCGGCCTGGTAGAACTCCTCCAGGTTCCGGGCGTAGGCCCGAAAACCGCCCGGATGCTTTACGAAGAACTGGGCATTGAAAGCGTGGCGGCACTCGAGCGGCTGGCCCGGGAAGGACGGCTCAAGGGGCTGCCCGGGATCAAGGCTAAAACCGAGGAAAACATCCTGCGCGGGATCGCCCTCCTGCGCTCGGTACAGGAGCGCCGCCCGCTCGGAATGGTTCTGCCCTTGGCTCGCTCCGTCGTGGCCCTCCTGCAGGAAAGGGCGCCGGTGAAACGGGTAAGCCTGGCAGGGAGTATCCGCCGCTATAAGGAAACCGTCGGGGACGTGGATGTTCTGGCTGCTTCCGACAAGCCGGAAAAGGTGATGGATGTTTTCGTAACCCTCCCGGTGGCAGCCGAGGTTATCGCCCACGGGCCGACGAAATCCAGTATCCGAACGGCAGACGGGCTTCAGATCGACCTGCGTGTCGTGCCGGAAGAAAGCTACGGGGCGGCGCTATGCTATTTCACCGGCTGCAAGGCGCACAACATCCGGGTCCGGGAGTTGGGCGTGCGGCTGGGACTGAAGATCAACGAATACGGCGTTTTCCGTGGTGAAGAAATGATTGCCGGCGCCACGGAAGAGGAAGTGTTCGCGGCCGTGGGCCTGCCTTTCATCCCGCCGGAAATGCGGGAGGATTGGGGCGAGATCGAGGCGGGGCTGGAAGGACGCCTTCCCACGGTCGTGGAGCCGGCAGAGGTAAAAGGCGATTTTCACGTCCACTCGAAGTACAGCGACGGCTCGGCCTCCCTCGAGGAAATCGCGGAAAAGGCCCGCCGGTTGGGCCTGGAGTGGGTGGCGGTCTGTGACCACTCCCAGGCGCTGAAGGTGGCCGGCGGCCTGGACCCGGCAGCGCTGGAAAAAAAGCGGGCGGCGATAAGGGCGTTCAATGAACAGAGCAGCGATGTGAAGCTGCTCTGCGGGGCGGAGGTGGAGATCGGGGTTGACGGCCGCCTGGACTACCCCGACGAGGTGCTGGCGTCGCTCGACGTGGCAATAGCCGCCATCCACACCGGCTTCCGGCAGAGTAAAGAGGTACAGACCCGGCGGCTATTGAGTGCCATCGAAAACCCGTATGTCCACGCCGTTGCTCACCCTACCGGGAGGCTGCTCGGAGAGCGGGAGGCTTACGCGGTGGACCTGGAGGCAGTTTTTAAAGCGGCTGCCGAGACGCAGACCCTGCTGGAAATCAACGCGTACTACAAGCGCCTGGACCTCAACGATACCCACACCCGTGCGGCGGCCGAAAAAGGAGCGCGGTTCTCAATTGGCAGCGATGCCCACCTTCTGGACCAGATGGAGTTCCTGGATCTTGGAATCGGGGTCGCACGCCGGAGCTGGTTGACTAAAGAACAGGTGATTAACACGCTGAATTACAAAGAACTTATAGCCTTTTTGCACCGGAAACGGGATTTTTTGTTAAACAAATAGGCAAAAATAATGTAAAGGCGGAAGGTGGGAAGATTCATGAACAAGATCAAGACCGCGTACGAGAAGGCGATGGAACGACTCAGCAGCCTGAACCTGGACGACGTCAACGTTGCCAGCATCGAGTACACGCCGAAAGGGAACGCCGCGGCGGCACGCTTCTTGGAAGAGAAGGACTTCGATCTCCTGGCGGAACTGGAACGGTACGGTGAAGACGAGCGCGGCTACGTCCTGGACGGGATTAAGGAGACCTTCATCAGGAATATTCAGTTGCCAAAGGATGAGCTGACGCAGGAGACGAACAAGCGTGCCATGGAAGGGCTGCTGCTCGTCAAGAAGAACAAAGGAGCGCTCCGGCAGGTTTTCAGCGAACTGGAGTACCTTTTCAGCTATTACACCCAGGCGCTCGACCATACGTACGAAAACCTCAAGCAGAGCTTAAGCGCGCGGCTGGCACCGACCCAAAAGGCTCTGGAGCAGCAGCTTGGCGCCAAGCTAAAGGTGAATGTGGAGCGCCACCCCGCCTTCATGGAAGAATGGACACGGCTCCAGCAGCAGTTGGACACGCAGTACGAGGCGGTTCTGAACGAACAAAAAGAGAAGATAAGGAGAATCGACTGAGGGTGCTGCAGTATCCCAGTGAATGGGAGGGACTGGCAAAGGAGGTTCTGTCCCGGGCCTGCCTGGTGATCCTGGTCGGCGCGGTGGACACCGGCAAGAGCACCATGACCACCTACCTCGCCAACACAGCCTGGGCGCTCGGTTACAAAACGGCCGTCGTAGACGCCGACGTGGGTCAATCGGACATCGGTCCGCCGACCACCATCGGCCTGGGAGTGCTGCAACAGGCGGTTGAACACCTGCATGACGTGCCGCCGGCGGAGTTTTATTTTGTGGGGTCAACGACGCCGCGCGGGCACATCACGGCGGCGGTTGCAGGCACCAAGAGGATGGTCGAGCGGGCTTTTGCAGCCGGCGCGCGGCGGGTCATCGTGAACACGACGGGCCTTATCGGCCAGGACCTCGGACGGACACTGAAGTACTACAAGGTCGGTTTAACCCGGCCGGACGCGATTATCGCGCTCCAGCGCCGGGGAGAGCTGGAACCCATGCTCAAGACGTGGGAGGCGGCCGGATTTGCGGTTTACCGCCTCCGGGTAGCAGCAGGCGTCTGCCGGCGTTCATATGAGGTGCGCGCGGCATTTCGCGAGCAGCGCTGGCGGGAGTTTTTTGCGGGCGCGCGGCGGATCGAGTTGCCCTTCGGCAGTTTTCGTACCGCCCGCACGAGCCTGTTCACCGGTGATCCGCTCACCCCGCTTGAGAAGGAAAACCTGGGAGAGTTAACCGGGCAGCCGGTGCTCTGGGCCGAAAAGAGCGTTCACGGCGCGATAATAGTTACGCGTGAACCGGTGGCACACGAAACGTTGCTGTCGGCGGCCGAACTGCTGAAGGTACCGCGGTGCCTGCGGATCGCACCGGATAGTTTTTCCGGTACGGTTGCCGGGCTGCTGGGGCGAAAAGGGCGGTGTCTTTCCCTGGGTTGGGTGGAGAAGATGGATTATGAGGGCGCCAGGATGCTTATGGTCACCCCGTATCAGGGAGGAGAGCCCGTCCGCGTGGTGGAATTCGGCGACACCAGACTCGATGCCGGAACCGTTTTCGGAGAAAAAAGGGATGAAAGATGCGGCGGAACCTGCGTAATTATTTCTTGACCGGACTGGCGGTCATCCTGCCGGCGGCGGTGACCGCTTTCATCTTGTGGAAACTGTTTACTTTCGTTGACGGCTTCGCCGGCAGGCTGGTGGGTTATTTTACCTCCTACAAGATTCCGGGGCTCGGGATCATCATTACCGTCGTCCTTATTGTAGCGGTAGGCATCTTTGCCACCAATGTGATCGGCCGGCGCCTGCTCTTTTTTTGGGAGGAAGTGGTCTACCGGATCCCGCTGGTCAATACGCTTTACCGGACGGCCAAAGAGATCGTCGAAACCTTCGGCGAGGAAAGGAAGCAGGTCTTCCGGCAGGTGGTGCTGGTGCAATTCCCCCGTGCCGGGAGTTGGGCGGTCGGGTTCGTGGTGGGAGAGGCCGGCGAAGTCATCAGGAACGCGGCGGGCCGGGAACTGGTAAAGGTACTTGTTCCGCACGTTCCGGTGCCGATGTCAGGTTTCCTGATTTTTTTGCCCAAGGACGAAGTAATCTTCCTCGACATTTCGGTCGAGGAGGGATTGCGGCTAATCGTCTCCACCGGAATAATCGAACCGAAAAAACCTCTCGGGGAACAGCTCAAAGTGAAGGAAAGGGAGAGGTAAGGGTATTTGGCGGGCGAGATCTGGCAGCGGTTTGCAAGCCCGATTCTGGTAGGATTCCTTTTTAACCTGGCGGTAGAATCTTCGCGGTTGTTCATCCCGCTTTTAACCAGGGACCTGGGCGGCACCGACTTCGACGTTGGACTGGTAGGTGCGGCGAACGGGCTGGCTTTTTTTGCCACGGCGTTCATCTTCGGGCGCCAGGCGGACATCTCCGGGCGGTTGCGTTTCGTCAGGATTGGACTGGCTTTAAGCGCGCTTGCTTTCCTGAGTCAACTGCTGGCCTGGGACGTGACCAGCCTGCTGGTGGTGCGGACGGCGGTGGGATTCACCCTGGGCATCACCACCGGCACGCTGCTGGTTTTTGCCTACGAAGACCGGGGCAAAGTGGGGAGATTCGTCTCCGCCGCTGCTCTGGGCTGGATCTTCGGCGACCTGGCAGCCGCTTTTTTAAAAGAATACCACCTCCTTTTTTTGTTGAGTTTCGTGAGTTGTGCGGCGGCCTTTTTTCTAAGCCTTCGGCTGCAAGAGCTGAACAGGCGCCTGGTACCCCAGGCCCCGCGTTTTTTTCGGGTGATCCGGCAGAACCGCGCCGTTTACGTGCCTGTTTTCCTGCGCCACCTCGGCGCCTCGGCGGTCTGGATCATCTTCCCGCTCTTCCTGCGGGAGCTTGGCGCGGATAAATTCTGGATCGGGCTGGTGGGCGCCACCAATTTCGCCGGGCAGGTGGTTCTGATGTCGCTGTTAGAACGCTTTGCAGGGGTGGGCCTCTTCCGACTGGGACTTTTCCTGTCCGGGACGGTCTTTCTGCTTTATACCGTGCTCACCCATTTCTTCCAGGTCTTCCCGGTGCAGGTGATGCTTTCGGCGGCCTGGTCGGCGCTTTACATCGGGGCCTTGGTGCTGCTCCTCCGCTCCGGCGAAGAGCGCGGCACAGCCACGGGCATCCTGATGGCCAACATAAACCTCTGCCTGGCGGCAGGGCCTTTTCTCGGCGGACTGCTGGCCTCCTTGTGGGATTACCATGCACCCATGTATGCGGCGGCCGTGCTGAGCTTCGCCGGCCTTCTGTGGGCGCCTAAAAGGCCGTCGGTCGTCAGTCGTCGGCTGTCGGGTGCATAGGGAATCGCCGGGCTTCCAAATATTTAAGGTGGGAGAAAGAAGTGGGTTATCTCTGGTTCAACGGGAAAGTCGTAGCAGAAGATGAGGCGCTGCTGGCGCTGGAGCGGGGGTATTTATACGGCGACGGGCTTTTTGAAACCTTCCGGGTCTACGGCAGCCGGCCGTTCCTTTTTGAGGAGCACGTTGCAAGGCTGACAGCGGGAGCAAGTGTGCTCGGCCTGTCCGGGATGCCTGGGCTGGCACAACTGCGAACAGCGGTAGAAGAAACGATAGCCGCCAATGGCCTCCGGGAAGGCAGCCTGCGGCTGACCGTTGTCCGGGGCCGGGGCAGCGGACTCTACCCGGTGGACAGCGGCCCGCCGGTGGTTCTGGTAACAGCGCGGCCGGGAACGCCTTATCCGGCGGAGCTTTATGCACGCGGTTTCCGGGCGGTTCTGGTCTCTTTCCCCAGGAACGAACGTTCACCGCTGGTTTATTTGAAGTCCCTGAACTTCCTGGAAAACATCCTGGGCAGGAAGGAAGCCGGCGCAAAAGGGGCCGACGAAGGACTCTTCGTGAACACCTCCGGCCGCCTCTGCGAGGGAACCGTTAGCAATCTTTTCCTGGTCACCGGGCAAACCGTCGTCACCCCCGATGTGACAAGCGGGCTCCTCCCGGGAATAACCCGGAACCTGGTGTTGCAATCGGCCCGGGACGCCGGGTTTGCGGTGGTGGAGCGCCCGGTGGAACCAGCGGAACTGTTCGCCGCCGGGGAGGCGTTTCTGACCAACTCGCTCCTGGAAGTGATGCCGCTGGTGGCGGTTGACGGCCGCCCGGTGGGCGACGGCCGTCCCGGGTACGTGACGCAAACGCTCCGGGAGTTGTACCGGAAAGCTGTTGCGGAAAGAATTTAATACCTCAAGAGCGCGGCAATCCCGTCGCATACTGTTAGACGTTCTGCCGCCGCTTCCGAAACCAGTTCGAGTTTGGTCTTCTTTTCGTATGCCAGGCGGGGCAAAAGCTCCCGCAGCGGACGGACGGTCAGGGCGCCGCCGCAGAAAGGACACGCGGACCGGCGCTGAGCCAGGAGGTAACCGCAGCCGGTGCACTGGTAGGCGGTGCCCTCAAACGGCCACGCCACCACCATCACGTGCGCCCGTCCTTCCTGCAGCATCCCAAGCACGTCGGCCAAACCGATCGCCGCCTGCCCTCCCGACAGGGCTCCGTCCAGAATCCTATCCACCAGACTCAGTTCCCGCTGCCGCTCAAAGGCAAGCACCACCGGTTCTACGCGCTCGAGGACTTCGCTTTCCGAGGCCGACCCAAGCAGGTTCATTTTCCCCGCCACCAGCCTCGCCGTCTCTTCCGGCAGGAGGCGGAGTACTTCGGCAACGGCCGCCTCCTCACCCCCGATGACAAGTTGTCTGAAGCCTTCCTGATCCGCCCAACCGGTTACCTGCTCGGCGACGGAGCGCCAGAAGGAAGCTATCTGTTCGTCCACCCGCGCATCGAACGCGTCCCGGTTGCTTCCCTTAACGTAAATACCGTGGCCGGTCGCCGGCTTGAGATCCATCCGCCGCCAGTCGGTCGTATCCAGTACCAGGCGGCTTTCTCCCTGAAAGGCCGCGCGTCCGAGAAAGGCAGCCAAAAAACGGGCCTGAACCCTGTCCACGAGCACGATCCCGTAGGGTTTATACTCATCCAGGAGCCACAGCAGCGGGGCCACGTCCGGTTGGCCGAAGTGGACGTGGTTTAGCACCGGTACGGGAAGGGTAAACTCCTGCCAGAAATCCGGCCCGGCGAAAAGAGCCAGCCCTTTACCCCGCGGGCGGTAAAGGTTTACGTATTCGCGCACGCGTGTCGCCACTTCGCGCAGTACCCGCCGCTGTTCCCTGTCCGCACCTTCGGCGACTTCATCAAGCGCGTTCTTGACCCAGATGCGGTAGGCCGGGGAGGCGCTCTGGTTCTCGGGTTGGGCCGGATCCACGTTCAGGTAAAGACTGAGGATATCACCGCGGTCGAGTAAAACTAAAGCGTCTGCATCGCGCCGGTTAAGCATAACGCCACCTCCTGTTACAGAATTCGGACCTGCGCCGGTACAAAGCATATTTAATATTCTGCCTGGAAATCCACAACATCCCCAAAATGCAAGACCTTCCGAGATTGGCACAGAGAGTAAGGTCACCGGTGCGGGCTTTCAAAGAATGGAAAGGATTTAGTTTATTATTTTCGTACCCAGTCAGAATATTCCTGCTCTCCTCCTTAAATTCCTGCCCCATATTTTGTTAATTTTTCCCGGGTGGCCGTTCCTGTTTCTCCTTCATAGTCTGGGGGAGAGGTTATTCGGGTGAATTAAACAGGTGAATTAAACAATGGACCGTTTGAGCATGTTGGTTCTAATTATTGCCGCGAACCTCGACAACTTCGGGGTGGGTTTGTCTCTTGGTGCGAGAAGAATTCAGGTACCTCTGTCTTCAAACCTGTTAATCGCTCTGACCACGAGCCTGGGAACCCTCTGCACGCTTTTCATCGGAAGGTGGCTGGCCGGTTTTTTCCCTGTGGAGACGGCCAGATATCTGGGCGCCGCGGTCATTATCGGCATGGGGATCTGGGTTCTGTACCAGGAGCTCTTTGAAGCAAAAAAAGTTCCGCCGAAGCCACCGGAAAAAAAAGAGCCGGCCCCGGTCCTTGAGAAAAACGTTTTCCAGGGATTTAAAAACGTGCTCAAGTCGCCGGCGCTCGCCGACACGGATTACTCCGGCCACATTGACGTAAAAGAGGCGCTGTTCCTGGGCGGCGCGCTGACGCTGAACAACTTCGCCGGCGGCTTCGGCGCCGGCATCTTGGGGCTGAATCCGGTGCTTACCGCCTGCGGGATGGTGGTTTTCAGCCTGCTGCTCCTCTGGGCGGGCGTCAAGTTCGGCCAAAACGGCCTTTCCCGCTGGCTCGGTGGCCTGGCGGGGCCGGTAGCAGGGTTTCTGCTGGTGCTCCTTGGCGTCTGCGGGATGCTTGTCTGACAGCAGCAGGGCAGCGGGGCTTGGTTAACAAAAAACGATTGACAGGAATGGAAAGACCGGTATAAACTATACGCAGATTAAACAGGTTCAGTTGAGTTGAGTTTAAGTTTCTGAGCGGAGACGAGCCGAGATGAGGCTGGCGGAGACCGGAAGCAACAAGGCCAGTGCTCATTTGGGGCGCTGGCCTTATTTTTTCAAAGGAGAGCGGGAAAAGTGATTCAACCGTCCCGGGAGGAATACCGGAGGCTTAGCAGCGCGTACCAGGTGGTGCCGGTCTACCAGGAGGTGGTGGCCGACCTGGAAACACCCATCGCGGCCTTCAAGAAAATCGGCGGAACGCCGGCCTACCTGCTGGAAAGCGTTTCCGGCGGCGAGTTTTTAGGACGGTACAGTTTCATCGGTTTCGACCCGTTCCTGATTTTTCGCGCCAAGGGCGACACGGTCTCGGTCACGATGGACGGAAGGGAGGAGCGTTTCACTGGTTCGCCGCTGAGGGCGCTTGAAGGGGTCCTGGCAGGCCTTAAGGGGCCTTCTCTGGAAGGCTTGCCGCGGTTTTACGGCGGCGGCGTAGGGTATTTCGGCTACGACCTGGTCCGCCACCTGGAACGCCTCCCGAACCAAACCGTTGACGACACGGGCGTTGACGACTGCCACCTGGTATTCACCCGCATGGTGCTCATTTTCGACCACATTCGCCGCAGGCTCACGGTAGTTGTAAACACGCGCCCGCAGGATGACCGGGATGCGGCTTACCAGGAAGCCACGGACCGCATCGCGCACACGCTGGCGGCGCTCCGGCAACCGATGGCGCCGGGATGGGAGGTAAAGGCGGCGGACCCGGCCGCGCCACCCGCGGTGAACATGCGCAAGGAAGAGTTTTTAGACGCGGTACGCCGGGCAAAAGACTACATCCGCGCCGGGGACATCCTGCAGGTGGTGCTCTCCCAGCGTTTCGCCCAGCCTTTCGCCGGCGACCCCTTTGAGGCCTACCGGCGCCTCCGGGCAATAAATCCTTCGCCCTACCTTTTCTACTTGAACTTTGGCGATCCGGTGGTCGTAGGCTCCTCGCCGGAGATGCTCGTCCGGGTGGAAGACGGCATCATCCGGACCCGGCCCATCGCCGGCACCCGCCCGCGGGGCCGGGATGCCGAGGAAGACGAGGCCCTGGCGGGAGAGCTTTTAGGCGACCCAAAGGAGCGGGCGGAACACATCATGTTAGTGGATTTGGGCCGGAACGACCTGGGGCGGGTCTGCACCCCGGGTACGGTGCGGGTGCCGGAGTTCATGACCATCGAGAAATACTCCCACGTGATCCACCTCGTCTCGGAGGTCCAGGGGAAACTGGCGCCCGGGTGCACCGCCTTGAACGCCCTGGCGGCTTCCTTCCCGGCGGGGACGGTCTCCGGCGCGCCCAAGGTGCGGGCGATGGAGATCATCGAGGAACTGGAGCCGACGCGGCGGGGCATCTACGCCGGGGCCGTGGGCTACTTCAGCTTCAGCGGAAACCTTGACACCTGCATCACGATCCGCACCATTGTCATTCGGAACGGACAGGCGTACGTCCAGGCCGGTGCCGGTATTGTCGCCGATTCCGACCCGGAGCGGGAGTACCTGGAAACGATTAGTAAAGCCCAGGCGCTCTTGACCACGTTAGGGGAAGGTGGTTCCTTTGGTGCTGGTGATTGATAACTACGATTCTTTTACCTACAACCTGGTGCAGTACCTGGCGGAAATCGGGGCGGAACCGGTGGTTTTCCGCAATGACGCCATCGCGCCGGCCGAAATCACGGCTCTGGGCCCTTCCCACATCGTCCTGTCCCCGGGTCCCTGCACGCCCAACGAGGCGGGGATTTGCCTCGAGCTCATCAAAGAGTTTACCGGCCGGATTCCCATTTTAGGGGTCTGCCTGGGGCACCAGGCGATCGGCCAGGCTTTCGGCGGGCGGGTCGTCCGGGCGCCGCGGCTGATGCACGGCAAGACTTCACCGATCCACCACGACGGGCGAACCGTTTTCCGAAACCTTCCCTCGCCGTTTACCGCGACGCGGTATCACTCGCTGGTGGTGGCGCCGGAAGACCTGCCGGACATACTGGAGGTAAGCGCCTGGACGGCGGAGGGAGAGATTATGGGAATTCGACACCGGGAGCACCCGGTGGAAGGTGTGCAGTTTCACCCCGAGTCGATCCTAACGGAGCACGGGAGGGAATTGCTGCGGAATTTTTTAGAGTTAGGGAGGGATAGGCGTGGTAATTAAAGAAGCGTTGGCCAAAGTGGTTGCGGGCGAAAACCTGGCGGCCGACGAGGCGCAGCAGGTCATGGGGGAGATCATGGAGGGCGAGGCCACACCGGCACAAATCGGGGGGTTTCTGGTAGCGCTCCGGCTGAAGAAGGAGACGGCGGAGGAGGTTGCCGGGTTTGCCCGGGCGATGCGGGAGAAGGCGGTGGGATTCGTTTCCCGGCACCCGGTGCTGACCGATACCTGCGGTACCGGCGGCGACGGTACCCACACCTTCAACGTTTCGACCACCGCCGCTTTCGTGGTGGCGGCCTGCGGCTGCCCGGTCGCAAAGCACGGCAACCGGTCTGTTTCCAGCCGCTCGGGCAGCGCCGACCTCTTAGAGGCGCTCGGCGCGCGGATCGACCTCCCACCGGCAGCAGCAGGGCAGTGTCTGGACGAGATCGGTTTCGGGTTTTTCTTCGCGCCGCTCTGCCACCCGGCGATGAAGCACGTTGCGGGGCCCCGGCGGGAGCTCGGCCTGCGCACGGTCTTCAACATTTTAGGGCCGCTGTGCAACCCCGCCGGTGCGCAGGCGCAGGTGCTGGGCGTTTACGCACCGGAACTGATCGGGCTGGTGGCCGAGGTGCTCGCCCTGTTAGGGGTGAAACGGGCGTTCGTGGTGCACGGCGCCGGCGGACTGGATGAGCTTTCCCCGGCCGGGCCGGCCTATTATGCGGAGGTAAACGGCGGCAGGGTGCGCCGGGAGGTGCTTGATCCGGCCGACTACCGCATCGCGCGGTGTTCACTCGACGCCTTGCGCGGGGGCACCGCGGCGGAAAACGCCGTCCTGACCCGCGAGATTTTACGGGGCAGACAGGGACCAATGGCCGACACAGTAGCGCTGAACGCGGCGCTGGCGCTCGTGGCCGCCGGGAAGGCGGGCGATCTCCGTGAAGGGCTTAACCTGGCGCGGGAAGCGATGGCTTCGGGAGCTGCACTGGCAAAGATGGAGGAGTACGTGGCCTGGACCCGGAGGTTCAATTGATGCTGGAGCAGATAATTGAGCACAAGCGCCTGGAGATCGTACGGAAGAAGGCGTACTGTCCGCTCGAACGGGTTAAGGAGGCCGCAGCGTTTGCGCCGCCCGTACGGGATTTTCGCGCCGGCCTGCGGCAGCCGGGCAGGATTGCCGTCATCGCCGAAATCAAGCGGGCTTCACCTTCAAAGGGGCCGATCCGGCCTGGCGCGGACCCGGTGGCGGTGGGAAAGACTTACGCTGCGGCAGGAGCCGCGGCGATCTCGGTGCTGACGGACGAACGGTTTTTCGCCGGCCATCCCGGTTTCCTGGGTGCGGTGCGGCGGGTAGTCAAGATCCCGGTCTTATGCAAGGAGTTCATTTTGGACCCCTACCAGATCTACGAGGCCCGCTTTCTGGGGGCCGACGCGGTACTGTTAATCGTCCGGCTCCTGCGGCAGCGGGAACTGGTCGGGTTCCTGGAGCTGGCGCGTACGCTGGGGATGGAGTGCCTGGTCGAAGTCCACACCCGGGACGAGGTTCAGCGGGCGCTGGATGCCGGGGCAACGGTCATCGGGATCAACAACCGGGACCTGCAAACCTTTGCCACCGACATCAAAATTACCCTCCGCCTGCTCCGCCACATCCCTCCGGAAGCGGTCGTGGTAAGCGAGAGCGGGATCAGTTCGGCTCTCGCGATGCATACCCTGAAAGAGCACGGCGTGGACGCGGTCCTGATCGGCGAGGCTTTGATGTCCGCCGCGGACCCCGCCGCGAAGCTCCGGGAACTGCTGGACGCCGGGGCGGGATAAGAGAGGTTTAAAATTCAAAAGTGAGAAGCCATCTGAGAGGATCCCTCACGATGATTTCATTGTCGCCATCGTGATTAAAAATGCGTGTGAGAAGTTTGAGCAACGAGGGTTTAAAATGACCGTACGGGTAAAAATCTGTGGCATCCAGGACCTGGAAACGGCGCGGGCAGCCGTTGAGGCAGGGGCGGATGCCCTCGGGTTCGTTTTTGCGGCGAGTCACCGGCGGGTAACGCCGGAAGCGGCACGGGAAATCATTGCCGCCCTTCCTCCCTTTGTCACGACGGTGGGGGTTTTTGTTGATGTTCCGCCGGTGGTGGTCCAGGAGGTGGCGGCCTTCTGCCGGCTGGATGCGGTCCAGCTTCACGGCACAGAACCGCCGGAATACTGTAAAGAACTGAATTTGCGGGTTATCAAGGCCGTCCGGGTCCGCGACGCAGCGAGCCTGAACGGGTTGGATGCCTACCCGGTGCAGGCGGTGCTGCTGGACACCTACGTTCCCGGAACGCCGGGCGGGACGGGGAAAACCTTCGACTGGAGGCTGCTCGCCGGGAGGGAGCTCCGGGCACCGCTTATCCTGGCCGGCGGACTCACCCCGGAGAACGTCCGGGCGGCTGTACGGACGGTCCGGCCGTATGCGGTGGACGTTTCGGGCGGGGTGGAAACCGGCGGCCGGAAGGACCCGGCCAAAATCCGGGACTTCATTCGGCAGGCAAAGAGAGTATTATAAAGCTCTAATTTATCGAAGAGTAAGCTTACCTATCCACAATACAGCGAGCTTTAGTAGAAGACCCAGAGGCCGCGAAAAACGAGCATGGCGCGGAAGGCGAAGCCGGCCGGAGCGGAGCGTACTGAGTGGTACGTGAGCACCGGGCGGCGAGCCTGACAAAGCCAGGCGAAGTTTTGCAGCGGTTTCCAAAGGAGGTTGTTTGATGCTACCCGACGCACGAGGATATTTCGGACCTTACGGCGGCCGCTTTGTCCCCGAGACGCTGATGCCGGCGCTCGAGGAACTTGCAGCAGCCTACGCCGCGGTCAAGGACGACCCCGGGTTCCAGAAGGAGTTCGACTGGTACCTTGAACACTATGTGGGGAGGCCCAGTCCGCTTTACTACGCGGAACGGCTTACTGCGCACCTGGGCGGGGCAAAGATCTACCTGAAACGGGAAGACCTGAACCACACCGGGGCCCACAAGATCAACAACACCCTCGGCCAGGCGCTTTTAGCCGGGCGGATGAACAAGCGCCGGCTGATCGCGGAAACCGGCGCCGGACAGCACGGCGTGGCTACGGCCACCGCCGCGGCGCTTCTCGGCTTTGAGTGCGCGATTTACATGGGCGAGGAGGACATGGTCCGGCAGCGGCTGAACGTGATCCGGATGCAGCTTCTGGGCGCGGAAGTGGTCCCGGTCGGCGCCGGCAGCCGGACACTGAAAGACGCGATGAACGAAGCCATCCGGGACTGGGTCACCAACGTCCGCACGACCTACTACCTGATCGGTTCCGTTGCCGGGCCGCACCCTTACCCGATGATCGTCCGGGACTTCCAGGCAGTCATCGGCCGGGAGACCCGGGCGCAGGTTTTGGAGGCCTTAGGGCGGCTGCCGGACGTGATCGTGGCCTGTGTCGGCGGCGGGTCGAACGCGATGGGGATTTTCCACCCCTTCCTGAACGACACGGAGGTTGAACTGGTGGGGGTGGAGGCCGCCGGTGAGGGATTGGAGACCGGCAGGCACGCCGCCACTTTGAGCCGCGGCCGGCCCGGCGTGTTGCACGGCTCGCTGAGCTACCTGCTTCAGGACCGGGAAGGCCAGGTCAGCTCCGTACACTCCATCTCCGCCGGGCTTGACTACCCGGGGGTCGGTCCGGAGCACGCCCACCTCAAGGAGACCGGACGGGTCACCTATACCACGGCCACGGACGCAGAGGCGCTGGCGGCGTTTGAACTGCTCAGCAAGACCGAGGGCATCCTGCCGGCGCTGGAAAGCGCCCACGCCGTCGCTGCAGTCGTCCGGCTTGCTCCGGCGCTGCCCCGGGAAGCAGTCGTCGTGGTGAACCTCTCCGGGCGGGGCGACAAGGACGTGGAGACCGTAGCCCGGGTAAAGGGGGTTGAAGCGTGTCCCGCATAAGAGAAACCTTCAACGCATTGAAAGAACGGGGAGAGAAAGGGCTCATCACCTACCTGATGGGCGGCGACCCAGACCTCGAGCAGACCGGGCGGTTAATCCTGGCCATGGTGCAGGCGGGCGCCGACCTGGTCGAAGTCGGGATTCCCTTTTCCGATCCCCTGGCCGATGGGCCGGTGATCCAGGCGGCCGCGAACAGGGCGCTGGCTGCCGGGACAACGGTTGACGGCATTCTGGAAATGGTGGGTGAAGTCTGTAAGCAGGTCAACGTGCCGCTCGTGCTGATGACCTACTACAACCCGGTGCTGCAGTACGGGCTCGACGCCTTCTGCCGCCGGGCCGCGGAAAAGGGAGCCGCCGGCCTGATCGTTCCGGACCTTCCTTATGAAGAGAGCGGACCGCTGAAACAACGCACCGATTTTTACGGACTGGACCTGATTCCGCTCGTGGCGCCCACAAGCACGCCCAACCGGGTGGCGGCGATCTGCGCGCAAGCCAGGGGCTTTGTCTACTGCGTTTCCGTGACCGGGGTTACGGGGATGCGGGAAACGATTGAAACCGACCTGCAGGCTTTGAGCGATCTGGTGCACCGGTATACCGATCTCCCGGTGGCCATCGGCTTCGGGGTTTCCGGACCCGAGACCGCCGCGCAGGTGGCGCCTTTCTGTGACGCGGTGGTGGTCGGGAGCGTCATTGTCCGGCTGATTGCCGAAGGAGCTTACGGGGAGGTGGGAAGACTGACGGCATCCCTTAAGGCAGCGTTGCGGCCCCGGGCCGGGATTGCCGGGGCGTAGGGAAGACGCCTGAAGAAACGATAGATCTTGGACGTTGAGGGCTTGAAGCGGGGCAACCGGACGCAGGATTAACGGGATTGGTAACTATTCAGCCTGTCACATTACACTTACGGAACGCCAGGCTATCGCTGGGCAGAGCGCGGAAGCCACGAGGGACGAACCGGAGCCCAGCACTCAGATTGCTATGAAAGTGTAGTTTCGCGGGGCCGACAAATATGTGTTTCCTTAAAAGCAGTGTCTTATCAAGACGCAATTGAGTGCTGGGTGAGGATTCGGCCCGAGTGGCTGGTCATGGTGCTATGCGCAAGCTTTAGCCGCGCCCCGCAGGGCGGCCTAAATAGTTACCGGGATTGTTTCTGGCGGTGCGTTATGGTAAGATGTTTCAAAAACCGAAGGAGCAGCCTTATGAACGTAAAAGCCCGCGGTTGTCTTTCAACCCTGGCAGTTTACCAGCCGGGAAAACCAATCGAGGAAGTGAAACGGGAGCTCGGCCTGGAGGACGTCATCAAGCTTGCCTCCAACGAAAACCCCCTGGGACCCTCGCCTAAGGCAGCAGCAGCGGTGGCGGCTGCCGTGAAAAACGTCAACTTTTACCCGGACGGCAGCGCCTACCGGCTCCGCCAGGCCCTGGCCGCCAGGCTCGGCGTAGACTCCCACGCGATCATCGTGGGCAACGGCTCCAACGAAATTGTCCAGATGCTTTCCCTCGCGCTCCTGGAACCGGGTGACGAGGTCGTGATGCCGGTGCCGACCTTTCCCCGGTATGAACCGCTGACCCGGTTGATGGGAGCCGTACCGGTGGAGGTGCCGCTGAAGGATTTCCGGATGGACCTGGAAGCGATGGCGGCACGGCTGACCGCCAGGACGAAGATGGTGTATCTCTGCAACCCGAACAATCCCACGGGCACCATTGCCACCAGGCAGGAAGTCGCGCGGTTTATGGAACGGGTCGGCCCGGAAACGGTGGTGGTCTTCGACGAGGCCTACTTCGAGTACGTCACCGACCCGGACTATCCGGACGGGCTTGATTTCTTCCGGAAGGGCTACAACGCCGTGGTTTTGCGGACTTTTTCGAAGCTGTACGGCCTGGCAGGACTGCGCGTCGGCTACGGCATAGGACCGCCTGCGCTGATTGAATACCTGAACCGCGTCCGGGAACCGTTCAACGTCAACGCGCTGGCGCAGGAAGCGGCGCTGGCCGCACTCGACGACGAGGAATTCGTCGCACTGACCCGGAAGACGAACGAAGAAGGGAAAAAGCAGTTGTACGAGGCCTTTACGGCACTCGGCGTCACCTACGTCCCGACCGAGGCGAACTTCATTTTCTTCGACGCCGGGCGGGACGAAAGGGAAGTTTTTCAGCGCCTGCTGAAAGCGGGTGTCATCATCCGGGGCGGTTTTGGTTACCCCACCCACCTCCGGGTGACCATCGGCACGGCAGCGCAGAACGCCCGCTTCGCCGCCGCGCTGGCCGGGGTGCTGGCGAACTGATTGTACAGCCGGATTGATACTGTTCTGATGGAGGGAGTACCGAATGATCATCGTCATGGCGGACAACGCAACCGAACAAGAAGTGGAAGGTGTAATCAAGAAGATCGAAGCGGAGGGCTTCAAGGCCCACCTCTCCCGCGGGGTGGAAAAAACGATCATCGGCATCATCGGGGATGAAAGACGGTTGCGCGAGGCTGCCCTTGAAGTACTACCGGGGGTGGAGCAGGTGATCCCTATTTTACACCCTTACAAGGCGGCCAGCCGTTCTTTCCGGGCGGAACGAACGATAGTGCGGGTTGGTGACGGCGTGGAGATCGGCGGGGCAAGGATTCACGTAATGGCCGGGCCCTGCGCGGTTGAAAGCCGGGAGCAGTTGCTTACTGCTGCGGAGCAGGTCGGCGCTGCAGGAGCCACTATCCTGCGCGGCGGCGCTTTCAAGCCCCGCACTTCACCCTATTCCTTTCAGGGACTGGGCGAAGAGGGGTTGAAAATACTCGCCGAGGCCAGAGAACGGTTCGGCCTGAAAATTGTCACGGAGGTAATGGACATCCGGACGCTGCCTGTGGTGGCGAAGTACGCGGATATCATCCAACTGGGTACCCGCAACATGCAGAATTTTGACCTGTTGAAAGAACTGGGGCGGATAAACAAGCCGGTGCTTTTGAAAAGAGGCCTCTCCGCCACGATTGAGGAGTGGCTGATGGCGGCGGAATACATCCTGTCCGGGGGCAACTTCGACGTTATCCTGTGCGAGCGGGGGATTCGCAGCTTTGAAACTTACACCCGCAACACTTTGGACCTTTCGGCGGTCCCGATTGTGAAACACCTCTCGCACCTGCCGGTGGTGGTGGATCCGAGCCACGGCCTCGGCCGCTGGAAATTCGTTGCCCCGATGTGCCGGGCGGCAATCGCCGCCGGGGCCGACGGCCTTCTGGTGGAGGTGCACCCGAACCCGGCAGAGGCGCTCTGCGACGGGGCGCAGTCGCTCACCCCGGAGAATTTTGCGGCGATGATGGAAGATTTGCGCCGGATCGCCGCGGTCCTGGGGAGGCAGCTTTAGTGGCGTCATTCAAGGTTGGTTTTCTCGGGCCGGCCGGAACCTTCACGGAGCAGGCGATGGGCCGCTTTTTTTTCGGGCGGGATTACGAAGGGGTGCCTTTCGGCGAGATCCCCGAACTCTTTAAGGCGGTAACCGGCGGGGAAACGGCGTTCGGCGTCGTCCCGCTTGAAAACTCGGTTGAAGGAAGCGTCAACCTCACGCTGGATCTCCTTACGTACGATGAAAGGGTTTTTATTACGGGAGAGATCATCCTCCCGGTGGTGCATCACCTTCTCGCCCGTACGGGGGTAAAACACTTTACCCGCGTGCTTTCCCATCCCCACGCCATCGCGCAGTGCCGGAAATATCTCGAACGGGAACTGCCGGGTGTAATCCGGCAGGCGACCACCAGCACGGGGGAAGCGGCGCGGCTGGTGGCTTCCACAGCCGAACCCTGGGCGGCCATCGGCACCGAGGCGGCAGCTGAACATTACGGGCTGGTGATTGTCGCGCGGGCGATCCAGGACGTTACGGAGAACGAAACCCGGTTTGTGGTGATCGGGCGCGACGCCGCAGCCCGCACGGGAAAGGATAAGACTTCCGCGGCCTTTTCCCTTGTACACGACCGGCCCGGAACCCTGTACGCGGCACTGGGCGAGTTTGCTTCACGGGGGATTAACCTGACCAAGATTGAATCCCGCCCCGCACGCCGGGGCATCGGCTATTATATTTTCTACGTTGATTGCGAGGGGCACCGGGAAGACCCCCCGGTAGCCGAGGCGCTGGAGGCGATCCGGGGACAGAGCGTTTTTTTTAGGATCTTAGGTTCTTACCCCCGGTGGGAGGGCTGAAGGTGTTGGAGCGGGTGGCGATTATCGGCCTTGGTTTGATCGGCGGTTCCCTCGGAATGGCTCTGCGCCGCCTGGGGCTGACGGCGGAGGTGGTGGGCATCGGGAGAAGCGAGGAAAAGCTGCGGCTCGGCGTCGAGGTCGGCGCCGCGGACACGGTGACCACCGACCTCCGGAGCGGCGTCGCGGGCGCCTCGCTGGTGGTGGTAGCGACACCGGTGAGTACGGTCGTCCCGGTAGTCCGTGAAGCTGCCCCGCACCTCCGCCCCGGTACGGTGGTCACCGACGTGGGAAGTACGAAGGCAGCCATCGTGCGGGCGGTGGAACCGATCGGCGCGGCCCATTCCTTTTACTTCGTCGGCGGTCACCCGCTGGCCGGTTCGGAGCGGGCCGGGGTCAAGAACGCCGACCCGTACCTTTTTGAAAACGCATACTACATTCTGACGCCCACCGCCGCCACGGATACCGGCGCGCTGGACAGGGTACGCCGGCTCGCGGAAGGCGTCGGGGCGCGCGTCATCCAGCTCGCGCCGGAAGTGCATGACTTCTACGTTGCCGCAGTGAGCCATCTGCCGCACTGCGTTGCCGCCGCCCTGGTCAATACCATTGGCGCTCTGCCGGAGCGGGAGGCGGTACTGCCCCTCGCCGCGGGCGGTTTCCGGGATACGACCCGCGTCGCCGCAGGCGACGTAACGGTGTGGCGGGACATAATCCTGTCGAACAGCGAAGCTATTCTCACGGTCCTGGAGCAGTACCGGCAGGTGCTCGGCGAACTGGCGGCCATCGTCGCGGCAGGCAACGCGCAAGCGTTGGAAGAGTGGCTCCGAAAGGCGCACCTGCTGCGCCAGGCGGTGCCGGCCAAGAGCAAGGGCTACCTGCCCGAGCTGTGCGAGATCGTGGTCACCGTCCCGGACCGGCCGGGGGTTATCGCCCACCTGTCCGGGATCCTCGGCGACGCGGGCATTAACATCTGCGACATCGAAATCCTCCGGGTGCGGGAGGGCGAGGGCGGAACGATCCGGCTCGGTTTTGCCAGCACCGCCGACCAGGAGGAAGCGTTGGCGCTCTTGCAAAGGGCTGGAATCGAGGCACGCAAACGGTAGGGAGCGGAAACCCGGAACGAGAGGCCGGAACTATAAAAAGTGAAGTAGGGAACCGCATTTTCAAGGGAACCCAAAGAAGGAAAAGGGGAAGAAGGGCAGGGTTGGGAAGAGCCGGGTAAAAAGGCAGAGACTAAGGGATGAAAAGCGCCGGTGGGGAGCCAAGATAAAACCGGTACGCTGATGCTAAAATTTTGTTTTTTTCAGGGGGTTTCAAAACTTTGGAACTGGTAATTCGTCCCGTACGATCTCTAAAGGGAACGGTCGCCGTGCCGGGGGACAAGTCCATCTCCCACCGGGCGCTCATGCTGGGCGCCATAGCGACCGGCGAAACGGTAGTCGAAAACTTTCTGGAAGGCGAGGATTGCCTGGCCACCCTGGCCTGTTTCCGCAGCATGGGTGTGGAAATTGCAGGACCGGAAGCGGGGCGGGTGGTGATTCGCGGCTGCGGGCTGCACGGCCTCAGCGAACCGGAAGACGTCCTGGATGCAAAGAACTCCGGAACCACCATGCGTCTCTTGCTGGGGATTCTGGCGGGGCAGCCGTTCTTCAGCGTGCTCACCGGAGACAGCAGCCTGCGGCGCCGGCCGATGGGCCGCGTCGTCGGGCCGCTCCGGGAGATGGGAGCCCGGATCAGCGGACGGGGCGGCGGGGAACTGGCGCCCCTGGCAATCACCGGCGGCGAACTCAAGCCGCTCGCGTTCACTTCCCCCGTTGCAAGCGCCCAGATGAAGTCGGCCGTCCTGCTGGCGGGGCTTTACGCCCAGGGTACAACGAGCGTTACCGAGCCCGCACTTTCCCGGGATCACACCGAGCGGATGCTTGAATACTTCGGCGCCAGGGTAACCCGGGAGGGGTTGACGGTTGCCGTGGACGGAAACCCGGTTCTAAAAGGGGCGGCGATCCGCGTCCCCGGGGACATCTCCTCGGCGGCGTTCTTGATGGTCGCCGCCTGCATCGTACCTGAAGCTGCCCTCACCATCAAAGGGGTGGGACTGAACCCCACCCGGACCGGAATCATTGAGGTGCTCCGGGAGATGGGCGCCCGGGTGGAGATAACGCCTGCAGGTGAAGCCGGGGGCGAACCGTACGGGGACATAGCCGTATGTTCCTCGGAGTTGAAAGGGGTAGAAATTGGCGGCGCGCTCATCCCGCGGCTCATTGACGAAATCCCGGTGATCACCGTCGCCGCAGCATGCGCCCGCGGCAAAACGGTCATCCGGAACGCCGCCGAGCTCAAGGTCAAGGAGTCCGACCGACTGAAAACCATGGCGGCGGGACTGAGCCGCCTGGGCGTCCCGGTGGAAGAACTGCCGGACGGGCTCATCATTTACGGCGGAAAGCGGCTCTCCGGAGCAGTGGTAGAGAGTTACGGCGACCACCGGGTGGCGATGGCCCTGGCGGTGGCCGGCCTCGCGGCTGACGGCGAAACCGCGGTTAAAGAGGCGGACGTGGTGAACGTTTCTTTCCCGGACTTTGTAGAAACGCTACAGCGATTGAGCGTGGAATAATTATTAAAAAAAAGGAAAGTTGGCAGAAATGTCGAATCCAAACCAGAAACAAAGGGGTAGGTCCTTTCCTTGCGCATCGCCATAGACGGACCGGCGGGAGCCGGCAAGAGCACCGTGGCGAAGAAACTGGCGCAACGCCTCGGGTTGACGCATGTAGATACAGGGGCGATGTACCGTGCCGTGGCGCTCGCGGCGATTAAGGCCGGAATCTCCTGCGAGGACGAGGAAGGCCTGGCGCGGCTCATCCAGATGCTGCAAATCGGGTTTGGCCGGAGCGAAAACGGCGAAACGGCCGTTTATCTGAACGGGCAGGAGGTCAACCGGGAAATCCGCACGCCTGACGTTTCGTGTTGCGTTTCGCTGGTGGCCCGGGTGCCTGCGGTGAGGCGGCACCTCACGGAGAAGCAGCGGCAACTGGCGGCTTGCGGCGGCGTGGTCATGGAGGGACGGGATATCGGGACGGTCGTGCTGCCGGACGCCGAGAAAAAGTTTTTTCTGACGGCGAGCGTGGAAGAACGCGCCAAGCGCCGGTTTCTCGAAACCGCGCGGGACGGGTACAACGTTACGCTGGAGGACCAGATTAAAGAGATTGTGCGCCGCGATACGTACGATACGCAGAGAAAGGTGGCGCCGCTCATCCCGGCACCGGACGCAGTGGTCATCGACACCACCCAAAAAAGTCCCGACGAAGTGGTGGAGATGATTCTCACACAGGTGCAGGGAGGGTGAAGCGGTGTGCTTTACTGGTTCGCCTGGGCTCTGCTCAGGATTTTGCTGCCGGTACTGCGGCGGTGGAAGGTGGAGGGTGGAGACAACCTCCCGCCTGAGGGAGGGGTTATCGTTATCGCCAACCACCAGAGTTACTGGGACCCTCCCGTTTTAGGGGCGGCGTTGAAACGGCGCGTCCACTTCATGGCCAAAGAGGAGCTTTTCCGGATCCCGCTTTTCGGGCTGCTGATCCGGATTTTAGGTGCTTTTCCGGTGCGGCGGGAGGGCTTTGACCGCAAGGCGCTGAAGGTAGCGGTTGACTATCTGATGCGCGGCCGGACGGTCGGCATCTTTCCGGAAGGGCGGCGCAGCCCCACCGGCGAGTTGCTGCCCGCCCAGCCGGGCGCGGCGGTCCTGGCGCTCAAAACGGGGGTGCCGGTGGTGCCGGTGGCGCTCATCGGGACGCGCGGGCTGTTTGGAAAAGTCCGGGTGCAGGTAGGAAAACCCTTTTATTTAAAAACAGAAGGGAAAAAGCCAACCCGGGAAGAAATAGTAAACGGCGGACAAGAAATGATCGCCGCGATTGCGGCGTTGATGGGAGCGGATGCGGACCGGAAATGGAAGTAAAAAGGGCGGCGTGGGCAGGTTTTTGCTTCGGTGTTAAGCGGGCGATCGACCTGGCGCTGAAAGCCCGCGCCGAAAAAACCGGGCCGCTTTTTACACTGGGCCCGTTGATCCACAACCCCCAGGTGGTAAAGTTCCTGGCCGATCGGGGCATCCAGGTGATTGAAGAGGTGGCGGCCGTCAAAGAGGGGACCTTGATCATCCGGTCCCACGGGGTGGAACCCGAAGTTCTTGCGGCCGCCCAGAAAACCGGTCTGGCGGTTGTGGACGCCACCTGCCCTTTCGTGAAGCGGGCCCAGCAATTGGCCAGGGACCTGACCGCACAGGGGTACACCGTGGTGGTGGTGGGAGACAGGAACCACCCGGAAGTCAAAGGAATCGTAGGTTGGGCCGGCGGGCAGGCGCAGGTGGTGGAAAATCCGGAAGAAGCGGCGGCACTTCCGGTGTTCCCGCGCCTCGGGATCATTGCCCAGACTACGCAGCCGCAGGCGAACTTTGAAGCCGTGGCAGAAGTGTTGCAGCAACGTAACGCGGAGGTAAAAGTCTTCAGCACCACCTGCCATGCAGTGGCCAAGCGGCAGCAGGCCGCACTGGATTTGGCCCGCCAGGTTGACGTGATGGTGGTTGTCGGCGGATACGCAAGCGCCAACACGCAGAAGCTGACCCGGCTCTGCCTGGCGACGGGCACCCCGACTTACCATATCGAGACCGCGGACGAGCTCAAACCGGAGTGGTTTACCGGGATAAAAGTCGCGGGCCTGACCGCCGGGGCATCCACGCCGGACTGGATTATTGAGGAGGTAGAGAGGCGCATGAAGGAATTGGGCGAAGGAAACGACACGACCCAGGAAATGCAGCCAATGGAGGTGAAAACCCTCCGCGGCGGCGAAATTGTCAAGGGAGTGGTCGTGGAAATAAACCAGAACGAGGTTCTGGTAGACGTGGGCGCAAAATCGGAAGGAGTGATCCCGCTCCGGGAGCTGTCTTGCTGTGAAATAGCCTCTCCGCACGACGTAGTCAGCGTGGGAGATGAGATAGATGTCTGGGTGGTCAAGGCGGAGAACAGTGAAGGCCGGATTATCCTTTCCAAGGGGCGGGCGGACGCCGAAAAAGCATGGCAGGAACTCCAGGCCGCGTTTGAGAACGAGACGCCGGTGGAGGGAATAGTGCGGGAGGTCGTGAAAGGCGGCCTGATCGTTGATCTGGGCGTCCGGGCCTTTTTGCCGGCCTCCCTGGTGGAGCGCGGTTACACTGAAGACCTTTCGAAGTACGTCGGCGAGAAAGTGACCTGCAAGATCATCGAGCTGAACAGGGGCCGGAAGAAAGTGGTGCTTTCGCGGAAGGCCGTTCTGGAAGAAGAGTACCAGCAGAAACGCATGGAAACGCTGGCTTCGCTCGAGGAAGGAGCGGTGGTGCAGGGAGTGGTCCGGCGGCTCACCTCCTTCGGTGCCTTCGTAGACATCGGCGGAATTGACGGGCTGCTGCACATATCCGAGATGTCCTTCCACCGGGTCGGACACCCGTCGGAAGTTTTGCGGGTGGGTGACACCATCGAGGTGAAAGTAATCAAGATCGACCGGGAAAACGAGAAGGTGAGCCTTTCGCTCAAACAGGTCCTCCCCGATCCGTGGGAAACCGCTGCCGAAAAGTACCCGGTCGGCAGTCTGGTCGAGGCCAAGGTCGTCCGTCTGGTCCCGTTCGGCGCTTTCGTGGAACTGGAGCCGGGACTGGAAGGCCTGGTCCACATTTCGCATTTCGCCGACTGGCACGTGGCCAAGCCCGACGATGTCTTGAGCGAGGGCGACGTAATCACCGTCAAGGTTCTGAATGTAGACCCGACAGAAAAGCGCATCCGGCTCTCGCTTCGGGAAGCCATCCGGGAAAGGGAAAGCATGACCGGTAGTACCTGGGCAGCGCCAGACGAAGCAGAGCGCGAGGAAACAAGCCCTCCCGAAGAAGCCGACGCGGTCCGGGAGGAAGAAGCCGAAACGAAGGAGGCCGGAGAAGCCAGGACCGAAGGCGAAAGCCCCAATGAAGAGTCGGGCGCCGAATCTGGCAAAGCCTTCAGCGACGCGGTGCACGAAAGCCGGAACTGACAGGCGCCGGCCAAAAGCCGGACGCTGTTTACAGGTTACAGGGTTTTCCCCCGTTCGAATCCCCCGCAAGATTTTGACTCTTAACCTTTAGCCTGTCCCCAGAACCGGGGGTGCAGGCAGAGTGGCTTATCGAAGAAGGCGCTGCCGGGAGGCAACGCTATTCTTTTGCCCGCGGTAACTATTCAGGTGCCCCGCGGGGCGCGGCTAAAGCTTGCGCATAGCTTTGTCAGCCACTCGGGCCGAATCCTCACGTACCTCTAAGTACGCTCCGGTTCGTCCCTCGTGGCTTCCGCGCTCTGCTTGCTTTAGCCTGGCGTTTCGTAAGTATGATGTGGCAGGTTGAATAGTTACTGCCCGCGTATATTTCCGCTAAAAAAGGAAAGCCTGAAAAATGACCGGTCTGCGGGTCTCGACTTTTTCTGTCGGGTCGCCGGTTCCGGCCGTACGGACTCCTTTTCGGCTCTCTTCCCCTGCCGTTCGGAGTCCCGGCGCCGGAGTCTGTACTTTAGGAAAATTACATAAGGAGTCCTTCATGCCGCTAATAGCGACACCACGAAGGATGAAAATGCAGCGAACAGACCCGTAAGCTGGTTGCTCAGATGCAGAAAAGCAACATTTACGGAACGCGGGGAGGAGCGAGCATTTTGGAAGTTGGAAGCCGGAGGTTGGAAGTTGGAGCTTACTGTAGGAATTCGCTTGCGAATTCCTACAAGAAATCTAACCTCTGACTTCCAGCTTCTAACCTCTAAAATCGGAGCAGGGCGAAGCTCATCGCCGCGCCCATCGAAAGAAGTACTATTTTCGAAGGAGCAGGTGATATGGACAGGTTTCCCATCGGGCTTCTTTTACTGATTGTCCTTTCCCTCCTCATCTATCTGGGGTTGGGGCACCGGGTACTCGACCGGATGCGCCTCAGCGACCGGGCGGCGCTGCTGATTATCGCGGCCCTCGTTTTGGGCAGCCTGATCGAGATCCCGCTGGCGGGACGCCCAACCGCGGTTACCGTCAATGTCGGCGGGGCCCTCGTCCCGCTCGGGGTCGCGGTTTACCTGCTGGCCGGTGCAGGTACAAGTGAAGAACGGACGCGGGCCGTCTGGGGGGCCGTATTAACCGGTGCCGTGGTCTACTTTATCGGGACCTACCTGATGCGTGGGCTGAGGGAACCGGCAGGGCGTTTTGACTTTACGGACCCGCTCTACCTTTATCCGCTCATCGGAGGCGTAGTGGCGTACGCAGCGGGACGGTCGCGGCGGGCGGCCTTCGTCGCGGCAACCCTGGGTGTCCTGCTGGGCGACATCTTTCACTACATCCGCGTTGCCGTAGCGCGGGCACCGGTCCGGGTGGATATCGGCGGCGGCGGGATATTCGACGCCGTTGTCCTTGCAGGCATTTTCGCCGTCCTGCTTGCAGAAGTAATCGGCGAATTGCGGGAGCGGATCCAGGGCGGCCCCGCCGATGAAGGGCGGCCGGAATCACTCCTTGCCGGCCTCCGGTCTCCTGAAGGCGAAAGGGGGGATAAAGGTGGCGCGGAACAGTAGCATCAGGATTATGCTCGGGCTCCTGCTGATCCTGGCCGGTCTGGCGGGCGGTTTTTACACTGCGAAGGCGCCGCTGCCGGTGTGGTCGTCCGCCGCGGTATTCTTCGCCGGTCAGGACAGCGAACTGGAGCCCGGGGACTGCTTCACGGTAGTGGATGAAAAAGGGCGGGTGGTGGATTGCCTGGGCAGGGCCGTGGCTGTCGGCGACGAACTGGTGACCGCCGAAGGGAAACATTACCGCGTGGTGAAATCGGAAGGCCGCAAAGCGGAGGCGCGGCTCTTGGGCATGGACCGTGACGTCCTGGCCTGGGAAGAATACTTTGACCGGGCCGTGGTGCCGGTCGGTGTTTTCAACTCGCGGCGGGAGGTCGGGATCTACCACACCCACAGCGACGAGTCCTACGTTCCCACCGACGGAGCGATTGCCATCCCTTACCGGGGTGGAATCCTCAAGGTTGGAGACCGTCTCTCCCAGAACCTGCAAACCAACGGCACCCGCGTGATGCACAACAAAACACCTCACGACCCGCACGATGCGCAGGCCTACCTGAGGTCCAGAAAAACGGCCGTCCGCCTGCTGAAAACGAACCCGATGGCCCTTTTCGACGTCCACCGGGACGGCATCCCTGACCCCGACTTCTACCGGGAAGAAATCAAGGGGATGTCGGTGGGGCAGATCCGGCTGGTTGTCGGACGCCAGAACCCCCGCATGTCCTCCAACCTTGATTTCGCCAAGCGGCTGATGACTTACGCCAACCGAATCCACCCGGGACTGGTGAAGGGCATTTTCCTCGGGCGCGGCAGCTACAACCAGGACCTTTTGCCCACGGCGCTCTTGCTGGAATGCGGTACCCACACGCTGACGCGCACGGAGGCGGAACGCGGCGTGGGGCTGCTGGCCGATGCGGTTCCCGTTATCCTGGGCCTAACCGGCCCGCGGCCGGGGATGCCGGAAATGGCAAAACCCATAACCGATAAAACGGCGAAAACACCGGGGGCCTGGCGGGCCTTCGCCTGGATCCTGGTGGCCACCGTCGTCGGCGTGGGCGCGTATCTTGTCATCAGCGCCGGAAGCTGGGAGACGGCGCGCGAACGCCTGCGCGGCTTTTGGCGGCGGGAGGCAAACGTGCTCCGGAACCGCGACCGGCAGGGAGAAGATAAACCGTAGATGGAAATCATCTATCATTGCTACGGCGGCACCCACTCTTCCGTACTGGCAGCGGCGCTGCATACAGGGGTAATTGCCCCTCACGGACAATTACCCCGGAGCAGCCGCCTCCTGGGGCTTCCTTTTTTAGACACCCAGGACGGTAACGACCACGGCCAGCTCCGCTTTTTCGGCCGTGACGAAAACGGCCACCGGGTTTACGTGCTCGGGCGCCGCCGGGACGCGGCGGCGCTTACGCTCGTCCTCAACGGCCCTGCAGGAGAAGAGCCGGCGCGGGAAATAATCCTGGTCAACGCCATGTCCTGCGTCCCGCTTCTCCTCCGGGTGGGCGGGTACATCTCCCGGAGGCTTAAACTCACATGGCTGGGCCGGCCGCTGGTCTTTTGCGGGTTGCGCAGGGGATACCCGTGCTTACGGGAACTGGTCTACCTGGTGAAAAAAGAAGTAGCAGAAGGGTGAAGGATGAGGGATGAGGGATGAATCAGAAGTCAGAAGTCAGAAGTCAGAAGTCAGAAGCCAGAATTCAGAAGCCAGAAGGAAAGAGGTAGAACTCCCAATTCCCATCAGCTTGAGCCTGAACCGTGAACCGTGAACGGACCCCAGAGGTCCATCAGTCTCAGCTTGAACTTCGAACTATTGAACGGACCTTAAAGGTCCATCACTTTTGGTTTGAAGCGATGAAACTCGTTTACTGCGATTGCCGGGGATTTCCCCTCGCGGCACTGGCAGCGGCCATCAGGACGGGCCGTTTGCCGCAGGATGGTTTGTTCGAAGCGGCGGCACTTTGGAGCCTGCCGCTTATAACTTCTTTGCAGGCCTTTGTCTACTACGGCTTGGACCGGAGCGGCCACAGGGTCTACGCCTTCTGGTGCAGGTCCGAGCCGCTGCTCGTAACCTGGTTTTTCCGGGTGCGGGAGGAACTTCTGCGGGAAACGAACGGGTGGCTCCTGCTGCCGGTGGACGGCATACCAGGAGGCGCTGCCTTGGGCGTAGCCTGGCGGCTCGCCCGCTTAGAATTTGGCTGGGGAAGGAAATTGTTCTACCGGGCAGTACGGCGATGCTACCCTCACCTTTTACAGCTTGCCCTGAAAGAAACTTGACGGGTAACGGTGAGAATGGGATAATTGTGCGGATAGCGGAACCGTCAAACGTATAACCCAAGCGCCAAACTGTGGTATACTCAAAATGAGGCCTATAAAATTGCTATGATGCCGCCTAAAAGGATACCTGCCAACCTCTCCAAGGTCGAAAAAAGAAGGCGCGGGTTGAAAATCAAGGGCGTGGAGCAGGGAAGCACCGCTTCCGCCATCGGCCTTCGGGCCGGCGATGTCCTGACCGCCATCGGGGGCGCGCCGGTCAGGGATGTCATTGACTATTACTTCCTATTGGGGACGGCGGAGCCGGTTCTCACCATACGCCGCGGGGAGCAGGAATTCGATGTCCCCGTAAAGGATGAAGGCGGACCGGGACTTGGGGTCAGCTTCGCCGAACCGTTCGGCCGGATCCGCCGGTGCACCAACCGCTGCCTGTTTTGTTTCGTGGATCAGCAACCGCCGGGACTGCGGCCAAGCCTCAATTTCAAGGATGACGATTACCGCCTCTCCTTCTGGGAAGGAAATTTCATCACGCTGACCAACTGCACCGCGAAAGACCTGCACCGCATCGTCAGCCAGCGCCTCAGCCCCCTTTACGTTTCGGTGCACACGACCAACCCGGAGCTGCGGGCCCGGATGATGGGGAACCCGCGGGCGTCAAAGATCAGCGATCACCTCCGCACGCTGGCAGCCAGCGGGATCACCATGCACACCCAGGTGGTGCTCTGCCCCGGGCTGAACGACGGGGAGGAGCTTGCCCGCACGGTAAACGACCTGGCAGGCCTCTATCCCGCCGTGCGCTCGGTGGCGATCGTGCCGGTCGGTCTGACGCGCCACCGGCAGGGCCTTCACCCCCTACGCCCGGTTGCGCCTGCCGGGGCGGCCCGGGTGCTCGAACAGGTGGCCGGGTGGCAGCGGCAGTACCGGCGGGGCTACGGCAGCAGGATCGTCTTCGCGGCCGACGAGTTTTACCTCCGCGCAGGAAAAGCCGTTCCCCCGGCGAAAGAGTATGAAGGCTTCCCGCAACTGGAAAACGGCGTAGGTCTGGTACGGCGCTTCCTTGATGCGTGGAAGCGGGTGGAAAAGAGGCTGCCGTCCCGAACTCCGCCCCGCCGGGCGGTGGTGGTCACGGGAGCGCTGGCAAGGGCAGTACTCGGGCCGGTGGTGGCCCGGCTCAACCTGGTAGAGGGGCTGCAGGTGACACTGCTTCCGGTTGCCAACCGCTTTTTCGGAACGACGGTTACGGTGGCCGGCCTGCTGACCGGGCGGGATATTCGCGCCGCGCTGAAGAAGTCCCTTAAAGGGCTGCCGCAGCCGGACCTGGTGGTCGTTCCTGCCGCCGCCTTGAAGGACCGGTACGTGTTTTTAGACGACACGACCTGCAGCGACCTCGCGGCGGCGGTAGGCTGTCCGGTGGTCCCGGCGGCGGAACCCCGCGAATTAGTGGCGGCACTGGGCGTTAAACTCGAACGTCGAACTTAGGATGAATGTGAAGGTGTAACAGTTTAAAAGTTCAACAGTTTACCGGACCTTGAAGGTCCATCACTTTCTCAACCTAATTCTCAACCTAACGTCGAACGCAGAATGCCGAACGGACCCCAAAGGTCCATCACCTTCAGCCGAACCGTGAACCGTGAACAGACCTTAAAGGCCTGTCAGTTTGAGCCTAACTATGAACCGTAAAAGAGGTGTCCAATGAACGACAAACCGGTGGTCGCCATCGTCGGGCGGCCGAACGTCGGCAAATCAACCCTTTTCAACCGGCTGGTGGGAGGCCGGGTAGCGATTGTCCAACCGGAGCCGGGTGTGACCAGAGACCGGATCTGCCGGGAAGTCGAGTGGAACGGGCGAAGATTCGTCCTGGCCGATACCGGCGGTGTGGTGGAGGAAGCGGCAGACACAATCGAGGCCGGCGTCAGAAAACAGGTGGCCCAGGCGATTGAGGAAGCGGACCTGATCCTGTTTCTGGTGGACGCCCTGACCGGCGTGGTTTCCGAGGATAAAGCCGTAGCCGACATCCTGCGGCGGTCGCAAAAACCGGTGCTCCTGGTGGTGAACAAGGTGGACCGGTTCGACCCGCCGCCGGCGCTGGGCGAGTTCTACGCCCTGGGAATGGGCGACCCGCTCCCGGTTTCGGCAGCCCAGGGTCTTAATACCGGGGACCTCCTGGACGCAGTGGTAGCGCAGTTGCCGCTCAGGAAGGCCGGGCGAAAGGAAGAGGGGGAGGCCCTCCGCGTCGCGGTTGTCGGGCGGCCCAACGTCGGCAAGTCGTCCCTGGTCAACGCCATCTTGGGGGAGGAGAGGGTACTCGTCAGCGAAACTCCCGGGACGACCCGGGACGCGGTGGACACACCCTTCGAACGGGGCGGGCGGCGTTACGTGCTGGTTGACACCGCCGGGATCCGCAGGAAAAGCCGGGTGGAGATGCCGGTGGAGCGGTACAGTATCGTCCGCGCCCGGAAGGCGCTGACCCGCGCCGAAGTGGCGGTCCTGGTACTCGACGCCGCCGAAGGGGTAACCGCGCAGGACAAGCGCATCGCCGGAATGGTGGAGGAAGCGGGCCGGGCGGTAGTCATCGCCGTGAACAAATGGGATCTGGTGCCCCGGGAGCGGAAAAACGCGGGGGAGTATCGCGAAGCCGTGGCCTGCGCGCTCGATTTCATCGGCTACGCGCCGGTCGTCTTTACGGTGGCGACTGCGGGCCGGGGCGTGGGGGAGTTGCTCGAAGCCGTAGACCGCGCAGCGGCCAACGCCCGCCGCCGCGTCCCGGCGGCGGAGCTGAACGCGCTTTTGGCGGAAGCCGTTCTCCGCAACCCGCCGCCGCCGGTGCGCGGAAAGCGGCTGCAAATCTATGCGGCAAAACAGGTGGCGGAAAACCCGCCCGTTTTTCTCCTGCACGTGAACGGCCCGGAACTCATGTATTTCTCCTACCGGCGCTACCTGGAAAACCAACTCCGGGCGGCTTATGATTTTACCGGGACGCCGGTCCGGTTTAAACTCAGGCGCAAGCGCAAGGACGGCACATGAAGTGCTTCGCCAGGGACCCTGTAAAGTGCTCTTTCATAAATTAATTACAAAGCAACGCAAACGTCAAACGCTGAACACGGGATACATGCCTTCGGTGCAGTAAGGATGTGTTATAATGGAAATATACCTTATCGCGTCACGCTAAAAACGGCGCGACTTTATAGGTCCATCAGCTCAAGTCTAACTTCGAACCTTGAACTGACCTCAAAGGTCAATCCGTTTAAGCCTTAACCGTAAACCGGGGTGGTCCGCTTGGAACTGCTCGGAGCTGCCATCATCGCTTACCTGATCGGCTCGTTCCCAACCGGCTACCTGTTGGCGCGGAGCCGCGGGGTGGACCTCTTTCGCCACGGCAGCGGCAATATCGGGGCCACCAACGTCTGGCGGGTCCTGGGGCCGGTCTTCGGCCTGATTGCCCTGGCGGGAGACGTAGGGAAGGGGGCGGTGGCCGTTTATCTCGGCAGCCGGGCCGGGCACTGGCCGGCAGTCGTGGCCGGTGCCTGCGTGCTCGCGGGCCACAGTTGGTCGCTGTTCCTCCAGTTCCGCGGCGGCAAGATGATCGCCACCGCGCTGGGTGTCTTCCTGATGCTCACGCCGAAGGCGGCGCTTGCTGCTTTCGTGCTCTGGGCAGCCGTATTCGGCCTGACCCGGTACGTTTCGCTCGCTTCCATCATCGCCGCAGGCAGCCTGCCGGTGCTGATCGGCGTCTTTGGCTACCCCGGAAGCTACATTTTATTTGGCCTCCTGGCCGCCGGCGTCGCCATCTACCGCCACCGGAGCAACATCCAGCGGCTGCTCAACGGCACCGAGCACCGCTTCGGCCGGTAGCGGAAAATCAGGTAATAAACCAAGCCGAATGGCCGGGCGAATAGTGCTTTTTTGAGCAAGTCTGCAGCCCTTACCCACTTTCTTTGGGGAAGGGGGCAGGCCTGCCGAGGTGATACCCCTGGGCAAAGTCCACCTGGAGTTCCCGGAGCATTGCCAGGGTTTCCTCGTTTTCCACAAACTCGGCAATGGTCAGCTTTCCCAAGGCGTGGGCGGCGTCATTCATAGCCCGAATCAGGGCGCGGTTGGCGGGTTCTGCGCCGAGGGTACGGACAAAAGAGCCGTCAATCTTCAGGTAATCAACGGGAAGCGTGCGGAGGTGGGCAAAGGAGGAGAAACCCACCCCGAAATCATCGAGGGCAAAAGGACAACCGAGGGTTTTCAGGCGCGCGATCCACTGGCCGGCGCGCTGCAGGTCCTTTGCCACGGCGGTTTCCGTGATCTCAAAGCCGAGCCGGGAGGGAGCGACACCGCTTCCCCGGACCGTCTCCTCAACGAACCGCAGCAACTCCTCGTCGCCCAGACTCGCTCCCGAAAGGTTTACAAACAAACCGACATCGGGCCGCGACTGCAGGACCGAAACGGCTTGCTGCACGACCCACCGGTCAACCTGCGGCATCAAGCCAAAGCGTTCTGCAACGGGGATGAAGGTTCCGGGAAGGGTGTGGCTCCCGTTCTCGTTGGGCAGGCGAACAAAGGCTTCGTGATACTTGGCCTCTGTGCTGGAGAGACTCACTATGGGTTGATAAACGAGGGAAAACTGTCCCTTCCGTACCGCCTCCTTGATCTGGCACACCAACTGGCGGGTTTTCGCCAACTTTGCGACCGTGTTTTCCCCGGGATAAGAGACCACCACCCGGTTTTTCCCCTCTTCTTTTGCCCTCTGGAGGGCCACTTCTGCCTGTGTCAGCGCCTGCTGCGCATCCAGGCTCCCGTCAATGTGGGTCAGCCCGATACTCAAGCTCAGGCTCAGGGGATACCCGTTGTATTCCAAACGGGCTCTTTCCACTGCGCGACGCATCTCTTCGGCGGCAAGCAGAGCCTCCTCGATCGTTGTGTCCGCCCGCAGAAGGCCGAATTCGTCCCCCTCGAGACGGCTCAGGATGTCTCCTGGGCGGAGGCGCTCCTCGATTGATTGGGCGATCTTTGCCAGCACGTGGTCGCCGGCGGCCCGCCCCAGGGTGTTGTTGATAAACTTGAAGTTGTCGACGCCCATTAAGAAGAGCACGCTCTTCTCTTCCCGCCTTGCCCTGGTTACCGCCCGGCGGAGCGCTTCCTCCAAGAAGTGCCGCCGCGGCAGTCCGGTTAAGGGATCGTAATTTGCCAACTGCCATACCTTTTCCTCAGCGTACCGGTAGTGCTCCCGCTGGTCCATAACTTCTGTGGCGAGCGAAACGTCTGCCGCTAATTGTTCCAAAAGGCATATTCCCTCGGCATCAAAAAAGCCCGGCTCTGCGGCATAAAGCGCCAGCGCCCCGACCACCTTTTTCCCCGTCCGGAAGGGAAAAACGGCAAGAGAACGGTAACCCTGCCTCAAGGCCTCTTCCCGCCAGGGCAAGGTCCGGGGGTCACGCGCGATGTCGTTGCAGAGAAAATGTTCGCCGCGCTGGACGGTATCGCCACCCGGGCCCCAGCCTCCGGGGGTGTTGGCGGCAAAGACGAAAAGCTTCTGCCGGTGCCCTTCGGGAAGCCCCCAGGAAGCAGCAGGCCTCAGGCCGAATTGATCGGCCAAACCGACCCACGCCATTTGAAAAAGACCCTCTTCTACCGCGAGCCGGCACACCTCCTGAAAGAGTTCTTCGCGGTTGCGCAGCCGGGTTATCGACTGGTTAACTGTAGCCAGGAGGGTATGAATACGGGTAAGCCGGAAGAGCTTCTTTTCTGCTTGGCTGCGGGCCCGAAACTCTTCCCGCAGTGCCGCGCAAAACACAAAGACCGTGACGGCAAGAAACGCTGTCCCCCTGTGTGCCAGCAGCCAGGAGTGGGTGTGGGGAGCGGCGGGGAGAAGCAGAATCAGCCGCTCGGAGAAAAAGAGCCACAGCACCGCAAGCAGAAGGTACAACAAAAGTATGCGCGCCGCGGAGGTGCTGCGCAGATGCCGCAGCAGGGCTTTCCAGGCAAAGTTTCGCTCGCTCATTTTCTCTCTCCCCACCTGAACCAGGCCAACCGAAACGCCAGCAGTCAGACAGGCGGCACTCGTGTAAAGGATGGTGAACCTGGAGTTTATAAGTATATCGTCCTTCCTTCAGAGAACTTGACAGCTTCTCCGGCACGCCGGCCGTCCGGCAATCTTTTCCGGCCGGCACTGCACGGCCTGCACGCGGCGTCCCCCTCCCGGACCCTGGCGCTTGAATTCGGCTTTGCCCCGTCAAGAAGGGGGGCCGGCGGAGGTGCTTGGGACTGAAATTTGACGAGGCCGCAGATCATAAAGAAAACCTCCCGGCTTAGCGAGAGGTTTGTTTATCTTGGGTTTCTTCTTTTGAACAGTTGGCAAACAGGTGGGCCGCTACAGCCATGATCTTGTACACTTCACGGCGATGCCTGACAAAGTGAACAACAATCTTGCGTGTTGCTCGGTCACAGGTATATAGGACGCGGTAATCGCCAACATGCAACTTGAATACACCTTGCCATTCTCCTGTCAACGTTTCGGATTTAATCGCTTCAAAGTTCTCGGCTAACCACCGCAATCTTTTGAGCACACGCTGTGCTGCCGGTCTATTATACCATACGCAAATTCCGGCAACGAATCGCAATCGAGCCTTCACCAGGCAAAGCGCCGGGACTGCCGCCTTACTCCCGCTGGTCTCCCTACGAAAACTCCCGCCGCACGCCGAACGTTTCCCCCTGCCTCCTCTCCCCAATGTAGTACGTCGAACGTCGAACGTAGAACGCCGCACGTAGAACGTAGGAACGCCGAACTGATATCAGGCGTACTCGTACAGAGGAACCTTCTTCGCCGGCCGCGTTGCTGTCTTGAGTAATGCCTCAATCCGGCGCACTGTTTCCGGTTTCAGAAGCACGTCACCGCACACTGAACAAACATCTGCCGGAACGTGATCAATCACGATTACCCTTTCGTGGTGCCGGACAGTGTGCACAATTTTTCGCTCCTCATACTCTCCAGGACACCCATCAATACTGCATTTCATTTTTGCCTCCTCCTTTCCGTCGGTGTTATCCACTTCGGCGGTTTGGGTTCGTAAACCGTAATAATGATAAGCACTGGCTGGGCCGTAGTGCATACCACATGCAGCGGACGACCGTGACGGGTAGCTCCATTTATCAAACAGCAAGGTCCTTGACGGTGTTCAGGATAATTCTCTAAAATCTGACCTGTGATAACGGCTTCAAGAACCTCGTTCAGTGTAATATCTTCTTCGACCATCTCTTGGTGGGCGTGTTGAGTAATACGGATATTTTCTTCGTTTGCCTAAGCTCGTATCCGTTCCAGAACAACCTTCAAGTTAGTGACCTCAGGTTGTTTATCTTCGTCGCAGTATTTCATAATGCATCATAAGAGCAGCTCGTCGCGAGACTCGCAAACTCATGATCCACCTTTAAAAGGTTCTTGAATTCCTCAATAGTCAACCCGGCATCCTTTACAATCCCCGCCATCGTAAAAGCGTTGACTGGGTCTGCTCTCGGAATGGTAATAATGCGTTCACCGTTAGTCATCGTGATGTGCTTGCCTTGTCGTGTAATCCAGAAGCCCGCTTTTTCAAAAGCCTTGACAGCTCGTTGGTGGTTTATCCCCGGGAGTTTTGGCATGCCCTATCCTACATCTACATAACGGGATTCCTTATTTTTACTTAACTCTTCAACAGTCTCTAAATACGCCTGTATAGCATCTTTGATATTTCCCAAAGCTTCCTCCTCCGTCTGCCCTTGTGACCAACAGCCGGGTAAACCGGGACACCAAACGGCGTAACCCTCTTCGGTTTTTTCGATACTAACCTTGTATCTCATCTACACACCAGGCTCCTTAAACGGCTTTTTTATTATTTTATCATAATCAATGGGTGTAAACGTAACACCTCTCTGCACTACGTTTCCTACCGCAAAGTAAGCAAAGGTCCCCAGGCCAGCCGTGACGGCCAGCACAAAGAGAGAAAGCACCAGCAGCAAAAACCTTCTTACGCGCGTACCCCGTCACAGGAAGAAGCGGGGCGGGAGAGGGCCCGCCCCGGTCATCGTAAACACAGAAACATGTACCGGAGAAACTACTGGCTCGGGTCCTGGTTCAGGGTGAAGTACACCGTCAGGTTTAAGGTGTCCCCCTGGAATTCGTTGCCGGCGTTCTCGTCGAACCTGATCTTCATCTTAAGGCGGGTTTCCCCGGACGGCCGGAGCTTCATTCCTCCCTGGGACTTCAGCTCATATAAAGAAACCTTGCCGTCACCGTCGAGATCTGCCACCTTTGGACCCGACTCTCCGGGTGAGACCTGATAATCACTGTCATAGTCGTCGTCGCTCAGCAAATCGACGCGCCAGGTGTAATCGCGGTTGTAATAACGCATCTCTGTGATGACCATCTCTGCCGCCAGCTCGTCCGCCGTGTTGCCTGAATTTGTCTCCGACTCGACTGCTGTACCTTCATTAATCTCGTAGTCGCAAGTGATTTTCAGATGGTCCGCCGCGACGCTACCGGAGTTTTGAAAGCTCACATACTTTGACGGGGTCTCGTCTCCCGGCTTCATGTCGGAAAGCGTCCACGTTGCCGTGACTCCATCAGTATAGTCGCCCTCCCAGGGAAGCCCTGCTTTTATCTTCAGGTCCATCGTCCCGGCGGTGAAGATGTTCCCGGTGCTGGCCTCGGTGTCCTGGAAGTATGCGAAGGTTCCGGTACCGGCAGTTCCAATTGCCAGGAACAGAACGAGTGCTGAAAGTAAAAGCCTCTTCATTTCGGCGCCTCCAAAAAGCGAGCAATTGCTTCAGCCGGTAATACATTCACGGCGGTTGAATTTGGAGTGTGACAGAGAACAGTCCCCTGACACGGTCGCAGGTCATGAAGCCTTGTGCCCACTCCCCATTGCTGGCCGCGGACCAACGGGGTGGTGGCACTCCGTGCACGTCATGGAGCCTACCGCGTCATCCAACAGGGACTCCTTGCCGACGTGGCAGGAGATACACTCCTGGGTTGTGGGGTCAAGCTGGAATACCGGGGTGAATGAACCGGCATACCACTGATTTAGGAGTTCGGCAGCCCTTGCTGCCACATCCCCGGTCAGCTTTGCACACCGCGCTTTCCTGGCTGCCGATTTGACGCGCTCGCCGGACGCGGCACACCAGATGCTGACCGAATTGTGGCAGAGAGGAGACTTGGAGACCGTCTGCACCTGGTTTTTATAATCCGGTGTCAAGTAGTCCAACGTGGCTGACGGGAACGGGAAGACGGTATACCAGCCCATCAGTTCGTGACCCAGTTTGCTCACCCCCTCCTTGCCGGTTGCCAGGGTCATGACAGGCAAGCAACCGTTGAGGGCACCGCACAAGGTTCCCCAGTGCACGGCACCGCCGGACCCGAATACAAACATCTCCGGGGGGATGGTATTCCACGGCCCACCCGCCGTTTCAGCCAGAGTGTCGAGCAGCGCTTTTGCCGCTCCGTAACAGCAACCGTTCTTTTGATACCCCTCAAAAGCCCGTATTCTAACTTTATCAACGTCCAGCCCGCTCCTTGGCCAGGGCCAAGGTAAAGATGGTGTTCCCGCTTTGGCTTCCGAGAGGCCGAAAACCCCCGATAACGTACCCGCTGTTAACGCCCCGGCGATAAGACCCCCTGCACCGACCAAGAACTCTTTTCTTGATAATTTCTTGTCTCCCATGATTGACCCTCCTTGGAGTAAGGTTTGTCCGGTCAAGCCGGCTCGCAATACTGTTCTTCAAACATCCCGGTCGCAGCGGTTCCCTCTAAAATCAACCTTTTTGAGAAGACTCTTCTCCCCGTGACGTCACCGGGTGCCCGCAGCACAGCTTTCGGTTCCGGCTTGCTACACCTGCCGCCGGCATCTTTCTCCGGTTTACGGCAGCAAGGTGAACTTCCCCTCGGCCACCTTGTGGCAACTCCAGCAATTGCCGAAATACTTCTCCGTGAAGACGGGGGAGTTCGCGTGGGCCACGTGGACCATATCCGCGAAGTCTCCCTTGTGGCAGGAGATGCAGGTCTCCACGGCGGCGTCCGGTGCCAGGCCGGGGTGCGGTTTCTTCTTCTTGGCCTCGGCGGCGATCCGGACGTCGCCCAGCCCCGGCACGTTAGCTACGTGGCAGGCGGAACAGCCCCGCGGGACCATCTGGGGCCGGCGGGCATACTCGCGCCAGTTCTGGTAGTTCTGGAACATCTGGGCGACCTCTGCCCTGTTGACGGCCTTATCGGGCTTGAAGCTGCCGTCGGTATAGCCCTTCACTATCCCTCTCTCCGCAGCCCAGTTGACGGCCGCCTTGCCCCAGTGTTTCTCGGTGTCGGAAAAGGCAAGCGCCAACCCGCCGCCGAGAAGGGTGAGCCCAACAGCCACCAAGACTGCGAACCGCCACCTCATAAGGATTTTGCGCATTTGGAACCTCCCTCCTTAAACTCTTAGACTCTTAGGCTTTTGCCGCTCCCGCAGGAGACTCATCCCTTCCTCCGGCTGACGCTAAGGCTTCCACCGCAGGTCCGCCAGAACAGGGAGCGGGGCGGGACAAGCCCGCCCCGTTCATCGTAAACACAGAAACATGTACCGAAGAAACTACTGGCTCGCGTCCTGGTTCAGGGTGAAGATCATGGTGACATTCAGAGTGTCTCCTTGAAGATCGTTACCCGCATCGCTGCGGAACTTTAAGGTTAGATCGAATTGGGTCTCCAGGAGACCATCGGGCGGAGGTAGATTATCCAAGGGATCAGCAGCTAAGTCAGCTAAACTAATCCCTGGTACTCCGTCACTGTTAGACACCTCCCAATCACCTTCTTGGTATCCAGATGGGTATGGTGGGCTACCAGCCACATACCAATTGCTACCATTGTAAACGATTTGCCAAGTGCTGTTTTTGTAGATAAGCTCTGTGATCTCAACGTACTTGGCAAAATCGTCACCAGTAGTGGCCCAATTGCTGTCAGATTCCACATCGGGTGTGTCATCAACAGTATAAGAGCAAGTGATCTTCAGATGGTCAGCAGTTAAACTACCAACTTCTTTGAGATCTATACTACCATAAGCCGTCGTCACTCCTGGAATCATATTCGACATACTCCATTCAGCAACAATGCCGTCATTCCAATTACTCCCACCATCTTTGATCTTCAGGTCGAGCGTGCCGGCGGTGAAGGTGTTTCCGGTGCTGGTCTCGGTGTCCGTAAAGTAGGCGAAGGTTCCGGCACCGGCCATCCCCGCGACCAGGAGCAGCGCCAGCGTCAGGAGCAAAAGCTTTTTCTTCACATCGCACTCCCTCCTTTAAGGGAGGAGGTCGGGCAGCCGCGGCCTGGGGGCCGCGCTGCCTCCTCTCGTCAAGTTAGATTGCGTTGCTACTGTCCTAATGCTGCAGTATTGCTGGAATTACTGGTCTCATTTTCGTCTGCGAAAAATTGTCCTACCTCTCCTGTCCAGTTAGGGTTGGGTTTACTGTGTCAGCGTGAAGGTTATGTTGAACACAGCGCTATCACTCTGAGTCTGGTCGTCATCAGGGCTGTCAGAACTTGGGAAGTTGTATTCCGCCCTGAAGTTGCCCATCTCAGCATTTCCAGCTATATTTACACCAAGACCAGTCTTGGTGTAGGACTCTCCGGAGAAAGTATCCAGGGTTGCGTACGCTGCCTCGGGTAAGGGTTGATCTGTAATGCCAGACCCAGCGGTCGTCACGGCACCATTATCCCCTAGGTACTTATCACCGGTATCCCACTTACCGTCTTTGTCCATATCCAGCCAAATGGCTACTTTCAGGAAACCGCTAAGCTCACCCACGTTGTCTGATGTATCACCGGCCGCTGTCTCCATTTCGTACCGAGTATTCTCATTGTTGGTCACTGTGCCGATGCCAATAGCCAGGTCACCAGCGAGCGAGCCTGTATTCTGGACAAGCCAAGTGGCTGCGTTACCTGTGTCTCCGGGTTTCATACCGTTCGATGCCCAAGTGCTGCTGTCAATCTTCGCACTGGTTGGATCACTGGTTCCTACCTGAAGGTTCAGCGTCCCCGCGGTAAAGGTGTTCCCTGTGCTCGTCTCCGTGTCGCTGAAGTAGGCGAAGGTGCCGGCGCCGGCGAGGGCCGCGACCAGCAGCACGCCTAAAAGAGCAATCAGGATTTTTCTCATTGAATTTTCCTCCTTTTTCTTTTTTCAACTTTGAACTGTGAACTGTGAACTGTGAACTCTAACCCACACTCCGACTAAAACCCCTTTTTCCTCTTCACCGCTACCACAGTTTTCATCCTTCATCCTTCATCCTTCCTTTTGCCATCACCCCCTTTAAACCCGTGATTTCCAGTTGACGGGCTCGCGGCGCGTCTTGCGCGCCTCCCGCCAGATATCCCAGAGATAAAGCGCCACCAAGAGCGCCGCCGGTATCCCCACTAACAGGAAGAAATTCGTCTTGTGTTTCAGGAAGCCGGCTAAGAAGCCGAAGTAAGGGATGTAGAGCACCACCTTCGGCACCTTCTCCGTCTTCGGGATCACCGCGTAGGGGTCGGGCTCCTCGTTCGCGTCCCCTTTAGTCCGGAACTGCACCTTCCCGCCCGCTTTGCTCACCTCAATGACCCGGTGGGTGATCCGCTGCGCGTCTATCTTGTACGAGATGACGTCGCCCCGCTTCACTTCGTCTACGCTAATGAGCCGGGTGATCACCACGCCGCCCACGCCGAGCGCCGGCTGCATGCTGCCGGAGAGCACCGGGTGCATATTGATCCCGTACCGCGGCGCGAGGAACATGAAGGCCACTAACAGCACCGCCAGCGCCACCACCACGTTGACGAGCCAGTCGAGGATTTTCCTGACAACTGTTCTTTTCCGCTCCTCCGGCACCCTTAACCCTCCCGACCGACAGAGCCGCTATTTTAACCCGCACACCGCACGGGGCACGTCATGACCTACCGCCGCGCTGCTACCCGCCCCCGGCAAGAGCGGCGTTCTCCGCCGCGCCGTCGTATGCCGCTGCGGCGTCGCTTTCCGTTGCAGTGCCGGTTTCACTGCTGTCGCCGGCTCCACCCGGGCCTGTATCTGTAACCGCGGTGCCGCTTTGCGTCGCGCCACCGGTTTCGCCGCCTGTGGCTGCCGCGTCCGCATCCGTCTCGCCGTTCCCGGCGCCGCCGGCCGCGAGCGCCGCGTTCTCTGCCGCCCCGTCGTAAAGGGTTCCGGGGCTGTCCTCGCCGGAGCCGGCGCTTCCGGCGCCGTTATCCTCACCCGCAGCGTTCCCGCCGCCGTCTCCTCCGGGATTGTCCCCATTGCTGTTGTGTCCCGGGTCACCCTCGCTGCCGCCGCCGTTCCCGCCGCACCCTTCCGGCGGATGGCCGTAGACGCTCTCGCCCACGGCACAGCCGCCGCAGCCGCCGTCCCCGCCGCCGCAGCCGCCGTCCCCGCCGCCGCAGCCGCCGTCCCCGCCGCCGCAGCCCCAGGTCCCGGCCTGGAAGCTTATTGCTGCCGTCTCCGTGTCGCTGAAGCCCCCGTGGCTCACCGGGTTCCCGGCGACCCTGCTGGCGCAGAGCGTCACCACCAGCGCCGCGGCTGTCACCGCCGGCGCCGCCTTCGCCCACCAGGGCAGGCCTTTCAGCACCCCGACCACGCACGCGCCCACCTTGAAGCGCTGCGCCTCATAGCCGGGCGCCGCCCGCCACTCTATTGACGGTCGCTTCCCTTTAACCCGCCGCGCCCAGTAGCCGGGCTCCGGCCGCTTCTCATCCTGCATCCGGCTTTCCCCGCTCTCCTCCGAAAATAATCTCACCGCCAAGACGCCAAGAAGACTATAATTCAAACAATAAACAACGGATCGCTTTTTCACCGGCCAAAATGGTTAATCCAAAGATACCACAGCCTGTCCCTCAACTTCTATCGGTCTAAAGGATGAAAAATCGGTTAACCCGGAAGTCCGCCGGCTTAGCCCGCGGCAACGGGAAAGGCGGCATGAGATGAGGCTTTTCACTAAAGCAGGGTGGGGAGAATTAGTCATAAACTCACACAGTCTAATCCTCCAACCCTTCTTTACCTCGTCTTTTAGTCCCAGGGATTAATTCGGTTTTGAAATAGTACTAAGTTCTTAGTTTTAGGTTCAAAGTTAAAAGCAGAGTCAGGTAGACGGGTCTTTTGCGTGTTGATATCCAATTGCGCGGATGCTAAGATAGAAACAGTTTTAGCAATAATCGAAAGGTTGCGGTGGCGGCTGATGGGAAAAACACTTTCCGGAATCGAAGAGGTTCTGAAGGAGTTCCGTCAAAGGGTAGAAGAACTTTATAAAGAACGCCTCAAAGGGATACTTCTTTACGGCTCGTATGCTCGGGGGGAAGGGCGAGAAGGCTCGGATATTGACCTCCTGGTCGTGCTCGATAAGCTTGACGATCCTTTAGCGGAGCGGGAGAGGCTGGCAGATTTAATCTGCGAGTTATCACTCAAGTATGGTTTGGTTTTGTCGGTCCTTCCCGTAGCGGAAGGTGTTTTGAAAGTGAGCAGAAAACCGCTCCTTCTAAACATCAAACGTGAAGGAGTGGCTATTTAGTGGCCTCCACTGAAGTTACTGATCTGGTACGTAAGGCAAGAGAAAGTTTAAAGGCAGCGGAACTTTTGCTTGAGCACGGCTTTGCCGATTTTTCTGCGTCCCGGAGTTATTACGCTATGTTTTACGCCGCTGAAGCAGCACTTCTGAGCCAGGACCTCACTTTTTCTAAACACTCCAGCGTTATCAGCGCTTTTGGTCAATACTTTGCGCGTCCGGAACGGATGCCTAAACACCTTCACCGATATCTGCTCGACGCCTTCGATCTCCGCCAAGTAAGCGACTATGACGCTCCAGGTGCTATTGGCCCCGAACGTGCTCGTCTCACACTTGCCAGGGCAAAAGAATTCGTGGAAGTCGTTACCGACTTTTTAAAGCAGCAAGGGTACAAGGAATGATTCTCGCATAGTCTCGCACGGTGGTATTCATTTGGGGTTCCTCCTCTTATTGATTTAATTTGTCTTACTATTCTTATCTTATTATATTGCCTTTTTTTACTTATTTGTCAAAAGGAATCTTGGGGCCGGAAACAGGGGAAATTATGAAGATAAGGCTGCTTTCTCGGATACTGGAAGTGATATATGATCTTGCTCGGGGAGTGTAATGCTCGGCTTACTCCTTCTGTTTCAGCAGACCCGCCCGGGCGGCTGCAACCAGCGCCTCGGTGCGGTTCCGGACGCCGAGCTTCCGGAAGACGCTCCGCAGATGCGTTTTGACCGTGGACTCGGAAAGAAACAGCTCCCGGCCGATCTCCTGGTTTGAAAGGTTTTCCCCCAAGAGGGAGAGAATCTCGAGTTCGCGCTTTGTCAGGGAGTGCACATCGGTCGGCTCACTCTTTTTTCGTGAGTGGCTGAAGAACTCGGGCCCCAGCCGTGGCAGGCAAAGCATCCCTGCCTTCCCGATGAGCTCCACCGCGTGGACGATCTGCCGGGGCAGCAGCCGGAGCGGCAGGCACCCCCGTACCCCGGCCTGAAGAAGCGCAATAAGGTCGAGTTTTTGCGGGTTGTCCACCAGAACAACCGGGAGAGTAAAGGGGTATTTCAGTTGCAGTTCGGTGATAAGGGGCACGGGGTCTTCGTCTTCAATTTTCCAGAGCACAATATCAGGGTGAAGGCGTCTCGCCGTCTCGATCAGTTCTGCGGAAGTCACGGTGTCCCCAACTTCGAAAAGAGGGCTTTCCGCAAACGCTGCCGCCAGGCTTTCGCGCCACTCGTACGACTGGCTGCCGATAAGAAGCCGGAATTCACCCACATTTTCCTCCCCTTGGGAAGAGACCGAGAGTTCCCAAATCTACCGCAGGCTTTGTGTCGAGACAGTGCTTCTCTTATTTTGTGGTTGTGGTTAAGTTTGCCGTTTAAGGATTAATTCGGCTTACCCCGAAAAAGTCTTTTCAAAACTCTCCCTTATTCATTAAACATTATCGCTGGAGGCAGTTAGGTTGTCCACTCCTCTTGCGCATAAACTACAAAACCGTGCCTGAAAAGTACAAAACTGGGTATAAAAGTTGCAAAATCGTGTTTGAAAACGCTGTTGCCGGCAGGTTATGGTGGGGTTTTAACCAAGTCCTGTGCGGCGAAAACGCAGCGACTATGCTTTTTTAGTTAGAGCGGCTGGGTTTTCCGTTAGAGTGTTACTTCGGCTTAAGCCAGGGAAATCCTCCCGAAATTCCAACCAAAATTCAACCAAAAATCGCGACGGTTCAACATTTCGGTATTTTAACTTAAGTTTTGCACCCGTCACACAACCTGCGCAAAGAATCTTTTCGTGGCTACCGAAGTTATTTGCCTGCAGTTTTTCCGGGATCCCGGCGCCCCAAAGCGCGGCGGACAGCATTTTTCCTTTATGCCGGGGCATAATAAGGTTCGAGGTTAGAGCTAAAGGCGATAGACCTTAAAGGTCAGTTCGAAGTTAGGCTTAAGCTGATGGACCTTTAAGGTCCGTTCACGGTTCGGACTTAAAAAGATGGACCTTTGGGGTCCGTTCTGTGTTCGACGTTCTACGTTCTCGGAAAGTGCAGGTAGGGAGGGAAAAGTGTGAACTGCCCGATTTGCGGCGGCAAGGCCACCGGAAAGGTGGGGGTCAACCACTTTTACTGCTGGGACTGCTGTGTGGAGTACCGGCTGGAGAAGGAAGGGATCCAGATCTTTGAAATAGATGAGGACGGAAGTCTGGTGAACTTCGACCTGAGCAACAAGGCGCTTTATTAAACGTTCAAGCTAAAGGTGACAGACCTTTGAGGTCAGTTCGAAGTTTAATAGTTCGAAGTTAGGCTTAGGCTGATGGGCCTTTAAGGTCGGTTCACAGTTCACGGTTCGGCTTAAGGGGATGGACCTTTGGGGTCTGTTGAACGTTCAACGTTCGACGTTGAAAGGCGGGAAGGGATTGGGAGTCCGTTCAAGGTTGAGCCTCGAAGTTTAGAAAACAGGAGGGTTTTGCCCACCAGGGTCCGTTTCGACGTGCGGTGTTTAGGGTAAACCGATAAAGCTAAAAGGGGGAACGAGCAATGACCTTCTGGCGGGGATTGATTGCGGGAAGCATCCTCGGGATGATTGCCGGGGCGCTTCTGCTTCCGGAAATGGATGAAAACGACGAAAGGCAACTATCCCGGCTGCGCAGCAGGGTAGGCCGGCTGGCCCGGGCACAGCGAATGGTGCGGAGAATGACCAAGCTGGCCGATATGGTAAAGTAAGGGCCGGCCGGGGTTAAACCCGGACGCACAATTTTTCTGACAGGGGCGGGGGCACCCGCTTTTTTGTTTTGGGCAAGAGATCCCGATGCGCGGCAGCAATTTAATGCTCAGCAGGATTTCCAGAGCGGGAAAGCGAAATCTGCAAAAGTCATTTTAAAGAACGGGGGCAGGGAAATGCGAAAGGTAGAGGTTGCCGTCGGACAGGCCTACCGGCTGCTGACGCCGGGCTGTGTGGTCCTGGTGGGCAGCGAGAAAGGCGGAAAATATAACGTGATGACCGCCGCCTGGCAGATGCCCGTCAGCGTGAACCCGCCGCTTGTCGCGGTCGCAATTGCAAAGAAACACCTCACGGCGGAATACATTCGGGCCGGCGGCGCTTTCACCGTTAACGTTCCGGGCGTGGGCCTGCTGCCGAAAGTGCACTACTGCGGCACGGTCTCGGGAAGGGAGGCCGACAAGTTCGCCGGCTCAGGCCTGACCGCGGTGCCGGGACAAAAAGTGGCGGCGCCGCTGATCGCGGAGTGCCTGGCGGGCATCGAATGCCGGCTCTGGAACACTTACGACGGGGGAGACCACTACATCTTCGTCGGCGAGATAGCAGCCGCGGCGGTGGCAGAGGGGTATTTCGACAAACACTGGCTTTTGACGGAAAGCGAGTCCTTCGTCAACCACCTGGGCGGCCCGCTGTACGCCGCTCCGGGAACGATTTTTAGCGTGTCCAAAGAGAAGAACGCCTTCGTTGTTACGAAGGAGCCGCTGGCAAAACATTCCGGGGGTTAGCCCGGCAATGCGCAACGCGATTGAGGCCCGGGAGCTCACCAAGAGATTCCGCGACCTGGTAGCGGTGGACGGGGTTAGTTTTACCGTTCGTGAGGGCGAGATTTTTGGTTTTCTGGGCCCGAACGGGGCAGGGAAGACCACTACCATCAGAATCTTAGCCACGCTGCTGCGGCCTTCTTCCGGCCGGGCCACGGTCAACGGCTACGACGTAGTCCGCCAGGCTGCCAGCGTGCGCCGGTCCATCGGCATGGTCTTTCAGGATTCCAGCCTGGACGAACGCCTGACGGCGGAGGAAAACCTGTTGTTTCACGCCGTTCTCTACCGCGTTCCCCGGCACGAAGCACTGAAGCAGGCCGCGCAGCTCCTTGAACTCGTGGGTCTGAACGAGCGGCGCCGGGACCTGGTGCGCACTTTTTCGGGCGGGATGAGGCGCCGGCTGGAGGTCGCCCGGGGGCTGCTCCACCGCCCGGCGGTCCTGTTTCTGGACGAGCCGACGCTTGGACTGGACCCGCAGACCCGCACGCACATCTGGGACTACATCCGCCTGCTGCACCGGGAATTAGGGACCACTGTCTTTCTGACCACCCACTACATGGAAGAGGCCGAGGTCTGCAGCCGGATCGGGATCATTGACTACGGCAAAATCATTGCCCTGGATACGCCGGCAGGGCTGAAAAAGCTGGTCGGAGGCGACGTGGTTGCGGTAAAAGCCGCCGATAACCGGGAGCTGCGCAACCAGGTCCGGCAGCGCTTCCGCCTGGAGGGAAAAGAAGACGGGGAGGCCGTATACTTTGAAACACCAGACGGCAAGACCTTTATCCCGGAACTGGTGCGGGCCGTCCCTGACATCCGGGAGATTTACCTGCGGCAGCCGACGCTGGAGGATGTTTTCCTGAAGCTGACCGGGCGGGCGATCCGGGATAAGGGCGGCGACGCTACGGAGTGGATGCGCATCCGGCACGCCGCCTGGAGGAGGCGCCGGGGGTAGGGGGCATCCGGGAAGGGCCGGCCGCCGGGATGAAGTGTTGAACGTATTTTCGGGGAGGCGTGCGATGCAGGGTTTTGTAGCGGCGGTTTACATAATCTGGCTCCGGGACGTCAAGCGGTTCCTGCGGGAGGGAACCCGAATCCTCGCCATGCTCGGGCAGCCCGTGCTGTACCTGCTGATCATGGGGCAGGGCCTGCGGGCCACCTTCAGGGTGAACATCGCCGGTTTCGATTATTTAGAGTTCGTTTATCCCGGAGTTATCGGGATGTCGGTGCTGTTTACCGCGATATTCTCTGCGGTATCCATCATCTGGGACCGGCAGTTCGGCTTTCTGAAGGAAGTGCTGGTGGCACCGGTGCCCCGGGCGGCCATCGCTATGGGCAAAGCCCTCGGCGGCAGCACCACCGCCTCGATGCAGGGGTTGATCCTTTTAATCCTGGCGCCCCTGGCCGGGGTCTCGCTCAGCCCGGGACAGGTCCTGGCCATTGCCGGCTTGATGTTCCTAATGGCCTTTGCGGTAGCTTCCTTGGGAACTCTGGTTGCAGCGCGGATGGAAACCATGGAGGGGTTTCACCTGGTCACGAATTTCTTGACGCTGCCGATGTTCCTGCTCAGCGGCGCTTTTTTCCCGCTCAAAACCGCGCCCGCGTGGATGCAGCCCTTGATGCGCCTGGACCCCGTTTACTACGGGGTGGATGCGCTGCGAAACGTGATCTTCGCCGGCTCGCCGCTCAGGTCCTTTGTCGTCGGTCAGACGCTGACCGGCGACCTCCTCGTTTTGTTCTGCTTTTCTCTGGTATTGATCGGCCTGGGGATGCTGGCCTTCAGCCGGACGGAGTAAACGGTTCGAGGTTAGGCTTAAACTGACGGACCCGTGCGGTCCGTTCAACGTTCAACGTTGAAACGGCTGCACCATCAGACCGTCGCGCTGAGTTCCAGTTCCGTGCCGGCGAGTCTCAAATCCCGGCTATCGGCACCCGCCCGCCGCTCCCTCTCGTAAACCTCTTTCACGGCCTCGAGAAAGAGCGGGACCAATTCGGGATCGTAGAGGGTGCCGGCATACCGCTTGAGCTCCTCGCATGCCTCGGAAAAGGTAAGGGCTTTCCGGTAAGGGCGGTTGCTGGTCATGGCGTCAAAGCTGTCGGCAAGGCGCAGGATGCGGGCCAGGAGAGGTATTTCCTCGCCCTTCAGGTGGTCGGGGTACCCAGAGCCGTCGTAGTTCTCGTGGTGGGACCGGATGATGGGCAGAATCTCCCGAAAGGCGACGAGCGACTGGAGCAACTCGCTGCCCCAAACGGTATGCTTTTTCATCAGTTCCCACTCTTTTTTGTCCAGGAACGAAGGTTTGTTCAAAACGGGTGATTCCACCTCGATCTTGCCGATGTCGTGCAGGTAGGCGCCGTACCGGAGAAGGTCTTTTTCTTCGCCGGAAAGGTCCATCTTTTCCGCCAGCGCCAGCGCATATGATAGGACGCGCTCCGAATGGCCGAACGTGTACCGGTCTTTGGCGTTGATCAGCGCCACGAGGGTTTGCAGGGTAGGGAAGGCGTCCTTGATTTTCAGGGTGCTGATCTCGCTTAAGACCGAGCGGTAGAGGTAGGTCTTGCCCCCGCTGTACTTCGTGCGGAACAGGTCGTCTTCCGCCGCCCGAATGAGCGCCAGGGCAGCGTCGCCGTCGGCAGGGTAGCCGACCACGCCGGTAGAGATGCTGAACGGCTGGGGCGGCACTCCGCCCCCGTCCAGACAGGAGACGGCTCGGGCTTGCATTCTTTCCTTCAGAATGGCGGCGGCCTCGCCGGCTTCGTCCTTGTTTAATCCCGGCAGGACGACCATGAACTCGTCGCTCCCGTAGCGGGCGGCGTAGTCCGGTTCATGGACCTCCTCGAGCAACAGCTTCCCGATGGCGGTCAGGATTTCGTCCCCTTTCTGATAGCCGTAAACGGTGTTGTAATACTTGAACTGGTCAATGTCAAACAGGACCGCCGCCAGCGGGATTTTCTTCTCCGCCGCCTCCTGAACGGAACGGGCCAGCTTCTCCTGCAGGAAGCGGTGGTTGTACAAACCGGTCAACTGGTCGTAGTCGGCTAATTTGAGCAGCTCCCGCTGGGTCTTCTTCTCCACCTCCATTAAGCCCCCCACCACCCAGGCGGAGAGCACGGCAACACTGCCGACGAGCAGGTTGGTCTGAAAAACCTCATCGGGGAGAGCGCGGGAAGCGCGGTAATCTAAGAGAAAAAGGAGAACACCGGAGAGAACCGCCGCAGCGATGCCTCCGTACCTTCCAAAAGCGGTGGCGGCGATGATCGCCGGAACCATGATCAGGACCTTGGCGCCGAAGAAGTTCTTACTAAACCAGAGAAAACCCAAGGTCAGAAGAAAGACGATGACAAGGAGCAGCAGTTCGTCGGTTTTTGGCTGGTCGAGGAGGGTAACCTTAGGGATAATTTTCCGTATAGTGTAGACGATAATACATAAGAAAGCTAACGCGATCAGAATGCTTTCCGTAAAAACACCAGGAAGGTCCTTGCCCAGCTTAAGATTATAAAAACTGGCGATGACCATTAAAAAAATCAGGACAGAGATAATATGCGTAACCAGGATGTATTCCGACAGCTCTTCGGCCCTTTTTTCTTCCCATTCGCGCATAACCAGCTCTCCTAACGATCAACCACACACAATATCCCTCTATCTCTTATATACCCTTCCCGCCCGTTCTTTCCCGGCACCCGGAGAGGTAGAACTTTAAAAAAACCGCCTCCATTCCTCCGGCACAGCCTCTCCTCCCGGGCACCGGGAAGACAGGGATTTTCCGCTAACTTACTTCCTTAAAGCCTTCGGCACCTCCGGCTGATAAGCAATCCCCACACAAGCAGGCTTGATCCCGACAAAGGCGGCAACCGCCAGCACGCTGAAGAGGGCAGGTAAGAGAGTGTAAAGGAGACGCTTCATCCCGTTTCACCTCCTTTCCTTAAAATTGTCTAAGAGAGTGGCAAACCGGTGGCCGGCGCGGGTTAAGGTAAAGGTTTGCCACCACAGACCCAGGCTTGCGGCGAGAACCAGGTCCAAGGCCCGTCCTTGGAGCAGGAAGAAAAACTGCCCCCCAGTTATCAGCAGCACCAGCAGGACGGACAAGGCGCGGAGCTTCCGGCGCTGCTCCGGGGAGTTGATGGGCTTCGCCGGCGAATCCACCGGCGCCAGGCGCCAGACAAGTACTACTGACGGGGAGAAACCGGCGGTCACCACAAGGGCTAAACCAAGAGGAGTAAAAAAGGGAGCGGCTACCGCAGCCACCTTCCCGAGGGCAGGCGCGATAATCATCCCTAACAGGTTGCAGGTCAAAGGCGACCTGGCGTGGGCGCCGCCGGAAAGAAGGCGCAGCGAAACTGCGGTAAGGGCAGCCGCGAGGGTGGTCGGGAGGCACCCCAAAAGCCAGCCTGCGAGAAGAATGGTTAAAAGGCCGGTCGCCGGATAAAAGATCGTCTGCAGGCCGTAGAGAGCGATCTCTTCCTCCTCGGGCGTCAGGTTGAGCCTTTTTCTTAAGTAGGCCGCCGCGGGCCGGGTGAGGTTAAAGCCGGACAAGATTAACCCCTTCCTTTAACGGGAGAAACCGACCAGTAATCCCTTTTTATGGTTGTAGTAGTTTTTCACCAGAGCCAGCAATAAAAGAATCATCTCGTAGGGCAGGGTGAAGGCCGCTCTTATAAAGGGGTTGGCAAACATTGTTTCGTAATTTAATCCGGTAAGCTTTAAGAGCGGTGGGTAAAGGATCATTTCTATTCCTAAAACAATTATCAAGCAGGCCAAAACGGCGGCGAAGGTCCGGCTCAGCCGCACGCCGGTAAAAAGCCGGGTGTAAACCACCAGCGAGATCGTCAGGACCACGGTATGGATCCCGAAGGCGATGGGGAGGAGGCGCACCAAGTTGGTGACAGTCTGCAGGAGGGCGACATACAGGACTCTTTTATCCTGCAGGCGCAGGTTTAAAAGGCTGAAAACAAATAACGTTAACACCAGGCTTTCGGGAAAATCCTGCAGCAGCAAGGCCCACAGCAGGGCAGGGAAAGTCTCCCCGGTCATTTTTTAAATCCCTCCTTGTAAGCAAAGTTTTCTTGAGCAGGTAAGTTCTGCATCTATATACACCATCCGTTCGACAAAATAGCCGTAATTCCTGCTCAAAACTTCGCTTTTTTGCAGGAGAGAAACAAAAAAGGGCGATTTCCAAATTACCTCAGTTGCCTGATATCAGCAAACCACGCTTGTGGTTCCGGTGGTTTTTCGCCAGCGCTATGGCAAGAAGAATCAACTCGTAGGGAAGGGCAAACACCGCCCGCAGGAACGGATTGGCAAAAACCTCTTCGTAGCTCAGTTCGGTAAGGTTCAAAAGCGGCATCACGTAAACCTGTTCGGCTGCAAGGAGAACGGTAAGACAACCTAAAGAGGCAACGAGGATCCGGCTCAACCGGGCGCCGGTAAAAAGCCGCGTATAAACCACCAGCGAGATCGTTAGGATTACCGTGTGCATCCCGAAGGCAATGGGGAGGAGACGCACCAGGTTGGTTAAGGTCTGCAGCAAAGCTATATACAGGACCCGGCAGTCTCGCAGGCGCAGGTTCAAGAAGCCGAAAACGAAGAGTGTCATTACCAGGCTTTCCGGAAAATCCTGTAATAACAAAGCCCACAACAGGGTAGGGAAGGTCTCTCCGGTCATGGTTTTTCATATCAACCTTTAGGTAAAGTTTTCTTTGGAAGGTAACATTTACATCAAGCAAATTATAATACAAGTTCGTTGAATAGGAAAGGCGAATTTCCCTGCCTAAATCCTTTATCTTTAGCAATAACTTAACAAAAACAGGCTTATTATGGCAAAACAGAAAGGTTCTTCTTTACCAAAAAAAATACCCCGGTTTTGGTACCGGGGTCAGCCGGAGGTGGGTTGTTTTCACTTGGCAAGCCGCGCCGCTCCAAAGAAAGCGGAATCTCTTTCCTCGGAACCGTTTTCCCCTTGCGCGGCGCGGCGTTTGCGCGCTTTCTTCTGGCGGTACATCCGCGCATCAGCCACCGCCAGGAGCTTCTTGACCTCGCTCCCGTCGCGAGGGCAGCAGGCAACGCCGAAGCTTGCGGCAATCCCGCCGTCGTCAAGCTGCCTGCGCAACCGCCGTAGTAACACCTGCGAGTCGTTTCCCGCATTCCTGAAGATTATCCCGAATTCATCACCGCCCAGGCGGGCCACAACGTCGCTCTGCCGCAGCCCCTCACGAAGCATCCGGGCCGTATGCCGTAACAGCTCGTCACCCTTATCGTGCCCGAAGTTATCGTTTACTTCCTTCATGTTATCAATGTCCACGATCGCCACCGCAAATTCCCGCTTACCGTCCCCAACCATCTGCTCCAGGAGGCGCAGGAAATACCGCCGGTTATAAACCCCCGTCAGTTCGTCTGTTTCGGCCTCGCACTTCAAGGTGTGTGCCGCTCTCCAGCCCTCACGAACCAGGTAAGCAGCGCTAACCAGCATCATTATCAAACTGAGGCCGATCGCCAGATCGCTAATGAGTGCCATGAGTACCGGCTGGCCGCTGTATTCATCCACCAGCCGGGCCGCCCACCCGGCGATAAAACTTGCGATTCCCACGCCGACAAGAGTGGCAGCCCGGCGGTTCTTCAAATACCGGCACGCATAGGCGACTAGGGCAAACCAAGCGATCTCGCTTACCACCGGTGCGGTTTGCGCCAGCGCGCCTGCAGACGTGAAAATTACGTCGGCCATCCGGGCTCACCTCCCGTCCTACCCTTCTTTTCGACATGAATCTACAACAGCTTTATACCCCTGCCGCAAAATTTTTAGGGCAGGTAGGGAGGAGGGAAGAATATTTTTTTACTCAGTTCCTGCAGACAACAGACTGCCCTTTTTCTGAGACTTCTCGGCCTTCATGGCGTACATCCGGTTATCCGCCGCCGCCACCAGGGCGTCGGTAGTGGTACCGTCCCGCGGGCAAAAAGCGGTGCCGAAACTGGCGCCCACCGAACACTGCCGCAGTTCCCCCAACAACCGGTCAATCACACCTTCTTCGTTCGCCGCACCAACGAACAGTACCGCGAACTCGTCCCCGCCGAACCGCGCCACACAGTCCGTGGCCCGTACGGCCCGCCTCAAGGCCCGCGCTACCTCTTTTAGGATCTCATCGCCCTGGATGTGACCGTGCCGGTCATTCACCTCCTTGAGATCGTCTACGTCGAGCACCGCCACTCCGAAAGGCTCACCCTGCTTATGGTAGCGTGCGACCGCTTCCTCCAGCCGCTGGTAGAAGTACCGGCGGTTCGCAAGCCCCGTTAAGAAATCGGAAAACGCTTCCCGCTGCAGCGCTTCGTGAAGCCGCATGTACCGGAAGACTAAATAACCGACACTTGAAGAAAAGAACACATAACCGCCGCAATGCGCAAAATCAACCAGGAAAACGTGCTGCCAGAGGCTCAGCGGGTATAAATGTTCATAAATATTAGCCACGGCACCCGCACTGAAAGACACCAACCCGGCCACCAACAGCAAAAGCATTATCCGGTCGCGCAAGAACCGGGTTGCCATATAGATAGAAATACTGACCCACCCAAGGAGCGCTGCTTCCAACAGCATATCCGTTATCAACGTAACCTTGCCGGCGTATTCCAACTCTCCAAACGCTTCTATCAACAGAGATGCCCCTCTCCGGTGCCTCTGTTGCCAACTTCGACATGGCTCGGCAAATTCCTGCAAACTTTCTAAAAAATTTCGGGGAGAAGGAAGGGGGGTTGGGATAAAGAAAGTATAGAGCAAGCCCGTCAACACATAAGTTGACATAATATTTATTAGCGGAAGTTGTGCGTAACGGTTGAAATCCCTATAAAAGCGGCTGTTACAAGCTTCGGGCCTACCGAGAAGGTTTGCAAGGTTTGCACGGAAACAAACGGGGTCCAGCTTTCGCCTGAAAGCCTTCCGGCCGTTTCGTCAATTGTCTTTCGCTGATTTTCTCTAAAGGACGGGGTCTTCAAGGAGGCTTTAAACGGGTTAGAAGTACATAATTAAACACTAAATTGGCTTCAGGTGATTGACACAATTAACTGACGAGGTGACGCCGGTCCGGTTGCGGACTAAGGGTCTTCCGCGCCGACACACATCGGGCCATCCGGGCGGGCCGGTCTGGGCGGCTTTTACCCTGATATCTTGGCCAGCGCTTCCCGAACCGAACGGATCGAAGAGCGCAGGGCTTCGAGCTCCTCCGGCAGGAGTTCAATTTCGAGCACCTTTTCCACGCCGTTTCTGCCGATGATGGCGGGCACGCCGGCATAGACGTCGCGCTCACCGTATTCACCGTTCAGGTACGCCGCTACCGGCAAAATGCGTCTCTTGTCCCGGAGAACCGCCTCGAGCATTTCCGCAACCGCCGCGCCCGGAGCATAGTAGGCGCTGCCCGTCTTCAGCAGGGAGACGATCTCCCCGCCCCCATACCGGGTGCGCCGGGCAATCTCCTGGAGGCGCTCCGGCGGAATGAGCTGGCTCACCGGAATGCAACCGGCATAGGTGTAGCGCAGCAAAGGCACCATTTCGTCCCCGTGGCCGCCCAGAACGAGGGCGGTAACGTCGTCGAACGAAATGTTCAGCTCCAGGGCGATAAAGGTCCGCAGGCGGGTGCTGTCCAGCACACCGGACATCCCCATCACCCGTTCCGGCGGGAAGCCGCTTGCCTTGTACGTCAAGTAGGTCATTACGTCGAGGGGGTTGGTCACAACGATAATAATCGCTTCCGGCGAGTACCGGGCCACGTGCCGGGCTACGTCACGCACAATGCCGGCGTTAATCTCCACCAGGTCCTCCCGGCTCATGCCGGGCCTGCGCGCCACGCCCGCCGTGATAACCACCGCGTGGGAACCGGCCGTATCTTCCCAGGCGTTGCTGCCTTGAAGGCGGCAGTCAAACCCGGCGACGGGAGCAGCTTCCATCAGGTCGAGAGCCTTGCCCTGCGGCATACCCTCAACCACGTCCATCAGCACGATGTTTCCCAGTTCTTTAACCGCCGCCCAGTGCGCCGTTGTGGCGCCAACGTTTCCGCTGCCGATAATCGTTATTTTATGCCGTGGCATCGTATCTCCTTCTATGTGTTCGAAATGGTGAGCGCCTCCTGAGCCGCTTCCGCTTCTTCCCGGGCCCTCCTGCGGGCAACGGCGCGCTCGGTAAGGCGGACGATGAAGACGCTGATTTCATACAGCCCGTACATCGGCCCGGCCATCAGGAGGCAGGTGATCGCGTCGGGTGTAGGGGTGATCATCGCCGCGAGGACGATGGTGCACAGGAACGCGTACTTGCGGTGTTTGATCAAAAAGGCGCTGGAAACCAGGCCGAGTTGCGCCAGCAGGAAACTGACCAGCGGCAGTTCGAAGATGATCCCAAAGGGCAGCAAGAAGTAAATGGTAAACGAAATGTACTTCCCGATGGTCAGCATCGGCACCAGTTCCGGCCCCGCAAACTTCAGGAAGAAGGCTACACCGTACTTGTAAACACCGAAGAAACCAAAGGCCACGCCCCCGGCAAAAAGAAGGAACGAACCGAAAACAAAAAGGACGAAGTAGCGCCGTTCCGTTTTTTCCAGGGCGGGGGCTACAAATCCCCAAACCTGCCAGAGGATCACGGGCAGGGCGCCCAAAAAGCCCGCGAAGACCGAGAGCTTGATCTTGGTCATAAAAGCCTCGGTGACCGTGGTGACCACCGGCTTGTAACCGGCGCCGGTAACGGGGCTCAGCAGCACCTTCAGTAATTCGTCACTAAAAACGTACGCGACGATGGAAAGAACGGCTATCGCCGTTATGGAAATGATCATCATCCGGCGCAGGTCTTCGAAATGTTCGAGTATGGACATTTCCTTCCGGTCGTTTTTCGCCACAAAGATCCTCCCTGCCGTAGAGCAACATTACCTCGACCAGGTTGCTTCCTTCCGAGGTCTAATCTTCCTTCTTAACGCTCTCCTTCACGCTTTCCTTTACCTCCTGAACCTCTTCTTTGACGTCCTTGATTTCGGCCGCGATATCCTCGCTGATCTCACGGGTTGATTTCCGGAACTCCCGGATTGTTTTCCCGAGGGAGCGTCCGACGTCGGGCAGTTTGCTCGGTCCAAAAATGAGGAGCGCAATCGCCAGGATCAAAATCAGCTCCGTTGCACCAATACTGGGAAACACCCACGGCACCTCCTTTAAGCGCGACGCGCCTGCGTCCGGTATCCCGCGAAAACAGGTTGGTCGAACCCGCGCTGTCTATAGCGGCTCCTGATGCCGACTTTTTTATTATAACATCCAGAGACCGCTGCAGGCCAGCCGGAGCCACAGCGCTCGCAAACCTGTCCACTTCCACTACTACAGTTCGTCAACAGGCGGAGAAATCCTTCTTCTTTCGCAAACGCGCAGCAATTTCCTGCCGCCGCGGTCCCAGACGTGACCTCCGGAACCCGAAAGCCGAAAACAAAAAGGGCCTCGCCGATTAACGACAAGGCCGTAATAACGCTCTCCGGTTAAATGGAGACCTTTACGATCTTACCCCAGGAGTCCTTCACCTCAACGAGGTGAACCGAACACGCCAGTCAGGGGTCAAACGACCGGACTACCCGCACCACTTCGATCGGGTTTTCCGGGTCGTGCACCGGGGTCCCGATAAGGGCCTCTTCAATCGGGCCGCGCTGGCCCAGGTCATCGCGCGGGCAGGCGTTCCAGATCGTGGCCGAGGTGACCTGGTAGTTGTGGATGCGGTAGTCCTTAATCTCGATAAAGTGACCCAGGCAGCCCCGCGGCGCCTCCCAAAGTCCCATTCCCCTGCCCTCCTTAGGTACCGAACAGGGCAGATGCGTAGGTGCGCCGGGTTGGAGCTGATCCAGCCAATCAAACATCGCGTGGGCAACCATCTTACACTCGATCGCCCGCGCGGCGTGGCGGCCCATGACGGAGAAGGCTTTTTCACCCAGATCCAGGATATCTTTAACCTTATTCACCCACATCCGGGCCAGCGGTCCGCCCTCGTGGGGCAAACCGTCGTAACGCGGCGCCTTGATCCAGGAGTAAGCGCCGGCCTTCCGGGGCTGCGGCTCTGTTCTCCCCTCGGTAGGGTTAAGCCCGCTGGTTTCATCCTTATACCATGAATACCTAACGTCCTCGGTAATCTTTTTGGGGTCAACCGACACAAACTTCCCTCTGGTGTATGCACCGCGCTTGATCAACATGTTCTGCCCCGTGGAATCCTTCGCGTCGTCAAGCGGGAAGATACCGAAAGCGAGCATATTCTTGCAGCCGCGCCCGATGTCCAGGTAATCCTTGTATACGTCGGCCACGGCCAGCACGTCCGGAACGTAAACGTTGTCCACAAATTCGGTAAGTTCCTGCAAAATTTGCCGGAACTGGTTGATCTTTTCCTGGGTGACCTTTTCAGTGACACCACCCGGGATGATCACGGTGATGTGCGGCATTTTGCCGCCAAAAATGGCCAGCATTTCCTGCGCCTTGCGCCGGATCGTCAAAGCCTGGATGTAATGCTCGACCGCCAGGTCGTTAACCTTTTTCGGCAGCCGGTAATCACCCTCATACCGGGGAATAAACGGCGCCGTATCCGGGCCGAGCACATAGTCGAGCGCCGCGAGATGGTAAAAGTGCAGTACGTGCGACATGATGTAGTTGGCGCCGTGGATCAGGTTCCGGACAATCCGGCCGTTTGGCGGCACCTCCGCACCAAAGGCGTCGTCCAGGCACCGGGCTGAGGCCATGGCGTGGGATGTGGGACAGACGCCGCAGATCCGCTGCGTAATGTGCTGGGCGTCCCGCGGATCACGCCCCTTCAGGATCAGCTCGAAGCCGCGGAACAGGGTACCGGAAGACCGGGCGTCGACCACCTTGCCGCCGTCTATATCCACCTCGATCTTCAGGTGACCCTCGATCCGGGTGACCGGGTCAATAATAACCTTGGGCACTTACCTTCCCCCCTTTCACTCTAATTTTATTCATGCAAGCGGTACCGGCCGTAAAGCGGGCCGCTGTCGTCAGGAAAAGCGGGCTCGGAACAGGCCTGACAGGGTGCGCCCGCGGCAATGCACCAGTTTGTCTGGTTGTTCCACTGCCGCCGGTGGCACCGCGCCCGCGCTACCATTCCTTTACAGCCGACAAACGCCAGGCATCCCTCATCTCCGGGATTCCGCGCAAATATTCCCTGGGCAAAGTAAGTACAGCGGGGGCAACCGATGTGGATGATTTCCGGGAAGAACATTTTCGGCCGGTTGTACTCGTCGAGCTCGGGAATTTCCCCGTACTTCAAAACGTAAACCACCGTACCGAGGAAGTCGTCGGGGTGCATCGGGCAACAGCCGATGTTGATCACCGGCGTATCCTTGACCACCTCCCACACCCCTACCGTACCCGTAGGATTGGGAGCGGCCCCGGGAATGCCGCCGAACGCGGCACAGGAGCCGGCGGCAATGATCGCCGCGGCTTTGCTGCCGTAATGCTGAACGGTTTCGAGGAAGGTTATTTCCTTGCCTTCCTTCTCGCCCACCGTACAGTAAATACCTCCATCGGCCGCGGGCACCCCGCCCTCAACGACCAGGAAAAAATCACCCGCGTACTTCTCAGCCATTTCCTCCAGGAACTCTGAAGCCTGGTGGCCGGCGCTGGCCATTACCGTCGGGTGATACTTCAGACTGATCATTTCCAGCAGGAGCTTCTCCACGGTCGGGCTGACGGAGTTCAGCAGCGATACAGAGCAGCCGCTACAACCGGCCCCCTGAAGCCAAATTACCGGCGGCTTGCCCTCTGCGGCCTGCGCCAGAGTATCCACAATTACCGGTTCCAAAACGGTCAATAACCCCACTCCGGCTGCCGTCCCGGTACACAGGCGGATAAACTCACGCCGCGAAATACGCTTCACCAATCATCCCTCCCTCATCGTGCGGTAATCCTTTGCCAACAGCTCACGCTCTCTTTCTTAACGGAGTCAGCGACAAAACACGAATTTCAGAAAAAGACCTTTACTTCGGGAACTACGATTTCCGCGGTTCTTTTTTTCTGGTCCTCCACCTCGCTCCCTGTTAAAATTTCCCGGATTAAACTGTCGAACTCACGAACTCAAAACTTCCACCGGGAGGGGATAATAAAAGAAAAACCGGCAATAGTGGGTCTAACCCTTGACCGGCTCGCCCTCTTTTTGTTTTACCTCTTCCGGTATCGCCATGGCTCCGTCTTCGTCGGTCTCTTTAGTCGACTTGCGGAACTCGCGCAGCGTTTTTCCGATGGACCGGCCGAGTTCCGGCAACTTCTTGGGCCCGAAAATCAGCAATACCGCCCCAACAATCAAAATCAACTCCGTGGCACCAATTCGCGGAAAGACCATTTCTCTTCCCTCCTTATCCTTCGGACATCCTCTCCACAGCAACATTCTCCGCCAGCCAATCCTCTATTTCCTTCGCCACCAGCGCCGTTAGCTGAGGCAATCTGGCGGCCACCTGGGGGGTTAAATCCATCCCCCAGTCAATCACTGCCGGTTGAATCCCAAAAACCACGGTCGGCGGCAGGATGCCCATTGTCTTGCCCAGGTGCAGAACCTCCAACAGGCCCACGTCGTGCAGCGAGTTGCTGATGGCCGGAATGAACTCCTCCAGTTCCTCAGGGTTGAACTTGAAAATGGTTCCCGGCTCGGCGTTGTTGTTAACGGCGTCAATAATGATCAGGCGGCTGGCCTCCTCGATCAGGTAGAGCAGGTCCAAGCCTGCGGTGCCGCCGTCAACAAATTCCACTTCCGGTGGGTAGATCCGCTTCGCCAGTTCCCGAACTGCGTGCACACCCACCCCTTCATCCTGCAGAAGAACGTTCCCCACACCCAAAACCAAAAGCCGCTGACCGCCAGGCTCCATACCGCACTCCTCCGAAAATGTAAGGTTTCTGCAGCGGCGACTTTAGGCAGACCGGCTCGCGCCGGATTCCTGCGCTGACCGCTTTTTCGAAAACATTTAATTCCGCTTAGAGTTAATTCGGTACATATTCTCAAATTCCTGCTCGTTTATGCGGGAAAATAATCGCTTAATCGCCAAAGCTTATTCCCATCTGTCTCGCCGCCCGCAGAAGGTCGCTGCCCAGGGCCACCCGGCGCATCGCTCCTACTGCTTCCGCCAGAGGCACCGAGCCTATATCCGGAGTTCTGAGGCATACCATCTCGCCGTACCGCCCTTCCATCAGGAAGTTGACGGCCGCGGCGCCGAAGCGGGTGGCGAGAATCCGGTCAAACGGGGTGGGACTGCCGCCCCGCTGCAAATGTCCGAGTACCGTGACTCTGGTTTCCATGCCGGTTTCTTTCTCCACCTGCTCTCCTACCAGGTGTCCCACACCGCCCAGGCGTATCGGCTCAAAGCTTCCCTCCACTACCTTTTTGACCACCGGCTGGCCGCCGGCGGGCGCCGCCCCTTCGGCTACAACAATAATACTGAACTTTTTCCCCGCCTTCTGCCGCTCGAGAATCTTGTCACAGACCCTTTCGATCGTAAACGGGATTTCGGGGATCAGGATCACATCTGCACCACCCGCAACCCCGGCGTGCAGGGCGATCCATCCGGCGTAACGCCCCATCACTTCCAGAACCATGACCCGGTTATGCGACTCCGCGGTGGTATGCAGCTTGTCTATCGCCTCGGTAGCAGTAGTCAAGGCGGTGTCGAAACCGAAAGTCTGGTCGGTGGCGGCGATGTCGTTGTCAATTGTCTTCGGCACGCCGATTACCGGTAGGTTGAAGCGCTTCCACAGCTCGTTGGCGATCTTCAGGCTGCCGTCCCCGCCGATGATTACCATCCCGTCAATGTTATGCGCCGCAATGTTCGCCAGCACCCGGTCGGAAACGTCTTTATAGACTATTTTACCATTTTCCTTTACAGCATAATGAAACGGGTTGTCCCGGTTCGTGGTGCCCAAAATGGTTCCACCCCGGGGCAAAATGCCGATCACTTCCCTCTCCGTCAGGCGGCGCACCCGGCCCTCGATGAGCCCTCCAAAACCGTCCTCAAATCCGATTACGCTGAGGCCGAATTCGCGGACGGCAACCTTTACCGCCGCCCTGATGACCGCATTCAAACCCGGCGCATCGCCGCCTCCGGTGAGAATACCGATCCGTTTAATGTTCACCCTTCGCGGCATCTTTTCCCCTCCCCTGCAAGTTATCCTTGACGGGTCAACTCCTCCAGCTCCTGTAAGACCTCTTTCAGGCGCTCCAGATTCCGCCCGTAACCGCTCCAATCGCCGTTCTTCAGCGCTTCCTCCGCCTCTTCGTAGGCGCGACTCGCCTCCTGCACCAGTTCCGGCACCGTCCTCTCCTCCCGGTCTTCGGCCGGAGGCGGCTCGGGGGATACGCGGCCTGTGAACACCTTCTCCAGGGCCGCTGCCAGCGACGATTCCATCACGATCCGGTCGCCGTGAACCACGATGACCCGGCGGAGTTCGGGCATCCGCGATTGTTCCGCCTGTAAGAAAAGCGGTTCGACGTAGATCAGGGCGTCCTTGACGGGAATGATCAGGAGATTGCCCCGGATGACTCGCGAGCCGCGCTGGTCCCAAAGGGTTATCTGCTGGGAGATCTGGGCATCCTGCGTAATCCGGGCCTCGACCTGCATCGGCCCGAAAACCAGTTCCTGCTTCGGGAACTCGTAAACCAGCAGGCGACCGTAGTTTTCCCCGTCACAGCGCGCGGAGAGCCACGCGATCATGTTTTTCTTGTTCTGGGGAGTAAAGGGCATGATCAGCATGAATTCCGGCCGCTCTGCACCGGGAAGCCGGGTGATGATGTAGTAGGGTTCGACCCTGACCTCCTCGGTGCCGAACAGCTCCGTCGGCAGGACCCACTTGTCTTCCTTGTTGTAAAAAACCTGCGGATCCTGCATGTGATAAACCGCGTATTTTCTTGCCTGAATCAGAAAGAGGTCTTCCGGATACCGGATGTGCTGTAAAAGCTCCGGAGGCATTTCTTCCAGGGGTTTAAACAGCCCCGGAAAGATGCGGCTGAAGCTCCTGCTCAGGGGGTCATCCGGCTCGCTCAGGTAGAAGTTTACCTTTCCGTCATACGCATCAACCACCACTTTGACGGCGTTCCGGATGTAATTGAATCCTCCCTCGGGCTCCGCGTACGGGAACCAGCGGGAGGTTGTGTAGGCATCCCACAGGAAGAACAGCCGCCCGTCGGCCAGTACGACGTAGGGATCGTGGTCAAAGCGCAAAAAGGGCGCGATCTTCCTGACCCGGGTCTCGATGTCCCGGTAGTAAAGCACCCGGGACTCGCGGGTGATGTCGCCGGATAAAAGCAGGCGGTAATCGGCGAAAGAAACCGCGAAGGCCAGCCGCCGCCAGATATTCTTGATCGGAACGCCGCCATTCCCCTGGTAGCGGGTATAGACATTTTCGTCTCCCTTGGGATAGTCGAACTCCCCGGTCTTGGTATTCACGATCACGTAAGGTGCTTTGACCTCGCCGAAGTAAATCTCCGGCCGGGTCAGTTTCAGGTCGGTGTCGGTTTGCGGCGGAATGTCTTTAAAGAAAAAGCGTGGCAGTCCTTCGGTAGTCACCTCGTTCACCGGGCTCATCGCGATCCCGTAACCGTGCGTATACTTCAGGTGCTGGTTGACCCAGGTCTGGGCCTGCGCCGGCAACTGGTCCTGGGCCAGTTCCCGTGCCGCCAGCATCACCTGGCGGTACTGACCGTTAACCCGGTAGCGGTCAACGTCAATATCGTGGAACTGGTAGTAAAGCCGCATTTCCTGAAGCTGACTGTAAGTCTGCTTCAGCGGCTGCCAGTCCCAGAGGCGCACGTTGGTGAACACATCCTGGTTTTCTTCGATATCTTCGGGCTGCAGCGTTTTCCCCGCCGGAAACTGGCGGCGTTCGATCTTGTCCAGGTTATAAGCCATGCGTGTAAAGGCGATCGCCTTTTCGATGTACGGCCGCTCCCGCTCAAGCTCGTTCGGTTCCACCACGACTTTTTGCAGAAGGGCCGGGTAAACCAACCCCGCGCCGAAGGAAACCGCGATGAGCAACCCCAACCCGTAAAGCGCCGGCCGGAGTGAGGCGCGCATCCCGCCGCAAACAGCCACCAGCGTGAGAATCAGGGCCAGAACGAACAAAATCCGGATTGCCAGCAAACTGGCGTGGATGTCGGTGTACCCGGGACCAAAGATCGTTCCCCGCTCCGAGTAAAAGAGCAGGAATTGGTGCAGGTAATACCCCCAAGCCTTAAGGCCGAAAAGAAGCGCTCCTAAAAAAGCCAGGTGCCGGAGCGCACCCGGCGAGCGCCAGAACCCGAAACCCTTCAGGGGATCGATGCCAAGGTAAATCAGCAGCACCACCACCGTGGTAAATACCACGGCGCCGAAGCTCAACTGGTAAAGCAGCAGGTAGAAAGGAAGCTTAAAAAGGTAGAATCCAACGTCCTTGCCGAAAAACGGGTCCGCCGCGCCGAAGCTTACCGGGTTCAGGAACTGTTGAAGAACCACCCACCTGTCGCCCAAAAGCGCCGAAAACATCAAGGCCGCGACAGCGCTGCCCAAAAGGAACACCAGGTTCAACAAGCGCGGGGCCAACAACTGGTGCCACTGGTCGGGCTCAACCGTGGCTTCACCCCGGAAACGGACCTTGAGGGCCTCTCCAATGTACCGGCGGGTAAAAAACAGGTTGAAATACAGAAAGGCAAAGAAAGCTACCCCGCCGGCTACTTTTAAACCCGTTTCGGTCAGAAAGATTTTCAGGAAGACGTTCTGATACCCCAGAGACGAAAACCAAAGCCAGTCGGTGTAAAAGTGCGCTCCACTACTGAAAAGCAAGCAAACTACAAAAAATATCCCGAGGATGCCGAATAACGGCCACCGCCGGTGTTTCGGCACGGCAGAACCCCCTTATGTTTATCGTGTCTCACATCGGTTTTGGGGTCTTTTGCGACTCTTCGGCCTCGTGCTTCAGCTTGGCCTGGCACAGCGGGCAGACCGAAGCCGGTTTTTTCGGCGGAGCAAAGATGTCCTCCGCCTCCTCCTCAGCGACCACGTCTTCAAGCGCATCGGTCTCGAACTTCCGTCCGCAAAGGATACAGCGCCGCTCCATTTTACACCTCTCCCCTTTAAGCCGGGTCCGGCGATTTTCCTAACCCATTTCGACAAAATTTCGCGTACTCCTGCTGCTGCCCCAAAATCAGCGACGGAGGGTAGCCACCAGGCGCCTGGGATTGAGCAGCAGGTCAAGCGCGGCGTTGATTTCTGTCACCACGATGTCGGCTGCTTCTACGGCCTCAACTGCTGCTCCCTCCGGTCCGCAGACCACAATTCCCAGGGCAGCCGCCCGGAGCATCAGCACGTCATTGGCTCCGTTGCCTACCGCGACGGTGTTGGCCGGACCCAGTTCTTTGACGTAACGTTCTTTTTCGGGGCCGACTACCGGCTCGTTCAGCACCGTGATCTTTCCCCGGATGCCCGCGCACGCTTCCTGTGCCGTTCCGAAGGTGTCCGCCGTAAAGATGTGCACCGTCAGGTTTCCCGCCAGGGCGTTCAGCCGCTCCACCACGCCGGGGAGAACCCTGCCGTCGCACGCGAAGGTGCCGTTGAAATCGAGCACAAGCTGTTTCAGTTCGAGGGTGCCGCGCCCGGGAATATCAACGACCAGCATCGTTTCCACCCTCCCTGAAAATGCGTTCTTCTTCCGCGGGGCGCGGCGATGAGCTTCGCATTACTGCGTCAGGCTCGCCCAGCACTCAGTTGCACCTTTCAAAGACGCCACTCCCATTAAAACGCCCTTTAAACGCTTCGCGCAACTATGTTTTTGGTACCAATCTGAGTGCTGGGCTGCGCCTTCCTTGGACTGCTCGCCCCTCGCCGCGTTCCGTTTATGTTACCTCTTCTGCATCTAAGTAACCAGCTTACAGGTCCATTCGCCCTGGCGCGACTTTATCGTCGTGAACGGCCCCTTCGAGAAATACAAGGTTTCTACAGGGGCCCCAAGCGAAGAAAAAGGCCGACGCTTCAATACTGAAGCCAGGCCTCAACAACGCCATTACCTGGTAAAGCAATCTTTAGAAACAAGCTTAAAAATTAACCCTTTATCTGCTTCAGGGTGTCCAGGATATCCTGAAGGACCTTCCCGATTTCCTGATCTCCGTTGATATCCTTGACCAACCCTTGCCGGCCGTAGTAATCGAGCAGCGGCTGGGTTTGAGCCTCGTAAACGTCCAGACGCTTGTTGACCGTTTCTTCTGTGTCGTCGCTCCGCTGGTACAGTTCCCCGCCGCACTTGTCGCATTTCCCGCTTTCTTGCGGAGGCTTGTTTGTTACGTGATAGGTGTCCCCGCACGCACGGCAGACCCGCCGGCCCGTTATCCGCGCCACGATTCTATCCCGGGGGACGCTGATGTTGATCACGGCGTCGATTTTGATTCCCATATTCTTCAGCGTTTCGTCAAGCGCCTCCGCCTGCGGCAGTGTCCGCGGGAAGCCGTCCAGAAGGAAGCCCGCCTTGCAGTCCGGTTGTCCGAGCCGTTCCTTGACCACACCGATGATTACCTCGTCCGGAACGAGCTGTCCTTTGTCCATGTACTCCTTGGCTTTTTTCCCCATCTCGGTCCCCTGTTTGACCGCTTCACGCAGCATATCTCCCGTAGAGATGTGGGGAATCTTGAGTTCCTTCGCTACCTCGACCGCCTGCGTCCCTTTGCCCGCCCCGGGTGGCCCCATGATTAACAGGTTCACGCTTCTCCCCCTCCTACAAAACATTGTGAATTTAGATACAAACAAGGTTCTAAAAAAATGGTCGGGATGACAGGATTTGAACCTGCGACCTCACGGTCCCGAACCGTGCGCTCTTGCCAAGCTGAGCTACATCCCGCTCCTTCTGGTAACAGCTTAATTATGCCTCAAGATTTAGGTGAAGTCAAGAGGGAGACCGGGCAGGCCGGGGAAACAGCTTTCTTGAGAATTTCGACAAAATGGTACGGATGCCCTTAAAAAATGCCGGCGGCGCTGTATTTAGTTATGGAAGGAAGTTTTTGAACCCCAAAAACAACCAACCGTCGAAAATAAGCTTGAAGGGACATTTTCCCCTTAGAGCTTGTATTACAAAAATATCCGCCAAAATTAAAGCTTTTGATTCGGAAAAGAATACTTGAAGCCCCTCATGGTAGAAGGTTACAATTAATCTTGGTATCTCAACAGAAATAGTACAGAAGAGGTCCGTTATGCCGTTGAGATCGCTTCGTGCCCAGGTCGTAATACTCCTGGTAATAGTCCTGGTTGTATACACTCTGGCGGCGCTTTATGCGACAACCTCCATTTTGAAGAGCTGCGTCCCGGATGCGACCGGCATCCGCCACATGATTCAAACCCTGATGCTCAGTAAAATAATCGTGCTCGCAGGTCTGCTCGTTATCCTCAGTCTGTTCATCAGCCTCGCTTTCAGCCGGTGGTTAAGCCCGCTGAACAACATTTCCAATACCCTGACAGCAATCGCTAAAGGAGACTACGACCGCCCGATCGACCCGCCCTGTTACGCCGAATTCCAGGGCATCGCAGAAGCAGCGGAAAGAATGCGCCTGGACATCAAGGAAACCTTTAACCGTCTGAACAACCTTTCCAACTTCGGAATGCGCGCCGTCTCCCTGGTTAAAGAGGAAGAAGCCTACCAGCTCCTGGTGCACTATCTAAAACGGATGGGGGTGGACGAAACCATTATCGTTTCAATGGAGGAAGGCCACCGGCGGGCCCGGGTTACGGCCTACTACTCCCGTCCCGCGCAAAAGGAGTGCTACTTTTCCGAACCGGTGTCCAGCTTCAATTTGCCCGTTTTAAAAGCGGTGGAGCTCTGCCGGGCCGTGCGGGTGTTAACCCCTTACGTGGTTAACGACGTCGGCAGCGACCTGATGTGCCGTTTCGGCTGTGCCACCGACCCGGAAATCAAGAGTTACGTCTGCTTCCCGCTCGCGGTCGGTGGACGGGCCCTCGGCTGGGTCAAAACTTCCAGTCACACCCCGCACTTTTTCAAACCGGAAATGAGAAAGGAAATCGAAGGGTACGTATCCATCACCGCCGCCATGATTTCCAACCTCAGGCTGAGCGAACTCAACCGCCACCTCTCCCTTACCGACCCGCTCACGACCCTCTACAACCGCCGCTTTTTTGCGGAATACTTTGAGCGGTTGGTCGCGGAAGCCAACCGGCGGCAGGAGCCCTTCAGCGTGCTTTTCTTAGACATTGACCAGTTCAAAAACATCAACGACACGTACGGCCACGAAATCGGCGACCAGGTGCTGGCAACAACCGCACGGACAATCAAGGAGATCCTGCGGGAAATGGACCTGATGATCAGGTACGGCGGTGAAGAGTTCGTCATCGTCCTTCCGGGAACGGACCTTAAGGGCGGGATTACGGTGGCCGAAAAGATCCGCCGGACCATCGCCACTACGCCGGTCTTTCTGGATTCCGGCGAAAACATTTTCCTCACCGTGAGCATGGGAGTCGCGGAGTATAAACCGGGAGCACGGTATACCAGTGAAGAGGTGATCCAGCAGGCGGACGAAGCAATGTACCAGGCAAAACTAAACGGTAAGAACCTGGTCGTGGCCTACCAGGAAAACGGCGGCGGCCGGGCCTCCTTCCGTCCCCAGTCCCAGCATATCCCGGGTAACGGTTCGTAACCTTATAAAAGACGCGCCTTTTCCAGCGCCACTTCCACGGCTTCCAACGGCGTTTTCACCTGGTGGATACCCTGTACCTGAGGGAAAGAAAAGGCAAGCGCGACGACGGGTTTTCCCTTTTTGAGGGCGAGAGCCACCTCGGAGAGGGTTCCGTAACCGCCGCCGACTGCGATCACGGCGTCGGCGGCGCAGGCGATGACTGCATTTCGTGCGTCTCCCAGGTCGGTCGCCAGCGCAATGCTCAGGTAAGGGTTTGCTTCCCGGCGGCTCGATCCCGGCAAGATCCCGATTGCCAGCCCGCCCCCTTCGCGGACCCCGCGGGCCGCAGCCGCCATCACCCCGCCCCTTCCACCGCAGAGCATAACCGCCTTCCGGCGCGCCAGCTCGCGCCCCACGTCGTACGCCAGGGTTTCAAGCTCTGCCGAACACGCTGCCGAACCTACCACGGCCACGTAATCAATCTTTTCTCCCGCGCTACACATCGTCTCTCGTCCAAGGTCCGGAATGGAACTCGCGAAAACTCAGGTAGAAGGTGAGGACCTCCAGTTTGATCGAAAGGTCGACGTTCCGGACAATCACTTTCTCCGGCACCTGAACCACGGCCGATCCAAAGGTCAAAAGCGCCTCCACCCCGCTTTTCACTAGTAGGTCCGCCACCTCCTGGGTCGCGGATTGGGGAACTGCAATGATGCCGATTCGCACACCGTGCTCCGCCACCACCGCCGGCACACGCTCTACCGGAAGCACCTCCAGGTCCTGGATCCGCTTCCCGATTTTCAACAGATCGTTATCGAAGACGCCCACGATGTTAAAACCGCGGTTCCTGAAACCACGGTAAGCACAGAGTGCAGTGCCCAGGTTCCCGGCACCGACCAGCACCACCGGCCACGGCTGGGTCAGGCCGAGGATTTTCAGAATATGATGGGCGAGGTCCTTTACGTTGTACCCCACTCCGCGGGTACCGAATTCGCCGAAATAAGCAAGGTCTTTGCGTACCTGGGCGGGACTTACGCCGACGCCGTTGGCAATCTCACCGGAGGAAACGGTGGTTATACCGCTCTTGTCTAACTGGTCGAGAAAACGCGAATAAACGGACAGGCGGTTAACTGTAGCTTCTGGAACGTTTAAAACCTTCAACTTTAATGCCTCCCTCAGCGATCGCGGCCGCAAGCCTTCGCTGCCGAAGTCACCCGCGTACGGCTGCGACTGTTCCCTTTTTCACCAATCGCTGCCAGGGTTGGAACTCAGGCAAAAAAGAAGGCTTTGACCGCCAAGAAGCACCAGAAAATCCCTTCCGGTCCGATCATTTCCTTGTGCTGCAATACTTTGCATTGCCGGATTATGTGAAGTTATTATAATTGAGGGTTTTTGGAGTGTCAATCTATTTTGGGAAAGTTATCACTTGCACACCGCCCGGAGCAGCTTGCGCACCGCTTCGCCCGGGTCGCCGGAACGAAAGACCGCTGAACCGGCAACCAGCACGGTGGCCCCGGCTTCCACCGCCGCAGCGGCCGTTTCGGGATTGATTCCCCCGTCCACCTCGATCTCGGCGTTCAGGCGCCTATCCCTGAGCAGGTCCCGCAGGAAAGTAATTTTGGGAAGCACCCCGGGAATGAACTGCTGCCCGCCGAAGCCCGGGTTGACACTCATCACCAGAACAAGGTCCACGGCATCCAGGACGTACTCGACCGCCTGAGGCGGCGTGGCCGGATTCAAAGCGACTCCCGCCTTCGGGCCCGCCTCCCGCACGGCGGTCAGGGTGCGGTGCAGGTGGGTGCACGCCTCGGCGTGGACGGTGATGATGTCGGCGCCGGCACGGGCAAAGTCGGCCAGATAGCGCTCCGGTGCGGTGATCATCAGATGCACGTCCAGGACCAGGCGCGTATGGGGCCGGATCGCGGCCACTACCGGGGGACCGACTGTTATATTCGGCACAAAATGGCCGTCCATGACGTCAATGTGCAGGTAAGCCGCCCCCGCGCGCTCCACGGCCTGGATCTCTTCTGCCAGACGGCTGAAATCGGCGCCCAGGATTGAGGGAGCGATTTTGATCAAAGGTACTTTCTCCTTTCTCTTTCGACAATTTCGGCAACGAAAGCGGCGTAATGCCGGTAGCGGAACAGCGGCACTCTTTTGTCGGCGAGGGCTTTCTGGACTGCGCAATCCGGCTCGTTGACGTGCAGGCAGTCGTGAAACCGGCAGTTGTCACTCCATCGCCTGACCTCCGGAAAATGCCGGGCCACAGCCTCCGGTGGAATTTCCGGGAGCTTCAGCCCCGTGAAGCCGGGGGTATCGCATACAAACCCCCCGCCTTCCAAAGGCAGCAGTTCCACCAAACGCGTAACGTGCCGCCCCCGGCGGGTTTTCGTGCTCACCTCGCCGGTCTTCAGGCCCAAACCCGGCTGGATCGCGTTCAGGAGGCTTGATTTTCCCACCCCTGAAGGGCCCGCAAGAACGCTGAACCGCCCGCTCAAAACGGCACGCAGGTCGTCCAGCCCCTCGCCGGTCCGGGCGCTGGTAAAAATGAGCCGGTACCCGGCGGTTTTGTAGGCTTCAACATAGGACCGAAAGGTGGTTACCGGGGCTAAATCGGTCTTGTTCAAGCAAATGATCGGCTCGACCCCCGCCGCGCCGCTCAACAACAGGAAACGGTCCAGCAGCTGAAAGTCCGGTCTTGGATCCCGGAGTGCAAAGACGATCAAGGCCTGCTCGATGTTGGCTACAGGCGGCCGAACAAGCTCGGTGCGGCGCGGCAAAACCCTCTCGATCACACAGCTTCCGGGAACGGCTTCCGTGGTTTCAACATAATCACCGACCAGAAGCCGCACCTTGCTGAGCCGTCCCCGGCGAACGCACCCACGGACCACCCCGGTTGCTTCCTCGCGTACGTAGTAAAACCCGCCGTGGAGCTTGACCACCTGTCCTACGGCCAAAAGACTCCCTCCAAGCCGGCCTTTCTTTTCAGATTGACCCCCCTTGCAGGAACCCGCGCCCGTCCTAGGAGACCGCTGCAAAACTTCGCCTGCCAAAATGGAAGTGAGAGGTGAGAAGTTAGAGGTTAGAATTTCATGGTAGGAATTCGCTATAGGCGAATTACCTCAAGAATTCTCACTTCCAACCTCCCACCTCTAACCTCCAAAATGCTGGGTCGTTTTTCGCGGCCTTCAGGCTATTCCTTCAAATTTAACCACCATTTAACCACCCAAAAGCAGGCGACCTCATTTTGGGGCGGTTAAGTTGTTTTGCAACACTCTCCTGGCCGCCTGGTTTTGCGCGTAAATACGGCCGCAACACGGTTGCGCGCCCCTGCCTCCAACCAACCGCGTTCGCCCCCCGAGACGCTCACAAACGCTCCCGTACTACGTCAGGGTCTGCTCCCGCACTAACCGCTCGTCAAGGTAAACGGAAATGGTGGCTCTGCCATAGTATGTCAGCGGTTGCACCACCCGTTCTCCCGCCTGATAGGTGGCGTTGCACGCCTCAACTATTCCACGTGCATCGGTTACGGTAATCCGGACCGTATGTTCTCGACCGTCGTCCGGCACCGGCAGGTACACCGTGGCTTCCTTCGGTGCCGGCCCGGGCCCCGTGCTTACCGTTACCGCCACCGCCCGGCCGGTTTCCAGGTTGGTCCCCGGCGCCGGCGTTTGAGCGCAGACGTAACCCGGAAGGTAGTCCGTGCTTTGCTGCTGTGCCATGTCCTCACTCAGGCTGAAGCCGGCCCCGGCAAGCTTCGCCCTTGCGTCTTCCACCGTGAGACCCAGGAGATCCGGCACCGGCTTGAGAACCGGACGCGGTCCTTTACTGACCACAAGGTTCACCGGGCTGTCCTTCGGCCACGAGGTCCCGGGAGCCGGATCCTGGTCCACAACCGTACCGGCGGGAGCCTCCTCATCAAAAACCTGCTTTTTAAGCCCAACGGTAAACTCTTCGTTTACCAAAATCATTTCGGCGTCCTGAAGAAGCTTGTTCCGGACGTTGGGCACCGTGTGCATCTCAGGGCCCAGGCTGACCAGCAGCGTTACCAGACGCCCTTTCTTCACCCGGCTTCCGGGTTTAAGGTCCTGCTTGATTACCCTGCCTTCCTCCACCTGGGGATTGTGCACTTCCTGAACCTGCACCCGCAACCCCTTCTTCTCGAGAGTCTCCTCGGCTCTGTCGAGGGTCATTCCCTGGACGTTGGGAACACTGACTTCCGGAACGTAGAGGTACCATTTTACACCCCACCAACCCGCCACCAGAAGCATAATCGGGATCAAACCCAGGAGAACGTACCCCACGGGTTTCAACCGGCGCTTCATTTTCGGCAGCTCAAACGGGCGGGTGGGAGAGTCGAGCACCGGAAACTCTGCCGCCAGGTTGTCCAGATCCGCCTTCATCGCCGCCACCGACTGGTAGCGTAAAGCCGGGTTTTTCGCCATCGCCTTTTCCAGGACGGCCTTCAGGGCGGGCGGGACCGACGGGTTGAGCCGGTCTACCGGCGGCGGGTTGTCTTGAATGTGCTTGATGGCCACTGCCACCGGGTTGTCGCCGGTGAAAGGCGGTCTCCCCGCCAGCATCTCGTAAAGCACCGCGCCAAGGGAGTAGATGTCCGACCGTGCATCCGCCGGTTCTCCCCGTGCCTGCTCGGGGGAAATATACTGCACCGAGCCCAAAAGGACTTTTGTAGCACCCATCGTGGTACTGCCCAGCGCGCGGGCGATGCCAAAGTCGGCGAGCTTGGCCTTTCCCGTCGCGGTCACCAGAATGTTGTGCGGTTTGACGTCCCGGTGAACGATTCCCCGTTCGTGGGCGTGTCCCAGCGCGTCACAGATCTCCCGGGTAATCGCCAGGGCCGTTCCTGCGGTAATCTTCCCTTCCCTGATCAACGATTTCAGGTTCTGCCCTTCAACATACTCCATCACCAGGTAGTGGATACCGTCATCACACCCGACGTCAAAAACGCCCACAATGTTTGGGTGCGAGAGGCTTGCCACCGCCCGGGCCTCCTGACGGAAACGACGGACAAAATCCTCGTCCCGCGCATACTCGTCCCGCAGCACCTTGATTGTGACGAAACGGTTGAGCACCAGGTCCTCGCCCTGATAAACCACAGCCATTCCGCCGCCGCCCAACTCGCGGATGATCTTGTACCGGTTTCCAACCACCCGGCCGATCATTTCACCAGGTGCGCTCCTTTCCCCGTTCTCCTCGCCGCCGTATTGTACGGCACCGGCCGCTGCGTTTAACCTTACATTCTGATGAGAACGAGCGTAATATTATCCCTGCCGCCGCGTTCCAAAGCCGTCCGGAGAAGCTCCTGCGCCTGATCCTGCGCGCTCCCGCGGCTGAGGACGGCCATGATTTCCATTGTGTTCAAGTGAATAGTCAGCCCGTCGGTACAAAGCAGGATCGTATCACCCGGTAGGGCAGTAATAACACCCTCGTCAACCGGAACCTGAACCTGAGTACCCAAGACCCGGCTCAAGACGTTCCGATAAGGGTGGATCTCCGCCTCCTCCGGAGTAAGTTTTCCCTCGCGGATGAACTCCGAAACCAGCGAATGGTCCTGCGTAAACTGCGTGATTTCCCCGCCCCTTATCAGGTAGCCCCGGCTGTCACCGACATGTACCCAGAACACGGCCTCCCCCTGCAGGATACAGGCCGTCAGGGTGCTCCCCATCCCGTTGTATTCCGGCCTTGCCTGTGAGGCAGCGTACACCCGCCGGTTGGCTTCTTCCGCCGCCCCCACCAGCAATGGCCGCGGGTCGGTCCCGCTGTTTTGCCGTACAAACTCCTCCAAAGACCTCAGGGCAAGCCAGCTGGCCACCTCTCCTGCCTGATGCCCCCCCATCCCGTCGGCCACGGCAAAGAGGCCGATCTCCGGACACGCGAGAAAGCCGTCCTCGTTATTCTCTCTTTCCAGCCCTCTGTCGCTGACAGCGCTCCACTCCATGACCCTATCCCCTCTCAGGTCCCCTCCCGGGAGACGGCTGCAAAACTTCGCCTGGCAAATGAGAGGTGTGAGGCAAGAGGTTAGAGGTGAGATTTTTGATGGCAAATTCCATCATGACTCCCACTTCCAACTTCTCACGACTCACTTCTCAAACGGTCTCCAGGCTTCTTACCAAAGCTCGCCATCTGTGAATAGATAGAACCCGCTTTCGAGAAATTAGGCTCCCTCCATTCAACGTGGCAAGATCGACTGCCGCCCGGATACCCGAAGGTCACTGCCCCAGACGTGTCCCTTTAGGCAACTGGTGCCCGCGGAGAAAAGCGGCGGCCGGCAAACGTCGGCCGCCTGCAAGCTGCAGTTCCTGAATCAGAACCGCACCTTCACCGGCCCGGACGAGTATTCCTTCCGGGCCGGTTTCCAGCACCTCTCCCGGCACGGCGGCAAAAGAGCCGCGCACGGGTTTGGCCCGCCAGACCTTCAGAATCCTTCCCTGCCACAAGGTCCGGGCACCGGGAAAGGGATCCAGGGCGCGCACCTGGTTGCTTATAACTTGCGCCGGCCGGTCCCAGGAAATGATCTCGTCGCCGGGCGCAAGCGGCGGCGCAAAACTTGCCCGGCCGTGCTCCTGCGGCCGGCGCGGCAGGTTTCCTGCTCCCAAAAGCTTTAAAGTTTCAAGAAGCACCTCCGCCCCCAGGTGCGCCAAACGCCCGTAAAGCGACCCGAAGCTTTCGCCTTCTCCAACTACCAGCAGCCGCTGCAGTAGAATATCCCCGGTATCCATCCCCTCGTCCATCAAAATCGTCGTGATTCCCGTTTCCCGCTCGCCGTTCATCAGCGCCCGCTGAACCGGTGCCGCACCACGGTACTTTGGCAGCAGCGAGGCGTGAACGTTGATGCAGCCGTACTTCGGCAGGGCCAGGACCTCAAGCGGCAAAATCTTCCCGTACGCCACCACAACGATTACCTCGGGGTCCTTTCGGCGGAGTTCTTCCAAAAAAACCGGGTCTTTCAGGCGAACCGGCTGAAGCACCGGGATCCCGTGGGCAACCGCCACTTCCTTCACCGGGGGCGGGGTGACCCGGCCGCGCCGCCCCTTGGGTCTATCGGGTTGCGTAACCACCAGGACCACCGGATAACCGTTTTGTATCAGGGCTTCAAGTGCCGGAACGGCAAACTCGGGAGTGCCCATGAAGACCACGCGCAAGAGCTACCCTCCACCCCGGATGATTTTGAGAGCGCGGTCAATGAAAAGGATCCCCTCCAGGTGGTCGATCTCGTGCTGCAGGACGCGCGCGAAAAGCCCTTCCGCCTCCACCTCCACCGTTTCGCCCTCCCGGTTGAGCGCGCGGACCGTGACCTGCACCGCCCTTGAAACTTCGCCCCAAATGCCGGGAATGCTGAGGCAGCCCTCGCGGTCCGTCTCCGTTCCCTGCGCGTCGACGATCTCCGGGTTGATGAGCTGGTACAGCCCCTGCCCGGCGTCAACAACGATTACCCGCTTGGCAACTCCCACCTGCGGCGCCGCCAACCCCACACCCCTGGCGTCGTACATGGTTTCCGCCATGTCGTCGAGGAGGCGCCGCACCGCCGCGTTAACCTTTTCCACCGGCTTCGCTTTCTCACGGAGAACCGGATCCCCCAACGTCACAATTCGAAAAATGGCCATCCAGATTCCCTTTCAATCACAGAAACTGTTTTAATTTAGCAGGCCTTCAGGCAGCTTTCCCCCTTTTCTTTCCTTATGCGCTTCCACACGCCAAAAAGGCCTTGCTCCGCCCGTTTTTATAACATACTTTGGGGTGCCGCGTCAACGGCAATCCGCACCCCGGGAAAACGCCGGCCGGTGAACCGGCGCAGCACCTCCCGGCAGGCTTCCCGCACAACCTGGCCTTGTTTCCCTTTTAGAATAATATGCCAGCGGTAAAAACCCTTTAACCTTCCAAAGGGACAGGGCGCCGGCCCCAAAACCGTCATTTCCTTTCCCGCCGCCGCTTTTGCCAGTACGCCAAACTCCTCGGCGCTGCGGACGACCTTGTCCCCAGCAGGACCGCTGAAGACCACCCGGATCATGAAGGTGTAGGGCGGGTATCCAAAACGCTGTCGCAAGGACATTTCCCGCCTGGCAAACGCGCTGAAATCCTGGAGGGCACTCAGCCTGACCGCGTAATGCTCCGGACAGTGCGACTGGACGATCACCTCTCCCGGCAGGTCGCCCCGCCCCGCCCGGCCCGCAACTTGGTAAAGCAACTGAAACGTCCGCTCCGCGGCCCGAAAATCCGGAAGCAGCAGCGTGGTGTCGGCGTTAACCACCCCTACCAGAGTCACACCAGGAACGTCCAGGCCCTTAGCCACCATCTGGGTGCCGATCAGAATGTCAATCGCGCCGGCCTTAAAGGCGTCCAAAATAGCGGCGTGGCTCCCCCGGCGCGCGGTCGTTTCCGCGTCCATCCTGGCGACTCGCGCCTCGGGGAAAAGCGCACGGGCTTCCTCCTCCACCCGCTGCGTCCCGGCACCGTACCGGCCGACGTCAGTGTTGCCGCACCGGGGACACCGCGCTTCGTAGCGCATCCGGTAGTAACAGTAGTGGCACAGCAGCGTCTCCGGCCGGTGGTAAGTCAGCGCGATATCGCAGTTAGGGCAGCGAATCACGTTGCCACAGGCCGGGCAGAGGACGAAGGCCGCAAAGCCGCGCCGGTTCAAGAAAAGCAAGACCTGTTCCTGTTGCCGCAGCTTCTCCCGGATCCGGGCAATTAAAAGCTTGCTCAAAAGGCTTACCGTTCCCGCCCGGAACTCTTCCCGCAGGTCCACAACGCGGACGACCGGCAGGCGGCGTCCGTCAACCCGGCGGGAAAGCCTTAGTTCCCGGTAGCGGCCGCTCAAAAGCTGCGCGTACGACTCGAGTGCCGGCGTGGCGCTGCCTAAAACCACCGGGGCACCTTCGAAGGCGGCCCGGGCGATGGCCACCTCACGGGCGTGATAACGGGGCGCCTGTTCCTGCTTGTAGGCCGGCTCGTGTTCCTCGTCCACGACAACCAGCCCCGGTCTGGCCACAGGCGCGAAAACCGCCGAGCGGGCGCCAAGAACAACGTTGGCCTCTCCGGAACGAACGCGTTCCCACTCGTCCCGGCGCTCCCCGGCGCCCAGCGCGCTGTGGGTTATGGCCACCTGGCTGCCGAAACGGGCCTTGAACTGCAAAACCATCTGGTGCGCAAGGGCAATTTCCGGAACCAGCACGATCGCCTGCCGCCCGGCCTCCAGGGCGGCTGCGGCCGCCTGCAGGTAAACCTCCGTCTTGCCGCTTCCGGTCACGCCGTGCAGCAGGAAGACCTGGTGCTGCTGCGCGCTCACCGCCGTGCGGATCTCCTGCAAGGCCGCCTGCTGCTCAGGGGAAAGAACCGGCGGCCCTTCTTTTTCCACAGCCACGTCCCGGTACGGCTCCCGCCACACCGGGACCGCTTCGGTCGCCACCAGACCCTTTCGGATCAGGGCGGCGATCGCCTTCGCCCCGATGCCTTCCCGCAGCAACGCCCGCCGGGTTACCCCCGGCTGGGCCGCGATCAGGCTGAGCGCCCGCGCCTGAACCGGCGCCCGCAACCTTTCCAATTCTTGCAGGACCTCCGCCGGTTCCCCCCGAAACCAGAAAGCCTGGTCCGGTTTTTGTTTCTGTCCTTGGCTGGCCGGACCGTAGATCGCGACCAGTGCTTCCCGAAGGGTGCACACGTACCGGGACGCCACCCAGCGGGCAAGCTCGAGCAGCGCCGGCGGCACGGGAGGCTCCTCGTCAAGCACCCCGACAATCTCTTTCAGCTTAAGGCCGGGTACTGCCTCTCCGCCCGTACCGAGGACGAAACCGGTCGTCGTTTGCCTGCCGAAAGGAACTGCAACGCGTACCCCGGGGGCAACCTTTTCTTGGAGCGCCTCCGGCACAATATAGGCAAAGACCTGGTTCGGGCCGCGGAGCGGGCGGTTCACCACCACCTGGACGACCTTCGGGCTACTCACCGTACCCGCCTTTCCACAATCCCAAAACAGCGTCGAGCAAACGTTGGGCCACCAAATACTTGTCCATCCGCGGCAACTCTAAAAACCGCCCGTCGCGAAAAACCAGCCAGACGATGTTGGTATCCGCCTCGAACCCGGCCCCTTCCTGACGCACGTCGTTGGCCACGATCAGGTCCACCTGTTTCGCCTGTAGTTTTTCCCGGGCGCGCTCGAGGACGTTGCCGCTCTCCGCAGCAAACCCTACCAGGAGCTGGTGCCGCTTAAGCGCTCCAAGCTCCGCGAGGATGTCCGGGTTCTGGACGAACGTCACCGCCATTTCCGCGGCACCTTTCTTCATCTTCTCCGGGTATACCTCTTTCGGCCGGTAATCACTCACCGCGGCACACATCACCACCACGTCGGCCGCGTCAAAGTTCTTCCTGACCTCTTCTCGCATCGCCAGGGCCGTGTCCACCCGGGTAAAGGCAACACCGTGAGGCTCCGGTAGTGCGGTGGGTCCGCTGATCAAAATAACACGGGCACCCCGGTCCCTGGCTGCCCGTGCTACCGCGTACCCCATTTTCCCCGAACTCCGGTTGGTTATATAGCGTACCGGGTCCAACGGCTCCCGCGTCGGCCCGGCGGTAACCAGAAAGGTCAACCCGGCAAGGTCTTTGGGCACGAGCGCGCCGCGGATCACCTCCAGCACGGTTTCCGGCGGCGGCAAACGTCCCGGACCAACCTCGCCGCAGGCGAGGCGCCCGGTTTCCGGTGGCACCACGATGTACCCGCGTTCCTCCAGGCGGCGGAGGTTTTCTTGAACGGCGGTGCTGTTGTACATCTGCGCGTTCATCGCCGGACAGACAACCACGGGTCCCTGGAAGGCGAGCAGAAGGGTGGTCAGCAGGTCGGACGCCAACCCCCAGGCCGCCTGCCCTACAAGATTTGCCGTTGCCGGGTAGATCACCACCAGGTCGGCCTCCGCAGCGAGCCTGACGTGCGGCAACGGCTCCGGACCCTCAAACAGCCCGGTGTATACTTCGTTTTCCGCGAGTACCCGCATGGTCAGCGGCTGGATAAACTCCTGCGCCGCACGGGTCAGGACCACCTTGACGGCAGCCCTTTCGGCACGCAGACGCGAAACAAGTTCTGCCGCCTTATAGGCGGCAATCCCTCCCGTTATGCCAAGAATAACCTTTCTTCCTTCAAGCATTCTTGTTACCAGACCTCGCAGCTTCCGGCTCGCGCCCGGGCTGGCTAAAAGTGACCTTAGCCGCTGCCATTTCTTCCAGTGCCCGGGATACTGGTTTGACTCTATCGTCCAATAATCCGGCGTTGATCTTGTCGGTCAGATGGCGGGCGTACCTTGCAGCAACAATGGCCAAAATATAGCGGTTCTGGGAAATCTTTAGTAACTTGTCCAGCGGCGGTCTGTTGATCGGCATACCGCGAGCGCTTAACCTCCTTCTTGAACTTGGTGTTAAGGGTTTTTACTCCAAGGAATCGAGCCAGGCCAGCCCGTGGAACAGGGGACGGCACTTCTCGGCAACCCGGATGGCATTGACCTTCCGTACCGCCTCTTCCAGGGTGTCGTTTACCACAGCGTAGTCGTACCGGTGGAAACTCCGAAGTTCCTCCCGGGCCCACCGGAGACGGGCGGCAATTGCTTCCGCCCCTTCGGTACCCCTGTTTCTCAGCCGGGAAGCAAGTTCGTCGAGTGACGGGGGCAGGATAAAAACCAGGATGCTTTCAGGGCAGTTCGCTTTCACCTGCAAGCCTCCCTGAACGTCAATCTCCAGAATCACGTCCCGTCCCGCGGCCCGCATTTCCATCACCGGTTTTTTAGGCGTTCCATAGTAAAAATTGTAGACGCGGGCCCACTCCAGGAGTTCACCCTGTTCCAAGAGCTCCTGAAAACGAGCCTCCGAAACAAAAAAATACTCTCTCCCCTCTTTTTCTCCTTCCCGTGGTGGACGCGTGGTCATGGAGATTGAAAGGTGAATCGTCGGATCCATCGTCTTTAACCGACCGCAGATGGTACCTTTGCCAACCCCAGAAGGCCCGGAAATCACCAGCAGAAGACCGGGAATCACTTCTTTCCGGTCTCCTCCCCCTCCGTTTCTTTTGGCGTGAGCCGGTGGGCTACCGTCTCCGGCTGGACCGCGGAAAGGATGACGTGGTCCGAATCGGTGATGATAACAGCCCGCGTGCGGCGGCCGTAAGTCGCATCAATCAACATTCCCCTGTCCCGTGCCTCGGTAATGATTCTCTTTATCGGCGCCGATTCGGGACTGACGATGGCAATGATGCGGTTTGCGGAAACGATATTTCCGAAACCGATATTAATAAGCCTGATCTCCAACCCAAAATCCCTCCTTTTGATTGTTTTCACTCCAGGTTCTGGACCTGTTCCCGCATTTTTTCCAGCTCTCCTTTGGCTTCGACCACAAGCTGGCTGATCTTCAGGTTTTGTGCCTTATTCCCGATGGTATTCAGTTCCCGGAACATCTCCTGAAACAAAAAATCAAGCTGGCGCCCTACCGGTCCGTCAGCGTCCAAGGTCTCCTCCGTCCTGGTTATGTGGCCCTTCAGCCGAACCAGTTCCTCGGTGATGTCCGACCGCTCGGCGTACAGGGTAATCTCCCCGACCAGGCGGGATGGGTCAACCACCACCGAAACATCGTTTAAGCGCTCATAAAGCCGTTTCCGGTAGAACTCTATGACCTGGGGCGCTTCTTCTTCAATCGCCGCACACGCCTTCCTTACGTGGTCAAGCCGCTCCCGGATGTCTCCCTTTAAACCTTGACCCTCTGTCTCGCGCATTTGCACGAGCTGCTTCAAAGCTTGCCTGGTGGCCTCTTCAATAAGAGGCCAGATTTTCTGGACATCTGTCGCCACCTCTGAGGTGACCAGCACCCCTGGCTGGCAAATTATGTTATCCAGTCGAACGGGGTCTTCCAGGCCCAAAAAAACCCGCAAATCCTCTAAATTTTTATAATAGGCCATCGCAAGCTCCTTGTCAACGTTTACCGCTACGTTTTTGCTCCCACTCTCCTCGATGGCCACGTGAACTTCCACTCGGCCCCGGGCAATAACTTCCTGAACCAGATGCCGTACCGGGTCTTCGAAGCAAGTGTAAGTCCGGGGGATGCGGATTACGATGTCGCGGAACCGGTGGTTCGTCGTTTTAACTTCCACCGTGACCCGGCTGTCCGGGGTAGCCGCTTCGCCGCAACCGTACCCCGTCATGCTCCGCAATTCTTTCTCACCCCCTCCATCCTCTGCTTTTCTTTAAAAATTATCTTCTGTTCCAAGTAAAAAATCCCTGCCTCGCGAAAAGAAAAATACCCGGCCGCCTTGACGCCGTCGGGGCGCGATTACCAGGTTATTCCGGTTTTTGGAACCCCCGAGGAAGCACGGGTACGGGAGCCTGAAGTGGAAGCCCGCCCTATCCGTTCAACCCAAGACCCGGGCGGGAAGTACAGAAAGGCTACTTCTCGCGCCCTTCGATCACGTAGTTCACGCCGTTGATCGAAATCACCATTCGTCCCTGCGGCAGTTCTCCCAGGTGCGCCTTAAACTCCTGCAACTCCTGTAGGATCCGTTCTTCATCCGTTGGACTTTCGCCTCCGGGCAACGCTTCCCCCACGGCCTGTTCGAGCGGCACAATGACAAAACCTTCCTTCTGCGGTTCGGTGACCGCCTCAACTTCCCCGTCCATGTGATCCTCGGCTGCTACTTCAATGTCAACGACAACCCGCCGGGTTTCGCCGTCGCTCTCCACGCTGCTGTCCGCGGAGACCACCGCGACGGCCACCTCGCCCGGCTCATGCCGGAACTGCGGGGTTATGGATACCGTGCCGCGCACCGGGCGCAGAACCCGCTCCACCCTGTAAACCGGCTCTCCTATCAGACCGGGCACCTTTAAAACCACCACCGCTTCAACCAGGCCGAAAACAATCACTTTCCCCTCGGGGTTCACGAAGCCTTCCAGGCTGATTTCTCCCGGATGGCAGGCAATTACCCTGCCTCCCTCGGGCAAGGCAAATCCAAAGTGAACCTGCAGCCGGCCCTTCCCCCCTGGCAACACCACCGCTCCCACCTCCAGATTCAATAATCAGGGCCGGAGCGCCCTTCAAGGGCGCTCCTACCCTCTAGTCACCCGTTGCCTCGCGCGTCATTCTTCAGACGGCCCGGATCACGGCTTGCAGGGACTGCAGGGATCGACAACTGGTCCGACCACAGCAACATCAATTTGTTCCACCCGGACCACCTTCAGGGTCACGTCAACCACCGTTTTCTGCTGAGCGCAGGTGATGAACCCTTTCTCATCGCGAGTAAGCGGGATGAAGAAATTGCAGAGGTCCCTCACCCCCGCCGATTCCACCTGGCAACGGTCCCCCGGCAATGCCCCGGGAACCTCCACAAACCCGGCAAAAGGCAGCACGAGTTCGTGATAAACGACGGGACCCTCCCGGCAGTCACATCCGGTTGGCGGCGCCTTGTAGATGATGTTCTTCTGCAATTCACCGTTAAAGATCACCTTTCCGTCGCAGACGCGGCAGTCGGTGATAGTGACATCGGTGCGTTCCTCCACCACTTTAAAAACCGGTGTGCAGAACTTGATCGTGTCGCTTACCACCAGCACCTGGGTTGTTACTTCACCTACCACCAGTTCGGTTTTAATTAAAGGCACTGTTCTCCCCCCTTATTCCGTATTTTGTAACTATTCAGCCACCCACCACTTACCCCGCACTCAACTCCGTGTGGAAAGGCCACCAGAACTACGCTGCTTTTACCGGCGAGTTGAGTGCGGGGCGGCGAGAAACAAGCAGTGCGAGGAAGGCGCAGCCCAGCACTCAAATTGACACTCAAAGTATAGTTGCGTGTAACATGAAGATATGTTTTGACCCAATTAGCATTTTTGCAAAGGCCTGATTGAGTGCTGGGCGCCGTTTATCGCCGCGCCTGACGGGAAGCCTGAATAGTAACAAGATTTTTATAAGTGCGGTACTGCTTTCAGTTTGCTCGGTACGTTGCACCCGCGCTGTCACCTCGGCTCCTTATCGTTTTTTACCGAGCATTACCCCGCCACGTCGTGGCCCACGGAATCTAACTGCCGACCTCAATCTGCTCCGTCCGCGTTACCTTCAAGGTTATCTCCACAATCGTTTTTTCTTGTGCTGTAAGAACATTTCCCCAAGCATCCCGTGTCAGCGGCAGAAGGAAATTGCAGTCCCCGACCCGGGCGGACTCCACCTGGCAGGTATCTCCAGGCTCCGCTCCCGGCACCTCCACAAAGCCGGTGAAAGGCAGCCGCGTCTCGTGAAATAGAACCCTTCCCTCACCGGTCTGGGGATTCGGTTGTTCCTTAAAGATGAGGTTCTTGGTCAGAGTGCCGTTGAAAACGACCTTGTCGGTGCAGACAAAACAATCGTCGACCGCAACCTCGGTAATTTCGTCAATAACCTTGTAAACCGGCGTGCCGAAGGTCATAATATCACTCACGATAAACACCTGGGTGGTAACCTCGCCGATCACCACTTCGGTCTTAATAAGCACCAGCGTTTACCCCCTTGCCTAACCTTCTTACCCGCTTACTGCCACCTCAATCTGTTCGGTACGGACAACCTTTACCGTCACGTCGACAATTGTTTTCTGCAGGGCCTTTCTGACCACACCGATCAATCCCGTCCGGTCCTCCACCTGAGCGGTTTCGGTTGGAATCAGGAAATTGCAATCCTTTACACCGGCAAACTCGACCTGGCAGCCGTCACCAACCTGGGCACCAGGAACGTCTACAAACCCGGCGAAAGGCACCGAAACCTCCACCCACCTGACTTCGCGCTCGATAAATCCCCGCTCGCACCCCACGCCCTTGTAGATGATGTCTTTGATCAGCTTTCCGTTAAAAAGCACCTTGTCGGCGCAGACCAGACAATCACCGATTTCAACCGTAAGGTCCTCCTGGATCACCTTGTAAAGCGGCGGGTCGAAAATCACATCTTCCTTGATTACGAGCACCTGCGTTGCCGCCTCGCCGACCACCACCTCGGTCTTGATGAGCGCCATCCTGCCTCCCCCCTCGGCCATCTGATAAAAATCAGTACCCGACCAGAGAAACCGAATCAACGTCTGCCGTGCCGTAACCCTCTTTGCGGAACGATACCCTGGCCCATACCGTCCGCGGTAAGACGTAGCCCGTCAGGTGACTCGAATAACTGTACCCGGGTACGGTTCGCCTCGGAAACAGCACCTCGACCCCCTTGCCCAGCAAATCACCCGTCACGTCCAACCACAAAACCTCCGCCCGCACCGTCCCGTTATTTTCGGGAATCCGCAGGTTAAAACGGAAGTCGAGACAGCAGCCGGGAACTACCGGAACATCCTGGTATAGCGCGGCGTCCTCCTCGGGGTCGGCACCCAACCGCACCGCATACCGGCCGGTACCGGCGTCTTCCAGGCGAGCAAAATTCGAACCCTGCCAGAAGACGGGCACTTCTTCCTCCCAGGCCTCAAAATCGCCGTTACGCACGCACTCTCCTCTTAAAACCGGTCTGCCTGCCTGAAAGAACTGCACCACTTTTGCCGCCGTCCCCGGGTCGCCTTTAGGCCCTGGCGGCCCTGCCGGTCCCGGGTCTCCCTTCGGCCCCTGCGGTCCCGGCGGCCCGGGCGGCCCCTGCTGGCGGGCGCAGGCGATCATTTCGAGCAGCAGCAAGAAGGTAAGGAATTCCCGAAGCTCTCTCTTGTCACTCTCATTCTTGTCGATTCCCGCGCGACTCTTTTCCGGTGCCATGCCCGGATCCGGATCCTTTTTTTCTTCTTGCGCCGGCAGCGGTTCCGGTAACCCGGATGGCTCCCGGACGGGAGAAAAGTTAAACCGTCCCGTGGCTGTGCTGTCCTCATCGTGCTTCGGCCGGTCAACCCTTCCTGGAGCAACAAACTCTCCCCAGCGCTGCCGGGTACTGAACTCCCACCCCAGTGGCCCCCGCAAGCAGCACAATACCAAAGTTTAACCTCCCTCCTTTTTTTCCACTACCAGTTTATTAAAAAGGCCGGAAACGGTTACAAAAACCAAAAAGCCCCAGGCTGTGGGCCTGGAGCCTTCTCAAAACAACCGCCGACCTGAGAGTTAACCCGGAACCACTTATCTCAAAAGGCTAAGTGCAGCGACCATTCGGTCCATCCCGGCGGCAATTTTCTCCAGCGAAGTAGCGTAGGAAAAACGGATGAAGCGGTCGTCCCCGAAGGCTGCTCCCGGCACCACCGCTACCTTCGCTTCGTCCAGCAGAAAAGCGGCAAGGTCGGTAGCGTTCCGTACCGTCCTGTTCCCGTAACGCCGCCCGAAGTAACCCGAAAAGTCCGGGAAAACGTAAAAAGCGCCTGCCGGTTTCCGGCAACTGATCCCGGGGATACCCGCCAGGCGTTCCAGGATGTAAGCCCGGCGCGTGGCAAAGGCAGCCACCATTTCCGCAACTGGTTCCTGCGGGCCGCGCAACGCCGCCAGAGCCGCCGCCTGAGCAATAGAGGTGGGGTTTGAAGTACTGTGGCTTTGGAGGTCAGCCATCGCTTTGGCTACCGGAGCCGGCGCCGCCGCGTAGCCGATCCGCCAGCCGGTCATCGCGTAAGCCTTGGAAACGCCGTTGACCACCACTGTTTGCGCCTTAATTTCCGCACCGAGCGCCGCGATGCTGACGTGGATATTACCGTCGTAAACGAGCTTCTCGTAGACCTCGTCTGACAAGACCCAGATTCCTGCCTCGACTGCCACCGCGGCCAGCGCCGCCAGTTCCTCCCGGGTGTACACGCTACCCGTAGGGTTGGACGGCGTGTTCAGAATGACGAGCCGGGTCCGGGAGTTGAGCGCGGCAGAAAGCTCCTCCGGCCGCAGCTTGAAGTCGTTTCCCGCCTTTGTTTCCACCACCACGGGTTTGCCGCCCGCCAACTTCACCTGCTCGACGTAGCTCACCCAGTATGGCGCCGGAACGATAACCTCGTCTCCTTCTTCCACCAATACCTGTAAAGCGTTGTACAAGGAATGCTTGGCACCACAGGTGACAACCACTTCTTCAGGGCTGTACTCCAGGTTGTTTTCCCGCCGGAGTTTCTCGCAGACGGCTTTCCGGAGCTCCACGGTTCCCGGTACCGCCGTGTATTTGGTCATCCCTCGGGCCATCGCTTCCGCCGCCGCCGCTTTAATGTGCTCCGGCGTGTCAAAGTCGGGTTCCCCCACGCCGAAGTTGATAATCTGTTCGCCCGCAGCGGCCAGTTCCTTTGCCCGAGCATCAACCACCAGCGTAGGTGACGGACTTATTCCCCGCGCGCGGCCGGAGAGACGCATAACAATCCCCCCTCTCCCATCACTGAAAACTCACCCTGCCAAGCGTACGCTTCATTCGCTCCAGGGCCTCGCGCAGCCGTTCCGTGGGCAGCGTAAGCGAAATCCGGAAGTACCCCGCCCCGTATTTTCCGTAACCCGTGCCGGGAGTGACCACCACTCCCGCCTTCTCGATCAACTCTTCGGCGAAGGACTCGGTGGTGAAACCCGCCGGAACCGGCAGCCAGAGGTAAAAGGTCGCCAGCGGCGGTTCAACCCGCCAGCCCATTTCCTTGAGCGCCGCGACCGCCAAATCCCGCCGCTCCCGGTACAGCGCGTTCGTCCGGTCCAGGCAATCCTGCGGTCCGCTGAGCCCCGCCACGGCTGCATACTGAACCACCTGAAAGACCCCGGAATCAATGTTCGACTTCAGCCTTGCCAGCACCTCAACCGCTTCCCTGTTCCCTGCGGCCCACCCGCACCGCCAGCCGGTCATGTTGTAAGGTTTCGACACGGAACCGAACTCGATCCCCACCTCGCGCGCACCGGGCACTTCCAGGAAGCTTGGAGGCCGATAACCGTCATACGCAATATCAACGTAAGCGGCGTCGTGGCAGACCAGGAGGTCGAACTCCCGGGCAAAGGCTACTGCCTGCCGGAAGAAATTTCTGTCTGCAACGGCGGCCGTAGGGTTATGCGGGTAGTTCAAGAAGAGGATCTTCGCCCGCCGGGCCACCTCCACCGGAACGTCTTCCAGCCGGGGCAGGAAACCGTTCTCCGGCAGAAGCGGGAGCAGGAAAGGTTCACCGCCGGCCAGGATGGTTCCCCCGGCGTAAACCGGGTACCCGGGGTCAGGCACCAGAACCACATCGCCCGGGTTGACGAAACACCAGGCGATGTGTGCGATTCCTTCCTTCGACCCGATCAGAGAAACAACCTCGCTTTGGGGCTCCAGCGCAACACCGAAGCGCCGCGCGTACCACCCGGCGACTGCCGCCCGGAAGGCGGGCATCCCTGCCGATGAAGGGTACTGGTGGTTCGCCGGGTTCTGGAGCTGCCGGGCAGCCTCCGCGCAGATGTGCTCCGGCGTCGGCTGGTCGGGGTCGCCGATGCCCAGGCTGATCACGTCAACGCCTTCTGCCTTCTTTTCCTCGATGAGCTTTTCGATCCGCGCGAAAAGATACGGCGGCAGATTGGAAACTCTCTCCGCAACTTGGGGCAATATCCATAACCTCCCTCGCAGAATAGCATCGAAACCTTGTTTCTCAAAGGGACCGGCTGGTTCTCACCAGATCCTGCACCGATTATTCCGGATACCGAATTACTACAACCCAAATCCGACGACTGACATCTCGATGACCGACGACCATTTAGTCTTCCGGCCACTCGCCGCGGAAGACTTCCGCGGCCGGACCGGTCATGTAAACGTGGTTATCCTCCGCCCAGACGATGAACAACTCCCCTCCCGGAAGCTCCACCCAGGCCTTTCGGCTGCACAAACCGTTCAGCACGCCGGCCACAACCGCGGCACAGGCACCGGTACCGCAGGCCAGGGTTTCACCCGCACCCCGCTCCCATACCCGCACCCGGATCCTGTCCGGGGCAAGCACCTGGACGAATTCCACGTTGGTTCGCCGGGGGAAGGCCGGATGGTGCTCAATCTTCGGCCCAATAATCGAAAGGTCAACGGATGAAACATCGGGGAGAAAAATCACGCAGTGCGGGTTGCCGAAAGAAACCGCGGTTGCTTGAAAAGTCTTTCCATAAACCGTCAGGCTTTCGTCAACCACACGGCCGGGCGGACCCGCCATCGGAATCTGCTCCCGCTCCAGCACCGGCTCTCCCATGTCCACTTCCACTTCTTTTACCCGGCTTAGCTCAAAATGCAACCGCGGCCTAACAATCCCGGCGCCCGTTTCCGCCTTAAGTTCCGGCCGCCGCACCAACCCGCTTTCAAAAGCGTACTTCGCCACGCAACGGACGGCGTTGCCGCACATTTCCGCCTCCGAACCGTCGGGGTTGAATATCCGTATCCGCAGGTCGGCCTTCGCCGACGGCAGGATAAAGACGAGCCCATCCGCCCCGATGCCGAAGTGCCGGTCACACACCCGCCGGGCCAGTTCCTCTGGGTCCGAAACCACCTTATCCGCCTGGACGACCACGAAGTCGTTTCCTAAACCATGCATTTTGACAAACCGCAACCCCATCCCCCCGCAAATGAGCGTTACCGGTTCCCCGCAAGCCTGATCAACTCCAGGAGGAGCCCCGCCGTGCTTATGAGGTCAGCCACCGCAATTTCCTCTTCGGTGGTATGCACCTTTTCCATTCCCGTCGCCAGGTTGACCGTTGGAATCCCGCGGGCGTTGAGGATGTTCGCATCACTCCCGCCCCCGCTCTGGGTCAAGGACGGTTCCAGGCCGCAGCGCCGCATCGCTTCCTGCGTAAACCGGATCACCGGCGCTTCCGCCGGAAGGTCAAAGCCCCGGTAGAGCAGTTCCACGTTCATTACTACCCGCGCCCCCGCCTTTCGGGCCGTTTCCTCGAGTATCCGGCAGATGAGGTCCGTATGTGCCGCCCGGCGCTCCTCTTTCAGGCTCCGCACCTCGCCTTCGAGATAAACGGTGTCCGGCACGATGTTTACCGCCTTGCCGCCGCTGATGATCCCGATATTCGCCGTGGTTTCCGGGTCAACCCGCCCCAACTGCATGGCGGCAATCGCCTGCGCCGCTACGTAAATGGCGTTAATACCGGCCTCGGGATTAACGCCGGCGTGGGCTGCCCGGCCGTAAACTGTAGCTGTAAGCTTATCCTGGGAAGGCGCCCGCACCACGATCTCCCCGGGCCGCCCCGCGGCATCCAAGACAAAGCCGTAATCGGCCTCGATTTCGCAGCCGAGGGCCTTGGCCCCAATCAGACCGGTCTCTTCGCGGACGGTGAAAACCACCGTAATCCCGCCGTGTTTCAGTTTGTGCTCCTGCGCCACCCGGAGGGCTTCCAGAACGGCAGCGATAGCCGTCTTGTCGTCTGCACCCAGGATTGTATCTCCGGCGGAACGGACGATCCCGTCCGCTCCAACTACCGGTTTAACCCCTCTTCCGGGCTCTACGGTATCCATATGGGCGCAAAAAAGGAGCCGCGGTCCGCCCCCAACGGGCGGAAGCCGCGCGATGATGTTGCCGGCCGTGCCATCGCCAAAAGCGCTGGCCCCGTCCTCCCGTACCTCCAGCCCGAGGGCGCCGAGCCTCCCCTTTAAAAGGTCGCACAGTTGCCGCTCCTGTCCGGACACACTGTCGACCCGGACCAGTTCTAAAAACTCGCTCAGCAACCGTTCCCGGTTGATCAACCCCAAACCCCTTTCCAGACCGTTCTATGTCTGTAACTTCAGAATTCAGCTCTGGTGTCAGAATCCAGAAGATAGAAACCAGAAATAGATGAGGAAAGAAAGAAGCAAGCTAAATCTCCTTTTCTTTCATTCTGGCTTCTGAATTCTGAATTCTGACCCCACACCTTACTCATAGCCTTCATCTTTCATCTTTCATCTTTCATCCTTCATCCTTTCTTTCGTTCCCGCCTCCCGGGCGATCCGCGCCCCTTCTTCCAGCGCCCGCCGGTTGGCGGGAATCAGATGGTGCCGCCGTGGCGGCAACACCTTCGCCAGCACCTCCCCAGCTTTGTCCAGGGAAGCCACCTGCGTGAGCTCCAGAAAAGCGCCGAGCATCACGTTGGCCGCCACCTGAACATTGCCGATCCCTTCCGCGATCTGGTTCGCCCGCACCGCAAGCGTCCGCACGTCCGCCCGGGCGGGCTCCCGGTTTATCAGTGAGGCGTTGTAAATGATCAGGCCGCCCGGCTTCACCGCGGGTTCGAACCGTTCGAGCGACGGCCCGTTCATGGCGATCAGGGTGGTGGGTTCCGCCACCAGGGGTGAACTGATCGGGGCGTCGGAGACCGTCACCCCGCAGTTGGCCGTGCCGCCGCGCATTTCCGGCCCGTAAGACGGAATCCAGGCCACGTGAAGGCCTTCGGCCAGCGCCGCGTAAGCCAGAAGCATCCCGGTTGACAGGATGCCCTGCCCCCCAAAACCGGCCAGGAGAACTTCTTCCAACAACATTAACTTTTTTCCTCCGGCACTTTGAATTTGCCGAGCGGGTAAACGGGAATCATCTTTTCCTCCACCCACCGGAGCGCGTCGGGAGGGGCCAGACCCCAGTTGGTCGGGCAGGCAGAAAGAACCTCCACGAGCGCGAACCCCAGCCCGTCAAGCTGCACCTTAAATGCCTCCCGGATCGCCCTCTTCGCCTGCAGGATGTGCTTGGGTGAGTGTACGGACACCCTGGCAACGTAAACCGCCCCGTCAAGCGTCGCCATCAACTCGGCCACCTTCAGGGGGAAACCGGCGACCGCCACTTCCCGTCCGGCAGGTGTCGTGGTCGTCTTCTGCCCCAGAAGGGTGGTGGGCGCCATCTGCCCGCCGGTCATCCCGTAAACGGCATTATTCACGAAAATCGTCGTAAACCTTTCGCTCCGAGCAGCTGCGTGGATGATTTCGGCGGTTCCAATGGCCGCCAGGTCGCCGTCGCCCTGGTAGGTGAAAACCACACGGTCCGGGAGCGCCCTTTTTACCCCGGTGGCCACGGCGGGAGCGCGTCCGTGTGCCGCCTCGATCATGTCGCAGTTGAAATAGTTGTAGGCGAACACGGCGCACCCCACCGGGCAGATACCCACGGTTTTTTCCAGCACGCCGAGCTCATCCAGCACTTCGGCAACCAGCCGGTGGATGACGCCGTGGGAGCAACCCGGGCAGTAGTGGAAGGGTTTGTCCGTTAAGCCCCTGGTGCGCCGCCACGAAACCGCTGCCTTCCGCCTTCCGCCTTCCGCCTTCATCCTTTACTTTAACCCCTCCCAGATCTCCCGCGCTCTGGCCGCTACTTCCGCCACGGTCGTCAGCATTCCGCCGGTGCGCCCGTAAAAATGAACCGGCCGCCGCCCGCAAACCGCCAGCCGGACATCTTCCACCATTTGCCCCGCATTCATTTCTACCGTCAGAAAGGCCCGGGCTTTCCCGGCAGCCCGCTCAAAGGCTTCGTCGGGAAACGGATAAAGGGTGATGGGTCTCACCAGCCCCGCCGGAATCCCGTCCGCCCGCAAACGGTCAACCACCGCCTTGGCGATTCGCGCCACCATCCCGAAGGCGGCGAGTACGAGTTCCGCGTCCTCCATCCGGTAGTCTTCCCAGCGTTTTTCCTCCTCCGCCATCTGACGGTACTTCGCCTGCAGGCGGAGGTTCACCTTCTCCAGTTCCTCCGGCTCGATGTAGAGCGAGTTGACGATGTTCCGGGTCTTCCGACCGGCGGTGCCGGTGGTGGCCCACGGTTTCGGCGGCAGCTTGACTTCAGGCGCCGGCCCGAGTTCCACCGCCTCCATCATCTGACCGAGAATGCCGTCGCCGACCACCATGACCGGATTTCGATACTTGTCGGCCAGGTCGAAAGCCAGTCCTACCAGGTCAAGTACTTCCTGTACCGATGCGGGTGCCAGGACCAGCAGGCGGTAGTCTCCGTGCCCCCCGCCCTTGACGGCCTGGAAATAATCCGCCTGGGAAGGAGCGATGTTGCCCAGGCCCGGCCCCCCGCGCATAATATTGACGATCACGCAGGGAAGTTCCGCACAGGCGATGTAAGAGATTCCTTCCATCATCAGGCTGATTCCCGGGCTGGAAGAGGAGGTCATCACCCGCACTCCCGCGGCCGCGGCGCCGTAAACCATGTTGATGGCGGCAATCTCGCTCTCCGCCTGGAGGTAAAGCCCGCCGACCTCGGGAAGGCGCCAGGCAAGGTAATGGGGCAACTCGCTCTGCGGTGTTATCGGGTAGCCGAAGAAAAACCGGCAGCCGGCCCGGATCGCACCCTCCCCGAAGGCTTCGTTTCCCTTCATCAGAATCTTATTCACCGGCGCCTTTCCCCCCGCAAAACTGTAATCGCCACGTCAGGGCAAATCAAAAAGCAAAAGCCGCAACCGGTGCATTTTTCAGCCTCGGTGATGCCCGCCGGGTGAAAGCCGTGACTGTTTACCTCGGGAGACAGGGAGATGATCTTTTTGGGGCAAACGCTTACGCAGAGTTTACAACCCTTACAGCTTTCCTTATCAAATAAAACCTCGGCCACAAAAGCAACTCCTCATCACGGTCGCCAGCGTCAAAACCCTTTGCAGAACCTCCGGCAATCCACCTTATCCCTGAAAACAACGCCGCCGGCCGCCGACTACTAAACGGTAACGCTAATTTCTTCGTCATCCACAGTTAAAAATCCTCTTTTACCCGCGTCTGCCAAGACGGTCCAGGAAGTCAAGCACGCGGTTCCGCGCTATTATCCGGGTTAAGGAGTACTTTTCCGTCAAAAGATGCAATGCCACCAGACCGGCGAGAATACCCAAGCGCGCTTCAAGGGTGAACATCCAAGCCGTGGTCGCCCCGACCACCGCTCCCAAAGTGTTCGCCCCGGCATCCCCCATCATCGCCTTTGCCCGCAGGTCATAAGGCAGAAACGCAAGCACCGCTCCCCCGATGACCCACAGCAGGTAGAGCTCGGGCCGGCCCCAGGCCGCGGCCGTGAGAATCACGGCCGCCAGCAGGAACACCTTTCCCGCCCGCCCGGGTCGCAGGTCGAACAGGTTGATCGTGTTCACCCACAGGGCCACCAGGAAGGCGTTAAGAACTCCTTCCCCCACCGGGCCGCCCGGCAAAAAGAGAACGAGGCTCCCTGCAAACGTAGCAATGCCCTTCAGGGCTCCGGTCGTGAGTTCACCGCGCAGGAGCCGGCCGAAATGGCCTTTAAACCCTGAAACCCGGCGGGACCCCCAGGCATCGTCGATCACGCCCAAAAGGGTGGTAAGGGCCGTCAGAAATAAAAGTCCCAGGAGCTTCCGCTCCTCAAGACCGGCCGGCGGAAAAAAATAAGCCACCGTCCCTCCGGCGAGAAGCGCAAAGAAGAAAACGGCGCCGCCTCCCACAGGAATTTCCTGGCCCCGGTAGTTCGGACGCAAAGCACCGCCGCCGGCCAAAAGCCCCAAAAAGGGGCGGCAACAAACTCGGACGGTCAGGAACCCAACCGCCAGGGCTAAAAGCGGGAGGTAGTGCTGCATCAACCGGTCACCCTGCCCAACCTGCCCGGACGCCGGGACTCCCAGAAAAGACGGCCCAGGGTCAGCAGCACGTCCCGGAACTGACGCCCCCGGTGCAGGAACCCGCTGAGATCGCGGCCCGTCTCCCGGTGATGCATCGGCAGGGAAATCTCCCGTACTCGGTAGCCCTCACGGGCCGCCCTGACGGTAAGGGCGACCTCAACGCCGTAACCTGAAGCAAAAGGAAGCACGGCAGGGAGAACCTTCCTGGAAAGCCCCCGCTGCCCGGAAAGCGGTGCCTGCACCTCCAGGCCGGTAAAATACCGGATCCCGAACCGGGCCAACCCGCGTACCAGACCGAACCCCCCCTTCTTCTTCGAGGGAGGAAAGTGCGCCACCGTCATGTCGGCTTCGTCCTGCAGCACGGGAAGGATGAGCGCACGCGCCGCCGCGGCGGTTTCCCCCAAATCGGCATCAAGCAGCACCACCACGTCTCCCGCAGCAACTGCCACACCCCGGTTCAAAGCCCCCCCTTTGCCGCTGTTGCGGGGGAGGCGAATCACTTTCGCCCCGGCGGCTTCGGCCGCCCGGGCCGTTTCATCCGTCGAAGCGTCGTCGACGACAATCACTTCGGTGACCTCGGGTATCCTCCTGACCGCTACGACCGTCTGCCCTATGCGTGCCGCTTCGTTATACGCCGGAATAACTACCGTTACCGTTTTCATTCCGCACCCCCGACCGGATAGGGTGGCAGAAGCCGTTTCCCTTCCGGGTCACTCCTGTAGTTTCCGGCCTGTCCGCTCAAGGCCAGAATCAGCGCCACCCGGCCCCAAGGCATGTCGATATTGTCAATAATACTAATTTTCCGCTGCTGGTATTCTTTAATATTCCCGCTCGTACCGGTGCTCTCTCGCACCACCACCACTTTTGCCCCCTGGGCAAGCAGGCCGTCAATCAGCCCGAGTTCGACCGGTGACGGCCCCGAAGCATCTCCTTCCCCGGCCGCCCCGACAATCACCACCCCCTGAACCGCCATGTTGTAGCCGCCGCTGACCTCAACCAGACCCTCCCGTACCAGGTAATCAACCAGGGCCGAGTTTTCCCCCGTGGCGATGGCTGTGCCAAGTTCGCGTCCCAGACGCGCCTGCACCTCCCCCCCGCTTTCCTCGTTCCACCCAAGGTCCACCTGCAGCTTTTCTACCATGACGGCGTCAGCAAAGTCATCTGGCACGGTAGTAACCGATTCCACCACCGCGCCCGCCGTCTGCAGGTCGCTCAGCAACTCCTGGGAAGCCGCCCCACTTACCTCGACAACCGCCACCGTAAAACCCTTGAGGCGGTTTGCGATGGCGAAGGGTACGACTTCCCGGGCGAAAAGCTGAAGCGTGCGGTTTTCGGCTTCCACCCGCTCGTAACGCTCCTGTGCACGCTGGTTTTCAAGCCGGAGGCCCTGCAACTGCTTTTCGAGACGGTCGGCAAGCTGCTCCTGTTTTCTTTCAATGGCCTCGCTACCGATCATGGTCGTTCCGATCAGGATGCCGAGTCCCAACATTAAGAAAACCGCGACCAGTGTAATGATATGGTAGCGGATGTCTATAATCATTGCGTAAACTTAATCCCCTTCTACCTTCTTTAATGGAATATGCAAACTGTGAACTGGCGAATCGTTTAACACTTTGAACGGACCTTAAAGGTCCATCATCTTAAGTTTAACTTCGAACTATTGAACTTCGAACCGTTTACAGCCCCAACAACATCCGGAACTGGATAAAAACGAGCTTCAACAGTTCCCGGATCGGCGGAGAGATGACCGCCACCGCCGCAAAAGGCAAAATCGCCGCGGCAATGACCTGAGCCAGATAGCGCCCCTTCACCCTGCTCTGATACAGGCGGGACACGCCTTTGGCGTCGATCAGAATAGAACCGACTTTCAGCCGGGCGAGAAAGGTGCTGCCCATTCCCTGCCTTCCTTTTTCCAGAAAGTCCAGAACGTTTGAATGGGTGCCGACGGCGACGATCAGGCTGGCTCCCTTCTCGTAGGCCAGTAACATCGCTGCGTCCTCACTTGTTCCCAACAAAGGCAGGGTAACGGCAAACAAACCCAAAGCCTTGACGCGCTTCAGGCCGGGAGCTTCACCGTTCGGGTAGGCGTGGACCACGATCTCTTTCGATTCTCTCAGGGCGGCGTCGCTCACACTGTCCATGTCGCCAATGACGATGTCCGGGCGGTACCCGAACTCCCGGAGTGCATCCGCGCCGCCGTCCACCCCGATCAAAACGGGGCGCATCTCTCTGATGTACGAACGTATCGCCCGGAGGTCTTCCTTGTAATCAAAACCCCGGACCACGATCAGCACGTGTCGGCCCTGAAGGTTGGTCCTGAGTTCCGGCATGGGGATCTTCCCGGCCACAAGACCGATTTCGTTCCGGGCATAAGCAAGCGTATTATCAACGAACCGGACCAGGACCTCCCCGATGCGACTCTGCGCCGCAGCCATCCCCGCCCGGATCTTTTCCGTATCCAGGAGTTCACCGCGGGCTATGAGCGTGCCCTCTACATAGACGGTATCGCCCTCGACCTCGACCTCCGTGCCTTCCGGAATCTCAAGCACCGCCGGCCCCAGGTTGTCCACTATCGGTATTCCGGCCTCAACCAGCATCAGCGGCCCTTCATTGGGATAATCCGGGGACAAAGAACGCTCGGCGTTAAGCACAAGCTTGCAGCGGGCATCAATAAGCCCCTGGGCGGCCAGTTTATCAATCCCGCTGTGGCTGATAATTGCGATCTCGTTCGGTTGGAGCCGCTTGACAAGGTTTTTCGTTCTCCGGTCGACGCGGGCTCTTCCCCTGATCACTTTGTCTTTCCACCTTCTTTCCCTACCAGTATAATACCTTTTTCCTTCAAGTCAAGGAGCCGCCCCGGCGCTCTTCCAGGACGATGCCGGTCCTTGTCCGAAACAATATTTCTCCCTAAAAGTGAAGAAACCTGACCGAACGGTCAGGTTTCGCCTGCTTCCAGCTTAACTCACCCTGGATTCAAGACGCAGCTTATCGGCAATCATGGCGATAAACTCGGAATTGGTGGGTTTCCCCTTAGCCACGTTGACTGTATACCCGAAGAACTTGGATATCGCCTCCACATTCCCCCGGTCCCAGGCCAACTCGATCGCGTGTCTGATGGCCCGTTCCACCCTGCTCGGCGTCGTGTTGTACTTCTGGGCAATCATCGGGTAAAGCTCCTTAGTGATGCCGCCCAACAGGTTGATCTCGTTCACTACCATCAGGATGGCGTCCCGAAGGTAATGGTACCCCTTGATGTGCGCGGGCACCCCGATCTCGTGGATGATGTTGGTGACGGCCATATCCAGGTTTCGCGGTTTGACCGGCGCCACAAAGGGTGCACTCGCTGCCGCGCCGTCGCCGAGTTGCTTAATCCTGCTGGCCAGCACCGAGAAATTGAAGGGTTTCACCACGTAGTAATCGGCGCCGAGTTCAACCGCCCGCTGGGTGACCGCCTCCTGGCCCAGCGCGGTGAGCACCACGAATTTCGGGCGGTAAGGAACTGCCCCGTTCGCAAACTTTTCCAGCACCCCGATCCCGTCGAGGTGAGGCATAATGATATCGAGAATCACCACGTCAGGTCTTGTCTTTTCAATGGCTTCCACGGCCTCCATGCCGTTGTAGGCGACACCCACCAGTTCAAAGTCCGGCTGCTGGTTCAGAAACTCTTTCAGGAGTTCGCAAAACTCCCGGTTGTCGTCAGCGATAAGAACACGCACCGGTTTAGTCATTAACCCCAAAAGCCCCCTTCTTACTTTTTCCAAACCTCTTGAAGTCAACCAGGTAACTTGCTTAATTCGCCGCACCAAATAAATATCCTGCTCTGTTAGATAAAAAAGTTTAAAATTGGTAAATTTTTCTTGGAGCCACACATAGTGACTTCTATTTATATTTTACAACAGGTCCCTGTCGGAATGAGGTGGGAAACAGAAAAAATCGGAATATTATTTTCGAACGACAATAATCCGCACGCACGTACCATCCGCTCGGCGAAAATGCCGTAGCCCCTTTCCGGGTCGTTTACAAAGACGTGCGTTACCACACCGACCAGCCGTCCCTGCTGGATTATCGGGCTGCCGCTCATTCCCTGCACAATACCACCCGCAACCCTGAGCAACCGCGGGTCGGTAACCCTGATGACCAGGTCTTTCCTGCTCGCGCTCGCCCGGTTGACCACGTTCACCCGACAAATTTCGATTTCAAATTTTTCCAACCGGTTCCCCTCCAGCACCGTAAGCAACTCTGCCTCCCCCGGGCGCACCTGGTGCGCCAGCGCGACGGGAATAGGTGCGCTGTAAAAAGGGTGCCTGGGAACCCGATCCAGGCGCCCGAAAATTCCATGCGGGGTATTGTGGTTGATGGCGCCCGACAAGCGGGAGGCCTGCGTGGTAAGCACGCCGATCTTTTCTCCCGGCTTTCCCCGCTCACCGGGCCGCACACCCTGGATGAAGGCCTCGACGACCCGCCCCTCGTTCAGCGCCAGCGGCCGGCTGGTGATACCCTGGGTTACCTCGTGGCCCAGGGCGCCGTACGTCCTGCTCACCGGATCGTAGAAGGTCAACGTGCCGACGCCCGCAGTTGTATCCCTGATCAAAAGGCCGATCCGGTAGCACTCCGCCTTCCGGCAGAAAGCCGGCCGCACCGCAAAACGCAGGGTCCGGTTTCCCCTTTTTACTTTCAGTACAACCGGCCGCCTTTCCCCGCCCGCGCGGGATACCGCCTTCCGGATTACCTCTTCGTTTGTCACGGGATGCCCGTCCACGTCCAAAATCAGGTCCCCCACCTTCAAACCCGCGGATGCCGCGGGATTGACCACGTCTCCGTCCTGTTCCGTAATCCCGGCGTAACCGACCACGATCACCCCCTGCGCGTGAAGGAGCACGCCCACCGCCTGGCCGCCCGGATAGACCCGGACCACCGGCTGGACGTTGACCACGAGGGTGCGCAGCGGCAGAATGTCCAGGAGCACCACCCGAACGTGAAAGCTGCCCGGGGTTGCCGTTTGCAGTTCGTGGGAAAGGCGAACCCGGTTGCTACCGGCAAAGTGCGGGCTGTCGGTCGTTAAGACCAGGTGTTTCAATAAAAAACGGGGAAAGACCCTGCTGAGGTCCAGAAACTCGCCGACCGCAAGGTTCTGCTTGACCGGCCAGAAAGCAGCCGTAGCATAGGTACAGAGACTGAAAAGGAAGGTAAAAAGAAATAAAGCGGCCCGCCGACGCTGCTTTCGCTGCAACTCAAGTCCCCCTCCGGGCATTTAAAATGCCCGCCGGGGGAGGTCTTTATGCCAACCATATTGGGCCTGGCTCTACAGCTTCGCCAGCCGCCGTGCGTGTTCCAGAGCGGTTTCCGGAACGCCTCCCACCAGCCGCGCCAGTTCCCGCACCCGGGCCTCGCCCTCCAGCCGGACGACCCTGGTCACCGCGCGGTCGTCCTGCGTCTCCTTCTGGATTACGTAGTGAACTCCTGCCCGTGCGGCAAGTACCGCCTGGTGGGTAATACAGAGCACCTGCTGGTGCCCCGCCAGGTAGTCCAGCCGGTCGGCCATCGCCGCGAGGGCCTCGCCGCTGATTCCGGCGTCCACCTCGTCAAGGAAAAGGGTGTCCACCCGGTCACCGGCAGCGATTAACGTTTTTAGCGCAAAAATGGCCCGGGCCGCTTCTCCCCCCGAAGCGATCCGGTTCAGCGGTTTGGGCGGCTCCCCGGGGTTGGGGCTGAAGTAAAATTCTATCTCCTCCAGGCCCCGCGGGTTCGGCGTCTCCGGCAAGGGTTGGAAAACGACTTTAAAGATCGTCTTTCCCATCGCCAGGTTTTCGAGTTCCCGCGACATCCTTTCCTCCAGCCGCGGCCCGGCCTTTTCCCGTTCGGTACGCAACTCCGCCGCCTTTTCCTCCCACTCCCGCCGGAGCCTTTCCGCCTCCTCCTGCAGCAGCGAACCCTCTTCCTCTTCCTGCTCCAGCGCCTGCAGCTCCACCGCCGCTGCTTCACGGTAGCGGAGTATTTCGTCCACCGTTTCGCCGTACTTGCGGCCGAGCTTCTTGATGGCTTCCAGGCGCTCTTCGACGGCGTCAAGCCGCTCCGGACTGTATTCCGCCTGGTCGGCCAATTGTTCCAGCTCGCGCGCGGCCTCGCCCGCCAGTTGCACTGCTTCGGACAGAGCTTCCGCGTACGGTTTCAACCCGGACCGGAAGCGAGCAATTTCCGCCACGATACCGGCGGCTTCGCCCATGGTCTCCACGGCCGAACGATCTTCCCCGCTCAGGAGGTCCCGGCCGTGCAGGGCCAACTCGGTGAGCTGCGCCGCGTTGCGAAGCCACTCCCGCTCCTGAAGAAGCTCTTCCATTTCCCCGGGCTGCAGCGCCGCCGCATCGATCTCTTTTATCTGGTAGCGGAGGGTGTCGGCACGCCGCAACCGCTCCTGGTTCCGCCGCGCCTGCGCTTCGGCCTTTTCCTTTACCGCCCGCCAGCGCTGGTAGGTCCTTGCCAGTTCCGACCGGGCCGCGCTCAAACCCGCAAAGGCGTCGAAGATTTCGCCCTGCTTCACGGGATGATAGAGCACCTGCTGCTCTCCCTGGCCCAAAAAGTCAATCAACTCCTCCGCCGCTTCCCGGCAGAGGGCGAGCGGCACAGCCCGCCCGTTGATCCGGCAAAGGCTCCTGCCGTGGCGGTACAGTTCCCGGCAGAAAAACAGGAAGCCCTCCTCCGGTTCGATGCCCGCACCGGCGAGGCAGGCCGGTGTCTCCTTCACGCTGAAGACCGCTTCCACAAACGCCTTTTCCGAGCCGGTCCGGATGTACTCCCCCGCCGCTCTTTTACCGAGTGCCAGTTCCAGCGCTTCGAGAATCACCGACTTGCCGGCCCCGGTTTCACCGGTTAAAACATTGAGACCCGAACCGAATTCGAGCGTCAAATCTTCGATCAGCGCAACATTTCTGATGGTCAGCGTATGGAGCATCTCCGCCCCTACTTTTTCCCCGCCGTTAAAGCTTTCAGCCGCCGGCTCACCACCGGTGCCATGCTCCGCGGTTTCACCACGACCAGGAAGGTGTCGTCACCGGCCACCGTGCCGATCACTTCCGGCCATTCCGCCCGGTCCACCGCCGAGGCGACCCCTTGGGCCGCCCCGGGGAGGGTCTTGACTACCACGAGATTTTCGCTGGTGTCCAGACTGACGACGGCATCCCGCACCAGGCGGTGCAACCGTTCCTCTTCGCGCACACTTTTCCCCTGGGAGTCCGGAGTCACATACCTGATCGTACCGCCCAGCGAGACCTTCACCAGCCCCAACTCCCTTATGTCCCGGGAAACGGTCGCCTGGGTCACCTTGAGACCCGCCTCGGCCAAGGCCTTCACCAATCCTCTCTGGTTCGCTATCGGCCGCTCCTTGACTAACTGCAGAATCTTCTGCTGCCTTACAAACTTCACTTCAACCGCACTCCTCGTCTTACCCCTCACAGCTCTCCAAACCCTGTAACCCTATTTTTTCGCGCAAAACGGCGTAAAAACTCCGCTCAGAGACCCGGATGAGCCTAAACGGACGCGGATAACGCTCGATCGCCACCCTGCTTCCCGGCAGAAGCGCGGTACTCTCCTCCCCGTCTGCCGCCAGCCTGAAAGCAGCGGAACCAGCCCTGGGGAGCACTTCCACCGCCGCAGCGGCGTCAACCACCACCGGCCGTACGGTGTACGAATGCGGGCAGATGGGTGTAAGAACGAGGGCCTCGACCCCCGGCTCGAGCAACGGTCCTCCCGCCGAAAAAGAGTACGCCGTGGAACCGGTCGGAGTGGCCACGATGACCCCGTCGCCGCTGAAATTCATCGCGCAATGCCCTCCTACCCGCACCTCCACCTGGCAGGACCGGCCTAGGGCGTCGCGTCCGATCACGCATTCATTGAGGCACACCACCTCCCGGACCGTCGTCCCCCCATGTTCTACTCTGACCCGTAGGAGCAAACGCTCCTCGATCCGGCAACGGCCTTCAAGAACGTCGCGGATTGCCCCGGAATGAAGCTCCTCGGGCCCGAGTTCTGCCAGAAAGCCGAGCCGCCCCATGTTGATGCCTAAGACCGGGATGCCGGCGGGTCCAGCGATGGGAACCGTGGAAAGCAGCGTGCCGTCTCCGCCCACTGAAAAAAGGGCGTCGGCGCGTTCCCGGAGCACCTCCTCCGTCACGCCCTCCGCCCCGACCAGCGGCGCCTGTTTTTCAAGCAGGTAGACGCGCGCTCCCTGTTCGCCAAGATAGCTTATCAGCTTCCGGGCTATCGGGGCGATCCTTTCCCCCAGGGTCGGGTTAAGTATCAGTCCTACCGTTCTTATCATCGGTCCAGTTACACCCGCATTCCGAGATCAACTTGGGGAAACCCGTACGTACGAGGCGCCGCTCTCCCAGACTGGTTACAGGCGGCAGGGACAGCCCTGGCAGACCGCTCTGCAAAACTTCGCCTTTCTCACGACTCACTTCTCAAACGGCCTCGGGTCTTTACCAAAGCTTTCCATTCACGGACAGATTAACTGGCTTCTGGCACATTACGGTTTTGGAACGCTCTTCTATCACCCTTGCCAGTAGTAGACTATCTTCGCCGCTTCCTTCAAGCCCTGGATCGTCTGGGGCGCCAGCCGGCCGCGCAGGAAGGTTTCGTAATCCTGCTTCACGCGGGACCTCACCTTTTCGTACGGCTGGCTATTGTAGCGCGCCTCCTTGAACTGTTCGTAGAATGCGCGCGCTTCCTCTTCTTCAAACTTCACCTCTCCCACCAGCTTCTCGGCCAGGAGCTGAAAAACGATCTGGTTCCTCACGTCCGCAAGGGTCAGGTGTTTTTCCTGCAAAAGGCGCTCAAAATTCTCCTCCGACCCGTAAAATTTCTGTATCTCCCGGAGCCGCGCCGCCACTTCTCCTCCTTTGACCTTCAGGCCCCGTTTTTCGGCTTCCGCCCGCACCAGTTCCCTTTCGACCAACAGATCAAGCACCTCGTGCCCCTGCATCCTGGCGAGTTCCCTGTAAAACTCGTGGTAACGAATCGCCGCCCCGTTTACCTTCGCGACCGCCTTCCCTTGGTAGGTATACCATGCCAGCAGAGACGTCAGTAAAGCGGCAACGACAAAACCGCAAATCATCCCGGTAAATAAAGAAAGCTTCTCCCTGCCCGTCCGAACCTGCTCCATTTTGCCTGCCACCCTCCAGTAAAGTTTAGTAATTCAATCCCGTTTCCCAGGTTCCAGATTCCTTCCCGCGCCCCCTTTTACCCCAACCGCTGCTTTTGAAATATCTCACGCCCGGCTATTCCGGGCCTTTACCCTCGAAATGCTCCCAGGCCTCCGCCACAACCGCCTCCACGCTTCCCCCCCAAGGTTCGCCGGGCACCTTGGAAAACAAGACGAAGAACTCGACGTTTCCTTCCGGCCCCCGCACCGGTGAAAAAGCAACGCCCCGCACCTCCCAGCCGCAGCCGCGGATAAAGTTTACGATCCTCGTGCAGACCGCGACGTGCGTTGCCGGGTCGCGGACGACCCCTTTCTTGCCCACCCTTTCCGGTCCCGCTTCAAACTGCGGCTTGATCAGCGCCAGGCCCTGCCCTTCGGGCTTCAGCAACCGGCCCACCGCCGGTAGCACCTTTTCCAGGGAGATGAAACTCACGTCAACGGTGGCGAAATCTGCCGGCTCGTCGAGTGCTTCCGGCTCGAGGTACCGGATGTTCGTCCTTTCTAAGACCGTCACGCGCGGGTCTGTCCGGAGTTTCCAGGCCAGTTGCCCGTAACCAACGTCCACGGCGAAAACACGCCGCGCTCCAGCCTGCAAAGCGCAATCCGTGAAACCGCCGGTGGAGGCGCCCACGTCAAGGACCACCAGCCCCGTCAGGTCGAGGGCGAAAACCTTCAACGCGTGGGCCAGCTTTAAACCGCCGCGGGAAACATAGGGCAGGTCCTCCGCCCGAACCACAACCGTATCTACCGGAGAGATCAGCTGGCCCGCTTTCTCCGCCCGCCGGCCGTTGACAAAAACGCAACCCGCAAGGACCGCCGCCCGCGCCCGTTCCCGGCTGGGAAAGTACCCCTTCTCAACCAGGAACACGTCCAACCGGTTTCGGGGGGAACTCATCGGGTGACCCTGGCCACCCTCAGGCGCCGCTTGGATGTCGTAACCGCTTTTACAATGCCGGCAGCGGTAAGCCCGTATTTATCCCTCAGTATCGCCGGGGCCCCGTGCTCCACGAAGGTGTCGTTAATCCCCAGGCGGATCAGTTCTACGTCTGCCATGCCGTGATCCATCAGCAACTCGGCCACCGCGCTTCCGAAGCCGCCGGCCAGGATTCCCTCTTCGACCGTTACCACCCGCCGGGTTTGACGCGCAAACCTCAGGAGTAGACCGGTATCCAGCGGTTTTACGAACCGCACGTTGATGACCGCCGCCTCAATTCCCTTTTCGCCAAGCTGCTCCGCCGCCTCCAGCGCAGGCTCAACCATGTTTCCGACGGCGAAAATAGAGACGTCTCCCCCGTCGCGCAACACCACCCCCTGGCCAAAGGGAAGGAGTTGCGGCTCGCTGTCCAGGGCGCAGCCGGTCCCGCTTCCGCGCGGGTATCTGACGGCACAGGGGCCGCCGTAGGCGAGCGCCGTCCGCAGCATATGCTGCAACTCATTTTCGTCCCGCGGCGCCATGACCACCATGTTGGGAATAGAGCGGAGGTAGGCCAGGTCAAAGATCCCCTGATGGGTTACACCGTCCTCGCCCACGATGCCGGCGCGGTCCAGGGCGAAAACCACTGGCAGCCGGTGGAGGCAGACGTCATGGATAATCTGGTCGTACGCCCGCTGCAGGAAGGTGGAATAAATAGCCACGACCGGACGGTACCCGCTCACGGCCAGCCCGGCCGCCAGAGTGACAGCGTGCTGTTCCGCAATGCCGACATCAAAGAAACGCAAAGGAAACCGCCGGGCGAAAGGCCTGAGTCCGGTTCCCGTAGGCATCGCCGCGGTGATAGCGATGACCCGGGGATCCTTTTCCGCCAGCCGCACGAGGGTTTGCCCGAAAACCTCTGTATACGAAACCCGGTCGGAGCGATGCAGTTCCCCGGTTTGGACGTCAAATGGTCCGACACCGTGAAAGAGGTCCGGATCCTGCTCCGCCGGCAGATAGCCCTTGCCCTTGCGGGTGACCACGTGCACCAGCACCGGCCCTTTCAGCGTCCTGGCTTTTTCCAAAGTGTCAACCAGCGACGGTATGTTGTGCCCGTCCACGGGTCCCAGGTAGGTGTACCCGAGTTCTTCGAAAAACATGCCCGGAACCACCAGGTACTTGACGCTGTCCTTAAGGCGATCGAGAACCCGCAGCATCTTCGGTCCGATGGCCGGGACCTTTTGAATCAGGGACTCAAACTCTTCCCGTGAGCGGTGGTACTTGGGGTCCGTGCGGAGGCGCGTGAGATAGCCGGAAAGTGCGCCGACGTTCCTTGAAATCGACATCTCGTTATCGTTAAGCACCACGATGAGGTTTGCCTTCAGGTGTCCGGCGTGGTTCAGGGCCTCAAGGGCCATCCCGCCCGTCAAGGCCCCGTCGCCGATGACCGCCACCACCGTGTAGTTATCCTGGTTCAGGTCGCGCGCTTTTGCCAACCCCAGGGCCACCGAGAGGGAGGTGCTGGCGTGGCCGGTTCCGAACACGTCGTAAACACTTTCCTCACGCGAAGGGAAGCCGCTTAAGCCCCCGAACTGCCGGAGCATATGAAACCGGTCCCGCCTGCCGGTAATGATCTTATGCGCATAGCACTGATGCCCCACATCCCAAATGATCTTGTCGCGAGGCGCCTCAAATACGCGGTGGAGCGCAATGGTTAACTCCACCACCCCGAGATTCGGCGCCAGGTGCCCGCCCGTTTTGGCAACCGTTTTAACAATCAATTCCCTCAGCTCCGCAGCGAACGCTTCCAGTTCCTCGACCTGAAGCCGCTTTAAATCCTCCGGGAGATTAATCCGCTCAAGAACGCTCAACTTTTTCGCACCTTCCTGTTCGGAGTTGTTTTCCTTGAAGAAGGATGGACCATACGGTTGTAACCCGCGACCAAACGACCGGCTAAAAAAATTACCTGGTTCGCCCGCGCTACCGCCACTCGTTTGCCTACCGCCTTGCCGGCTACGGTCACGGAAGCAATGACCGCGGTCACCAGGATATTCAACCAGAATTCACTCGCCTGAGGCCACGACAACAAGACCTGCGCGATGAGCGAAATGCCAAGCGCCCCCGCAACAATGCTGGTAACGTCGCCGATCACGTCGTTGGCGAAGTTGGCTACCTTGTCGGCGTTTTTAACCAACTGCAAACCTTCCTGGGCACCGGCAATCTTCCGCGCCGCCATCGCGTTCAGCGGCACCTCCGATGCTGCCGTCGCCGCGGTACCCAAAACGTCGAAGGCGATGTTGACGGCAACGATCAAAACCAAAAACCCCACCGCCAAACCCAGCGTCTCCACACGCCGCACAAAGGTCTCGGAGACAAACGCAAAGGCCACCGTTGCCGCAAACGTTCCCGTGAGTACCATCAAGACGTGGCGGACGAAAGAGGGGCGGGGTTGGTTATTTGCCAAATAATTCTCACCCCGTCTATACTGAGGAAGTTAAGCACAGGTAAGTGACAGCCCCGCGAGTAAACGCTGCAGCTTAGGTCCAGCAGGTTTTCCCGAACACTCACCGGCCGTCGCCGTACCGGCGGTTTCCCTTTAAGAGTGTTCCTGGTTCGTCACCGTTGCCAGGGCTGGATTGCCACTAAGCTTACACTTTAATCCCCGCGGTGCCCCAGAATCCTGGACAGCCTAGGGGTTTTCCCCGGCAGGGCTGCTTTCTTTCTAGCCTCTTTTGCAGCCAAGGTTTCAGCCTGCAGGTCCCAGGGATGGGCCCCGGCCCTGAGTCCCGCATTCGTCTCATCTACTTCGTTGCATCCACCCTGGCCACTCAAGGCAGGCTACACTGCACGCAGCTTTTAACCACGTACAGGTTCATTCCCAAGCCATAGGGCTGTTCGCCCCACGTACTTGGGTCTCCGCGGCGGCGGGGTCAACGCCCGCATGCCTTTGCGGCTCGCCCCTCCGCCTTAACTCCCAGTACCGACCCCCGGCTGGGCGCCAGCAGCCAGCACCAGGAACTTCATTGATATGCCCTTGACGGATTTTTAGGCCCGTCTTCGAAAGAAAAGCCCTGACTAGGATACTGCGTCACTTACCCGTCTGCAATTTTCAAACAGCAACGCAGAAAACTTCAGCACCTAAATCCGCTTCTGTTGCCCGCAAGTATTCTGCTGTAAATTATATCATACCACACTAAAGCTCCCGGGTTCAAAACGACTCACCGCGCGCCGGAATGCTCAACGTGTCTTTTGAAGAAGTTCTACTCCGTTTTCGATTCAGAATTCCCTGCTTATAACGAATTGCGCCGCTCCGCGCAAGAAATCGGCCTCTGGTCCGAACTTCCTCAAGGCTGCAACCGCTTCCGCAGCCGTAGCCCTAGCCCGCTCACGGGCGGCAGGCAATCCGAAAACCCCGGGGTAGGTCAGCTTCCGTTTTTGTGCGTCACCTCCCACGGGTTTGCCCAGTTTGCCCGCTTCGCCAACCACGTCCAGAATATCATCCACAATCTGAAAGGCGAGCCCGACTGCCCGCCCGTAATCGTCCAGCGCCGCAAGCTGCTCCTCCGAAGCGCCGGACAGAATGGCGCCGGCGCGCACGGAAGCCACAAAAAGCGCCCCCGTCTTCCGCCGGTGAATCTGCTCCACAAGCTCCGCGCCGACGCCCGTTTCCTGGCTGATGATGTCCAGAACCTGCCCGCCGACCATGCCCTCGGTTCCGGCAGCCTGCGCCACTTCCACCAGCACCTGCAAGCCTGCAGCGGGCGAAGCCGCCGTCATTCCCGCCCGGGCCAGCAACTCAAAACCAAGGGTCAGGAGGGCGTCCCCGGCAAGGATCGCAATCGCTTCCCCGAACACCTTATGGTTGGTGGGCCGGCCGCGCCGGAAATCGTCGTTATCCATGGCCGGAAGGTCGTCGTGAATCAGCGAGTAACAGTGAATTAACTCAATGCCGCAAGCCGCCAGGATTACGTCCTCCGCCCTGCCTCCGACGGCTTCGGCTGCTCCCAGCACCAGTGCCGGGCGCAGTCGTTTGCCGCCGGAAAGGACGCTGTAGCGCATCGCCTGGTGGATAACCCCCGGCGGCGCCAGTTCCGGCGGGAGATACTCGTCCAGTACCTGGTCAATGAGCCGTGCTTTGGCTGCCAGGGCGGTCTCAAACTCCATCTTCGTTCCCTTTCGCCAGGTTGGTAGGTGAAAGAACAAGCCTGCCGTTCCTGTCCTCGATGAGGAGGCTCAGCTTTCGCTCGGCAGCCGTCAGGAAGACGCGGCATTTCCTGACCAGTTCCATTCCTTCGGTAAACCGCGTGATGGCGGTATCCAGATCAAGGTTCCCGCCTTCAACCTCTTTCACTATTGCCTCAAGGCGTTCGAGACATTGCTCGAAGGAGAGGTTCTCTTCCCCGGACACTTCTTTCCTGCTCCTTCGCCACGATTTTAACGAAAGTATAGCATAAGATGCCCTTTTTGCGAAAGTTTTCTGTAAATTTTCTCGGCCCCGCCGGACATACCAGGGTACCCAAACCTACCAGGGTCTTATTTCACATCCCTTCGTTAAATAAATGTACGGAAAAGTAAAGCAACAGGGGTTTTTAAATTACTCAGGCATGAATCATCTTTTCAGAAGCCCGATCATGGGCCCGGAGTTGCCCGCGGTAAAGCGTGCGGATGTGCTTGAAAATCGCACGGTACTCCTCGCTCGCGTAATCCGGGTAGGTCCACGGCCACGGGTGAAAGCGCCCCTTGCGAAAGAAGAGCGTTACCTCTGCGTACACCCCGTCCCCTAAATAAATGCGGTGGATGTTGTCCTTGGTGGTGGCCAGCACCAGTTTTGCCAGGCTAACGTATCCGGGGTCAATGTTGACCCGCCGCTTTCCCGCAACCCGCCAGCGTTCTTCGAGCCCCACGGTCCACCGTTTGATGGCCGCCAATTCGCCGGGATCAATCAGTCGGGGAAAGCCGTAAATCCGTCGCTTGAGCCCCGGCCCCATCTCTTTTGCGTAGTATGCCGTCTGGTTGAAGTCCAAGAGCGGCGATACGTAATCCGGTTCGCCCAGGCGAACGGCCAGCGCACCGGCCACTTCTGAAAACAACTCCTCCTGCGCGGTGAAAACCCCTACCACCGGCTTGACTGGTTCCGGCATGACTCTTTCCTCCAAATCATCCCTGACGAAGCGGTATCAGACGGCCAGATTTTTCCACGGCCAAGGAAGAAACAACCGCGTTGTCAGTTTCCTGTCTCGTATCTCTGACTCTCACCTTCGGCTTCCATTCCTCCTCGCACCTGCCAAAACTTGCCCCAGTCGAGAAAAGATAGCAGGACGGCGCCGTAAAAGCAGCAAAAAAAGAAGGGCGGTCTTTGCGAAGCCTAAAAAACGGCAGCAAAGGGAAAAGCACAGGCAGGAATCAGCGCGGAAAGGTGCGGGAGGGCGAGTCTTTTGGTTCTGACCAAGAAGATGAAAATAAGAGCCAGAACGAAGCAGTAAACACACCAACAGAGTGGCTTCGCGACACCCATCATCCTTTTTCCCTTAAAAGTTCTTACTGATCATCCACCTTAATTCTGAATTATACCTTCAACAAAAAATTCCTCCCGCCAGCAGAAAAACGTAAAATTATTGAAGAAAAAATTCCCCCGGAAAGCCTTTTAACCTCCGGACAGCTCGTCGTTCACCACCTGAACGGCGCGCTCCTTTGCCGCAGCGGCCTGGCGCACCAGTTCCCGCCTTTGGGACAGCGCCTTCTCCACGTAGGCCGCGTCCTTAATCGAGGGGATGTTGATATCCACGTTCAAAAGTGCGGCGTTCAGCGCAGCCTCCGCAAGGTAGGCGGCCACTCCGGCGTCGCTCACCGCTCCCTTGTTCCCCTTCAATGCAGCCTGCTCGGCCATTTCCAGCACTTCCAGGCACGCCCCGGCAATCGCCAAAGGGGTGTCGGTCGCCCTGACAAGCGCCTCCTGCATCCGCCGGCTCCGTTCGGCCTTCTGTTCCTCCGTGTCTTTTGGCATCCGAAAAACCGCCATGAAGCCGCTAAAGGCCTCAATGTCGGCAGCCACCAGCTCTTCGAAGCGGCCCAGCAGTTCGCTTGTCCGTTCGACCATCGCCTTCATCTCCGGTTCCACGGCCTGGTACTTTTCCTTGCCGATGGTCAGGTTGGCGACCATCGAAACCATGGCCGCCCCCAGTGCACCACAGAGCGCCGCCGTACTTCCTCCGCCAGGAGTCGGAGCGCTGGAAGCCGCTTCTCTTAAAAACTGCCTGATGCTCCAGTCGAAAACCTGTGCCATAACGCTCCTCCTTTATCCGCTTCCCTGAAGCGCAATCGCTTTCAGCACGTTCTGCAGGATCAGGGTCGTGGTAAGGCTGCCCACACCGCCCGGCACCGGCGTGATGTGACCGGCAACCTCCTGGACCTTTTCGAAGTCTACGTCCCCGCAAATTCCTTTGTCAGTCTGGTTGATCCCGGCATCCACTACCACCGCTCCGGGCTTCACCATGTCTGCGGTGATGAGCCCCGCCCTGCCGGCTGCCGCCACCAGGATATCCGCCTGGCGCGTGTGGTGGGCCAGATCCGCGGTCCTGGTGTGGCACACCGTCACCGTTGCGTTTCGCCGCAGCAGCATCAGGATCAACGGCCGCCCGACCGTTTCCCCCCGCCCCACGATCACCGCGTGTTTTCCCGCCGCTTCAATCCCGTACTGCTCCATGATCGTGATGCAGCTCTGCGGCGTGGCGGGGAAAAGCCCGTCCTCCCCGGCCAGAAGCCGCCCCCGGTTGACCGCCGTCATCCCGTCCACATCCTTGAGCGGGGAAAGGGCGTCCAGAACCCGCCACTTGTTGATCTGCTTCGGGAGCGGAAACTCGATCAGGACCCCGTGCACCGCCGGGTTCGTGTTCAGGCCGTTAACCATGTCGAGCACTTCCGGCTCCGGTGTATCGCCCGGAAGGTGGTGGAGTTCGTACGCCATACCCACGCCGGCGCAGGCTTTCTCTTTGGCCCGGGCGTAGACCACCGAACCCGGGTCGTCGCCCACCAGAACCGCCGCGAGTTTCGGTGTCACTCCCTTTGCCGCCAGTTTTTCCACCCCGGCCTTAATCTCTTCTTTAATCCGCGCAGCCAGGGCCTTGCCGTCTAAAATAACCGCCACCGCCGCACCTCCTCCTTTGAGCCATATTTAGGAAATTATAGGTGAGAAGGACCGGGTTGTAAACAGATAAAGGCCGAACGGAATAAAAACAGGCTTAAAAAGCTGCATTATCGTCTTTAGCCGTGACCCCTTCCACTTTGCACGCTAACTGACCCCGGTGCAGCAGCACTTCCACCATGTCACCGGGAACGACCTGCGCGGCTTTCTTAACCAGTTCGCCGGTGTCCGCCCGCCGGCAAACGCTGTACCCGCGCGCCAGCGTCTTTAAAGGGCTCAAGGCGTCCAGCCGCTCGCTCAAAACCGCCAGGCGCGCCCCGGCCTTTTGGAGCACGTCGCGCATCCGGTATTCCAGCCGCACCGCCAGGTTGTCCACCACCTGCGCCCGCTGGCCGCAAACCGTTTCCCAGGGACGCGTGAAAAGCCTGCTCTGGCTCAGTTGCTGCAGGCGGAGCCGGCCGAGTTCAAAACGGCGCAGCACCCCGGCCCGGAGCCTTTCATCCAGACGCTGTACCGCCGCCGCCACCTCCTCGCGGTCGGGAACAACCAGCGCCGCCGCCGCCGACGGTGTAGCCGCCCGCGCGTCGGCCACCAGGTCGGCCACTGTTTCGTCGCGTTCGTGTCCCACCGCAGAAACCACCGGGATCCGCGAGGCGAATATGGCACGGGCCACCGTCTCGGTGTTGAAGGCGGCGAGTTCCTCCACCGACCCCCCGCCCCGGCCCGTGATGATCACGTCCACCGCGCCGTAGCGATTCAACCGGTCCAGCGCCGCCGCGATTTCCTCCGCGGCTCCGTCCCCCTGAACCGTACAGGGAGAAAGCACCACTTCCACCAGCGGCCAGCGCCGCCGGATCACGGCGACGATGTCGCGGATGGCCGCCCCTTCCGCAGACGTGGCCACGCCCACCCGGCGCGGAAAACGCGGCAAAGGCCGTTTGCGCCGGGGATCGAAAAGTCCTTCCCTGGCAAGCCGCGCTTTCAATTCCTGCAGCAGGATACTCTGCAGGCCCACACCGTCGGGTTCGATCTCCAGGGCGTAAAGCTGGACGTTTCCGTCCCGCTCGTAAAGGGAGATGTACCCGCGCACCACTACAGCCATCCCGTTCTGGAGAAGAAAATGGAGCCCCAGTACCCGGGAGCGGAACATCACCCCGCGCAGCTGGCTCTTTTCGTCTTTTAGTGTGAAATAAAGGTGTCCGGAAGTTGAGGTGCTTAAATTGGAGATTTCACCCCGCACCCAGAGTGCGCCGAGAAGCGGGTCGCCCTCCAGGAGTTCGCGGATCCGGCTCGCAACCTGGGAAACCGTGAGAACAGGCATTCTTGGAGCCTCCCTGAAAATAGACGTTCAACGTTTGAATGAAAGTGATGGACCTTTAGGGTCCGTTCAATGTTCAACGTTTATACAAGCCGAGCCACAGGCAACTAAACCATTTTCCTTTCGTCGGCAGCGATTAACCGTCGTGAGTGACTCCCAAAAAGGAAAAAGGGCTATTTCGCCCTCTCTTTATATTCAACCAGTCTTTCCGCCACTTTGCCCAGAATTCCGTTAACGAAGCGCGGCGAATCTTCGCCGCCGTATTGTTTCGCCAGTTCCACCGCCTCGTTGATCGCCACGTTGGGCGGGATGTCGTCCCGGTAAAGGAGTTCGTAAAGCGCAACCCGCATCAGGTTGCGGTCGGCGCTGTTCATCCGCTCCAGCCGCCAGTCGTGACTCAATTCCCTGATGATTCCGTCAATCTCCTTTTGCCGCCGGAGCACCCCCGAAACCACTTCACGCACGAAGTCACGGTCCGGACCGGATATTTTCCAGTTGTCCATCGTGTAGGCCAGCGCTTCCTCAACTTCCGCCCGCCCCACGTCAACCTGGAAAAGAACAATGAACGCTGCCCCTCTCGCCCGCCGGCGGCCCACCCGACCACCTACTTCTCGCGGAAAAACTTGTCCCAGAGGCGGCTGAAATCCACCTGCTCGTCAATCCGTTTTCCAATGTAGTAACCGACGCCTACACAAAGGGCTACAAAAACCGCCTTCCAAAAACCGTATACGATTGCGAACCAACCGAAAGCAAGGCCCAGTGCCACCCCGATGACTTTGCCCCGGTGTCGTTCCAAAAACTCCAGGTAGTTCACCTTGATCCTCCACCCTTACTCAACCCGGGCTTTAACCGTCGAAACATCCTCCACCTGAACCTGCACGTTGTTGACGTTGAGGCCCGTAACCTCCCGAACGGTCTTAACCACCTCGTTCTGAATCTCCTGCGAGACTGCAGGAATGTTAATGCTAGGAGTAGTAACCAGCTTGATCCTGATCACAATCCCCTGTGGCCTGGAAACAACCTTGGGCCGGACTTCCCTGACACCTGGAAAATTCCCGACTACGCGCGAAACCAGGCTTTCTACCGCGGAAAGGGAGACCGAAACCTCGCCCAACGGGGCGTCCTCGACCACGGCCAGCTTGTCCTCCCTGCGGGGCGTTCTTACACTGGCGGCCATAAGCTTCAGTCCCGCAAGAAAAAGGACGGCCGCCACTGCGAGCAGCACTTCCCGCTGCTCCGGAGCAAAAGCTTCTTCGGCCAGGTCAAGCGCCGGCTGCCACCCGGCAAACATCAAAAAGAACACCGCCAGGATGATTGTAAAAGTCAAGGTGTAAAGCAATAAGAGACCGCGATCAAACGGTCCCAATTCAATCACTCCTTAGCAAACGGGTGGGCCTTCCCGGTCCGTTCAACGTTAAAGCTTAAACGGATTGACCTTTGAGGTCGGTTCGAAGTTTAAAGTAATTAGGCCGGAATAAGGCGGAAGGCTGTTTCCGGCATCACTTCAGGGTTCTAAATGTAGATTCTACCTCTCTAACTTCTGGCTTCTGAATTCTGGATTCCGCCTTCATCCTCCATCCTTCCGCCTTCATCCTTATCGCACCCGGCGCTCTTCCTCTCTGGCTTCTTCGGGGAAAACAACCCCTTGAACGTGGACGTTCACCTCGACTACCGCCAATCCCGTCATTTCTTCCACGGCCTTTTTCACGCTGCCCTGGATCTTGGAGGCAACATCTGCGATCCGTTCGCCGTAGTTCACCACAACATAAAGATCGATCGCAGCCTCGCGTTCCCCAACTTCAACCTTCACGCCTTTGGACAGGTTTTTGCGCCCGAGCATTTCCGCGATGCCGCCGGCAATACCACCGCTCATTCCGGCAACACCCGGAACCTCGGTGGCTGCGAGACCCGCGATAATCCCTACTACTTCATTGGCAATCCGGACTGCTCCCATTTCACTTCTCAGTTCCTGCTCATACGTCGCTTCCGTAGCCAAATTTACACCTCCCTTTACGTAAAGGTTAATCTTATCATACTAAATTTTTCCCCTTAACGCAACTTTAATTCCTCTTCGCTCAAAATACGGCGCTGGACAAAGTTGGTATAAACCTCGCCCCGGCGGAAAAAGGCGTTTTGAAGCACCCGCTGGTGAAAGGGAATGGTCGTAGGCACCCCTTCGATGACAAACTCCTCCAGGGCGCGCTGCATCCGGCTGATGGCTTCGTTGCGGTTCCGTCCCCACGCAATCAGCTTGCCGATGAGGGAATCATAATGGGGTGGAATGACGTACCCCGGAAAGACGGCCGTATCAACCCGTATCCCCGGACCTCCGGGTACCAGGAAAGAGGTAACCCGCCCCGGACAAGGGCAAAAGTTCCGCTGCGGGTCCTCCGCGTTGATCCGGCATTCGATGGCCCAGCCTTCCACCCTGACCTCCTCTTGCGTAGCCGGTAAGGGCTCGCCGGCGGCGATTCTGATCTGTTCTTTAACCAGGTCCCAGCCGGTAACCATCTCTGTGACCGGGTGCTCCACCTGGATCCGGGTGTTCATCTCGATGAAATAGAAGTTGTGGTGCTTATCTAACAAAAACTCTACCGTTCCGGCACTGTAATAACCGACGCTCCGGGCCGCCTTCACCGCCGCCTCGCCCATTTTCTTTCGCAGTTCAGGGCTGAGCGCCACCGATGGAGCTTCCTCCAACAGCTTCTGGTTCCGTCGCTGGATGGAGCAGTCTCGTTCGCCGAGATAAATAATGTTCCCGTGGCGGTCCCCTAAGATCTGAAACTCAATATGGCGGGGTTCCTCCACGTATTTCTCCAGGTAAACCTCCGGGCTGCCAAAAGCCGCTTCGGCCTCGACCTGGGCCGATTGCAGCGTCTTCTCCAACTCGTCCGGCGTGTGGACGATCCGCATCCCCCGGCCGCCGCCGCCGGCCGAGGCTTTGACCAGCAACGGGTAGCCGATCTCCCGCGCCATTTCGAGCGCATCCGCCACGTCCCGGACAACCCCTTCGGAACCGGGAACCACCGGCACGCCCGCCGCGGCCACGGTCTTCCGGGCCTCGGCTTTTGCACCCATTTTCTCCAGCGCCTCCACCGGCGGGCCGATGAAGGTGATACCGCAGCTCCCGCAAACTTCGGCGAAACCCGCGTTCTCCGCCAGAAAGCCGTAACCCGGGTGGACGGCCTCCGCCCCTGAAATCTCAGCCACGCTGATAATGTTCGTGAAGTTAAGATAGCTCTTGCCTGCCTCCGGCGGACCGATGCAAAAGGCCTCGTCCGCCAGCCTTACCGGCAGGCTTTCCCGGTCAACCTCCGAATAGACCATTACCGTTCCTATTCCCAGTTCTTTACAGGCCCGGATGACCCGGAGGGCGATCTCGCCCCGGTTGGCGATCAGGATCTTTTTGAACATTGAATACTCCCCTTTAAGGCCTTGTGCTCAGCCCTTTTTACGGATCAGGAAAAGGGGCTGTCCGTACTCCACCGGGTGGCCGTTTTCCACCAGGATCTCGACGATTTCCCCCGTGACTTCGGCCTGGATCTCATTCATCAACTTCATCGCCTCAATGATGCACAGAACCTGGCCTACCTCCACCACGTCCCCCACCTGGACGTACGGCGGAGCGTCCGGCGCCGGCGCCCGGTAAAACGTTCCCACCATCGGTGCCTGGACCGTAACCAGATCTTCTGCCGGAACGGCCTCCTTCTCAGCCTTCGCCGCCGGTGCCGGGAGCGGTGTTTCCTTTACCGCGTCCTCCCTCACCGAATGGCCGCTCCCTTTCCGGATGGTAAGCTTCGTCCCCGCAGTCTCCAGCGAAAACTCGGTGACGTCACTCTCCTCCAGAAGTTTTAACAATTCACGGATTTCCTTTATATTCACACCCTTAGCCTCCTTTGCGGGACTGGCCGCCTTTTTCTCTTCCTGGCTCTGCGCCAGGGCCTTAATTTCTCCCTTCTTCCGGGCTTCGAGAAAGCGCCTTGCCACCTGCGGGAAAAGCGCGTAGGAGAGAACGTCCTCCTCGGAAGTTGCCAGATCTTTTATCTCTTCCCTTAGTTTTTCCAGAACCGGTTCCAGTAAATCGGCCGGTCTGCAGGTAATCGGTTCGCGGCCGTTCAAGACCTTTTTCTGGATCTCCGGGTCAATCGGACCGGGAGGCCGCCCGTAGAAACCCTGGACGTAACGCCGCACTTCTTCCGGAATGAACTTATAACGCTCACCGGTCAGGACGTTCAAGACCGCCTGCGTGCCCACAATCTGGCTGGTCGGCGTGACCAGAGGCGGGTAGCCCAGTTCTGCCCGCACCCGCGGGATCTCGTTCAACACGTCCTGCAACCGGTGGATGGCCCTTTGCTCCTGAAGCTGGGTCACAAGATTGGAAATCATTCCGCCCGGCACTTGGTGTTCAAAAACCTGCATGTCGTGGATGCGCGTGACCCCCCGTTCGAACCCCCGCTTCTTGCGAACCTCCTCAAAGTACCCCGCAATTTCAAAAAGCTCCTTGATCCGGAGACCGGTATTATAGGGTGTTTCCCTGAGCGCCCGGACTACCGTCTCCACAGGCGGCTGCGAGGCTCCAAAGGCCAGGGGTGCGGAAGCGGTGTCCACAATGTCGACTCCGGCTTCGGCCGCCTTCAGGTAGGCGCCTACCGCCATCCCCCCGATGTAATGGCAATGGAGCTGCACCGGCACCGCAAGCTCTCTCTTGAAGAGGCTGACCAGTTGAAAAGCACTGTACGGGGACATCATCCCGGCCATGTCCTTGATGCAGATCGAGTCCGCCCCCAGTTCTACGAGTTTTTTGGCCGTTTCCAGATAATGTTCCGTCGTGTGCACCGGGCTCAAGGTGTAAACGACCGTCGCCTGCACGTGAGCCCCGGCCTCTTTGGCCACTTTCATTGTAAACTCGAGGTTGCGGATGTCGTTCAGGGCGTCGAAAATGCGGATCACGTCGAGGCCGTTGGCCACCGCCCTTTTCACAAATGCCTCCGCGACGTCATCCGGGTAATGCCCGTAACCCACAAGGGACTGTCCCCGGAGAAGCATCTGCAGCCGGGTGTTTTTGATCCGCTTCCGCAGTTCCCGCAAGCGCTCCCACGGATCCTCATAGAGATACCGCAGGCAGACGTCAAAGGTCGCGCCGCCCCAAACCTCAAGCGCATGGTAACCAACGGCATCCAGGCGCTCCGCGATGGGCAGCATATCCTCGGTACGCATCCGCGTCGCCCATAGGCTTTGGTGACCGTCACGTAGCGTGGTATCCATGATTTTGACCGGGCGCTCCATTTAAAAACCCTACCTCCCTCAAGCAACAAGAACAATTACAGGTAAAAACCCGGTTCAAGCCGCAAAATTCTGGTATAGTCCATAATTATAACCCAAAGTGCAGACCCTTGGAATAGGCTGAAGCAAAGTATACAATAAACTTTAGGCCCCAAAACCCCTGGAAGAGTGGTTGCGCGCCCGGGGCTTATCCGAATATTCCGACTAATTGGGCGGAGAAGGATATCGGCTCCACCGCGGCGAATCCAGCAGTAAAAACTCCCCATAGATAGGTGTACGGTGCGTTTACTAACGATCGCCTTCGGTCCCCACCGGGTGGAAATGCTGGGCCTCATGGAAAAGCACATCAAGCGCCACCAGGTGCTCATCCTGGAGGAACCACCCCATCCGGATTTTCACCGGGTCCTGAAGCGGGAAGCCAGTATCCGCAACTATCTCGCAACGGGTGATTTCGGCTTCCCGCGGTATGTCCTGCGCGCGTACCGGCTCTACCAGCAGCTTTACACTGCACAAGGGATCTCTTTTTTCCAGGTCGACCCTTATCTTGCCATCGCCAAGAACCTCGCGGAGGGACAGGCGCCGCGGACGAAGCGCGAGTATGCGGTGTGGCAGCGGGAGCACGAAGCCACCGATTCCCTGCTCCAGTATTATGCGGCGGCGGCCGGCCAGAACTTTGAAGCCATGGTGCGGACGGTGAAACTCTTCGCCCGATCCGACGCCCGCCGCATTCTGCTGAGAGAAGAAATGCGCTGCGAGGCCATCGCCGGGATACTCAAGGAAACCAGCGGCGACGTCTATGTGGAGGCCGGATACATACACCTCATCCTGTACCCGCTTCTCAAAAAAGCGGTACCGCCGGAGGTAAGGCCCAGAGTGCTTTTCCTCCTGGGCGAGCCCATCAGGCAACTGACCGACCTTCCCTGGCGCCAGCCACTTTCGCCGGGCGACGTGCTCACGCTGCGTTACGTTTACGGCAAACCGGAAGGCCCCGGGGACAGCCTCCTCGCCGCACAGAGCCTGGTTTACGTCCACCTGGTCTCCAAGGAAGAAAAGCTGCCGACTCCCGCAGACCCCTACCCCCACCTCAGGGAAGAACTTGCCCTCTGCAACTGGGTGCGGCGGCTGACTTACCAGGAATGCGCCGGCTTTTTCCGGCGCCCGGGCCCGGCGGCACCGAAAACTGAGATTTAGTCGCGCCCGAAGATCATCACCTGTTCCTGCGGGAGCCCCAGGCTGTGGTAAACGATGTTGACGATGGTGGCGTTCTCTTCCGCGTTCAGTTTTCCGGGTACCACCACCGTGACTCCCTGTTCCTCGATCACCACCAGGGCGTCTTCAAACCCTTTGGCCCGCAAGATATTTTCCGTGCGGGTTTCCCTTTCCGCCTGTCGGGCAAGGGCCATCAGTTTCTCCTGGGCCTCCTGCCGCGTCGTCGCGCTGGTCTCCTCCCCCGCGGCGATTTCCCGGAGCAGTTCTAACTGCCGGCTGCGTTTCGCCTCGCGCTCCAGCCGGTAATCCACAAAAAAGCTGTCCGCTTCCGGCTTCAGCACCTCTTCCTCCACCTGCGGTTCCGGTGGAGGTGCAGCCGGTGTGACCACCTCCACCCCTTTCGGGGCCGGCGCTCCTACCTCCGCAGCAATACGTTTCGTCACTTCGTAGGCGCCGAAAAGCATCCCGGCCGTTAGCACCGCAAGCAAACCTGCCACCAGCCGCCACCGCACAAGAACGCAGTGCACGCTATTTCACCTCCGGCGAGTTGATCAGCCCGGAACGCGGCAGCACCAGGATGCGGTGGGCTTCCACCCCCAGCGCCACCTGGGCGGATCGAAAGAGCTTTAGCTTTACGTAGGGATCAGCGGCGCCGTCCGCCACCACCAGCACACCCAGAAGCTCGGGCGCCTCCTCCCGGGTCACCACGGCCTCTTCCCTCTGCCCCCCCCGCACCACGACCACCTGGTCGTTGGTATTGTCTTCCGTAACCATGCGGTTCGTCCCGGCCTTATCCTGCTCCTCGGTGACGCGCCTGCCGGCGGTCGTATTTACGGCGTACTCCTGCCTGGTGGACTCCGCCAGGCGAACGGTAACCTCCACCACCCCGGCGCCTTCCACCTCCTGAAGCACTGCCCGGAGGCGCTCGGCCAGGTACTTCTCCTCCTTCTGAATGGCCGAAGTCTCCGGCCGGCCGGAAGACACTTCATTCGGAGCAGAAGTCAAGGTTGCGGACTGGCGCGCCCCCTCCCCGAGACTCCCGAAAACAAGCAGAATGATCCCGGCCAACCCGAAAAGGGAGACCTTGAGCCAGTATCCCGCCCTTTTCGTGAGCGCGCTGTCCTTCCCAAAAACCGATTCCAGGAACTCCTTCACTTTCCCGCCCCCTTCAAAGCTTAAGCTGATGGACCTCTGGGGTCAGTTCGAAGTTAGGCTTAGCAGATAGACCTTTAAGGTCCGTTCGATGTTCACAGTTCGGATTTCAAGGTTCAACGTTTAAGATTTAAAGTTTAAAACTTAATTCTACTTCTTTCTTTTGGCTCCTGACTTCTGGATTCTGACTTCTGACTCCTGACTTCTGGCTCCTGTTTCCGCCTTCATCCTTCATCCTTTCCGTTACGGCGTGGTCACCCTGACCCGTTCGGCCGGAAGGTTGTAAAAGTCGGCGATCGTTCGCACCGCGTTTTCCACCTCGCCGGCGTCCGTAACAGCGACCGGCACTTCCTGCTCCAGGTGCAGTTCAATCTCTTTCAGCCGCGGGTACTCCGCTTTGGGATCGTCCAGAACCACCTCTACCCGCGCGACTTTGAGCCCGGCCATCCGCGCCAGCGCCTCCACCTGCCGGGCCAACCCCTGCCGGTATGCCTCGAGGGCCTGCTCCCGGCAGCCGGCGTATATTTCCTCGTAATCCGGCCCGGCCTCGAGACCCGGTTCCGATACCACCCGCGGCACCGCAAAACCCTCCGGCCGGTATAAAAACCCCACCAGAACCTGGAGCACCGCCACCAGAATCAAGACCCCCATCACCATGCGCACATAGCGGCGCATCTCTCCCACCGGCAGCAAGAGCTCCAGGAAGGCCGTCACCGCCACGATGAGCACCAGGCTGCGGACGAGAAAACTCAACTTTTCCATTTTCCGCTCCCCTTCAACGCAGCATCGTGGTGATGTGACCCAGGGCCACTACCACCGCAACGGCGAAGAAACAAAGCAGTCCTACCGTCGCCACGACGGCAAAAATCCCCAGCAGCGCCGTTCCGACACCGTCCAGGCACGCCGCGACCCGTCCCTCGAGGGGCTGGGCGAGAGCCCCCGCCAGTTTAAAAATAAAGCTCATGGCGAAAAGCTTCACGGCCGGAAAGGCCACCGCAAAAAAGATGATGATGATGCCGGCGATGCCCACCGCGTTTTTCAGCAGCAGCGACGTTCCCACCACCGCTTCGAAGGCGTCCGCGAGCATCCCTCCCACGACCGGAACAAATGCGCCGGCCGCGTACTTTGCGGTCCGTAAAGCCACGCCGCCGGCCACCGCTCCCGCCACTCCCTGCACCGTCAGCACGCCGATGAAAACGGTGGATACCACGCCCAAAAGCGCCAGCCCTGCGTTGCGCGTCAGGTCCGCAAGGCGCGACACCTGCAAGTCGTCGCTCAACCGGTCCACCAGACCGAGAATCACCCCAAAAGTAATCAGCGGCAGGACGACGTTCTTCACCAGCGTACCCAGTGCGGCCAGCGTCGCCAGGATGGTCGGGTGCAGCACCGCAGCCGTGGTCACTCCTCCCGTCATTGCCAGGAGTGTCAGCAGCACCGGCAGCAGCGCCTGAATGAACGACACCATGTCCTCGACCCCTTCGCGGCCGATCCTGAGCGCCAGGCCGAGTGCCGTCAGCACCATCCCGACCAGGGCAAGAAAACAGGCGTAAAAAGCTACCTGCGAAGTTGACGTTCGTTCAAAGGCGGCGCTCAGGCGCTGCAGAACCGCTAAAATAACCGCCAGCACCAGAATCTTTCCGATGAGCGCCCCGCCGCCCCAGACCTCGCCCCAGAAGGACCTGCCCAGGGCACTGAGCAGTGCGGCCGGAGTCAATTCTATTTTCCCGTGCAGGATATCCGCCACCAACTGCCGGAAGCTGATTTCCGGCGCCCAGTTCCGGACCGTTTCCATCAGTTGCGCCGCCTCGGCTTCCACCTGCTCGAGATTCAACCGCCCCAACTCTTCCTCGGCGCTCTGCTCCACCGGGGTCCCCGCGGCCCAGACCGCCGGAACCAGAACGAACACGACGACAAAGACGACCAGGAAGAGGCTTCTGCCCCGGCGTCTCATCCTAAGCCACCAGCTCCAGCAGGAGGTCCAGCAGTCCGATAATGATCGGCAAGGCCAGCACCAGGATCAGCACCTTGGCGGCAAACTCCACCTTCACCGCCAGCGCTCCTTCCCCTGCGTCCCGGCACATTTGGGCGCCAAAATCCGCCACGTAGGCGATGCCGACGATTTTGAGAATGGTGTCCAGGTATACCATGTTCAGGCCTGCACGGCCGGCAACGTTGTTCAACACCGCAACCGCCGCGCTGATTTTGCCGATCAGCGCCAAAAAAATTACCACCCCTGCGGCAACCCCCACCAGCAAACCCAGTTCCGGTCGTTGCGACCGTAGCACTACCGCCAGGACCGCCGCGACCAGGGCGAAGCTGACAACCTGAATAATGTCCATCTTCCTCCCTCCAGCGTCAGAAAAGCTTGAAAACCGACTGTACTTCGGTGAAAAGCGAGCCCAAGAGCCGGACCACCCAGAGCAGTACTATCGCCACGCCGGCCAGCGTCGCCAGGTGGGCAAGGTCTTCCTTTCCGGCGTGTTTGAGCATCGCGTGCAGGACCGCGGTGAGAATGCCCACACCCGCGATCTTGAAAATCAGGTCAATGTTGTTCATAGCGACCTCCTGTAACAGAAGTCAGACATTAGAAGCCAGAAGTCAGAATCCAGAAGAAAGAGGCAGAATGTCAAACTTAGAACTTAGAACCTTGAACTTCAAACGGACCCCAAAGCTCCATCAGCTCGAGCCCAAACCGTGAACAGACCCCAAAACCCGTCCCTATAGAGTTAACAAAGCAGGATGGCCAGGCCGAGGCCCGCCCCAAACCCCAGGAAATTGTAAAGGCGGACGTACCGCCGGGCGTCTTCGTCGGCCGAAGCTGCCGCCACCTTCAGCCGCTCCAGCGCGAGTCCGATGTGCCGCACCTGGTCCTCCCGGTCGGAGCTCCCCAAAGCCGCACCCAGGTCGCGCAGCACACCGAAATCTTCTTCGCGCAGCGCCGTACCCGCAGCCACGTCCTGGATTGCCTTCTCCCACGCTTCGGCCGCCGTACACCCGCCCTGCACATCCAGATGGCGGGCGGCGCTCCGGAAAAAATGTGCTACCCTCGAACTTGCCTGCTCGGCCACCGCAAGCAGGGCCTCCCGGAGCGGCGTTGCAGCATAGCCGATCTGCGTTTGCAGCAACTGGAGCGCCCCCACCAGGGCTTTAAGCTCCCGCGGGCGCCGGGCGTAAAGCTCACCGGCCTGGAAACCGGCAAGGCTTCCCGCAAAAATCACCATCCCTGCGCCGAGTGCTTTGAGCACACTTTCGCCTCCTGACCGGGTATAGGGTCAGAATCCAAAAGCCAGAAGAAAGAGAATTTGGAACAGCCCCCGATCCTGTTTTTATTTCAACGTCGAACGTCGAACGTTGAATGTCGAACGGACCCCCATAAACCATCCGCCTAAGCTTCAACTTCGAATGATCAAAGTTTGGATCTTTCCTTCCGGCAACTGACAGCCGACGATCGGCACCGCCGGTTTCCGTGCGCCGTCTAAAACGGCCGCCACTTCACCCGGCTTCGTCCGCCGCGCCAGTAAAACAAACCGCTCGATTACCCCGAGGCCGAAAAGGTAACGAAAAAAGGGGCGCTTTTGCAACTCTTCCAAGGTCCGCGCATGGGCCGTGGCCACCACCTTCACTCCCGCGTTCAAAGCGTCTTCTATAGCTCGGGCATCTTCAGCCCGGCCGATTTCATCGGTTGCCACCACGTCGGGGCCGAAAGCCCGGACCAGAAGCCTGATCCCTTCGGCCTTGGGACAAGCATCGAGAACGTCTGTGCGAACGCCCACATCCAGTTGGGGCACCCCCTGAAAACAGGCCGCAACCTCGGAGCGCTCGTCCACCAGTCCCACCGTGGCGCCGGGAAAATTAAGCCCCGCTTTCCCGTTGGACAACTGGCGAACAAGGTCCCGCAACAGCGTGGTTTTCCCCGAACGCGGCGGCGAGACGATCAGGGTGTGGCAGACGCGCGGCGGCGCGCCCGAAAGGACGTACGGCAGGACGGTGCCGGCCGCCCCGCGCACTTCCCGGGCAACCCGGACGTTGAGGCCGGTGATGTATCTAAATCTCCGTATGGCTCCCCTTTCGATCACCGTTCGCCCGGACAGCCCGAGGCGGTGCCCTCCGGGCAGCGTCAGGTAGCCGTGCCGCATTTCTTCTTCAAAGGCGTAAACCGAAGCGTTGGTGGCGGCATTTACCGTCCGGCTGATTTCCTCAAACGTAACCAGATAACTCTTTTCCGGACGGTTAACAAGAGCCCCCTCCGGGGAGACGAACGCGTCGCCCCGCGTTAACCGCAGGAGCAGCGGCCTTCCCGCTCTCAGCCGTACCTCTTCGATCTCTTCCCAGACCGGAAGCGGTTCCAGCACCTTTCTGATTGTTGCCGGAAAAAACCGGAGCAAACCCTCCCGACAGCAGAATTCCTTTGCGTTCAAGAGTTTGTCCCTCCTCGCAATAAGGTTATGCCGGGATTTGCAGTTTATTCCAACTAGGAGAGTGTTGCAAAACTCTAACCTTTCGAGAAATAAGCTCATCTATCTACAGCACGATAGTTTTAGCGAAAAGCCTGGAGACTGCGAAAAACGAGCATGGCGCGAAAGCCGGGAGGAGACGGGGCGGAGCGTACTTGGGGGTACGTGAGCACCCGGACCCGACCGGCTGACAAAGCCAGGCGAAGTTTTGCAGCGGTCTCCAGGAAAAACCAAAGGGGCCCTCCTTCCGGACCCCTCCGTTTAAAGGTCTGCTTTCAATCTTTAAAAGTCTTCTCCCCGTTGCTCCCCGGTGTTTGCTGCCGGCGAAGCCTCCCCGTCGGCCCCTTCGGCCACCTGGACGGTTTCGGCGGGCATTCCCCCGGCCTCCAGTTCCGTTTCCTCGTCCTCGAAGATCGCCGTCTCCAAGACGTAGAGGTCTTCGTCCAGCGCCTGCACGTACTCCTCGAGGTCCTCCTGTACTTCCCTCACGGCCGCAAGCTCCTCCGACAATTCGTCGAGCACCTGGACCATCTCCTTGAGGAGGTAGGCCTCTTTCGAATCACCGTTGCCGTCGAAACCGGAAAGGAGCCCCCTGATGTAAGCTACCCGGGCGCGCAAATCAGCCATTTTCCCAAACCTCCCAACCCAACCTTGCGCCAACGCTTTTATTAGTTATGTCCATACCGTAACAAACTTAAACAAGGAAAGCAGACAGGCCGCAGCGTTCCATTTGGGAGGCGAGAAGTGAAAGCTGGAGGTGGCGTTTTTGCCGCAAACAGCCCGGTACTCAGGTGTAACTTAAACCGAACCGTGAACCGACCCCAAAGGTCCATCAGCCTGAACCCGAACTGTGAACTGTGAACCGACCTTAAAGGTCCATCACCTTAAGCCGAACGTCGAACGCCGAACACAGAACGGACCTTAAAGGTCCGTCCGCCTGAGCTTCAACGTCGAACGGACCCTGCAGGTCCATCAGCCTAAGCTCGAACGCAAAACCGCCTATGCCCGTTTGAGATACTCGCCGGTGCGGGTGTCGATCTGAAGCACGTCGCCCTCTTCAATAAAAAGCGGCACCTGAACCACCAGGCCGGTTTCAAGCTTCGCGGGCTTGGAACCACCGGCAGCCGTATCACCCTTGACGCCGGGCGTGGTCTCCACCACCTGCAATTCCACCGTGTTGGGAAGCTCTACGCCGAGAACCTTGTCCTGGTATGAAAGCACGAAGACCTCCATATTCTCTTTCAGGAACTTCACCGCGTCGCCCAACTCTTTCGGCCCCAGGGGAACCTGCTCAAAACTCTCCATATCCATGAAATAATAATTATCGCCGTCACTATACAGATACTGCGTCGCCCGCCGTTCCAGGTGCGCCCGCGGTACTTTCTCCCCCGCGTTGAACGTCCGCTCGATCACAGCTCCGGTCCGCAGATTCCGAAGCTTCGAACGGACGAACGGTGAACCCTTCCCCGGCTTCACGTGGAGAAACTCGAGCACCTGGTAAACATCTCCGTCCAGCTCAATCGTCAAACCCGTGCGGAAATCGTTGGTGGAAATCAAATTCTCCCCTCCCGTTGTTCAGCGTGCTTTCTATTTTTTACCCGACCACCGGCAAAACGTCCTTCGGCGTCGCCGTCAGCACCTCAGCACCGTGGTCGGTAACCACCACCACGTCTTCAATCCGAACGCCTCCCCTCCCGGGGAGGTAGACTCCGGGTTCTACGGTTACCACCATTCCCGGCTCGAGTATCGCCTCGACTCCCTCGGCGAGGCGCGGCTCCTCGTGGACTGCAAGCCCCAGACCATGTCCCGTGCTGTGGACAAAGGCCTCGGCATACCCATACTCCGCCAGGACCGTCCGCGCCGCCCGGTCCACTTCCCCGGCGGCCGCTCCCGGGCGAACGGCAGCGATGGCAGCCTTCTGCGCCGCAAGCACCGCCCGGTAAACCTCCTCCTGCCAGCCGGCGGCCGCTCCTGTCACCACTGTTCGGGTGAAGTCGGCACAGTACCGCTGCAGCACCCCTCCGCAATCAATAACCACCAGTTCGCCCGGTTGGATAACCTTCTCCGTGGCCACCCCGTGCGGGAGCGCCGACCGCCAGCCCGAGGCAACGATGAAATCGAACGCCGCCCTTTCCGCACCTCTGCGGCGCAGGGCAAACTCCAGTTCCAGCGCCCATTCCCGTTCCCTGACTCCCGCCCGCAGCCCCGGCAAGCAATCAGCGAATACCGCGTCCACCAGCCGCACCGCTTCCCTGATCAAGGCGATTTCGCCCGGCTCTTTTACCATTCGCAATTCTTCCACCAGGTTGCGCACGGGAACCAGCACGGTGCCGTCCAGACCGTTAACCAGTTCCTGCCACCGCGCGTAACTCAGGTGTCCGGACTCCGCTCCCAAGGACCGCAGACCGGCCTCCCGCACCACCCTGATGACCCCGTCCGGCCACGGGCGTTTGGCCTCCACCACTTCGAGTTTCGGGCACTCCGCCCGCGCCTGTTCCGTGTAGCGACCGTCGGTCACCAGGACAGACTCCCGGGATGTGACCAGCAGAAACCCGCTTGTACCGGTGAACCCCGAAAGGTAATACCGGTTTTCAGGGTTGGTAATCAGAAAACCTTCTATTCCTGCAGCATCCAACTTGGAGCGTAGTTTCACCAGTCGCTCGCTCAACGCTCTCCCTCTTTTATTTAAAGGGGAAACACTATAGGCGTTTTCCTACGAGTCCGACGACCGACCCGATACTCAATGTAGCTTTTGAGCTTCGAAGAAAAAGAATTTCTTAGGCAAAGAAGTGTTTCAAAGCCTGAAGTTTACACTGAGTGTCGGGACGACTGAGTCCGCGCCAGGTGTACGGCCGCCCGCAGGCCGAGAAGGTAACTCTCCGGCCCGAAACCGCTCACCTGCCCGGCGGCCACCGGGGCAATCACCGAATGGCGCCGGAACTCTTCCCGGGCGTGGATGTTTGACAGGTGAATCTCCACCGCCGGTATACCTACGGCGGCCACCGCGTCCCGGAGCGCAATGCTGTAATGCGTGAAAGCGCCGGGATTTATCACCACCGCCTGGGCGTCGGTCTGGTGCAACTTGTCAATTAACTCTCCCTCGTGGTTCGATTGGAAACACTCGACCGCCACCCCGAGTTCGCGGCCCAATGCCTGCAGCGCCGCATCAATCGCCGTTAGTGAGTCCCTCCCGTAGACGTCCGGTTCTCTTTTCCCCAGGAGGTTCAGGTTCGGCCCGTGCAAGACCAGTATCTTCATTTCTCTCTCCCTCTAACGTTCAACATTCAACGTTTTATTTAAGTAAGGACTTAAAGACTGGATTCGGCATTCTCATAACTTCAAACTGTTGAGCTTCGAACTGACCCTAAAGGTCAATCAGTTTCAGCCTAATCCCCGCTCACCTTCAGTCCCGTTACCCGGAAGGTCGGCGCCCCCCGGCCGCCGAAGAAACGCAGGTCGTTCCCAACCGCGTCGATACTGGTGAGCAGTTCTTTGATGTTGCCGGCGATCACCACCCCCCGCACCGGACGCGCCAGCACACCGTGTTTGATCCAGATTCCCACCGCGCCGACGGAAAAATCTCCGGAAATGGGGTTGGCGGTATGCATTCCCAGCACCTCCAAGACGTAGAAACCCTGCTCCACCTCCCCGACCAGCTCCGCCGGGGAACAAGGGCCCGGCTCAAGGTAAAAGTTACTTGTGCCCACCGTCGGCGTGCTCTTGAAGCTGCCCCGCACTGCGTTCCCGGTGGACCTTTTCCCTTCCCGGTGCGCGGTGTAGGTATCGTAAAGATACCCCTTAAGTACGCCGTCTTCAATCAGGACCGTCCGCTGCGCCGGAACCCCCTCTCCGTCGAAAGGGGCCGTACGAACTCCGGACGGATAGGTGCCGTCGTCAACCAGGGTGACGCCTGGCGCCGCCACCTGCTCGCCCACCTTGCCGGCAAACAGCGACCGGCCCCGCTGTACCGCTTCCGCCGTCAGTGCCGGACCCAGAAGCCCGATAATATCAACCGCAACATAAGGATCAAAGACCACGGGCACGGTGCAAGTTCCGATCGCCCGGGCCCCGAGCAGCTTAACCGCCCGCGCCGCCGCCTCCCGCCCCAAGTCCTCGGGCGCCAGCTCCCGGTAGCGGCGTCCGTACCAGAGGGCGTAGCCCGTTTCACTTTGACCGTCCTGCTGGGCGGCCAGGCTGATATATAGCCCACAGACTGCACTCCGGCAGGAAGCGCTGATCCCCTGTGAGTTAACGATCGCCACCTCGCCGCTTCCTTCGTGGTAAGTAGAGCTCTCGATGACCTTTACGCGCGAATCGAAGCCGAGCGCTGCTTCTTCCATCCTTTTGGCCAGGGCTATCTTTTCCTCCACCGGCACCGCGGCGATTTCCTGGTCGTAAAGCTCCATCGCCGCATAAGTTTCCGCCGGTTCCGGGAGGCGCCGGTGGGTATCGGCCCCCGTGTAAACCGCCGCCGCCAGGGCGCGGCGCACCACGTCTTTAATCCCGGCCCTGGAGAGTTCGGTTCCGAAGGCAAACCCGACCTGTTGCCCTTTAAGCAGTCGCACGCCGATACCTTTATCCTCGGCTTGCTTCAAGGTCTCGACCTTCCCATGCCGCACCTCCACGCTCAATTGGCGCCCTACACTGGCATAGGCCTCCACCCCGTCGGCCCCCTGCCGCATGCCTTGCGTAACCGCTGCCTCTGCTACTGCAAGAAGCTCCTCCGTCAACCTTACCGCCTCCCAGTCCCTCCAATGATCAACTCCGGCACGAGCAGGGTAGGCTGGGCATCGCTCACCGGCACCCCCTGTCCGTCTTTTCCGCAGGTTCCTACGGTGAACCCCTGGTCCCGGCCGACCATGGCCACTTTTCTAAGTACTTCCGGACCGTTGCCGGTAAGGGTGGCCCCCCGGACCAGCGCCCCGACGTCGCCTTCCTCAATGACGTAACCTTCCGCGACTTCGAAAACGAAATCCCCGTTGGTGGTGTTGACCTGCCCGCCGCCCATCTTTTTCACCAGGAACCCGCTCTTTACCTCCCGGATGATCTCCTCCGGCGGGACCTTCCCGGGGGTGATGTAAGTGTTGGCCATGCGCGGGATCGGCTTATGCTGGTAAGACTCCCGGCGGCCGTGGCCGTTGGATTCCCGTCCTTCTTTGGCGGCCGTCCGCCGGTCGTACAAAAAGTCGGCAAGCTCTCCGTCCTTGATCAGTACTACCGGGCGGGCCCGGACACCCTCGTCGTCAAAATGGTACGAGCCGTACTTTCCGGGCAGGGTGGCATCGTCAACAACCGTTACCTCAGGAGCAGCCACGGCCTCACCCTGCTTTCCCGCGTAAACGGAAAGCCCCTTCTGTACGAGATCCGCTTCCAGGCCGTGGCCGCACGCCTCGTGAACCATGGTCCCGCCTGCCTCCGCGGCCAGTACCACGGGCATCCGCCCCGCCGGAGCCGGGGGCGCCTGGACCAGCGCCGCCGCCCGCCGCGCCGCCACCTGCGCCACCTGTTCCGCCGGTGATTCCCGGAAAGTGTCCTCAAAACTCGCCGTGCTGCCCAGGGACTCAAACCCGGTCTGGATCACCGCTCCTTCCGACGCCACCGCCTGCACCGTGAAACGAATGCGGGTCCGGTGGTCCTCGACGAAAATCCCTTCGCTGTTGGCTACCTGCACCCGCTGGGTTACGTCGCCGTAACTGGCCATCACCTGTTTCACAGACCGGTCTGTCTGCCGCGCCGCCCTGTCCGCGGTTGTAACCGTGGCCACCTTCTCCTCTAACGGGACTCCGTCCGCAGCGGGCTGAAGGGGCGGGGTCCCTGCGGTCAGATCGTACACTTTTACCCCAGGTTTCCCCCCAACGGCGCGGGCTGCAGTGTCCGCCGCCCGCAGCAGCCCTTCGCGGCTCAAATCATTGGTATAGGCATAAGCCGTGCTTTCCCCGGACAGGACGCGCACGCCCGCCCCGTTGTCCAATCCCAACTGCACCCGTTCGACACGGCCGTCTTCAAGGCTGATAAACGTGCTCTCCCGTTCCTCGACGAAAATATCGGCGAAATCTCCGCCGCGCACCAAAGCGGCATCCAGAACCTCCTTCAAAACGCCTTTGTCCAACAAAAAGCCCACTCCTTCAGTCGTTCTACGTTAAACCTTAGGTGGATGGACCTTTGTGGTCCGTCTACGTTCTACGTCAAACTTCGGTTGAACTTCGAACTTCGAACTGACCGCAGAGGTCCATCAGCTTAAGTTCGAACGTCGAACTGACCTTTAAGATCTATCACCTTAAGCCTGAACCTTTCCCAATTGCTATAACTTTTTACTCTATCTTTCCCTGTTTTCCTTCAGCGCATTTTCATTCCTCCGACAAGAGAAGATAAAACCGGCTCACTGCCGGCATTCCGAACACCAATTCATCCGCACTCCTTGCCCGCGACCGGACGGTCTATCAGGTGCCGCTACAACTCGCTTCCGACTTCCATCAGTTTCAGGCGACCGGAAAACCCGAAACAGCCGTCCTGCGAACGGGCATCAGCCGGCTACCAGACCGGCCCAGCACCGGTCAGTCCGGGGTGCGGGAGCGTCCTGTTCTGGGCCTGATAGGCGTTATACCGGCCTACAACCCATTCGGCCAGCGCCTCGAGTTGAAGCTTGTTTTCCGGCGTGGGGGCCATGTAGAGCACCAGCGTGAGGTTGGCTTGCACCCGCCCGTCGGCTTGCAACGGTGAAGCAGAGGGGTTCTCCGCAAGCGCGAGCGCCTTCACTTCCAGCCGCCGTATTTCGGAGAGATTGCTCAGGTTTTCAACCTTACGAATAAACTCCAGCACCCGCAGGTAATCCCCGCGCACAACAAACTCGAAAGGCAACTCCAGGTAATGTTCCTTCTGGATTACCGCAGCAGGGCGGACGAGGGTTACTGCCACACCCTGGCGCGCCGCTTCAAAACCGATATCAACCAGGACCGCCCCATCCCGGAGATCGTGCTCGAAACGCGTCGCCACTCGTGCGAACTGCTTCTCCGCTTCCGCCACGGCCAGCCGCTGCCGCTCAAGGGAGCGGGCGACATCGCGTCCCTTCTCAAGTCGGACGGTAGCCATTGCCAATTCGCGGCGCAGGTCGCTAAAGGCCTTTATCTGGGGCTGCAGCACATATACCCATAATAAGAGGTAGAAAACCACAATTGCTGCCAACAACGAAACCAAAACCCGCTCCCGCTGGCTGAGCCGCCGCCACATCACCTGCCGCCTCCTTCTTTAAGCCCTGCCTCGATGGTGAAAACGATGGCGCCTGGCTGCCCCGCGGTCCTTACTTCCCGGACTTCTTTCAGCACTACGTTCGTGAAATAGGGCAGGCGGCAGAGCTTATTGATGTAAACCCCGACTGAAGCTAAAGAACCGGTTCCGCCCTCGATAACCACCCGCGTGGGTCTCGGAAAGGCCGGGGGCGGCGGTGCCTGTGCCTGCCGGTTTTCAACTGCTCCCTGCTGAGGAGCGCTTTCGGACACTTGCGGCTCCGGCCGGGCAACTTCCACCCGCGTGAGCCACATGTCCGCCGGGAGGAAGCGCTGCAGGTCGGCCAACGCCGGATAGTGCGTCCGCCGCTCTACCAGAACCTCCTGCCAGGCCGCCGTGCGTGCTTGCAGCGCAACGGCCCTGTTCTGCAGGGCCTCGACCTGTTGAATTTGGGGTTCAAGGGCCGCCAGGGCCTGCCTTTTTTCTTCCAACTGGGCGCGACTCAGGAAAAACCAGAAAACAAAGGCGGCGTAGACAACGCATCCTATGGTGCCAAGCATTATCAGCAGACCGAGCGGCCTGGTCCGCCGCTGCGGTTTTTCGGATTCGAATACCAGCTCCGGAGGCAGCAGGTTGACCCTGTACATCAGCCCACCACCTCCCGGACCGCCAGCCCGATTGCCAGGGCCAGACTCGGGTCGTAGCCCTCGCCGGATCCATTGGTTTGGACCCTCACCCCCGGCATGCTCATATCTACCGGTAGCCCAAGTTCTTCGGTCAGGTAAGCACTGATTCCCCTCAGTTTTGCGCCGCCGCCGCACAGGATCGCCCGCTGGACCGGGTTCTCCCTGCTCTGTGACTGGTACCAGCCGAGGCTCCGCTTTATCTCCCGCACCAACTCGCCCATCCCCGCCCGGATGGCAAAATCGATCTGTACCTGAGCCGGCTCGGTTGTCGCGGCGAGTTCCCCCAGCGCCACCAGGATTTCTCCCTCTTCCTCCTTCATCCGCTGGGCGATCGAAAACTCGACGCCATAGGTCTTGGCCAGCGCCTCGGTCACCGCGTCCCCGCCGACCATAATGTTCCGGGTGAGTGCCAGTCTTCCATCCTGCAGCACCACAAAATGGGTGACGGCAGCGCCGATATTCAGGACGGCCATCGTGCCAACCGGCGGCACTTTGTAACTGCCCGCGAAAACCCGCCACAGCGCAACGGCCGGCAGGTCGATCGCCGCCAGCCGCAAGCCCGCCTGCTGGAAAAGGTTATAATAATCATGCACAGTCCTCAGCGGTGCGGCAACTAACAGCACATGCAACTGCCGCGTTTTTTCCGTTCCCGCTTCCCCCAGCTTGATGTGGCGCAACACCAGCTCTTCGAGCGGAACCGGAATGTGCCGCGACGCCTCCCACCGGACCGCCTGGTCAAGCTCTTTATCCGGCATCACCGGCATCCGGACGTGCCGGACGATAAGCTTGTCTCCACCGATGGTAGTAACGGCCTCTTCAATCTCCGTTCCGGCGCTTTGCACCGCCTGTTTCAACGCCAGTGCCAGTTGCTCGGATCGCACCCCGTTTGTAAAAGCGTCGGGCGGCGTCGGAAACCGGCCGACGGCCGCAATTTCAATTCCTACACCGGTTGCCCTTGCCTTCGCCACCCTGATCTCGCGGGTCCCGATATCCACCCCGGCCAGCACCGTCTTCCGGGGTAAGAGCCGCCGGTGCCAGCGTTTCAGTTCCCGCGTCACCGCTCCCGCGCCGCACAAAGAATCACTTAGTCCGCTTAACCGCCAAGGCAACCTCACGACCCCTTTCTCGTTCAAAGTTAAAGCTAAAAGTGATGGACCTTCAGGGTCCGTTCTGCGTTCGACGTTAGAGCTTAAGCTGACGGACCTCTTGGGTCAGTTCGAGGTTATGCTCAAACTGACGGACTTTGGGGTCCGTTCGACGTTAAAGCTCAAGCTGACGGACTTCAGGGTCCGTTCGAAGTTCGAAGTTGGGCTTAAGATGATAGACCTTATGGGTCCAATAAACTATTGAACTGTTAAACTGTTCAACTTTCGAACTTTCGAACGGTTGAACCGTGAACCGTCTAACTGTTACAACTGCCTCCAGGATTGAACCTTGACCTCATACGGCATCCCCGGCGGATAAAGAAGGAAAAGGTCTTCTCGGTACCTGAGGTAGTGCGTGCAATATTCGTCCCCCAGGAGTGACATTATCATCCCGCGGGTTGCCACGGCACCGCAAATGGCGTTCAAATACGACGGATGAAGGTTAAGCGTACCGCCGCAAAGAATTATGACATGCTTGGACCTATCGGTGTGACCCCAAGAACCTTCCACACCCATATTCTCGAGTGAAACCAATCCGCGCACGTTATTACCTGGAGCCGCTATTAGTTTTACTCCGTCTATTTCGATACTTTTTGCAACAATCGTCGCCCGACCAGTATATGCCTCACAGTCACAACCGCCTTGAATCATCGTCGCTTTCCCATTAACGAAGTACACCCCGTTCATATTTTGAAATTCGTCTAAGGTAAAGCTATGATCTCCGTCAAAATAGTGGTCACCTCCGTAACTTTGGGCGACCTCTATATAGTAATTGATAACCTCGTTTGTCGGATCAATCCCTGAAGGAAAATCCGGGAACTTTATGCCAGCGTTTTGGTAGCAGTTGCCACTCACATAAACCTCTCCGCTAATCGTTCCCTTTGCACTTACATCGCCAGTTACAACCACTCCATCATCATTTGGTGACATAATACTAACATTACCACCAGCGTAAACGTTCCCATAAACCACTTCGTTTTCCGAATAGCTTTTTCTATAAAGAGTTAACGTACTCGGCGACCCGCCGCTCCCGCCGCGGAAGACCAGATTTGTCGGGTAACCAATAGACCCTATAGTAGGATCGTAATCCCACGGAGTGTTATAAATGATCAGATCAACAGCATCCTGCCCGGCTATGTGCACGCCGCCCTTGTTCGTGATCCCGGCAGCACACATGAACGGGTCGTAGCTTACCCTCACCTCGGCCTGGACCTTCCTTACGGCGCTGCCGCATTTTCCGGTGCTGGTAATCGTTACGTCAACGCCCGTCGCCGTGACCGAGCTTCTGTTTATCTTCACCTCTTCTACCGTCCCCTGGCCGCAGGGCCCTTCCGCCTCATCGCCGTCCATTTCCTTAGGACACTGATTGGTTCCATCCGGCCACAGCGGGTCGATCTTCAGCTTCCCGATCGCCCGCTCTATCCCTGAGTTCGCAGCTAATAAGGCTTGCTCAGCCTCGTATCCGCCGTAATAAGCCTGCTCCCTTTCCGACTCTCGGGTGGCCGCAATCTTGCTGTGATGGGCAAGGGTCAGCGTCGCCGTACCCAGAATAACGAGCAGCGCCATCACCATCAGCACCACGAGAAGCGCCTGTCCCTGTTCGTTTCGCCGCATCTTCCCATTCCCCCTTTTCATCGGACTGAAACGTTTCGCGTGCTTACCCGCAGCTACTGAAGATTGGCCGCATAAGCCATCGTACGTACCGATACCTCGTGGGTTCCCTGCCCTTTGCCCCAGAGTTCGATTCTCACCAGCGCCGGCCTCGGAGCGTCACGCGAGAAATAGACCGCTGCAACTACCTCGGTTGTTACTGGTTGATTGTTCTCGTTCCGTCTAAGTGCCTTATTATGTAGGTAGTACTTGACCGTTGCTTCCGACGCATCTTTAAACTCCAGAAGAGTACCTCCGCTTGGCCCAACCTCTGGATTCATAATGTCCGTTGCGCCCCTAAGCTCGTAAACAATCTTATCCACCGCGATCCTGAGGTTGTCCACCACTTCGGCCTCTTGTTCCGTCCAACTCCAAGTGCGTACTCCCCGCTCGTACAGGAGAAGCGAACCGATAATAATTAGGGACATCAGTGTTGCCGCTGCCAGCGCCTCTACCAAAGTAAGCCCTTTTTCGCCAAGAGAACGCCTCATACTTTGGCACGCTCCATCGTCAGGTTGACCTCTTTTGACGTCCCAGTTACCCGGTAGTAGACAGCGACGGTCACCGTCTTTATATTAGCACCGCTGTCGGTCACCGAAACCCGGTAGGTGAATCCAGGAACGGTGGGCTCAAAGTACGCCTCCTCCGCCACGGATTTGTCGTCGAGGCCGTCGTAAGACACCGCCCGCAGCTCCTCCATCTTCTCCCGCGCCAGGTTGACTGCTTTTACCTGCTCCCGCGCCGCCGCCGCCAGCCGGGCACCCACATCAAAGGTAGCAAAAAGCCCCACCGCGATGATCCCCAAAATCACCGCCGCAACCAGAACCTCGACAAGGGTTAAACCGTTTTCCTTTTGCCAGAAACGCATCTCGCCCACCGAAAAAATCTTTCTTTCGTTCTTCATATTACTCCAACCTGACCCGACCAGTAACCGGCCTTACTACAACTTTTCGGTATTCATCCATGGTATTCTTTACGTAAACCGTTCCGGTCACCGATGGGTTTCCCGAAGGCGCAAAATGAAGTTCATAAACCGCCGACGCCACCGGGGACGGCTCCAACTTATGAAAACCGTTAATAAAAGCAAACGTAACCCGGTCTGGCAGGTAAACCTCCTCCTTAACTGCCCCGCCGCGACGACGCTCGTAGTAGTCCCACTCCCTGTAAAACCATACCTGTGCTCCTTCGCCGGAGCTTAACGCTTCATCCCTCGTCTCGCGTATATCACTCACCAGCGTCCGCGCCGCGGTCAGCAGTTCCCAATGGGCGACGGCCCGGTTGAACCCAAGCGTGGCAACGGTCGCCAAAACGCCGATGATGACTACTACAAGTATGACTTCGGTCAGGGTAAGCCCCGCTTCTGTGTCTGGTAAGCTTCTCCTCTTGCTTCTGCCCCGCATACTTTTCTTCCCCAATCCGAAACCCTACGCAAGCAAAAACATAGAATCCAATTTTCTCACACAAAGCCGCAAAGATTTATTCTATCTCCTTATTGAGTATTATTTTCCCCAATTTCATTTTCGTTCGCTATTCTTTGAGCCTTTGTGTCTTTATTTGATTATTTTCAATCACACCCATCTCCTTCAGGCACGCAACCACCGAGGGCAATCTTTCTTCCCACAGCCAGTCTACCTTTAACCGGAAGCCCGGCAAAACCTGCGAGGTGAAAATACCCCGCTCATCAGGAGGTATGCTCCTGTAGCGCCTGTTTCCCCCCAGCCGGTAGAACTCGGCCTACTGCCGGTCGGGATCAACCAGCCAGTATTCTCGCACCCCGGTGGCCTCGTACTCCACATACTTTTCGCCCCGGTCCCGCGCCAGGCTCTCCGGAGAGGTTATTTCAACTATCAGGTCGGGCGCCCCGTCGCAGTAGGTTTCCTTGAGCAGCGACATTCTCTCATTACTTATATAAAGGATGTCCGGTTCCCGGCCCCGGCACAAAGGCTCAGGCAAGCGGACCAGGAAGGGAGCAATTCAATACTTAGCCACCCAGCCGGTAATGGGGGCAAAAACTCGCTTATCAGGCTACAAAGGAAGCCTTTGATCTCTTGATGCCTTACCGAAGCTGGTGTCAAAACCACAACCTCCCCGTCCACCCACTCCGCCCAGGTGTCCTCGTCACCCCAGGTTAAGAACTCCTCAAAGCTCATCCGGCCCGGCGGCCTAGCCCTTGGCGTTTCGTACTGTAAAGTTGCCTCCCTTACCTCATCCACAGCGCTCGCCTTCCCTGAACATCGTTCAACCTTATACTGACAGACCTTTCGTGTCCGTTCTGCTACAAACCACTTTAGTATTACCGAAGCGTCTAATACGCTCACCGGCTTTCCCGCCATTTTCTAATAATGAAAGCGCTATCCCAACCTTCAGGTGCAGGATGCTTCTTCCTGATCTTGTCCTGTTTTTTCATCGCAGCTTTGACCCTGTCTATTTCTCACAACCGTGCTCCCAAGAGATAGCTGATCCGCTTTTCTGTCAATTTGAGGTCACCATAGTTTTCCAAAGATTTTTTCATCGCAGGTCACTCCTTTTTCGTTCGGCGTTCAGGGTTCAACGTCTATCCAAGGCCGATGCCCAAGCACTCGAACGGACCCCAAAGCTCCATCAGCTTGAGCCCGAACCGTGAACTGTGAACCGGCTCCGAAAGTCTATCCCCACAGCTACAACCCGACCAGCGTCCGGTAAAGCCGGATAAGCTCCTCACCCCACAGCATCGCGATAAAGAAGCCGGCGGCAAGGTAAGGCCCGAACGGGATATAATCCTTCCGCGTCTTTTTCTTCAACAGAATCATCGTCAACCCAACAAACGCTCCTAAGAGCGCGCCCAAGAAAAGCCCTATCATCGCCAGCGGCCAGCCTAAGTAAAGCCCCGCAGCCGCCGCGAACTTTATATCGCCGCCGCCCATCCCGCCCCGCGTCACCGCAGAGAGCAGCAGAAGAGCACTGCCGGCAGCCAAACCTCCTAAAGCAGCATGCTCAAGCCTCAGATCGCCAGCCAGCGGCACCAGCACCGCTGCTCCCGCCAGGAGCCCCAAAATTAGCCGGTTGGGGATAATCCGGTGCTCTACGTCAATGAAGGCCGCCGCGATGAGTCCAGCCGTAAAGAAGAGAGTTTTGGCTAAAACCCAGCCGAAACGCGCCCCGTCAGGGAAGGCCCCGCCTTTGATCTGCCCGGCCAGCACCGCGTAAACCGTTACGAAAAGGGCCGCCGTCAAAACTTCCACCGCGGGGTAACGGAAACTTATCCGCCCCCCGCAATGGCGGCATCTTCCGCGCAAAAGCAGGTAACTTAGAACCGGTATCAGATCATACCAGGCCAGCCGCGCCCCGCACGCCGGACAGTGCGACGCCGGCCGGATGATGCTTTCCCTCCGCGGCAGCCGGTAGATAACCACACTGAGAAAACTCCCCGCAAGGAGACCGAGAATAGCAATCGCCAATCCACCAAAAAACAACAGAACTCAGCCTTTTCTCACACAATGCTACAAAGTCACATTATTTAAAAAATTTAAAAACTCAACTCTTTCACACAAGGTCAAGTCCGAATTCTGGTGTAAATTCCCTCTGGCAGATAAGATCACTCCGTTTTAAGCTGCATTTACCCGGGTATCGGCACTATTCACCTCCTTCTGCCGTTTTTCCGTGTTAGCCTTCCACT